>JAXHVT010000069.1:0-51208 GCA_034188985.1 Actinomycetota bacterium | reverse complement strand
ATTAACTACCTTAAACGTGGCACTAGTTTCAAGCACGGTTTCCAAGCCGCAATCCATCTACCTGGAGTTTTATGTCCGGGGTTGGCCAAAATCGGGGTTCAACTGTTCAAGATGAGCTTGACGGGCTTCATCATGTCCTCGTGATCTTTGCGCTCTCTACCGAAAAGCAGGTCGATGATCATGGAGGCGCCGGTCAGAGCACCGCAGGAACCATCCCCTGTGAGGCCTATACCGTCCGCCAGGCCGCTGGCTCCTTGAAGATGTCCTCGTTCTCCAGGTTCAGGGCATCGAGCACTACCGCCACCGCCGATTGGACGCACCCGGTGCAGCGACGCTCGTAATTCTCGGAAAGGCGGTAGGCTTTTTCCGCCATGCCTTCTTTTTCCCTTTCAGCCCTAAGGGCTCCTTTTATAAAAACGGGTAAATCCCGTTTCCCCTCGGTTGCCATGTCCTCATAATATATAGCCTTTGGCCGATCAGCGTAAAGCACCGCCCCCAGAGTTCAATTCCAACTGGCTTGGAAAATTATTATAATTCGAATTAAACGGCGTGTAATGATAACAGGTGGGGCCGCGATACGAGGAGGGCGATATGGCGGTAATCGGTATCGACGCGGGCGGTTCAAAGATTGCGGCCCTGGTCCTGAATCAGGGCGAAGCGGTGGAGAAGCTGCGGGTGCCCACCGATATAACATCGCCCGAGAGCGTTGTCGAAGGCCTGGTGGAGATCTCCAACCGCCTCAGAAGGAAGGCCGAGCCCAGGGGCTTCGAGGTAGAGGCGATAGGCGTGGGCATAGCCGGTTACATCGATTACCAGCGCGGCGTGGTCACCTTCGCCCCCAATCTCCCGCTGCGCGACCTCCCGCTGCGCGACCTCCTGTCCGAGAGATGCGGCCTGCCCGTCTTCGTGGATAACGACGCCAACGTGGCCGCACTGGCCGAGGCCCATTTCGGGGCCGGGCAGGGTGCGAAATACCTGGTGCACCTGACCCTAGGTACGGGGGTCGGAGGAGGTATCATCATGGACGGACGTGTATACAGGGGCGCTCTGGGCTCGGCGGCGGAGTTGGGACACATGATCATCATGGAGAACGGCCCGGTGTGCACCTGCGGTGGCCATGGCTGCCTGGAGGCCCTGGTATCGGGATGGTCCATCGCCCGGAGGGTCGAGGAACTGACCAGAAAACAGGCCGAATCCCCCATGGTGGCCGAATACCTGCAGAACCCGGGGGGCTTCGGGGCGGAGGACGTCGCCCGCCATGCCGGTGACGGGGAGAAGTTCGCCCGTTCCATACTGGCGGCGGCAGGCAGGCACTTGGGTGTGGGAATAGCCACGCTGGTGAACATATTCAACCCGGAAGCCGTCACCCTGAGCGGAGGACTGATGGGTGCCTTCCCCTATATGGAGATGAACATGCGCCTGTCCATCGATAAACTGGCCGTTCCCCTGAGCAGGCGTAACGTGCGTGTTATCCCAGGGATCCTGGGGAACGAGGGAGGCCAGCTCGGGGCCGCGCTCCTTCCATCGCAACCCCTGTAAGCGGCACCGTAACGCCCCAGCCGGTTCTCCACACCCGCACGGACACGTATAAATGTATAGTAACGTGACAGCCCTCCTGCACGCGGTATAACCGGGAAACGATTTCTCTGGTATCATGTTACGGAGCCCGAGACCACTGCGTTATTCAAAGCTTAACGTTGAGTTGGTCCGGACGGATAACGCACGTGGTTTATAGTATGTGCCGCCAGTGGCAAGATCGGGCACAACGGTATCCCGGGGGGTCCAGCTCAAGAGGCGGCGGCAATGATTTCATGAGGGAGTGATTATCGGTATGGCCAGCAGGGTGGTGCCAGCGATACTTACCGACGATCCGGCCGAGCTGGAGGCCATGGCGCGGCGGGTGGAGACCTTCGCCCCCTACATGCAGGTGGATATCATGGACGGGGAGTTCGTGCCTTCTCACAGTGTGCATACCAGGAAACTCCTGGATGTCATGATCAGGATACCCTTCGAGGTCCACCTCATGGTAGAGGAGCCGGAAGGCCAGTTCGATATATGCCGACAGGCCGGGGCCCGGAGGGTGATCTTCCACTTCGAGGCCGTCGACAATCCCCTGGAAACCATACACCAGGCCCGCGAGCTCGATCTCGAGGTGGGCATAGCCGTAAACCCGGAAACGGAGCTGGCCGACTTCGCGCACCTGGCGGGTGGAATAGACTGCGTTCTCTTTCTCTCCGTGCATCCCGGCTACTACGGCAGGCCCTTTATCCCGGAGGTGTTGGACAAGCTGGTGAAGTTCTGCCGCGCCGAGCCCTGTGTGGAGACCGGGATCGACGGGGGAGTCAAGGAGAAAAATATCGCCAGGATAGCCGCAACCGGCGTAAACCACATCTGCGTGGGAAGCGCCATAATGAAACAACCCGACCCCGCTGAGAACTTCTGTCATCTTCAGTCGCTAGTCGAATAACCCCGGTGTCAGGCACCGATTTGAAAATGTCAGATTTCTGGGGCTGGCACCATCTTCTGATGTTTTTGGTGCGGGGAGGGGGGTTGATATATTTGTATATGTTCTGAACTGGTCAATGTCCGATGTCAGTGCCTGACCCCATCTTCTGATGTTTTTGGTGCGGGGAGGGGGGTTGATATGAAACATGGTACCGGAAGCGCCGCAGCGGCTATATTGTTGGTATGGAATATAAGAAGCTGACCCCGCAAGAGGAGAGGGTCATATTACACAAGGGGACGGAGAGGCCCTACAGCGGAGAATACGACGGACATTTCGAGCCCGGTCTCTATCGCTGCAAGCGGTGCGGTGCACCCCTCTATCGCTCCGGCGACAAGTTCCATTCCGGCTGCGGCTGGCCCAGCTTCGATGACGAGGTGGAGGGGGCGGTCAAGAGGGTGCCGGACTCCGACGGGATGAGGATCGAGATAATATGCTCCAGGTGCGGAGCCCACCTCGGCCACGTATTCACCGGGGAGGGTTTCACCCCCAAGAACACGCGTCACTGCGTAAATTCCATCTCGCTGGTATTCGAGGATGAGGAAGATGAAGACTGAGTTCGAGGAGATAGTGCTGGGCGGCGGGTGCTTCTGGTGCATAGAGGCCGTATTAAACACCCTGGACGGGGTCGTAGAAGCCGTTCCAGGCTACGGCGGCGGACACAAAAGCGATCCCGCTTACGAGGAGGTCTGCGGGGGGAGCACCGGACACGCAGAGGTGGTACGCGTACGATACGATACCCGGAGGATCTCCCTGGAGGACCTGCTGGAGGTCTTTTTCTCGGCCCACGACCCGACCTCTCTCAACCGTCAGGGCCTGGACGTCGGCACCCAATATCGCTCCATCATCCTCTACAACACCGGGGAACAGAAGGAGATAATCGAGGGCTTTCTGGACGGGATAGGCAGCCGCTACGCCTCGGCCGTGGTCACCGAGGTCAGGAGGCTCGAGAGATTCTACCCGGCCGAGGAGTATCACCACAGGTACTACGAGAGGAACCCGCATCAGCCCTATTGCCGGGTGATGATCAAGCCCAAGCTTGAGAAACTGGGAAAGAAGCCGGTCTGAGCCCCCGCATAACGGCTGTCGGGACGGTTCCATGGCGTCTCAGGCGGCACCGAAACCGCGGAAGAGCCCCTCGCCGCCTGACCCCCGGGGGACTATACGCCGCGAAGGACGTCTCGCATCTCCCAGGCGCCTTCCGGCACCGTTACATTCCGCTTAATCCGGCCGGATCCATCCTTACGGCGACCGTCTCCCCCCTGGCGCATTCCAGGTCGCCGGAGTACAGGGAGCAGACGACCACCGCTTTCCTTTCCCCCATCTCCTTGATCCTGGCCCGCAAGGTCACCGCTTTTCCCAGAGGCGTCGGCCGCAGGTAATCGATATGCAAGGACCCGGTGACATACAGGATAAACGGCTCCTTCCCCATCTCTATTCCCATTTCCCGGTAAACGGCCGAGTTGGCGGCGTTCACGCTGTGACAATCTATAATGGTCGCGATGATGCCGCCGTTCAGGTAGCCGGGGAAAGCGATATGGTAGTTCTCCGGCTGCCAGGCGCACACCGCCTCGTCCCCGTCCCAGTAGCTCTTTATACGCAGCCCGCGCTCGTTCCTCTGGCCGCAGCCCCAGCAATACTTACCGGCCTCGGGCCATTGTTCCTGAATGGATGCCTGCCCCATATCCCGAATCACTCCCTTGATCGCTGCATACTGCCGTCATGCGTTTTTGCTCGTCTCACGGCATTCTATTCCACTACTAGGCGGACCGGCAATGCCATCGATCCCGCTTATGCTTCGTCAGGGTAGGGCCGTACGGTGTTTTCCGCGTGAACCGCTCCCCGGGAAAGATATCGCCTGGCAGGACATTCCGGACCAGCGGCCATACGGCGGCGTCTCTTGAGTTAACCGGCGCCTCGGGCACTGGCCCTCGATCATTCGGCCTCGAGTTTGCGCGATGATATCACGTCCACCCCGGTATCGAGGATATCTCTGTAGACCACTTGCCCCTCATCCACGGGGGCTTCCAGCACCACGTCGCCCAGCACCCGCACCGCCTCCCGTACCAGCCTCTTGGGTATGGGGGCCGAGGAAACCACCGGCAGTAGGGGAAGCGCCCCTCCCTTGGCCCTCACCGTGGTGGTAACCATCCGGCGGGGATCCTTGAACTCCTCCTCCGCGTACCTGGCGCCTATCTTGCACTCGTTACCGGTTACCTCCACCACCTCGCCGTTCTCCTCGCTCAGCTCCAGCGAGCAGCTCAACGGGCAATTTATGCAAACGAAGCTGTGTTTATTCATCGCCGGGCACCACTTTCACCTCGACAGCCCCGACCCCCACGCCGCCCGCGGGATCGGAGGGGGATATGGTGGCGTGCAGCATCTCGGGGGGACGGACCATCCTGGCCTTGTGGTCGTACGCCTCCGCCCCGTCCACCAGGACCTTCGCCCGTACGTCCCTCTCCCGCCGCTCCACCCGGAAGTAGATGTCCATGTCGCGATCCAGCCTTCTCACCAGTTGTGGCATCACGAAAAAGACGTTTCTGCCGGGAACCACCCGGATGGGAGGCTCCCTCCTCGCTCCCTCCAGCACATACTCGGCGGCTCCCCTCCCCGCCACCTCGGAGCTGCGGGTAACGTAGTCCACTAGGTCGAAGACGCCCACCACGTTGCCGCAGGCGAAGATGCCCTCCACCGAGGTATGCATACGTTCGTCCACCACCGGTCCTCCCGTCACCGGGTCGAGGGCCACACCGGCCATCTTGGAGAGCTCGTTCTCGGGAATGAGCCCCACGGAGAGGACCAGCACGTCGCAAGGTATCTTCCGCTCCGTCTCCCTTATGGGCTTGAGGTCATCGTCCACCTCGGCCACCGACACCGCCTCGACCCTCTTCCTGCCGTGGATAAAGGTGGCGGTGTGGGACAGGTGCATGGGTATATCGTAGTCGTGTAGGCACTGCACCACGTTGCGGGTGAGCCCTCCCGGCTGGTCCATGATCTCGTAGACGCCCTCCACCTCGGCGCCCTCCAGGGTAAACCTGCGAGCCATGATAAGGCCGATGTCGCCCGAGCCGAGGATAACCACCCTCCTGCCCGGCATCACCCCCACGATATTGATATCCCTCTGGGCGGCCCCCGCGCAGATCACCCCCGCCGGGCGGTATCCGGGGATCATGATCTGGTGACGGGTCCTCTCGCGGCAGCCCATGGCCAGTATCACCGACCTGGGTTCTATCTCTATGATGCCCTCCCGGCTGTTCACCGCCACGATGCGGTGGTCGGGGGCCAGGTCGAGCACCATGGTGTTCAGCTTGATATCTATGTCCGATCTCTCCACCCGGTCTATATAGCGCTGGGCGTACTGCGGCCCGGTCAGCACCTCATCGAAGACGATGGAGCCGAAGCCGTCGTGGATGCATTGGGGGAGTATCCCGCCCAGCTCGAAGTCCCTCTCGATGAGCATGACGTCCGCGAGCCCCGCCTCGCGCGCGCTCAGGGCGGCCCCCAGCCCGGCCGGTCCAGCTCCGATAACCACCGCGTCCGGCCTCCTCGCCGCGTCCATCTATTCCTCGCCTCCTGCAAAGCCCTTCGTCCGGCCCAGGTATACGGGGGAGCCCTCCCCGTCCTTTGTGATACCGGTTATGGGCATGCCCAGTTCGCGGGCCAGGATGGATGCCACCCTGTCCCCGCAGAAGCCTCCCTGGCAGCGGCCCATCCCGGTGCGGGTGCGCCTCTTCACCGCGTCCATATTGGTGGCGGGGACAATGGAGTGTATGGCTTTGATGACCTCCATCTCGCTCACCGTCTCGCAGCGGCATATGATATTACCCCAGCGGGGGTCCTCGGCTATCAGCCGGTCCCTCTCCCGGTTGTCCAGCTCGTAGAACCTGGGAGGCGCCGGCCTCCTCGGATCGAAATCCGTCCTCTCCTTTCGCGGTATACCCAGGTCGTGCAGTATCCCCATTACCATCTCGGCGATGGCCGGTGCCGAGGCCAGCCCCGGCGATTGTATGCCGGCTACGTTCACGAAACCCTCCACCTCGTTAGAGGCCCCGATAACGAAGTCCTCCTCGCGGGTGGGGGCACGTAAGCCGCTGAAAGCGGAGATTAGCGCCTCCTTGGGAAACCCGGGCAGAAGATAATAAAACCTCTCGAAGATCTCCTCGATCTCCTCCGCGGATATGGAGGTGTCGTATTTATCATCCACCTCCACGGCGGTGGGTCCCAATTGCAGATTGCCCTCCGCGGTGGGCATGGCCCCACCGCCCTTGCTCTGGGACTTCCTCTGTCCCGGAAGCCTGAACTCCGCGACGCTGCTGTGTACGTACTCGCTGGTCACCTCGCGGTCGAAGAGCAAGGTGGCGCCCTTGCGGGCGTGGATCTCGAACCCCCCCGCCCCGGCCATGTCGGCCACCTCGTCTGCGAAGACCCCCGCCGCGTTCACAATCAGGGGGGTCTCTATCTCGCCCCGGTCGGTTATGACCGCCCTTACCCGGCTGTCCTCCACCCGGAACCCGGTTACCTCGGTGTTCGTGAACACCTGTGCCCCGTTGATCACGGCGTGCTCGGCTAGGGCGATGGTTAGTTTATAGGGGCTTACCAGGCCGTAAGTGGGGTCGAAGACGCCGGCGACGGCCTCCCTGGTGACGTTGGGCTCGGTGCGAAATACCTCCTCGCGTGTCAAGACGCGCAGGCCGTGGATTCCCGCGTTCTCACCATAAGCTATGATACCCTCCGGTATCTTCCTCCGCAGCAGGTCGTCCCTATCCCTCTCGGACATATCGCCCGCCTCTTCCCTCGGCAGGGTTCGCTGGGTTACCACGATCAGCAATCCCTGCCGCTTGAACTCAATACCGAGGTCCGCGACGAACTCGCCGTAGAGGTAGTTGCCGCGCACGTTGAGCTTCTGCTTCAGGGTCCCGGCATCCTCTCCGATGCCGCTGTGCACCTCGGCGTTGTTGGCCTTGCTGGTGCCGCAGGCGACGTCGCTCTCCTTGTCCAGGATAACCACGCCGGAGGTGTAGCGGGTGACCTCCCTGGCGATGGAGCAACCGATAACACCGGCCCCGACTACGACTACCCCGGCGGATGGGGGTAACGGGCGCTTACATCCCGGCTTCATGTCCTGTCTCCCAATATAGACTCATCGTCCGCATTATCACCTTCGGTACGCGTTGGTTGTCTTACCTATTTTATCTCAACACGGAGTCCGGTAAAGGAACCTGCAACGAGGCCGGGCCTCTATATTACATAAAACCGGTGGGTATCTTAGTCGATATGCCACGCCATGACTCCATGTAGAATGAGGGGCCCGAAATCCCGTTACTCGAATTATGCATATCATGGGGGGCCGGTATTACCGGGACCCCCTTAATCAAGGCATGAGCATCGACATGGACTTCCTGATGGCGCTCGGCCATGAACCTTCCAGCTTTCGGAAATTCTTCAATATCTGGAGGAACTCCTTTCTCCCCCGTCATATGTAGAATAACTGCCTGTAGGTCAGGTTGTGCTTTCTCGCGTTTTTCGCTTTGTCTATCAGCACCTTGAAGGGATTCATCCCTCTTCCCCGATCTCAATACGCCAGCACGAGCCCGAGCAACGATACCCGGGGTGCGTCACCGGGCCGGCTGCTGCTCCCTAGGGGGTACATATCCCATCCGACATCGGCCGCCACAGCTAAGGCGTTCATCCCTGCCGCTTCCATCGCCGGCCTGGACAGGTCCGGTTGCCTGCAACTTGGATTTGTCCTTTATGGCCCGGCAGGTGTTGTGAAAGAGACAAAAAACCGCCTTGCAGTCACAGGCTGCGAATCCGGGCGGCTCGTAATCCAGCTGGCGCGCCCGCTGCTCGATAAGCGTCACTATCTGGTAGACGAGAATATAATACGATCCTACCCTCAGTACGTAACATTCATTGTCCAGGTTATCGTTCGCGAGGCAAGAGGGCACACCCGGCGCCGATATGCAAATCTGGTCGGCCGCAACCCTGAAGAATACGGCCTTTTCGTATCGCGCCACCTTGGAACGCATTACCTCTATGGAATCATCATACGGCGGGCAGTTACCGCAGACGCTTGAGTAATACCACGGCGCGATCATGCATCTGAGGCGCACCCTCGGATCGACAATGACATCATCGGCCGCGATTACAACGGCGTCCTCCGCCCCTCCATCCCTGGCCATATCGCACAGCTCCCGTAGCAAGGCGTCATTCCCGCCATTCGTTCCCCTCGCCGTAGATCCCATCTTACGTCCTCTCCATGGTTTATTGGGCCGCCATCAACCCGATCAATCGATGAGCACCATCCCCACGAGGAACTCGTCTCGATTGAAATCCTCCCAGCCCGCCTTTCCGGCGATCGTCTCGAGATCCAACCCGCATGCCTTTATGGAAGGTCGTGGCCTGAGGGGATGGCGGCACGGTTTTCCCGCGGCAAGAGCCTGGCACCTTTCGTACGCCTTGCAGAACACATCCTTGCAGTTTCACGCCGCGAGTCCTGTGGCAAGGTAGAAACCCTTGTAAAAGGAGGCGGCTTCCACCGGGCCCGCGATCTTGAAAACTTGTTTCTGCGCATCATGAACCGAGGCGACATCCAGCCGGAACACGACCGCCCAGCGGTACAACCGCAGCGCTTCCTGTATCGAATCGTTGGGGGAACGGGGCACCGGTCAGAACAGCGACCTCTCTTCAACCGGGACTTCCGGGGGATCGGCGTATGGTTCCCTGAACGCCATGTCCTCGCGTTCGATAACGGCACTTTGATCCGCGCCTTCATCCATCGCGAGCTCGCACAGCTCCCGCAGCGCTTTTTCCAACCGCTCTTCACGGCTATCATCCCGTCGAGTTACAACACTGGTGATCCTCACACCATCCTCCTTTGATACGGATAATAACATATCAAAACGGGGTTACATCTTTGATCTTGAATTCCAAACTGTTTATTGGCATATATATTGAGGGTGTCCTTAATAATCCGCAAGGATCCGTATATACGATCCTAGGTATTCTTACATTATATGGCATATTATTCAAGATCATAGACCCCATGACCTTGGGGGTCAGCTCGATAGAGTGAGTACCCCGGTTGCCTGTGACCTGGACGATTTCCTGGCGAATACCAGGAGGGGCAGGAAGAAAAGGACCGCGAAGCCGGCTAGGGCAAGCACCTGCCGGCCTAGTTCGCTCCAGCCCTCACCATAGATGGAGATGCGGAAAATCGGGTTGGCGATATAGTAGGTGGGAAGGATCTTGGCTATCCACTGCGGCCAGCTCGGAAAGATGATGAAAAGGGCCGGGGAGACGAGGAAGATGCCGAACACCTTAATGTAAGCCACGAATATGGTCTGGTCCCTAGACAACAAGCCGAGAAGTAGCCCCCATTCCACCCCGAGGAACGAACCCAATACGAATACGGTCAACATGAGCGATGTTTGAGCGAAACCGATGGTCAGCAGCATCAGGATCATCCCCATGGCCAGGGAGACGATGATCCCGACCAGGCCGAAAGCGATGAGTATCTCCAGGAGCGTCGCCGGGGTGACCAGTAGCGCTGCGAAGGTCCTTCTCTCCTTCTCGTTTACGATGCAGGAGGCCGTCAGCATCAAGCCGCCGAGAAGGATGATGTAGATGACCATGAAGGGCAGGAACATATCCATCAGGGACAGCGCTTTCTCCTCCCCCAGCCTCACCATTTCGAAGTAGATGCTCGGCACCCCGGGGGATATCGATCTGACCGCTCCGGCGATAGTGGCCATGGCTATCGCCCTGCTATCGGCCAGGCTCTCCCCGTATATATAAAGATCGACCGACGTTATCTTCCCCGCCTCGATTTCTTCCTTCTCGCCCTCGGCAAAGACCACCCCCACGTCGGCCTTCTTGTTCTCCAATAGTCCGACGACCTCATCGGCCGAATCCACCACCAGCAGGTCGGCCGCCCCCGCGTCCTCGAGATATGCTGTTATGGCCCGATCGCCGCCCTCGTAGATCGCTATGCTCGGCTTGGTCTGCCATATACCGAAAACCAGATGGAAAATGGCCGCGAAGATCAGTGGACCCAATACCGAGAAGATGATGTAGGGATTCCTCGGGTTCAAGCTCTTTTTCATGATGGCGAGGATCCTGTGTGCGCTCATGCCAGCCTCCTCCTCAAGATGACGAATCCCAACACAAAGAAGCCCATGATGAACAGGACGAGGTAGACGAAGGACATGGTGTAGTCGGACAATCTCATCCCGTAGTTAAGTATGCCGTTTAAAGGCTCGAGCAGCCAGTAGGTGGGTATGGCCTTCAATATGGGCGAGTTGAAGCCCGGGTATATGACCAGGAAGCCCGGAATCAGGAGCACCACAAGGGGAATTATGGATATCATGGCCATGGATATGAAATCCCTGCTCAGGGCGCCCACGATAAAGGCCACGCCCACCATCATGACGGCGCCCAGAAACAGGAGGACGAGGATCGCAAACCATGTATTCGCGGAGAGGGCCCCCAGGAGCAGTGCCGCCAACAGTCCCAGGACGAACGTGTTCAAGATACCCGTGATCGCCTTCGCCGATACGAAATCGCGCAGCGTCACGGGAGTTATCAGGAGAGCCAGGGCCGTCTTTCTCTGTATCTCCTCCATAAGCAGGTTTCCCAGGCTGTACAGCTCAAGGAGGAAAACGAAGGCGAGTAGAACCACCCTCAACCTGTCTTTCATAGGGATCTGCCGGCCCGCCATATCCGGACCTATAACCGTGGCCTTGAAATCGGCCGGGAACTCGTAGCCGATGAGGGCGTAGCCTATCTCGGAGCCGATCGCCTCACCCGCGTCGGTCACCTCCTCCGGTGTCTTGGACGAGACGTAGAGGACCATATCAGGTTCCCGCCCCGAGACCACGAAGGACAGGCCAGCGCTGACCTCCCCGTCCTCCACCATTCTCTCAAGGTCCTCGATCGATTCCGCCCAGACCAGCTCAAGTCCTTCCTCCGCTTCCTCCTTTCCCGCCTCGCTCAGCATCGCGGCGACCTCGTCCTCTCCCCCCTCCAGCCCGTACTCCGCGGTGGCTTCCGCGTCGATCTCGAGGTGGAAGCCCATCTTGAATACCTCATCCACGCTCGAGGGCAGGAGGTAGTACATGACCGCGAATATAACGATAAACAGCACCGAGATGACCGCTACGAAGCGGTTGCGCAGTATCTGCAACAGGTCTTTCCTGACGATGGCGAAGACACGTTTCATTTCAACTTTTTTCCCGTCAACTGTATGAAGATATCCTCCAGGGTGGCTTCCTCGGTATGCATATCCAGGACGTCGTAGGCGGAGAGTATCTCCTGGACACGTCGGCCCACCTGGCTGTCCTCCAGGGAAAGCTCCTCCTCGGCGAGCTCGCCATCTTCAAAGAATCGTATCTTCAGGACCCTCTTGCCGTACTGATGCTTGAGGTTCTCGGGGGTATCCAGGGCGACGATCCGCCCCTCGTTGATAAAGGCGACGTGGTCGGAGAGCTTATCGGCCTCCATCATGTCGTGCGTGGTGAGGAATACCGTGACCCCCCTGGCCTTCTCCTCCTGGACGACGGTGCGAATCGCCTCTGACGAAACCGGGTCCAAGCCGTCGGTGGGCTCGTCCAGGAAGAGCACTTGCGGTTGGTTCACCATGGCTCTGGCTACCATGAGCCGCTGCTTCATACCCTTGGAATAATTAGCCACCCTATCCTTGCGATCCTCCGGCAGCCCCACTCTCTCCAGCAAACCGGTCGTACCCAGATCCTTTATCCCGAAGAGGGAAGCGAAGAACCTCAGGTTGGCGACCGCCGACATATCCTCGTAAAGGCTCTTCTCCTCGAAGCAAACACCGATATGGGCTTGGACTTTCTCCCTGTTTTTCACCATGTCCTCGCCCAGGATAGTGACGCTTCCCTCCCGCGGTGCGAGAAGCCCGATGAGTATCTTCAAGGTGGTGGTTTTACCAGCTCCGTTGGGGCCGAGAAATCCCAGCACTTCCCCGCGGTTTACCTGAAAGGAGATATGATCCACCGCCAGTATGTCGCCGTATGTATAGGCGATGCCCTCGGCTGCGAGCGTCGTTTCAGACGCCATTCTCTTTCACCCTTCCACTCTTCAAAGCTTTCTCCATTTCCTGGATCCTCTTATCGTAAAGGGGGAATATCGAACGCGGCGAGCCAATTACTTTCTCTATTGTCTCCAGATAGAGTTTAGTGCGACGTATTACCCTCTGCATGCTTTCCGGATCATTCTTCAGCCGGATAACATCGGCAGCCTGCTGCTCGGCCATGGCGTTGGAGAGAAGGAGGATCATCTCCGCCGCATCCTCCGGTTGCTCGACATCGAAAACGCCTTTCTCGACTCCCTCTGCGACGATCTCCGCCAGCGCGGGCGTGAATTCCTGTACCGCCTTCCGGTTCATCTTGTAGCGGATGATGGTGTTTTTATCTCGGTAGATTACCTTCACGGCCTCGCTCAAGATATCCATGTGGGCCAGTTTCCATTTGCTGATCTCCTCCATGAAACGGTTCATCTTCTCTATGGGGGAAAGGTCCTTTATGTGCGGGATGCCCTCGATCTCGAGAGCCATTTCGTCGACCATGCGCCCCACCACCGCGTCCAGGACGTCCTCCTTGCCACTGAAGTAATAATAGAAGGCGCCTTTGGAGAGGCCCACGGCGTCCAGAATAGCCTCTACCGGCGTGGCATCATATCCCGCCGTGGAAAAGAGCCGCCAAGCGGCGTCCACCAGTTCGCCTCTGGTATCCTCCCTGGCCTCGGATTTGAGTGGTCTACCCACGGCAAACGCCTCCGTTTATAATATACCGACCGTCGGTTTATATTCTAGAACAACCCTTTTCACGTGTCAAGGGGGTCAGTTCTTTGATCTTGAATTATCTACCATACATTGCCAGGTATTGCATCAAGCAGCCAGCGAAATGGCCTCCAGGTGTTATGGGTGAGAAGGAGCCGCTGGGATGCCCCGGGTTCACCAAATCGTTTGTCCTGCCGCCCGTTACCCGCTATCCGTCCCCCTCGACGCTATTTACCCTTGAACTCGGGCTTGCGTTTTTTCATAAACACCGCTACGCCTTCACAGTAATCCTCGGTGGTCTCGGCCAGGAGCACCTGATCGCTGTCCATATGTATGACGGCCTGATCGAGAGCTCCGACGATCTCGTTTACGCTTCGCTTGATCGTTTAAGCCGCCAGGGGAGGGCGGGAGACGTAGTCCGCCGCCATCAGGCCGGCCCTCTCCGCATGCGATTCGGGTGGCGTTACCTCGTCGAGGAACCCCACTTCTCGAGCACGTTGGAACCCAATCTCTCGCTCTTGATAATCCACCGCTTGGCCCGGGCCGACCCCACCAGGTGAACGCAGAGTGGCAGGCTCACCCAGCTGAGCGGAATGCCCAAGCCGCACTCGGAGAAACCAACTATCCAGTCCGCCGCCCCGATGCGGAAGTCGAGGGCCGATACGATGCATGCGCCGCCGCCCATGGCCTCGCCGTTGATGGCAGCTATGGTGATCTGGTCCATCTCCAGAAGCACGCGGATCATATCCGGGCCAAAGTTGAAAAGCCACCGTTTCAGCAACACCGTACCCTGGGCGGATTGCACCATTTCCGGATCCTTAAATCAACGCCCATGCTTAAATGCCGGCCCGCTCCATGGAAAATCACTACCCGGGTATCCACGTCGCCGCGAAAATCCAGCGCCGCTCTTTACAGCTAGTGCATCATCTCCATGCTGAGCATGTTGTGGCGTTCCGGGCGATTAAGGGTCACGTTGCCACATGACCCTCTCTTCTAATATCGAGATGCAGATATTCCATGTCACCACCAACCTCCACCTCTTACTCCTTTACCCCTCGAGCATGCTCGCCGCATACCCCGGTTCGCTTAGCATTGCGTTATGGTCTGCATCTTAGCCCCTTGCCAGACTACCCCGGAATTACGAGGCGGGTAACGCGGAGAGGTTAGCCGGGTACCTGGTGCCTATGGAGAAGCCCCGCGACACGCCGTCGCTGATCCTCGGTTTCTTCGGCCGGGAGTAGCCGGGTACCGAATCGTGAGCCCGCTGGAACGATCCGGCCGGGAATACGAGCTTCGACAGCCTGCTCGATATTGTGTAATCGGGACGCGGGATGCATGTATGTCACACATATGATGGCATAGTATGGCAATCTCGTACCGGAAAGCCCTTACTGTTTACCCGGTGAAACCCGGTCCCTATTCCTTGCTCTTGATGACACTGATGGCGGTGCCGTCGTCTGTATCGGTTACGATGATCAGGTTATAGTAACCGCCCTCGCTGCTATCCCAGGCCCACTGCGGTTTTCCATCCACCGTGGTGTAGGTATTGCTGGGAGTGCCCAGTTGGTCCTGATACCACGCGGTCACGGTCTTGAAATCGTCCGTGGTTCCGTAATCGACCCCGGTATTCTCAAGTACTCCGTCGCTCTCCGTGGTCGAGGAGTTAACGGTGGTGACCACGACCTTGGACTTATAAAGCGGCAATCCCAGCTTCTCCTCATCGGGGAACTCATATCCACATACCGTGTGATCCTCATCCTCCTCCATTGGATCCGGCACATGGACCGTTGCTTCCTCGCTGCAGGAACAACCACCGCAGCCCGAGAAACAGCATATCCCAACCAACAACGCAAACAACAGAAGGGCCACGAGCATCTTTTTCATCTTCATTCCCCTCCCGACAGGATCGCTACCATGAACATTTCCCACTCTTACGAATATTTATTAAGTAATCGGGGGGGACCGAAAAAAACTGAACACAGAGCGGCCTTTTATTCCCGCATTCCCTTCCATATAATGTTTATGAATCCAAGATAAAAGATATGACCCCCATTCTTAAAGGCCCGGCGTACGATTTGCCGATTGTATGGTAGGGTGAATTTTAAATGAAGGCCATCTTCCTCGTCAGGCACGCCAAGGCCAGCCGGAAGGACCTGCCCATCCTGGATAAGGACAGGCCTCTTACCAAACGCGGCAAGAAGGATCTCAAAGCCATGAAGCCAGTCCTTCTGAAACAGGTTATCAAGCCGGAGTGGATATTTTCCAGCTCCGCCAACCGAGCCGCCCAGACCGCAGCCATCTACGCCGGGTTCTACGATATGTGCGACCGCATATCTTTCCACGACGAGCTGTATCACCCGGACCCGCGGGACATAGTCGATTTCGCAAGAGGCAGGAACGAAAAGCTGGGCGGAATCGCCATAGTGGGACACAATCCAGAGCTTGAGGATGTGGCGTACCTGCTCTGGGGGGGCAGCTTCGACGGCACTATTCCCACGTCCGCGTGCATCTGCCTAAGCTTCGACGTCGCCAGTTGGGACGGTGTCCGGGAGAGCGCGGGCGAGCTGGAATACTACGAGTACCCGGGCAAATACAGATAGGAGGCTTAACCATCGCCAAATACATCAACCGCGAGCTGAGCTGGCTATCCTTCAACGACAGGATCATGCAGGAGGCCGAGGACGCCACCGTCCCCCTGTTAGAGAGGCTCAAATTCCTTGGCATCTATTCGTCCAACCTAGACGAGTTCTACAGCGTCAGGGTCGCCAAGCTTAAGCGCCGCATCGCCTCGGGGAAGAGATCCTCGAACTTCCTCGGCGGCACGCCCGAGGAGATATACGAACTGGTGACCGACAAGGCCATGGTCCTGGGCGGCGACTTCGACACGACCCTGGAGAACACGCTGGAAGAACTGCGCGGCGAGGGCGTCGTCGTGGTCAACGAAAGGGAGCTGGACGAGAAACAGCAGAAATACCTGGACAAGTACTTCGCGCAGAAGGTGCGACCGAGGCTGGTCCCTATAATGCTCGAGAACGTCGACGGCTTTCCTTTCCTGCAGAACCTGTTGATCTACCTGACCATCGTGCTCAAGAAAAAGGGTGACCTATCCGACCGCAAGTACGCTCTGCTGGAGGTACCGGAGGACGTACTGCCCCGTTTCGTCAGGATACCGGGGAGCGGCGACAAGGTTTTCGTAATCATCCTGGACGACATCATCCGCCACGGCCTCGGAGATCTCTTCTCCATGTTCGATTACAACGACTTCTCCGCCTATTCCATCAAGATGACCCGTGATTCCGAGCTGGATATGGAGGCCGATATAACCACCGGTTTCTTCGAACGTGCTTTGCATTCGCTGAGCACGAGGGATCACGGGCCCCCGGTCCGCTTTGTCTACGACCGGGAGATGCCCGAGGACCTGCTGTCCTATATCGTCGAGAAGATCGGCCTGTCCCCCGATGTGTTGATACCCGGAGCCAGGTACCAGAACAACAGGTACATGATCGACTTTCCGGATCTCGGGGCCAGGTATGGGAAGCTGCGGGACCGTAATCCCGAGCCGCTCGAGCACCCGATCCTGCGTAGTTTCAACAGCATCTTCAGGGCGCTGGAGAAGCGGGATGTCCTTCTCCATTATCCCTACCAGTCCTTCCAGTACACCGTCGACCTGCTGCGCGAGGCCGCGGTCGACAAATACGTCACCTCGATAAAGATGACCCTGTACCGCGTCGCGGAGGATTCTGAGATAGTTAACGCCCTCATCAACGCCATACGCAACGGCAAGAAGGTTACCGTCTTCGTAGAGATAAGGGCCAGCTTCGACGAGGCGGCCAATATCGGCTGGATGGACGAGCTGGCTCGGGAGGGAGCCATTGTGATCCGCGAGATCCCAGAGGTAAAGGTACACTCCAAGCTGATCCTGATCACCCGAAAAAAGGACTGCAGAACCGAGAGATACACCTGTATCGGCACCGGCAATTTCAGCGAGTCCACGGCCAGGATCTACACCGACCACGCCCTTTTTACCGCCGATCCCGCGATAACGGGCGAGGTGAGAGATATCTTCAAGTCCCTGCAGAACAACAAGAAACGGTTCAAGTACAAGCACCTTCTGGTCTCCCCCATCCGCATGGAGAAAAAGCTTCTCAAGTTAATCAAGAACGAGATCGACAATGCCAGGGAGGGCAAGGACGCCTACATCCACGCCAAGTTGAACGGCCTTTCCTACCAGAAGCTGATCGACGCCCTGTACCGGGCCGGCCAGTCCGGGGTCGAGGTGAAGATGGTCATCCGCGGGGTATGCTGCCTCCTACCCGGCGTGAAAGGTCTGAGCGAGAACATCGAGGTGCTGAGCATCGTCGACAAGTACCTCGAGCACTCCCGCATCTATATCTTCTGCAATGACAACCAGCCCCTGGTATACATATCCTCCGCTGACTGGATGCACAGGAACATAGAGAAACGCGTCGAGGTGGGAACCCCCGTCTACGACGAGGGCCTGAAACGGGAGCTCTTCGACTATTTCAACATCCAGGTGGAGGACAACGTCAAGGCGAGGGTGATCAACGCAGCCCAGGACAACTCGCGGAGAAACGCCGGCGGGTGCAGGAAGGTAAGGGCCCAGGTCGACATCTACAGGTATCTGCGGGACAAGCTGCAGTAATGGGAGTCATATCTTTGATCTCCGGTATTATACCAGTATATGGTAATTTATTCACGATCAAAGATGTGACCCCCTTAGGCTTTCGCTACACGTAGGCGGAGAAGCCTTTGCCCAGCAGCTCGCGTCCCACCACCAGTTTCTGGATCTCGGTCGTCCCGTCGGGTATGGTCAGCATCCTGGCGTCTCGGAAGTATCTCTCAAGGGGGTATTCATCGGACAGACCTATCCCGCCGTGTATCTGGATGGCGTCCGAGGCTACCTGCACCGCCACCTCGCAAGCGTAACCCTTGGCGAGGGACGAGGCCATGCGGGCCTCGGGATCGGCGTTCATCGCCATTGTATAGGCCCAGTAGGCTAGAAGCCGCGAGGTGACCGTCAGGGCCTTCATGTTGTAGAGCTTCTCCTGGATGAGCTGCATCCTGCCGATCGGCCTGCCGAACTGCGTTCTCTCCCGGGCGAATTGTATGGCGGCGTCGAGGGCCGCCTGGGAGATGCCGGCCGCCGCCAGGGCCATTCCGCTGCGCAGGAAAGCGAAGATCATGTTCTCGGGGGCCATGCTGCCCATCATCTTGGCGAACTTGGAATCCGCCACCTTGGAGGGATCGTAGTTATCTCCCATCAACTCCTTGAGCCTGTCCCCGGACATGGCCGAGGCCACCATGTTCATCACGTTGTTCTCTTTGGGGACCAGGCAGTCCTCGAAGAAGATCTCCCCGGTGGGGGCGGCCCTCCACCCCAGCTTGTGGAGGTCCGAGACCTCGTAGGGCGACTGTTCCTTCTCCGCCAGCAGGAAGATCCTCTCGCCCTTTTCGTCGTTGGCGACCAGCATGCACAGGTCGGCCACGGGCGAGCTGGTGATCCAGGTCTTAGTCCCGTTGACGACGTAGAAGTCGCCGTCCAGCACTGCTGTGGTACGCATGGCCCGGTTATCCGAACCGGCCTCCGGCTCGGTTATCGCATAGCAGCCTATGAGCTCGTTTGCCATGAGCTTCGGTAGCAGGCGGTCCCGCATATCGTCGGAGGCGATATTGACCAGGGCCGCGGGAAAGGAGAGGCCGACTAGGCCGGCCGCGGCGGGCCACACCCGGAAGGTCTCCTCGGTCATGATGCCCACGGCCAACGCGTCGCTGGCCATATCGGACATGCTCTCCACGTCGAATCCCACGCCTATCTTCTTGAACTTCCGCATGACCTCCAGGGCCTCTTCCTTGTTCATGGGCCCCTTCTTCTCCTGCTCGTCCACCATGGGCGCGATCTCCTTGTCCAGGAACTCCTTCAGGCTATCCCGGAAAACCTTCTGGCTTTCGTCGAACTCGAAATCCATCTTCAACCCCTCTCCCTAGATATGTGGGCTTCCTAAAACAACCATCCGTATGCCACTCCACCCGGGTGTATCCAGGAGAAATGCGATACCGTCGATAGGATTCTTCCACCCACCAGAGCTTATTCCCATTCCGTATTTCTATTCTGCCACCCCGACGGCGGTATTGTTCCGGATGCTACCCGAGCTTTTCCCCACATGATCTATTCTAATCGTCTTTACGGCATCTTTCAGCATTCCGCCCGGGAAGCGAAACATTCGTCGAACCATCGGGTTGGTATCACAGGGTCACTGAAACCGTCGGCAGGGCCTGGTTCCCTTACCGGTTCGTGGACGCGTCAACCATCTCCACCCGGACATACCGGGGAAGGATGACTCGAGCCGGGATTCCGGAGGAAATGCCGGATGGGGAAGCGCTTCGGCGAGGGGGGCTCGTTGAGCGAAGCTCATCTTTGTCCGGACGGCTTGGGCCGAAGCCAACCGCCTCCATGGCCAGGCCCGTACCGGTTACAATCCCTGATCGTACCAGCCCTCGAAAATCCTGACCGCGTCCACGGCGTCCTTCCCCATGGCATCGAGACCGAATTTCTCCAGCAACTCGGGCGAGGTGCAAGCGCCGCCGATGGCGATCTTGACGCTATTCCTCAAACCCGCCTCCTTCAGGGCATCGACCACATCCCCCAGGGAGCCGATCATAGGGCTGAGCAATACCGACATCCCCACCAGGGAGGCCCCGTTGCCTTTAACGGCGTCCACCACCTGGTCCTCCGTAACATCGACGCCGAGGTCTTTGACATTGAAGCCGGAGGCGAAGAGCACGGTGGATACCAGAATTTTGCCGATATCATGAATGTCCCCTTTTACCGCAAAGAGGACAACCGGACCCTTCTCGGCTCGGGCCTCCCCGGTGACCAGGGGATCCAGCATCTTCATGGCCTCTTTCATGGTCTCTCCCGCCAGCACCAAGTCGGCGAGGTAATACTCCCCCGACTGGAAGAGATCCCCCACCTGCTTCATGCCGTTCCCCAAGCCCTCGAGGGCTATATCCAGGGGAGCCGCGCCGGCGTCCAGGGCCTCCCTGGTTACCGGCTGTATGTTTTCTATCTCCAGGTTAACAAGGCCTTCTCTCACCTTGTCAATGCCGCTCATTCGCTCCACCTCCAATGCGGTCAAAGCTCTGCGTTCTTATCCAGGGGGTAGCGCCCGTACTTCTCCACCGCCTCCAGCATCCAGGCCAGACACTGCGCATCAATGGACGTATGGCTGTTGGTCGGGGACAGGGTATATTCTCCGCCCGAGCCCGCGTCCTCTATGGAGCACCGCACCGCCTCGTAGACCTCCTCCTTGCCGGCGTCCACCAGGACATGGGTGATATCGACGTTACCTGTAAGGCACAGGCGGTCACCCACCATCTCCTTGACCCCGGCCAGCTCCACCTCCGCCGTTGGCTCCCAGGATGTCTGTGCCCCCGGCGGGCTCCGTCAGGGTCATGCACCACTTCTCTTTCCCCTCGGCGATTCCCGGCGGGTGCTCGCGCCTCCGCTCTTCCGTGCTCAGCTCGGCAAGCGGCCTTCCTCCGAAAGCCGGTGTGAGCCCCATGGCTATGGCGACGCTGGCCGTGGCCAGTTCCTCCAGCGCCACGCAAATGTCGAACATGCCCGCGCCTGCTCCCCTGTATTCCTCGGGGACTGAGATGCAGAAAAAAACCGAGGTCCGCTATTCTCTTGACCATGTCCTCGGGGGGAAAGTCGCAGTTCTCATCCAACTACCGCACATACTCCTTGGTGATTTCCTTCCGTGAGAATTCGCGGAAGGTATCCCGGAGCATCTTCTGTTCCTCCGTCAGCATAAACTCCATGTGTGCTTCCCTTCTTAGATCTTTTTCTCAGCTTCTTGCATCATGCGGATCGCGGTCTCCAGGTATTTCCGCGTCTTCTCCGCTCCCAACAGGGTCATGATGGTGCCCCGCTCGATGTCCAGGGCGGCGTCGATGAAAGCGCAGTCCGGAGAATTATTCACGATGTTCATCCCAGCGCGGATGGAGGCTTTTGACTTGGATGCGACGTTGCTCGCCAAGTTCATGGTCTCATCTTCCACCTGTTCCACGTGCACCACGCTGTTGACCAGGCCAAGCCTCAAAGCCTCCCGGGTATCGATCATCGCCCCGGTGAAGAGAAGTTCTTTCGCCTTGCGCGCCGTGATGGCCCTGGGCAGACGCACCATACCTCCCCACCCGGGAAGCACCCCTATGTTTATCTCAACACCCCGAACATGGAGTTCTCGCCCGCCACGATCATATCGCAGCACAGGGCGAACTCCAGCCCTCCCGCCACGCATGTACCTTTCACCGCCGCGATCCAGGGGAGCTCCGCCGTCTCCATGATACGGTTGATGGTTCCCCCGTCGTTGCGCAGGTACGAGTAAGCCTTTTCCACCTCTTGCAGGATGTCGAAGATGGGTAGATCCGCCCCGGCGCAGCAAAGAAGGGTTGAGACCACCTGGTTGGTATGTGGGAAGGGGTTTGAGCGTTTCTTCATCCGAGAGGCCCAAAAGGTCCTTGATGCTCGCTTTTTCCTCGTTCATCTCTTATCTCCCTTCGCTTTTATACCGTTTCTTTCAAGGGATGACGCTTTTTCAACCGGGGATCTCGTTGCCATTGACGGTGAAGTGGCAGTCCATGAAGGCACCTCCGCCGCAGTTCTCTATCAGGAACCTGGCGCTATCCACCTGGGCCCTGCCCGCCTTACCTTGTAGCTTTCGCACCGATTCCACAAACAGCGCTATGCCCGTCCCGGTTCCGGTGTGCCCGAAGGAGAGGGCTTCACCGTTGGTGAAACAGGGATACTTACCTCCGGGGCTGGTCTCTCCCGACTCCACCAGGGCGCCGGACCTGTCAGGCTCGACGAATCCCAGGGAGTCCATTACGATAAACTTCAGGGCGGGGTAGGAACCGGATATCTGGTAGATATCCATATCCTCCGGACCCAGTCCAGCTAGCTCGTAGGCCGAATTCGCCGACAGGATCATCGACTCCCCATCCTGGCCAGATCCCTGGACTTGGGCCTGGTGATAGTACGGTGGGAATAGCTTGAGGCACCGCTGAGTATACATCCGGGCCGGTCGCAGATTTTCCTGGCCGTCTCCGCCGTGGTCATGATATAGGCGCTGCCACCGTCGGCGAGCACGTTACATATGAACGCCGTCTGGGGGCATGCTGCCATGCTGTACAAGACAATGCTCCTATAACTTCAAGGTTGAGGATAATGCTTTGCACTTAACTATTATAATGCCGGATACGCCCGGAATATCGGGAGGAACGGGAGGGGACACATGAATACCGAACCATACCGCATCGATGTTCACCGCCACATGCTGGTCCCGTAATACATGGCCGCGATGGAGGGCACGGGCGTCAAGGAGAAAAGCGGCGTGGTTCTTTCCGAGTGGGACCCGAGCGGAACCCTGGAATGGATGGATAGAAACGGCATAGCCACCGTCATCGCCTCCAAACCCACTCCGGTATACCTCGATGACCGCAGGTACTACCCCGACCTGGCCAGGCGCCGCAACGAGTACTACGCCCGGGTCATCGAGGAGCACCCCCAACAGGTTCGGGGGTCTCGCCATGCTGCCCCTGCCGGATGTCGATGCCGCGCTGAAGGAGCTGGAATACTCCCTTGATACCCTGGAACTAGACAGCGTGGTGCTCGTATCCAGCTCGGGAGGCAGGTACACGGGAGACCCCGAACAGAGGGAGCTCTTCGACGAACTCGACCGGAGAAACGCGGTGGTCTTTATACATCCCTTCGTCACGCCCGGCGCCGACGTGCCCCTGTCCTGCCCCCCCCTTTTTTTCTGATGGAGTTCGTCCTGGAGACCACGCGGGCCGTCGCTAACCCGCTCTTCACCGGCACCCTGGAGAGGTGCCCGAATATACGCTTCATACTGTCCCATGCCGGGGGGACCGTACCCTATCTGGTCTGGAGATTCGCCTTGGGCCAGTTCCTGCAGCCCTTGCATGATATTGTCCCGTAAGGGGCGGAGACCTATCTACGGCGCCTCTACTACGATACGGCGCATCGGCATCCCCCCACGCCCTTGCGCTCCCTACAGGAATGCATGGACACTTCCCATATCCTCTTCGGCTGCGATTATCCCCCGCTACCGAGGCGGTGACCGAGGCTTCCATCCAGGGGCTCGAGGATTACGACGGGTTCGACGACCGCCAGCGGTACGCGGTTTACAGGGAAAACGCCATGGCCCTTTTCCCACGCCTGGAAACCGCATAGGCGGCTTCTATATATGATCGGGATGAGTATTCCTGGGTTGATAGGATCCTGTCATAGACTACGTTGCACGACACCATAAGGGAGGTATATATATCAGGGGACGTGTGGACCAAGGCGGCCACGGTCATGTCCAGCGCCGTGCCGATCCCCATGCCCGTAACCGACACGCTGCTCGAGCTGCTGCGGACCATCCTGGACGAGGAAGAAGCCGGTTTTATCCATATCTTCACCAAGCCCTCGCCGAACATGGAGGAGATAAAGGAGCGATGCGACCTGGACGAGACCTCGCCGGACGCCATGCTGGACGGGCTGCTGCATAAAGGGGCCATCATGGTCTCCAGCAGCAGGAGCACGGTAATAAAAGTTTACAACCTTGTGCCGCCCTTCCCCGGTCTTTTCGAGATGACCATGATGCGGGGGGAGACGGGCGAAAAGGAAAAGACGCTCGTGCTTCTCTTCGATAAGCTGTTCGAGGAACTGACAGGGTTGATACAGGCCAACTACGATAACTTCGTCGAAGCATTTAAGGCCGTACCCCCCTGACGCGGGTGGTTCCCGTCGATTGCGAGATGGACATGAAGCTGGACAGCGTCATGCCCTACGAGGATGCTCTGAAGGTCATCGATAAACTCGATACCTTCGCCGTCAGCTATTGCTGTTGCCGCCACCACAAGAGCCTCCTGGGCGAGACATGCGAGGTAACGGACAAAAAGGTCAACTGCCTGACTTTCGGGCGATCGGCCAGGTTCATGATCGATTATCAGTTCGGGAAAGAGATCTCCAGGGAAGAGACCGAGAGTATACTGAAGGAATGCAAGGAAGCGGGCCTGGTCCACAAGTTTTTTCACGAGAAAAACGACCTGGAGAGTGGCGAGTTCGCCATCTACGACTGCTGCAAGTGCTGCTGTGCCACCTTCGATCTCTACTATCGCGGAGCGGCCCCCATCCAGACCTATATCTCACACCGGGCCGTAGCCGACGATGACCCGTGCAACGGTTGCGTAAAATGTATCGATATGTGTCCCATGCAGGCCATCGAGCTGGCCGATGACGTCGCCCGCATCGACGACGGGAAATCTATCGGGTGCGGCGTCTGCTCCTATCACTGTCCGAACGAGGCTATGACGCTGGAACGTACCGGAATCCTGGAGGTTTTCGTTCCCCCTCCACGCATTGTATAGCCCGCTATGCTTCAATCGCCAGCCACTCCACGTAGGCTCTAGCTCACCGATCCATCTCTGCAATGCATGCGTTTTCGGGCCTGTATCCGGTGCTTACCGGCAGATCGACTCCCCGTTCGGGAATTACGAAAAGGCCGCTTTACGTAAAACCACACGCCTCGATTGATTCCGGGGCGGCCCGGCTCGTTGATTTGCTGCAAGCATTGATATATAATACCTGCGTACGTCATTGATATTTATAATGTGAAGTCATACATGACTCTCCGAGTCCTCGCGCCTAAAGCCCCGTGCTATGGCGGTGGACCGATAGGGTGCCGGGGGAAACCCCCGCGCCTCCCGTGCTTGGAAAGGAGGGTGGCAGCGTTTCGAGTTTCCCCATCCTCTACGGATGGGTTTTTTCATGGGGCCTCCGAGTCCTCGCGCCTAAAGCCCCGTGCTATGGCGGTGGACCGATAGGGTGCCGGGGGAAACCCCCGCGCCTCCCGTGCTTGGAAAGGGGGTGATGGAGAGCTTGCACGGCCTGAGAGCTTCGCTGAGTCATCCGCATTCTCGACATCCCTTTGAATCGAGGGATTTCGGGCAGTTATAGAAGTAGGAGATAAATTCTGAGATTGGGGGGCGAAAAAGACCATGTTTAGCAAGACTTACAGATCCATTGCCGTAATATTGATTCTTTCGTTCTTGCTGGTAACCTCCGTCCTTCTCGCGGGTTGCGGGAACGATGGAGACGACGCACAGGAAGAGGAGCCGACCACCAAAGTCTTGGTCGACCAGCTGGGCAGGGAGGTGGAACTGCCGGCCGAGGTGAACCGGGTGGCGACCAACTACGGTATCGCCACGCAGATAGTCTTCGCCTTGGGAGAGCAGGACAAGCTGGTGGGATGCGACGAGCCATCACACCGCATGAGCGGCGATTTTTTCTCACAGATTGACCCCGACTTCCCCGAGATACCCGCAGTGGGGAATCCCAGTGAAATCAATACGGAGACCCTCGCCTCACTGGAACCGGACGTGATCTTTGTGCCCTGCTCTCGTGGAAGCGAGCAGGTGGACCAGCTGGAGGCCCTCGGCTTCAACGCGCTCGGCGTCAACTGCGAGGATCTCGACCTGCTGGCCGAGTCGGTGGAGATGTTCGGCGAGGCCATGGGCTGTGATGACAAGGCCGACGAATACGTGGCCTACTACCAGGAAATCCGGGATATGATCGAGGAAAGGCTGGAGGATCTTCCGGATGACGAAAGGGCCACCGTCTATCTCTCGGGATCAAGCGGTATGCTCAGCACCTGCGGCGGGGACATGTACCAGAGCTACGTTTTCGATCTCTGTGGCGGGGATAACGTAGCCGAGGAGCTTTCCGGCGGATGGAAAGACGTCTCGGCGGAGCAGATCCTGGCCTGGAATCCCGAGTACGTTCTGGTCGTACATTACGGCACCGCGACGCCCGGAGAGATACTGGCGGACCCGACTTTCGCTAACCTGACAGCGACCAAGGACGGCAACGTTATGTGGTTCCCCTCCGAGCTCGCGCCCTGGGATTACCCCTCTATGCAGGCGGTTCTGGGGCTGGTATGGTGCGCCAAGACCCTGCACCCCGACAAGTTCCAGGACGTCGACGTCCTGGAGTACGCCAACGAATACTTCGAGGAGTTCTTCGGCGTGAGCTTCACGGAAATCGGCGGCACCATCTGATAGAAAATGCAGGGGGAGGCGGCGCGGAGTGGCGTCTCGGCAAGGGGCGCGAGCAGGAACGGGAAGCTGTTCCTGGTCGCGCTGGCGCTCCTCACCGCCTTCTTCATCTCCATGAGCGTAGGGCGATATCCCATCAGCCCGCTCAATATATTCAAACTGGTACTGGCGAAGCTGGGGTTCGGGGTGGATCTCGGCCTCAACGCCTCGGCCATGAAGACGGTCTTCTGGAGCATCAGGCTCCCCCGCACCATACTGGCCATCGGCGTGGGGGCGGCCCTGGGTTCCTCGGGGACGGTCTTTCAGGGGCTTTTCCGCAACCCCCTGGTATCCCCCGATATACTGGGTGTATCCTCCGGAGCGGGTTTCGGGGCCGCCCTGGCCATCATGTTTCTAGGCGGCGGGGTTCTGGCCGTCCAGTCCATGGCTTTCCTGTTCGGCATGGTGGGGGTATTCATCGCCTACAGCATCGCGGAGAAATCCAAGGAGAGCACTATCGTGGTGCTGGTGCTGGCCGGCATCGTGGTCTCGGCGGTTTTCACCGCCGGCCTCTCTTTTCTCAAGTACATCGCCGATCCCTACGAGGAACTGCCCTCCATCGTCTTCTGGACCATGGGGAGCTTCCACGCCGCGAGCTGGCGTGACGTGGCCTATTCCCTGCCCATCGTGACCGTGGGCATAGGCCTGCTCTCCGCCCTGGGCTGGCGGCTTAACGTGATGACCATGGGGGACGAGGAAGCCTTGAGCCTGGGGGTGAACGTCACAAAAACGCGCCTCTTTTTCATCGTCGTATCCACCCTGATCGTGGCCAGCTCCATCTCGGCCTGCGGCACCATCGCCTGGGTGGGACTGGTTATACCTCACATCGGTCGGTACCTGGCCGGGTCCGATCACAAGATCCTGGTGCCGTTCTGCGCCTTTCTGGGGGGCACCCTGCTACTGCTCATGGATACCCTGGCGCGCATGATAAGCACCGCCGAGATACCCATAAGCATCATCACCTCCTTTATAGGAGCGCCCTTCCTTGCCTATCTCCTCCTGCGCAAAAAGGCCGGTGTGTGGTATGCAGCTTGAGCTCGTGAACCTGATTGTAGGTTACGGGGATCACGTGGTGCTGCGCGATCTCGATCTTAAAATTCCCGTCGGATCGATATGCGCCCTCCTGGGACCGAACGGTTCCGGCAAGACAACCCTCTTGCGCAACGTTAACGCCATACTGAAACCCCTGGGCGGCAAGGTCCTCCTGGACGGACGGGAGGTGAGGTCCATGCCGCGCCGGGAGATCGCGCTCTCCATGGCCTTCGTACCGCAGTCGATGAACCTGCCCTTCAACTACACCGGGCTCGACATGGTGGTCATGGGCATGACGCCTTACATAAGCACATGGTCATCACCGGGACCCCAAGCACGCGATAAGGCCTGGGAGGTGATGTCATCCCTCGGAATAGAGTATCTGGCGGAGCAATATTACATGCAGATGTCGGCCGGCGAGAGACAGCTGGTCCTCCTGGCCCGGGCGGTAATGCAGGATGCTCCCCTCCTGCTGCTCGACGAGCCGACCTCCCACCTGGACCTGAAAAACCAGTTTGTAATCATGGAGATGGTGAAAAGGATAGCCCATGAAAGAGAGGCCACGGTGCTTATCACCCTGCACGATCCCAACCTGGCCCTGAGATACTGCAACTACGCCGCGCTCCTGCACGGTGGATCGATTCTCGAGCACGGCCCGGTGGAAAGGACGCTTGCGGGGGAAAACATGTCCAAAGCATACGGGATGGCTATAGGCTGCGAGCTTACCGAGACGGGGAGGAAGGTGATCGTCCCCATGGGTGCCGAAGCGGCGGGCCTCGGGCCCGTGGGGGATTGAAATCGCGGCCATCACCGCCTGGACAGGCCCGGGCGCGGGCGACAGTCAGGCGGCGAGAAGACAAATAAACGTATAGATGGGAGTTGTTTTCAAAATGGTGGAATGTGGAATCTGCGAGCGAAGATGTAGGATAGAGGAAGGCAGGTACGGCTACTGCAATATGTACGCGAACCACGGCGGCCGGCTCGAGGCGAGGTATCCCGAACATGTTTCCCTGCTCATGGTATGGCGCATTGAATCGCTACCCATCTTCCATTTCTACCCCGGCTCCCGCACCCTGGTCTTCGCCACAACCGGATGCAACTTCGACTGCCACTACTGCTCCAGCGCCTACCTGGCGAGGGGCCGCCTGGAGGATGTATACATGATGCGGCTGGAACCGGGGAGGCTGGTGAAAAGGGCGCGCCAGACCGGATGCCACAACATCGCCTTCTCCATGAACGAGCCCACCGTTTCCCTGGATTACTACCTGGCGGTGGCCGAGGAGGCACGTGCCTCTGGTTTCCCGGTTGGATGTCTTACCAACGGCTACCAGACGCCGGAGACGGCGCGGCGCCTGGCCGAGGCCTCCGATTTCATAAACGTCAGCGTGAAAGGATTCGATGACAATTTCTACCGGTCGTATGCGGACGCGGAGAGCGTCGCTCCCGTCATGCGCAACGTCGAATTCTATCACGAGCGGACCCACCTGGAGGTAACCACCCCCATCATAGCGGGATTGAACGACTACCACATAGGGGGCCTGGCGTGCTGGCTGGGAGGCATAGATACCAATATACCGTGGCATGTCTTCCGGCTGCTCCCCGAGTACAAGATGGCGGACAGGGGCTATCCGGATATACGGCAACTCGCCGCGAGATTGCGGGATGCCAGGGTATTCCTCAACCACATCTATTTCGGGAACTTCGCCGGTTCGCAATGGCTTTCCACGCATTGCTCCGGCTGCGGCCGGCGCCTCATAGAAAGAGTCGGCCTGGGCGGCTGCGGCGTCAAGCCCATCCTCTTCGACCTGGAGGACGACGCCTGTCCCCATTGCGGCCGGGCTACGGGGATCGTGGGCGATCTCGTGGACTGGCACTCGGCGGAGACGGGGGAGGCGGTGTGATGGCCGGGGAAATAGGGCTACTGGACGTAGGGGAGTGGCAGGCCTGGGTGGACATGGAGAGCGGACGGGACTTGGAGGAGCCGGGGCCGGGGTGGCGGCCCGTCTCCGATATACTGGCGGGGCGCGCCTATCCCGGGGACCTGTCCTCGCACGGCAACGCCTGGGTGGTCGACCTCGCGCTGGACGCGATCGACGCCTTCGACCCCTCCCTGATAATCCTGCAATTAGCCAACCAGAGCTTCCGCGCCGCTTTCGGGGGCCTCTCGGACAGCGAGCTGGGCGATGACTTCGCGGAACTGAAACGGCAGGTGGACAGGTTCCTACGCGAAGCACCAGGGTACGAGCCCCTGATAATAGGCTCGGGGGGATTCATTCCCTTCAAGGGATACGTAGACCTCATGCACCTGGAGGGAATGGCGGCGGTGAGCGGGGTATCCGGTCATAGATGCGGGCTCTACCGGTCCACCCCCGAGGACCTGAAGCTGGTGAGCGGCATACCGCAATTGTTCCGCCTCACCTCGCGCGAGGACTTCCGCGTGGAATTCGGCGGTTGCGACGCTTTCTACCGCCGCTTCCCCGACTACCTGGTCGAGATGGAAAAGGGTTGGGCCGTGAAATGCTCCCTGGTAATGGCCAGGCACCCCGCCCGGCTGGGACGCAGCGACGGAAACGTGCCCGTCCGCACCGATTTGGGTGAGGTGAAGGCCCTCGAGGATATCCGTCCCCTGGTGGAGAAAGTGGTGGCGGCGGGCAGGAAGGTGGCCGTCATCCTGGGTGAGGGATGGTCGGTGGACGATTTCCCGTATCCTTGCGAATCATGCGCCAGCCGCATGGGGTGGTTCGAGTACGATCTCAAGTCGAAAGTGCAGGTGATGTTCAGCGGCAAGCCGGTGGTGGAGAGCGAGTACCCCCCCACTATCCGCATGTACAAGGAGGAGGATGCCTATCCCTTTACCGTGGCCTTCAACGAACCCTCCCCGGACCTGCTTGGACGCTCGGTCGAGGGGCTGAGCGTGGCGGTGGGAAACCGCAGCATCCTCCCCCACGCCTTTTGCGGCGCCGACATCACCTTCGAGTGCTACGCGAGATACATATATAACTACGGCAGCATGGCCATCCTGCAAGGGCGGGGACTGGAACCGCTCCATGCATAACCCAAGCTGGGGGTGGGTCCGAGATGCCTTCTCAGCCGAAAGATGAAACGGGACTCATAGACGTAGGCGAGTGGCAGGCGGTCTTCGACCTCAGGACCGGCGAGCCTCTGGATGAGGGGGCAATGGGTGACGAAACGCTACCGAAGCTGTTGGGGCGCCTGCCTTTTCCGGGGGACCTCTCCCCGCGATCGGCCTCCTGGGTTACCGACGTGGCCCTAGAGATAAACCGCCTCTACTCCCCCTCCCTGATTATACTCATACATGCCAGTCTCTCCTTCAAGACCATGTACGGGGAGGGAGACGTATTCGACGTGGAACTCGAGGGCGTATACGAAGAGATCGGGAGGTTCATCTCGACGAGCGGCCTGGACTTCCTCATCCTCGGCCTCGGAAACCTGGCGCCGGTCGAGGGGTTTGTCGACCTCTCCGGGCTGGACGGGTTGGGCCTGGGCGGCGGCTTTCCCTCGTCCTATGCGGGGGTTTACCGGCCATCCGTCGGGGACATGGCTTTCCTGGAGGGCCTGGGCGAGGTAATACGCGTAGTCGGCAGGGATGAACTGCGAGCTCAATTCGGGGGATATGACGACTTCTACGAGCGTATACCGGATTACTTCCTGGAGCTGGCGGAATCCCACACCGTCAAGGGGTTCGGGATTCCCGCCAGACGGCCGTCCCACATGCCGAGCAAGGACGGGTTCCTGCCGCTGTCGGCGGGTATGGAGCCACCCCCGGCCCTGAAATCCATCACCGACCTCAAGGGCTACCTCGAGCGGAGCACCAGGGAGGGGAGGCGAATGGCGCTCATCCTCATTGAGGGGCTGGGTGAAAGCGGCTTTCCCTGGCGGTACCAGGCTGTCGACAATACCATGGGCTGGTTCCGTTATCCCCTGGGGGACGCGCAGTACTTGGCGCTCTCATCGGGGAAGCACATGACCGAACACGGCCATCCCCCCTGCCTGCGCTACTACCTCGCGGACGACCTCTACCCCTACTCCGGCATCTTCAACGAGCCGCTCCCCGGCCTCATCGGACGGGACGCTGTGGGCCTTACCGTCGCCGTGGGCAACCGCAGCATCTATACCCATGCCTGCCTGGGGGCGGATATAAGTATAGAATGCTTCGCACGCACTCTATACAATTTCGGCACCCTGGCCGTCCTTCGCCGCGTAGACGCTACATGAGTTATGCTATAATCGGCTTTTTACCGGCGGAAGGGCGGAAACATACCCCGTGACAGGCCCGGCGATCCCGGACCCGGGTAAGATGCACGTGGTCGTGAGCGAAGGAAAGGCCAAGCGGACCATGTGGAATGCACAGGTAAGCGGATGGTCCGCACTGATCGAGGACGGCAAAGACGCCCACCGTGGCACCGGCAGGTATAAACGTGGCGAGGCGCGAGATCAGGCATGGATACACGCGGGATAAAGACTATGCTATTCATGTTATTCATATGCTTGCTGTTGCCGCTTCTCATGGCCGCGCCGAATCTCCGTGCCCGTGCGCACGGCCTGGAGGGAGGGACTCAAGGATCCGGCACTGAGACCGGCGGAGAAACGTCCGCACCTCCCATCGCGGCTCAGCTGGAAGAACTGGCGGGCGGTAACTACGGCAGCTACGGCATTTACCTCAACGTCCTCGACACGGGTGAGCAGGCGGGATACCGAGAGGACGAGATATTCAGCGCGGCAAGCTGCTACAAACTGTTCCTAGTAATGTACATCTACGAGGGCGCCGCGCGGGGAGAGATGGACCTGAACAGGGCAATCACCTACCAGGCCGGCGACATGGAGGGTGAGGAGGGCTTGATCCAGAACTCCCCCCTCGGAAGCGGTTTCACCACGCGGGAGTTGTGCAGGTACGCCATCGTCTTCAGCGACAACGTGGCCGCACGCATGCTCAAGCGCGTCTACGGCTATCACAATTTCCGCGACTACGCCGCCTCCATCGGCTGCCCCGTCGCCGGCACCTACCATATAAACTCGACCACCGCACGCGAGATGGGCATCCTGCTCATGCGCGTACTGCAGTTCGCACAAACCGACCCTCTGGGACAGGAGGTCGTCGCCTATCTCAAGGAAAGCTCCTTGAACAGCGGCATCCCGGCGGGGCTTCCGGAGGGCGTGGCGGTGGGAAACAAGACGGGTAATTACCAAGGCTACTATAACGACGCCGCGGTGGTGTTCGTGGACGGCCTCACCTATGTGCTCTGCGTGATGTCGGTGGGCACCTCGGGTTTCAGTGTGCATGCCGAGGCATCGCGCCTGGTCTACGAGGATATCACGAGCACGTACCATGGATCCGCCTCCGCCTCCTCATCCCGCGAACCCTCGAAACGATGCTTTTTCGCGCACGCGTCCACGGCGGCGAACTTCGAGACGTGGCTGTGCCTGGCCAACGGCGAAAAGAGCACCGCCATAGTGTTGGTTCGCTCATTGAATACGGCGGGAACCTCCGCGTTACACAGGATAAGCGTTCCTCCCAGGAGTACCGTTTCCCTGCGCCTGAATCAGCTCTTAGGCATGGGCAAGGACCTCGCCTTGAGCGTGGAATCGGATACTCCCATACTTGCGGAGGAAGCGGCGTATTACTTCTGCCGGGGCGGCATGCTCGGCAACAGCAGTATGGGGGTGGAATATACGGCCATGGAGTGGTACATCCCCGATGCCGGCGCCGCCGAGGGTACGGAGACATGGCTGTACCTGTCCAACCCCGGTGAGGTGGAAGCCCACCCCACCGTTTACGCCATGACGGACGGGGCACGCTCCTCGCGATATCCCTGCGTGGTTCCCGCCGGGGGCAAGGTTCCGCTGCTCTTGAACGACATTATCGAGGCCGGACAGGACGTCTCCGTTTGCATCATCTCGGACGCTCCCTTAATCATGGACCATACCACCTATCGGAAATAGACAGCCACTGTATGCGTCGTGCCCCAATGTGGTAAGCTGCCCGTAAGATGCATGAATCCAAAGTAGACGGTGTAGCGTTTATCACGGGCCGGTGGCCCCTGGACCCGGACCTTCCCACCGTCGTCTTCATCCACGGCTCCGGGGGGTCGAACATCCTGTGGCGAGCGCAGGCGGAGGCGCTCGCGCCCGAGATGAACGCCATCGCCCTGGATCTGCCTGGCCACGGCGCAAGCGAGGGCGGGGGGATGGGTCGCGTCGCGGATTATGCCGCGGCGATCGATGCCTTTGTCGCCTCTCTCAGCGTTTCCCAACCCGTGATCTGCGGCCTGAGCATCGGCGGCGCGATAGTCCTGCAGTTACTCCTGGACGCGCCGGAGAAGTACAAGGCGGGCATCATCGTGAATTCGGGGGCGAGGCTGAGGGTGATGCCGCTCATTTTCGAGACACTGGAGAAAGACTTCGAGGGCTTCATAAACGCATCCTACTCCTTCAGCATCTCGGAGAAGACGGACCCGGAGCGGGTAAAACCGCTCGTTGACAGCATGGCCCAGTGTCCGCCCGCTGTCACCAGGAACGATTTCACGGCATGCGACACTTTCGACGTCATGGAACGCATAGCCGAGATCGACGCCCCGGTCCTGGTGATCGCCTCGGCGGACGACAAGATGACTCCCGTGAAATACGGCGAGTTCATGGCCGATCGTATCCCCAACTCCTCCATGGTAAAAATAGAAGACGCCGGCCATCTCTCTCCCATGGAGAAACCCGCCGAAGTGACCCGGGCGATATCCGAGTTCGTGCTGCCGCTATTCGGAGAGGCGTGAATCGTGGCCAAGGACAGCGTGGCCCATTACGAGAAATAACCGACCTGCGTAAAAGCTCATAGACGATAAATCCCGTTTCGGTTATTTCTAGAGCGAGGATACAGGCCTTGCTCGAGCCGCCGGGACGATGATCGAGCCATGCGATGTAAGCGAGGAAGGCAGGATCCTCGATGGGAACAACGATTTAATTGACCTGGATTTAACAATATACTATATTTAAATGCGTCCGTGCGCGGAACGAAGCCGCGTCGGCGCTTTCAAAGAAAGCACATTATAATATATCAGTAGGGTAGAAAAGCCACGTAGGCATGGAAGGCCGTGAAGGCTGAGACGTGTTCTTGGTGGCTCTTTTATTTTATGAGATCGGGTAGGCTCTATCCCGGCGTTCTACCCGCGGGATTTCTTGAGGGCTGGGAGGCAATCGAAGTTGGAGGCAGCGCGTCTTCTAAATACCGCACAGCAAGGACGGGGTAATCATTCGCCTGCTTCGCGAGGAAAGGAGAGTGTCCCATGAGAAAAATGAGCTGGCTGGCCTGCGTGCTGCTGGTCGTGGCACTGCTGGCGTCCGTGGCCGTTATCGGCTGCGGAAACGGTGACTCGGAGGAAGAGACTGCAAGCGGCGAGACCACCTCCGACACCGGTACACTTGAATTCACCGCGAACGGTGAGGATTTCGCCCGCGAAGGTTTCACCTCCAAGGACGGTTGGGACTTGAGCTTCGACCACTTCTACATCACCCTGGACGACATCGCCGCCTACCAGACCGAACCCCCTTACGACACCGAAGAGGGTTGGGAGATCGAGTCCGTGGAGGAAGTGGGTCTTGCCGGGGCATATACGCCCGACCTGACGGATCCGCAAGCCGACCCCGAAATCGTTGGGGAAGTCGATGGCGCGCCCGCAGGCGAATACAACTCGATATCCTGGAACGTGGTCGAGGCCGAGTCGGGAGAGGCCGAGGGCTATTCCATTTATCTCGCGGGAACCGCTGAAAAGGATGGGCAGACCATCGATTTCACGATCAAGCTCACCAACGAATTGGCCTACCTGGGAGGCGAATACGTCGGCGACGAGCGAAAAGGCATCCTCGAGGCGGGGGATACGGCAGAAGTCGAGATGACCTTCCACCTCGACCACCTCTTCGGAGACGCCGAAACGGAGGCCGATGATGCGCTGAACGTCGACGCGCTCGGCTTCGATCCTTTCGTCGCCCTCGCCACGGATGGAGTGGTGGATGTTGACACGGAGACCCTGGAAGGTGCGTGGAGCGCCGAGGACGTCGAGAAGCTGGATGAGATCCTCCTGGGGCTCGGACATGTCGGAGAAGGCCACTGCCTCTGCGAAACGCTTGACTAGGAATTCCTTAAATACCTGGAAGCGATTATGATTCGATATTCGGAAAAAAGGCGGCGGCGGGCCGGTGCTTCGACCGCCGCCATAGCCTTGATAATCACTGGTTTGCTGCTCATCCTGGGCGCGCCGGAGGCAATGGCCCACGGCGTGGCAATCTCATACACCACGAGCGAGGGAATCGAGATAGCCGCTTGCTACGATAACGGGGAACCCATGTCCGAAGCCCAGGTGACTGTATACGCTCCCGGCGAGCCGTCGGACCCCTGGCTCACCGGGACCTGTGACGAGGAGGGAAAATTCTTCTTTGTTCCGGATACCGAGCTTCCCGGAACCTGGGAGGTGAAAGTGCGCCAGGCGGGGCACGGCGACATCATCAGCATCGAGGTGGAGGAGGGAGCCGTCGAATCAGGTGGTTCCACCGGTTTTACCTGGTTGCAGAAAGCGATCATGTCCTTGGCCGTCCTGTGGGGCCTCGCCGGCACGGCCCTCTACTTCCGCCGGAGGAAAACAGATGCACATTCCTGACGGGATTCTCCCGGCTTCCGTGGTGATCGGCGGCTACGCGGTGGCGGGTGGCGCTACCTGGCTGTCGCTGGACAGGATCAAGCGTAAGTACGAAAACCCCCGAGAGCTCATACCCACGGCCTCCCTTCTCACGGCGGTCTTTTTCGTCGCCAGCCTGATACATATCCCCATGCCTCCAACCAGCGTGCACCTGGTTTTATGCGGCCTTATGGGGGTGGTCCTCGGATGGTATGCTTTCCCCGCCATACTGGTAGGCCTGTTCTTTCAAGCCGTGATGTTTCAGCACGGGGGCCTCACCACTCTGGGTGTGAACGCCTGCGTAATGGGGTTGCCGGCGCTTCTGGCCTACGGGATATTTCGGCTGCGTTACAGGTTCGGGGGCGACAAGCCCGCCTGGAGCATAGGTTTCGGCTTCCTGGCGGGCTTCTTGGGCCTCGCCCTGGGCGCGCTTATGTCCTCGCTCCTCTTGATATTGACCATACCCGCGAATCTCGACGTGGCGGTGGAACGTGCGGCCATCATTTCCCTGCTGGTTGCCCACATGCCCCTGGCCGTACTGGAGGGAGTGTTTACTGGGCTGGTGGTATTCTTCCTGCAGCGGGTGAGGCCGGAATTACTGGAGGCGGAAATACGTTGATCAGCGAAGATGTCGCCTCCGTAGCGCCCGGCAATCCGCTTTCCCGATGGGAGCCGCGGGTCAAGCTTATCGGTATCATGTGCCTGGCGTTCGCTTTTGCCGCCGTCCAGGACATTGAACTGCTGCCGTTAATGCTGTGCGCCGCCTTGCTCGCATTCGTTCTTTCATCTCTTCCCGCCTCTTATCTTGCCAGAAGGATGCGGCTCCCGGGTATATTCCTGCTGGCGATGGCGCTGGTATTGCCGTTCTTCTCGGGCAGTACCGTACTGGTTCAGCTGGGACCCATCTCTCTTAAACAGGAGGGCAGCCTCCTCATGGTGATGATAGCGGTGAAATTTTTCTGCATCATCGCCGTGGCGGCCGTTCTTTTCGCCAGCACCCCGATGACCAAGCTGATAGGAGCGATGCGTTCGCTCGGACTTCCCTCCCTGTTGGGGGATATGCTGCTTTTCACCTACCGATATATCTACCAACTGGCGGCGGACATCCAGCGGGCGCGCACGGCGGCTCGCCTTCGTGGCACCCGGATAAGGTCGTTTCGCTCCATAAGAACCACGGCTTACATAGTCGGTTCGCTTATCGCTCGCAGTCACGAACAGGCCGAAAGGGTTTTCCAGGCGATGACCCTGCGGGGCTACGGGCGTCAAGACGTGACCTACGCAAAGACCAAGCCACAAGCGGTAGACCTGCTGGCATGTGCCACCTGCATAGCACTAGCCGCGACCCTGGTTCTTCTCCCGGTTTTCGTCTTATGACGGGCCTTTTCCGTGGATAACGTGTAATCTATGCATGTGGGAGTCTCGCCCTGGAACTCGAGAGAAGGCTAGTGTGGTCTGGGCGAGCCGCCGCTCTTTACATTGCCGGATAGCTCCAAGATCGCTGGGAGGATTTCTTGGGCACGATTCTATACGCAGACGGGCTGACCTTCGGGTATCCTGGGCAGCCACCCGTGCTGGAAAATATAGGCGTTACTATAAAGTCCACTGAAAGGGTCGGCGTCGTTGGTCCCAACGGTGCCGGCAAGACAACCTTCTTCCTGGTTATTTGCGGCATACTCAAGCCCGCAGCCGGCAGATTGGAGACGTTCGGGGTCGAGGTAAAACCGGGCTCCTTTCAACCGGAGACGGGCATGGTCTTTCAGCATACAGACGACCAGTTGATCTGCCCCTCGGTGCGCGAGGATATATCTTTCGGTCCGCTCAACATGGGTCTCGACGACGAGGAGGTCAGCAGCAGGGTGATGGAGGTTGCCGAGAACACCGGCATCACCGACTTGCTGGACAGGCCCCCCCACCACCTGTCAAGCGGCGAGCAGCGATTGGTTGCCATGTCCGGCATCCTGGCCATGAAACCGCGTTTGCTTATACTGGATGAGCCCACCTCGGACCTTGACATCCGCTATCGAAGGCGCCTGATACGACTTCTCGAGAAAATGGAGGAACAAACGATACTGATCGCCTCGCACGACCTGGAGTTCATACTCGAGACCTGCGACAGGGTGCTGATGCTGGATGAGGGGGGCGTACAAGCCGATGGGGAGGCGTCTACGGTGATGTCCAATCAAGAGCTCATGGAAAGCCATGGTCTGGAGGTGCCACACTCCCTGGTATCGACTTTTCACAGGCATTGCCGTAAGCATAGAGGCGCATAGTCAACAATAGGCGGACGCAAATCACCGTACGCGCAGTTATGTATACCCGATGAATTGACAGAGAAGGGGCGCAATCCGCGGAAAGCCCGGTTTTTCTCTCTTTAGATTCTATAATCATATATATAATCCCCTCACAAGGCACATATATAATGGATGGTGGCGGAGGGGAGGGATTCAAGCCCTCGCAGGCTAATGGATGCCTCAAAAGACTGTCTGTTCAAGATATTTTATGACCCTGTGATCTAAAAGCAAAGCAGCACCATGGTGTCGTGGCCTTTTCCATGGACACCGTAGTGAGACGTGGAAAGCGATCCGAGGATCCGGAATCGCTCACATGGATTCCCTGTCGCTGGGCCAGCAGGGCATGAACATGTGCCACTGGGCGGGATCATCCCGTATCAGGTCCTCCAGCCTGTGGGCCACCTCCTGCATGGTGTCCTCGATGCTCCGATCACGGCCATCACCGTCCTTCACCCATATAGGTGAGGTGGCCTTTCCCACCCAGGTGCCGTCGTCGAGATTCCTGACGTTGACACAGACTATGGGAGCGCCGCTCCTGCGGGCCAGTACGGCGGGGCCGGGCGGAAGGGTGGTGCTCTCCCCGAAGAACTCCACCTCCACCCCGGTTCCCTTGAGATCCCGATCACAGAGTAGGGCCAGCATGTAGCCATCCCCGAGCATCTCCACCATCCTGTCCCTGGTCAGAGGGCTGCGATCGTAGGGGAGGATCTCTATGCCCACCCCTTTCCTCAAGTCGACAAAGAGGTCGAAGAGCTCCTGTGGCCTGAGCACCTCGGCCACGGCCGCGAAGGGTCCGAGACTCGACATGTATACTCCGCCCGCCTCCCACGAGCCGTAATGGGGGAGAATGATCAGCACTCCCCTTCCCCGGTCCAGGGCCTGGATCAGGAATCCCTCGTCTATTGTGACGAAGCGCTCGAGGATGTATTCCCTCGTACGGGTGGGGAGCCACAGGATGTCCACCCAGTACTCCGCGTAATAGCGGCAGGCGCGGGGGGCGGTCCTTTTCACCTCTCTCTCCGAGGCCTCGGGGCCCAGAGCCCGTCGCATGTTCTTTATAACCTGCTCTCGCTTGCGGGGGAACAGATGGTAATAGAGGGTGCCGCCGGCACGGGCCACGGCTCGGGAAAGGCGAATGGGCAGGAACGAGATCAGTTTCTGGCCGAAAAGGAACATGTAGTATTGGATCTTCATCTACAACGGCCCCCCAGGTGGATCACACGGTATCCGGAAGCGAGGACGTTCTTTTTAAAAGGGCGCCGCCAATCACGGGCGCATATGGATTCCCGCACTTCCAGCCTATCGTCCTCCAGTGCATAATAGGTATTCATCAATGCTCTTCCCCTTCCGATCACACCGCTTACTTTTCTTATAGGGTTAACACGCTGAAATATAAAGAATAACATCCTCCGGCATAGGGGTCTAGAATCTTGAATTTCTGGCTGCTACATGTAAGATTACTCAAGATTCTAGACCCAGAAATGTGGTGGAAGGAGCGGTGTTTGAACCCGCTAGGTGGGCGAGGGCCAGCGGTTTCCAAGCCATATCGCTTCGTTCCGGGAAATCCTTTATCCGTCAACCATAGAGGTTTCGTTGTTTGTGGTCGGATAAAACCGCACCTATTATAGTCGTCCAAGAGTGCGCCAGCCAGAGCAACCATTGCCATCCTTTCGAGAGTCATTTCACACGTGTCGCAGTAACTAATGCGATCTATGGGGTTTCCGTCTGCTTTTACCTTAAAAGGATCCGCGCAAGCTCGTCCGCGTGGGAGACCATGCACTCGTAGCCGGAGTCCAGGGTGTAGTTGTTCCAGTGATCCCTTTCCGCGTTACGTTGGATCTTCTCGGAAAAAGGGTTGGTAACGGCCTTGAACTCGCCTTGCGGGCAGAAGGCATAGGTCTTCGGTATCCTATGGATCTTCTCCGCATCGAAGTGCAGGGGTCGAGTCACAGGGGTCCTGCGGCAGATCGCATGTTTCGGGGGAAATGCCGAGGTCCTCGAACATTTCGTAGAGCGATTTGCCGACTATGGGAACCTAGCTGTCCATGTAAACGAGGTGGGCGATTTGTTCGGGCATCCTGTCCGCGACGCCCGTAATGGTCGAAGCCCCGGAGCTGTGTCCGGCGAGGATGACGTCTTCCAGGACTTCTTCCTCGAAGAGCTCGCATACCACGGAGATAACCTCCACGAGGGTCGAGGTCCCCACATCGGGCAAGAAGGGCTCGAGAACCTTGTGGCCTTGCTCTTCCAGCAGGGAGACCACCCTTCCCCATATGCTCCCATCCTTATGGCCGCCGTGCACCAGAACGTAATCCGCTATAAACACCACCATTCTCGGTTTTCCGCGCAGATTAAACAACGGATTCCCTTATCAAGCAGCTTTATGAGAGATAGCTTGCCCTCTCCACCTTCTCATCCGTATTTCGGCGAAACGGAACATAAACATAAAACACGGATGCCACCAGCTTTTCCCTGCTTATCACAGCGAAACCCCGGCAGATCTATCGGGAGCCTGACGGGCTTTTCACCGCAGCTAGAAGCTTGGGCAGGATACTGGAAAGGGGCAACACATATTTAGCGGCACCGAGTTCTACGGCCGCCTTAGGCATTCCGTAAACAACGCTGGTAGCTTCGTCCTGGGCGATGGTCTCTGCCCCAGCATCCCTCATCATCCTTAAGCCACTTGCCCCATCTCTTCCCATACCGGTGAGTAGAACTCCCAGAGACTCGCTGCCCGCGCTCCTGGCCACCGAGCTGAAAAGCACATCCACACTGGGCCTCTGATGGTTGACCCTGGGCCCGTATTTCACCTTGATCTCGTAGCTGATCCCATTTTTTTTCAGCACCATATGGCGGTTTCCAGGAGCTATAAGGGCTAAACCAGGCCGCACCGTGTCGCCGTCCTGCGCTTCTTTTACTTCTATGCTACATAGGCCGTCCAGGTTCTTGGCAAAGTATCCAGTGAACAGTTCGGGCATATGCTGGACTATAACAGTAGCCGGCCCATTAGGGGGAAAGAGGGAAAGCATATCCCTTAGCGCATTGGTCCCGCCTGTGGAAGCCCCGATAGCCACGATCTTCTTCGGGGTGCCGGCCATTGGCACGGGTATTACCTTGTCGAGACCCATCCCATTCATTTCGCGGTCGGCTATGACTTTCCCCATATCAGCCTTAGCCGCAGCTTTTACCTTCTCCCGTACCCACTTGAAAAAATCCCTGGTGTCAAGAGAAGCGCTTTCCTTTGACACCACCTCCACAGCTCCCAGTTCCAGGGCTCGCAAAGCCAGATTGCTTCCTTCTTGGGTGAAGGAGCTCACCACCACCACCGGCAGGGGGTGGTGCCTCATGAGCTTTTCCAGAAAGGTTATCCCATTCATCCTTGGCATCTCGATATCCAAAGTAAGGACATCGGGGAAAAGCCTCAGTATCTTGTCCCTCGCCACATATGGGTCAACGGCTGTTCCCACAACACAGATCGAGGGATCCTTGGAGAGCCCCCTAGCCAAGGCCTGACGTACAACCGCCGAGTCGTCTACTATCAGTACCTTGATCAAGGCAATATCCTTTCTTCTCCAGCAGCATTCTCTTCAGGCGGCTGTTTAGCGAATATCAGGCACTTTTTATACTAATAGTCTAATTTCCCCAGGAATATCCACCCTATTACCTCTAAGGTGAACGGCTAATGTTTATATCACTATCTACCCTATCTCCTCTAGGCGATCATTCTTATTCTCACCACGCTAATCACCAATAACGGCAACGTCTGTGGCAACCAATCAATCCTCATCATACCCAGAAATACGATACCGCCCTTCACTCGTAAAAAGGTACAGTAATAAAGGGCGCCCGACCACTCACAATGCATGATCTCCCAGGCCTTAAACCATTCTCCGCCCTGTGATCACAGACTTTCCAGAAAAGGAGGGGAATAGCAGGGGCATATACAGGTGGATTCATTCTAAGGCCAGTATTCCCCATAAGCGATGAGGCCTAGCGGCTTGAAATGGAACATACCCCACTGCCAAGGCCAAGAGATCATAGATTAATATCCCGATGTAGGAGCGCAGATAATAGGCAGTGGTTGTGCTCCCCGTGTTATTCCATATCTTCTTCTCGTCAGTCACTACTATGCAACGCCTCCTACACTCCGCTGTCAATCCCTTTTGACATATACGGTCGGCTCTTGATACTTGAACTTGCCCATTTTGCCCATCAGGCTTTCACAATGACCCACGATAAAAACGCCGCCGTGCTTCAGTATATTCCAGAAACGATCAACCAGCTCTTTCTGGGTGTCGTGGTCGAAGTAGATCATCACGTTGCGGCAAAGGATCACGTCGAATTTACGCTTCATGGGCCATTGGCCCGCAAGGTTAAGAGTGCGGAAGCGCACCATGTCGCAAAGGTTTCTACTAACCTTGAACATCAGTTCCCCGTTTCTTTCCACATCTACTGGATCGAAGTACTTCATTCTCAGGTCCGGTGGTATGTCTGCTATACTGCTCTTGCTGTAGACCCCCCCCCTCGCGCGTTCAAGCATCCTCTGGCTGATATCGGTAGCCAGGATCAGGGCATCTCTGTTTTCCACATCCTCTATCGCCTCGCAAAGCACTATGGCCAGGCTGTATGCCTCCTCTCCAGATGAACAACCTGCGCTCCAGATCCTGATACCTCCTTCCTCCCTCTCCCGCAGTAGGGGAAAGACTCTCTTTCTCAGGCAATCAAAGTGATCCGGCTCGCGAAAGAACTTGGTGTGGTTGGTAGTAAGGCAGTCTACCATGGCCACGACCTCCTCGCCATACTCCTGCAGATACTCCCAGTAGGTGCGGAAATCAGATATTCCCAACTCCCTGAGGCGCTTATTTAACCGGTGCTGCACCAGCATCTTCTTCCCTGCGTGCAGGTTGATACGGTAGCGCTCATACACAAAGGAGCTGATGCACTGGAAGTCCCTGTCCTTAAGCTCGCAGATTATCATCCTCTGCTCCGTCCCCGCTTGGTCCCCAGCCTGTGAGGAGCGGTGGCTGCTATCATAAGACACCGCTCGCCCTCATCTCGAAAGACGGCCGCTTCTAGAACTCCTTGAAGTCCTCGTTCAGGCGGATATCCTCCTCCACGGATTCTCCGGGGAGCTGCGATCTCCTATTATTGCCAGGCCTCTCTCCCTTATTCTCCTCTTCTCCCTTCTCCGCTGCTGAGGCTTTCCTGCCCCTGGATCCTGGATTACTTGCCTCTACCTGAATAGCGGGTTGCGCCGCCATCGGAGCCGTAGGGGCGAGGAAGTCCATCCTGTCCAAGCCAGCGTTCATCTCCTTTATCTCCGTCAGCTCAAAGGTGGCGAGCATGGCTTTCAACTGCAGCACCTGAGAGGCCATCTCCTCAGCCGCGCTGGCAGACTCCTCCGAGATGGCGGCGTTAGACTGGGTCACTTTATCCATCTCGGACAGGGCCGTGTTGATCTGCGAGATACCCTGCACCTGGTCTTTAGAGGAGGCGGATATCTCCTCCACCAGGTTGTTGACCTTGCCAAAGTTGACGCTGATCTCTACCAGAGAATCCGCCACCTCATTGACGATCTCCACTCCACTATTGGTGTTTTTAACCGAGTTTTCGATAAGGTTGGCCGTGTTTTTAGCGGACTCTGCACTGCGCATAGCCAGGTTGCGTACCTCCTCGGCCACCACCGCGAATCCCTTTCCGACCTCGCCGGCTCGTGCTGCCTCTACGGCCGCATTCAAGGCCAACAGGTTGGTCTGGAAGGCGATCTCGTCTATAGTCTTTATGATCCTGGAGGTTTCATCCGCCGATGCCTTTATATCTTCGATGGCCTGCGCCATTCGGTTCATGGAATCGTTGGCCTTCATCGTGGAGGACTTGGCTTCCTGAGCGAGTTCCATGGCCTGGCTGGCGCTATCAGCATTCTGCCTGGACATTACAGTTATCTCCTCCACGCTGCTCGTTACCTCCTCCATCGAGCTCGCCTGCTCGGAGGAGCCCTGTGCCAAGCTCTGGCTGATGGAGCTGATCTGCTCGCTTGCGGGCCCTACCTGGCCGGTAGCCGCGCTCACTTGGAAGAGGGCATCATTCAGGTTGACCGACATCGTCTTGAATGCCTTGCCAAAGATATCTTTTTCGCTCAACGGCTCAACCGTGATGTCCAGTTTCCGCTCTGCTATTTGCTTGGCTAATGAGGCCATTTTATCCAGGTAATCTATGACACTGTTCACGCTGTTCTTGAACTTCTGGTGGTCACCCTTGAAGTCGCCCGTGACCTTCAAGCCAAGATCACCTCTGGAGGCGACCCCTTCCATGACCTGGATCCCCGCATTCACAGGCTCGATCATGGCATCCAAGGTCTTGTTTATACCGTCGATGACCTTGGCAAAATCGCCCTTGAACTTGGAGGCATCAGCCCGGTAGGAAAGACTGCCGTCCAAGGCCTCCTCGGTCAGCCTGTTCGTCTCCTCTACATACATATTCAAGGACCCAATGATAGTGTTGAGGCTTTCCTTCGCAATATTGAAATCGCCCTTGAACTCCTCAGTTACAAGGCCCGGGACCTCACCCGCACCGAGGCTGGCGAGGTAGCCCAAGGAAGTCGAGAGCACGAAATCGATCCCGTCCAAAATCTGGTTGGTACCATCGATGACCTTGGCAAAATCGCCCTTGAACTTGGAGGCATCAGCCCGGTAGGAAAGATTACCCTCTGATGCCTCCTCGGTCAGTCTGGATATCTCTTCCGAGTAGGAATTAAGGACGTCTGCAAAGACGTTCAGGTTGTCCTTGAAGATTTTGTAATCTCCCCTGAAATCCTCCTCTATTCTCACCGAGAAATCGCCTTCGCCCATGCGGGTTAAGACATTCATGCTTGCACCAAGGGGAACCATAAGTTCGTCCAGGAACTTGTTGAAGCCCTCGATGACCCCCCGGAAATCCACATTGACGTTTTCAGGGTTGCCGCGCACGCTTAGGTTGCCCTCGGTGGCCGATTCTATGATTTGCTGCGTCTCCCTCAAAAGCCCTTCAATGATCGCTTTAACAAGCCTATAGAAGTAAATTTCCATTACAAGCACGCTTAAGAACGCCACGCTCAGGATGATGACGGCAATCAGGACGGAGGTCGTAACTTTTGACTTAGCGCTGGCGGCCATGCTGTACCCAGCCTCATAGCCGAGCCGGGTGACGTCCCCCAGAGTAGCCCTGGCGGCGGTCCACTCATCCCCGGCTTCCAGATGAGCAGTGGAGGCCGCATCGTCTATAGCCGTTACCCGAGGGTCACTGGAGCCGACTCCGGAATCCAGGAGCTGTTCTTTCTCCTTAAGATAAGAGAGGACTCCCTCTTGTGCCGCTTCCCAGTCCCTATACTCTACCTGGAAACGCTCCCAAAGCTGCTCTTCTTCAACAGATTTTGGCAGGAGTGCATAAGCATCCCAGCCCTCCTGTATCTTCTGGAAGGCCGCGCTTACAGCATCGAAGCGGGCTTCCCGAAGTTCCTGATCCACGAACAGCTGAGGTACGATTAGACTCTGTTCGCCAGCGAGCACCTCGTCCATGCCCTCGCTCATCTCGGACAAGCTCTCTATCGCAGGCAAGCTGGATTCGCCGACATTCGCCACGTTGCTCTTGGCGCCAACCAGACCCACCACAATGAGCGTGCCTCCTATGATTACCAGTACCTGAACCATGGTAATGCCTATAAATACCAACCAGGTCAACCTTAACTTCTTAGATGATTTTGCCGCTCCCATCGTAACCTCCTTGAATCCTTAATCTCCCTCTTCGCCCAGGCTGGCGATGCGGTAGATCTCCTCGCTGGTCAATATTCCGCCGATATCCAGGACCATGACCACCCTTTCCTCTATCCTGCCCATACCCTGGATGAAGCGGGTATCCACGCTCACCCCGAAGTCGGGGGTTTCCGATATGTCGTCGTCCGGGATATCCAGGACCTCAGAAACGCGGTCGACAAGCGCGCCCATGAGCTTATCGTCAAGGTCCACCACGATGATACATGTCTCCTCGGTGTCCTCGTTGGCGCTCATTCCGAACTTGAGCCGCAGGTCAATCACCGGGATGACTTTCCCCCTGAGATTTATCACCCCCCGTACGAAATCAGGCATGCGGGGGACCCTGGTTATGTGCATAAGGCCTATTATCTCCCTGACTTTAAGGATCTCCAGCCCATACTCCTCCTCACCCAGATTGAATGTAAGGAACTTGTTGGTGTTCCTCTCACCTACCCGTACGACCTCGATGTTCTCTCGCTCCGCCACCATATCCATACCTCCTCCGGATGAAATCCCCTCTGTATGAAACCTTACGTTCGCTGCTTTCGCCCTTTCTCCCCCATCTCCCGGCCATCACCCTCCTGTGCCAGTTGCATTATTCCTAGGGGATCTAGGATGAGGGAGACCCGGCCGGTTCCCATAATCGCTCCGCCCGATACTCCCCGCACACCAGAGAAGGTCTCCCCCAGCGATTTGATGACCACTTGCTGTTGTCCTACGATGTCGTCCACCATGAGGGCGAATTTCTTCCCATTCATACCCAGCACGAGCACCAATGCCTCCCGGGGGTCCAATTTAGCCCCGTCTATCCTAAATAAGTTGTGCAAGCGATACAGGGGTATGATCTCATCCCTCAGCAGGACCGCCTCGCCCTCGCCCGTTACAGTCGATAGCTGTTCGTCCTTCACTGATAGGGACTCCTGAATGGCGATAGATGGAACTACATAGTGTTCCTCGCAAACCTTAACCTCCATGCCGTCAATGATCGCTAAAGTGAGGGGTAGCCTGATTGTCAACTTGGTCCCTTGGCCCGGTACGCTGGAAACCTCCACTCGTCCCATTAGTCTCTCCACCGTGCTCTGTACAACGTCCAGCCCTACTCCCATGCCCGAGATATCGGTGACGTCGCATGCCGTGGTCAGGCCTTCGTGAAAGATGAGGTCGTAGACATCCTCGTCGCTCAATTTGACATCATCCCTGAGCAAGCCCATCGATGCCGCCCGGTCGAGGATTGCCTCCTTATCCAATCCTCTTCCGTCGTCCTCCATTTCTATGACTACGCTGCCACTGTCGTGGTAGCCGCGAAGCCATATATGCCCCGTTTCGCTCTTGCCCGCCCTCCGCCTCTCCGTGGGTATCTCCAACCCGTGATCCACGGCGTTACGGATTAGATGGATGAGGGGTTGGTTGATTTCGTCCACCATGTTGCGATCTATCTCCGTATCCTCACCTGAGTACGTGAAATCAACCTCTAGGTCGGACTGTACGGATAGATCCCTGGCTAACCGGGCCATCTTGCGGAAGGTACTCTTGAGGGACACCATTCTCATACCCAAGGCGAGTTCCTGAAGCTCCCTGGTTATCTTACTCAAAAGGGCGATATTGCTACTGGCCTGCGGTTCTCCTGTTTCGGCCTCGATCTCTTGCTGCACCATGGAATGGACGATAACCAATTCACCCACATTATCGATAAGGTCGTCCAGCTTTTCGGTGGCAACCTTTATATAGCCCCCCCTGCCTATACTTTCACCTGCTTGTTCCAATGCACATGTCTGCCGGCTCCATACGCTTTCCGCAGCTTCTTCTACGCCATGAGTGCCTCCCTCCATGCTCTGGTTCCGAACGCCGCGTTCCATGCCCCACAAGCTATAATAGTAACTGGAGGGTATTACATAGCTCTGTCCGGGACCAGCGCTCCTGATCCGCTCCAGGAATTCCCTCATAAGATCAACAGCGCCAAGCAGCAAAGTAACTTGTGATTGTGATATCGCCCTCAAGCCGTCCCGCGCCTCGGAGAGGATACCCTCCGCTGCATGAGCCAGCCTCACTACATCTTCCAGCTCCAGGAAAGAGGCGGTGCCCTTGAGATTATGGAAGCTGCGGAAGGCCTCGTTTAGAAGCTCCGGGTTGCCAGGATTATTTTCCAGCTGCATGAGGGCCGATTCCGCGCCTTGTACAAACTCGGGGGCCTCTGTTAAAAAATCCGACAGCTCCTCGATGTCCACACTCGTTGATATCATTCTCGCCTCCGCGCGCTCACCCCTATCGATCTCCTCCATGCCGGATCTGAAATTCCCGGCTATTCGCTTTATTGCTCGCTCATCAAGAACGGCCTCCTCTTCCCCGTCCAAACGGATTAGAAAGTCCATGACCGTGTCCTTGAGAAAGAGCAGGGAACCCACAGTCTCTTTTGCTATCTTTCCGCCCGATGAAGATCGCAACTCCCGGCATATCTCCCTGAGTGTTTCGGCAAGTGGGATAACCCCCAGGGAATCACAACCGTCTGTGATGGCATCAATATATGTGGCAATGCGCTCTACAGCTTCATCGCCGCCTTCGTCCAGGACAAGAATGTCCTCCTCCATCTTCTCAAGTAGCGTCACTTGCTCATCGATAAAGGCTTCTTCAAGCAACTCATTTGATTGTCTTTCTTCAACCGCCGGGGGGGACGCCTGGAGATGGTTTTCCCTCATCGAAACGATGATCTCCTCCACCTGCGCCAGGGCGTCCAGTATCAACCGGTGTCCCTCTTCGAACTCCACCTTCTTATCCTCCAGGTAATCTAAAATAAGCTCGATGCCCTTGAGACGCTCGAGGAGCTCAGGAGTAACATGTCTTAGATGCTCAAGCTTTCTTACAGATCTCTTACAGTAGGCGATAAGATTGGGGTCCCCTTCTTCCATTTCTCTTGCTACCTCGCAAAAGACCCCTATGAGCATCTCCATGTATTCCATCTCATCACTACTCAGAACCGGGGGCAAGCCGGAGGATAATGTCTCCTTCTCCATTCTGTACTGAAGCGCCTCTATGCACTGGACCAGTTTGTGGTATCCGGCTTTGGGATCGAGGTCGCCCGCTTCGATCCGGGCCAGTGTATCTTTTATGTGTGAAAAGCTCTGTAAAGAGGGTTTCGGGAGGTCCTGCTGCAAGAAATCATCCACTTTCCCAGCAATCTCCAGCAGCATCTCTGGCTCTTCTGGCTCCATTTGGGCAATCAGGCTGGCAAGCTCCTCCAACTGAGTCGGATATCCACCGTCTTTCCATCTCTCGCTCTTCTTCATCTCATCTCCTGAGAGGGGGAGTCAGGTCCAGTCATCCACAGTCAAGTCGGCTTTCTGCCACGCCTCAGGCTCGGTCAATACCTGGTGTATGGTCTCCAAAACCTTCTCCTTTTTAAAGGGCTTAGTGACAAAATCCATGGCCCCTGCCTTGATGGCATCGACTACTATCCTCCGTTGTCCCATGGCGGTTATTACGACTACCTTTGCCTGGGGATCGAAGGCCTTTATCCGAACCAGTGCTGCAATACCATTCATATCCGGCATAATGATATCCATGGTCACCAAATCCGGCCGATGTTTCTTGTACGACTCTATGGCCTCCTTGCCGTTCGCGCTCTCGATTATGTCATCGTATCCACCTTGCAGCAGAATTTGCTTGATCCTGTTGCGCATGAACATGGCATCATCGACGATTAATATCTTTATCTTTGGAGGCATGGTCATCACCTCCTTGTCCCCATACATGTTCGGAGCAAACGCCAGCCTGCATCTTAATCAACTCGCCCTTCCTGAACCTCAAGCCTGCCCTTTCCTGTCTCCTCACACTCCGCTTAGCGGGCTTCCGCTAATCCGACTATCCTAGGAGCGTCCTCAATCCCGGTGAAAAAGATTATTCTGCTTCCCTGTAGCGTTCTCTGGCTTATCAACATGGTTTCAATGATTACGGTGAGGTACTCTTCTCGCATGCGGTCGGCAGACAGGCCCTCTTTAATCAAGCCCACCAGGTTGTCGCCACACCGTGGTGGGCTTATGTCTATCTCTACATCGAGCATCTCATGCAGAGCAGTGAAATAGGAACCGAACAGAATGTTCCCCGTCTCGGAGAGGGCGGATTCCTCACATTCGGTGAGGTTGGAGCCCTCTACCTCGCCACCTATGATGATGTCCAGAATATTTCTGCCTTCTTCGCGGGTCAGCATGTAGAGTATGTGTCCTTGTACTCCTCCGGTGACGCAGGCATGAACCCACAAACCTGATTCGCAGGGACTCACGATATGCCGTTTGATATCTTCGAGAGTGAAAAGGAATGTATTCGTCAGGGTAATAGCAACGGGTTCTCCCAACCAGTCCTCAAGCCTGGCCGCAGCATTACCGGAACCGATGTTACCCAGTTCCATAAGTACATCAACCGCTAATTCCATGCCGCCCCCTGAAGCAACCCTCACACTTTATGCTAGTTTTTGTCAGTTTTAATTGAATGCCTTTCTTGTTTGCCTTTCAAATCGATAAGGCTGATAGCACTCATCGTCAGTTTTATCGGATGAAGAAGCCTTTTTATTTAATCCGGGCCAGTAAATCCTTGTGCATTCCGTAAATTACAGGGAGCTATTTTCCCAGGTTATAGTGCACCCTATTTCCTTGGACACAAAATAAGGATAACCTTATGTCCAAGGAGGTAGGAAGATGCCGGATGCAGGAAACGACAAAGAGGTACTGAACCGCCCCGGGTTTACCGGAGACTCGGTTGTTTGAGTCCTTCCGCCTTTTCCTGACCCTCCTTTCTCCAATAGTAAGCCTCGAACTCCGCTGGCGGGATATTGCCTATGGGTTCTAAGAGCCGGCGGTGATTGAACCAGTCTACCCACTCCAATGTAGCGTATTCTACCTCGTCCAAGTTCCTCCATGGTCCGCGGTTGCGAATGACCTCGG
>JAXHVT010000068.1:0-30555 GCA_034188985.1 Actinomycetota bacterium | reverse complement strand
GTGCGTGGTCGAAGACCATGCGCACCGCCCTTTCCTTCAGTTCCGGTGGATATCTCTTTTGTGTATTCATGGCTCCATCCTCTCAGACTATGGAGCCTCCAGGAAAGTCGGGGCGGTTCAACTCCGTAGGCGCGAATATAGTATTGATATTCTTGGTCGTTGTATCGTATGTGTCTACTCCATCGAATATACATGGCTGAATAATACTGACATAAACGAGATTTTCGTTATCCCTGAATTCTGTATCTTCTTGGATGCCTAAAGGATCAGTGAGATAGTAGCTGTAATCTTCTGTAGATATAATTGCCGATGCATATCCTTCCCATGCGGCTTCACTTGGGGTCCAATCTTCTCGATAATATGTGCATTCTATAGCGCTGCCATCAGGGCAAAAACCGACACTATAAGCCAGCCTCGCCGGGAATGTTTAATTTCGTTTTGTTAACAACCTGGCCATTGCTGATATCAGCAATGAAAGGTATGCCATCAGTGTTGATATAGGATATTCGCGAATCAAGCCCTGCAGATATAAAAGCACCTGTTGCTGAAGTCTCGTGTACGATATCTTCCTCGCTTACAGCTGGTTGGGTTGAACATGCAATCTCTTCGTAGCCCATGCGCACTTTATTGATGGCACCTAAGACCTCGTGCGTACTTGAATGGTATCCAATGCTTATTAAGATGCCTGCCGAGAGAATGGATAGTGATATCCATATTATTACAGACAGAGTGCCCTTTCTCCAGTAGGCCGTTCTAATATCCTCCTCCAAAATTCTCACCACAATGTTCCCAGCTGTTAAATTGCCTTAGTCGATTTATGCCAATATTATTGATTGAGCCCCTATATCACCTCGAACATGTTATCTAGAAATTTTCCCATTTCCCCTAATGCGCATACCCTACCACGTCATGTCCCCCGGGGCAGCCTCCGCATATGAAGTACATGGGCCTCTCCACCACGATGGGCTTGGTGGAGCTGAGCCCGCAGGAGAGCTGGTAGCCGGCCCCGGCATCCCCGTTGACCATGATGGTCTGCCTGGTGCCGGCGGGAACGGCCATCTCCCTGGGGGGAAGGGCTCCCGCCTCCTGGGTATAGTAGGTCACGGTGACCATGGCGTCCTCTTCTCCCGCGTTCTGCAGGCATATCCACTGATTGAAGCCCTCTCCGGTGAAGCCCTCGGCTAAGAACCAGTCGGTGGAGGCGGAGGTGGCCCCGATGACACAGTGACCGCCATCCGAGGAGAGATCCGCGTAGGAGTAGTTGAAGTACATGGGCCGCTCGGCCAGAAAAGACGACTCCGAGGTGAGATGGACCGATACGTCCTTATCCACACCTATCTCCCCGGGGACGTAGACGGTCCTGCGCGCGCCCGCCCCCACCTCGTAGGTCTTGGGGACGGGATCCCCCTCCACCAGCTGGTATGTGGCCTGGACCTCTATGGGACCTGCGCCCGGGTTCTGGATGGTCAGCCACTCGTCGAAGCTGGGTCGGGTGGTGCCCTCCGCGAAGTAGTATTCGTCCGCCAGCTCCGGGGCCCCCATCACACAATGGCCCCCCTGAGCGGAGACGTTGTGGGCGTAGGAGAAGTACATGGGCCGCTCGGCCACCACCGGTTGGTCGGAGGAGAGCTTGAGCGAGGTCTGGTAGTCGGAGCCCAGCACGTCGTTTACCTTGAAGCTCCCCCGGGAGTGGGCGGGTACCGCATACCGGGTCCTCTGCACCAGTCCCTCCTCCTGGGTCTGGAAGTCGAAGGTCAAGTTGGCCGGGAAGTCCCCGGGATTGAGCACGCATATCCATTCCGAGAAGCCCGACCCGGTGTAGCCCTCGGCGAAGTACCACTGCTTGGAGGTGGAGTTAGCCCCCACCGCGTCGTGGCCCCCGGATATGGCTCCGTCGTAGGTGAAGTACATGGGGCGTTCGGCTATGATGGGCTGGTCGGAGGCAACCTGCATGGAAACCTCTTTGCCTGGGCCCACTTCAGTGTTTACGTTCACAGTGGCCCGTGAATTAGCAGGAATCCGGTAGTAATTCTCTTGTGTGGCTCCCCCTTGGAAGATATATGTTACCCGAGTGATAGCCTCTTGATCATTTGGGTTGCCCAGACACAGGTACTCTGTGAAGCCCTCCCCGGTGTAGCCCTCGGCGAAGTAGGAAAAGGTGGTGGGCGTGAAATCGAGAAACCAATGACCTTGGGTATCACATTCTCCATTGGTTAATTGCTTTGCAGAACCTACTGAAGACGCGATGCTATAGATATTTCGCTCCCAGTTGCTGGACTCAACAACTAGATCAAAAGTAATATCACCACCATCGGGAGACCAATCCGGTCGGTAACAGACGTCTTCAAGGGAAGTAACCCTCGTTGGGCTCTCCCCGTTCTTTCCTACCATCCATATTTGTAGTCCCTCGCCCGTGTATGCTAATCTATCTCCTCCTGTAGACCAGGAAGGCGGAGCTAGCGCCCATAATACATCGAGCAAATTCAAATCTAAAGGGATTATATCTTCTCTGCCACTTGTATCTACTTTCATGGTACATATACTAATGCCAACATATTCCAAACTGGTCTTCATCCATGTGATATGGATACAGGCCAATATTTTACCATCTGGCGAAACGGAAGGGCATATGTACCCTTCATAAGTAGTATCCGTATCTTCAACCCCCAACAAGTCATCTCGTTCTCCTGTTTCCAGGTTAACTCTCCTGATACTCCCGTAAACGCCTTGGTGTGGCATGTTAGAGAAATAGGCGTAATCATTGCTATCAGAACACGAAATGGACATTATTGATTCATGTTCAATAAGGTCTTGCCATTGGGCCGTTATCTTATGTTCCGTCCCATCCGCCTTTATCGTCTCTATAGTGTATGTTGATAAATCACCCGTACCTGGATAGTAATCAGACGCATATATGATCATGTTTTCGCCCATGATAGCATCTATGGCAGTCACGTTGCCGTTGTTGGTCAGTTTTGATACGCTCCCATCTGCTGGATTATATACATGCACATCACCATCACGGATAAATGCCATCTGCCCGATAAGCGATGCTGCTGAAGTCGCACCCAGACATTCCTGTACCCCGGTGAGATTGCCGATAGGCGACATCAGTATTATTATCAGGATAGCTATTACGGAAGCGATTATAGTTATCATGCAAGTTTTGCTTTTAAGGCCGAGACTTATCATTGTGCATAACCTCCAGAAAGTTATGAGAATTTTTAAGCATTCTCATCGAGCGTGATTAGAAAGTCCTTGCAAAAGAAAATACCTTATTATGACACCTCCTTAGGCTACTGACTTTAATATCCTGCTGATAGAGTTTCAGCATTCACGTCTATTCGTAAATCTATTCAGCAAACTAGATTTAATATAGAACATTATCCCAAGAACAACATGTACTACCCCTCTTCTCTTCCTTATTAACTAGGCCTTATATAATCAGCCATTATGTAATCAGTACCCATCTGTAGCGTCTTTCGCATATGCAATTTCATAATCCTATTCAGTCTCGCCCAAGCAGCAATGTCCTCCAATCCACCCATCTTTGCGGAAGTACATGGGCCTTTCAGCGATGATGGGAACCGATGATTCAATGCTCGTGCTCACATCCTGCTCTGGACCCACAGTATCAATAGGCCTTACCGTTACCCTGCTTCTTCTAGGAATAACCACTTCTACGGTCTTATTCTCTCCCGTTCCCAGCATGTAGGTGATAGTCGCTTGGGAATCCTCGTCGTTGGGGTTCTGCAAGCATAGGTATTGGTCGAAGCCAGCCCGAGTCGTTCCCTCGGCGAAGAAGAAAGTGGTGGAAGGAATCACCAGACCAGGTGAGGCATGTCCCCCCGGCATCCCATTGTAGTTGAAGTACATAGGTCTTTCGGCGTTTATAGGACCACCCTTGGATTCAACCATCGTGCTCACGTCCTTATCGTCACCTATGAGATCAGCAACGTTTAAAGTAACCCTGCTTTTAGCTGGGACTGATACCTCTTGTACCAGATTATCTCCTGCTATTGAGGCTGCTGAAGCCGAGGGCTGCGCACCAAACATAAATGTCAACTCCACTTGGGTATCCTCATCGTTTGGATTTTGCAGACTGATGAATTCCTCGAAGTTGGCCCTGGTGGTGCCCTCCCCAAAGAAGGTTTTGGAACGGGCTCTTATGATTTTGTATGTTCTGCCTCCGTAATAATCGATATGAGGGCTGAAGAATCTCGGGATATCCCCACTTACCAGGTCCTCTAGATACTGGCCGAGCTCGGCCGTGGTGATCCATCCGTCGGCAGATTCGCCTTCAAGGCAACCATCAGCATCTCCATTGAGAGCCGATATTACACTTTTTGTAAAACAGGTGAGAACGGTTACATCCTGCGCACCCGTAGCGGCAAAAACATTGAAGTAATTACTGTTGAGGGCCTTCCCTGGAGTATCATTAAGAAAGCCCCCAGACCTACAACTGTCGAGCAATACGATAACCTTTTCCATCGGGAGTCCGCGAAGCCAGCCTCCCAGTTCATCCTCTGCAATGCCATTAACATCTCCCGGATAGATCTCGTAATGATCCGGATTCTCGATTTCTAGTGTTGGTCCTCCATGCCCGGAAAAATAGAATAAACAGATATCATTTGAGTCGGCTTTACCATTCATCCAATCTACTGCATTTCTTATATCCTTTCTGGTTATACTTGGTGCGGAAAACGGATTGAATATTGGAGAATCGCAAAGCAGCTTGATGTTTTCATCCTTCCAGTTGACCGCATCCTTCAAGAGAGTGTTTTTCATCTCCCTTGCGGCGTCTCCTGATGCCCCGGCTATCATACAGCGAAGAATCTCTCCCAGCGTTGTTTTAATGCTGGCATCGTAGTTATCAACACCAACGATTACTGCATAATAATCCTGTGGGTTATATGGGACTGTTTTTACTAGCCAAGCATCTTTAGAGCCAGATCCATATGTCCAAGTAAGCCTCGCTAGAACATAACCACCATCCGTTGTTTGTTGAACAGAATAAGCACAGTCATTACTTTCTCCGCCGAAGGTTCTCTGCCAGACCAAGTTTCCCAAATTATCGGTTTTTATAAGGCATGAACGGTCACTTCCTGCACCCGAAAAATCGAAACGACCCGTAATAATATAACCACCATCTGAAGTCTGACATACGCAACGTGCTTCATCTTGTAAGCTTCCACCAAAGGTTTTATGCCAATCCATATTGGGAGAATATTCCATCTTTGCCCTAGACATTGAGACAAACATAAACGGCATGAGGATAGCTGAAAAGAATGCTGCGCATGATATCACAAGAACCTTTCTGAACAATCTCAAAGCAATCCCTCTTATATCGTTTAATTAATGCCCTTGCGCAAAATGACTATGAAAGCGTAAAATCCCAACGCCCTGCGTTCTTAATACCATTTCTAAAAATGCTTTCAGAAATTTATCACTGTTAAACAGCCCACTCCATCTATTATATGCAACCTCATAAGGAAGCTAAGCTTTGCAAAATAGATTTCTCTTCGTGCCCTATAGCGTCATTATAATATCATATGGTAGTTATCTTGATAAACACCGCTTTATCATCTCTGTGTAACAGAAGATCTTAGTAGACGACTTCCGCATCAGGGATGCTTCCAACAAGAGGCTTTTCATACCCTTATATAGGAACAAAACCTTTAATGGCACGCACTAATTGCCTTCAATCAGGAAGCAACTAAGATCTCACCTGCTTAGATAGTCTCAATTGCCGTTCGAAAGATCGTTGAGGCAAGCCAGAACACCTTCAACGAGACCGGCAGCTACTTGCTGGCGGTTAGCATCAGCAAAAGCTTGGTTATTCTCAATTGTAAATGTAGGGTCTTGGCTCCAAATATCAAAGCTGAAAATTGGACCATAATTGCCAGTTCCCGTCGACCCACGATTCTCCATTATTAGCCCACCATCTGGGATTCCAGTACTAGATAGCATGTATGAAGCCATAGCAGCATGGAATATACCAGCAAGATGCTCGCTCTCCTGTTGTACTCCGCAATCGATATATGCTCTGCGCCCGGAATCGCTATTGGCTTTCCAACCATAATCTCCCGCTCCAGGGTAGAAAGTAGTCGGCCTGGATATCCCAGGATCGGTATGGATATGTAATATCAATGCCGCTCCAGCCTCATTGGCTTTAACTGCCCTTTGCTTTAGATCAACGGGGTCGTAAACGCTTTGTTTTGTCATCACCACCTCAACTCCCCGTTCCTCTAACAACTGCTTAGCCTTCAAAGAAATATCATATACTATCTGTATCTCGGGCTCGTTTACCCAATCCTGGGTATTCAAACCTGTTTCCTCATCTATGTGTGATGGTGTATTAGCATGCCCGGGATCCAGACAGACTACATAACCCCCCACTTCTCTATCAGCCCTGAGGCTGTTCATTCATAAATTACACCCCCTTTGTTATATTCCCGTATAGCTTTGCTTAATCCTTTTCTTATGCTATTTCCGTGGGGCGGCTCTAATGCTTAGCTTCCTTGTCGATTACTTCCTGGACCTTGTTTTTCAATGGTGGAATATCTACACGAATGGTTTGCCATACTATGTCAATGTCAACTCCATGGTATTCATGGATTAGCTTATCCCTCATGCCAGTCATTTTCCTCCATGGAACTTGAGGATAACGCGATCTCACTTCCTCAGGTACATTACGAGAGGCTTCACCCATCACCTCAATACTCCGGAGAACTGCATTGAATGTCTTTTTGTCTTTGATGAAATCCCCAAGAGATATATCCTCGATGAACTCTCCGATATCGTTTATGGAATCAATATTTCTTGAAGATAATCAGCGACTTCCCTGTCTCTTATACCGTCACCAGTTCGCTTAAAATGTTCTTTCCAATGTGGGGCTTCAAAGCTTTTTTCGACACGAGGTCTACCTTTGTATCGAGGATCTCAGAAAGATAGTCCTCTAGATCGATGAATGTAAAAAACCCGATCGGCTTCGAGAACTCCACGAGTATGTCTATATCGCTGGCTTCGCTTTGCTCACCTCTTACAAATGAGCCGAAAATCCCTATCTCCTTTACATTAAATCTCTCTGAAAGAAGTGGTTTCTGCTCCAGCAGCTTTGCTTTAATAATTTCTATATTCTCCATATCCTGACTCCAACCGCGCTTCACAATTTACAGGTAAAATTATAGCTTATGCCGACGACCTTGAACCATTAAACCACAGGAGAGGCGGGTGGGATGGTGATCAAGGGTCTCCTTAAGGATTTGAGTTAACATGTCTCCTAGTCTCTTAAGATATTGGTGTTTGTTTCTCCGCCCAGGAGAAGAATCGTTCAACCCGTTTCACTTTGTCAGTCGACTCCTTTGCGGTATAACTGCGTGCCTCATATTCAACTAGACCCTTGAGTCTAAGTATCGCCCGCATCTGCCTGGCAGCCTTTGCGGCTTCCTCGGAATCTACAGTCTCCTCCAAATAGCCATGAGCTTGGTTATGATCCTGGCCGATAAAATATTCTCCAGCGTACCTGATGGTCACTGCATTTGCCATCAGGATAACAGCATGAACAACATTTGATATTGCAGCATCCCATAGGCTGGCATCATGTGATAATTCCATTGCCTTGCGATATTGAAATGCCTTTGCTTTAAACTTCTTGGCCTCAACTTGCGTGGCCTTAGCCGTTCTCTGCTTCCTCACCAAAGCTATTGCTCCTTTCCATATAAGGGCTTCCCTTCGGAAAGGATTTTTCTGGCCAATGGATGCTTGCTTTCCCTCAATATCTCGAACTCATCAGAGGTGTACAAGAGCGTGTTTGTACCGATGCGGTAGAGCCTGTACGCCTCCCTTTCGTTTTCCGCAATGACTTCCTCCACTTTTTCCTTGTCTGCCCCAGCCTTCAGGATCAGCACAAGGTCGATATCACTTGCTGGTGTATCTTCACCGCTTGCCACACTACCAAAGAGATAAACACTGAGGATACGCTGCTTGATCCCTTTGCTCAGAATCCCAACGAGATCATCGAGCAAGCTGGCTTCCTTCTCAAAAAGTGGCCTCAACAAGTCCTTGTAAAGAACACTATCTCCAGGTACCTCATATATTGAGCTTCTTCCGACTGTCTTACGTGAGATTGCACCTATTTCCGTCAGCGAATCCAGTGCCCTGATACAGGTTGCATGATTCATACCAAGCTCTCTTGCTATCCCCCTGCCAGTAATAACCTTGGAGGGGAATAGAACCAGGTGCCTGAGAATGCGCACATTGTTCTTGTTGTGGAAAATATCATCTAATGGATTGTTCATCCTCATTTGATCACCCGTATAATATCCTATACAATTGTATAATTTATTATACAATCACAAAGTGACGTTATCAAAGAGGGTGAATATATGGAGCAAGCACAGGCGGGGCGGTTGTTTTGCCTGAACAGGAAGTGTAATCATACCCGCTGTCCTGTCGTATATGCTACGCGCTGGAGAGGATAGAGGCTTTATTGAACCCCGATCAAGGTTGAACAGCCGACGGAATCATGACCCCAGGTTCGGTTGTCGCCGTAGCAGGCCCGCTCGCAGACGACGTTATAGGAGATAATCCTCAGAAAGATTTCAAGGGTGCAAATGACGTCGGTATGATAACCATACCGGCAAATCATTGGGTTCAAAAGACAACCCTCGACTTAGAACTGGAATACCTGGCCGATCATTCTATAGATAGATTGGAGGAATTGCCTAGCTTGCTCAAACCAATATGAAGGATGTCGGTAAGATGAGATGTATTAGGTCCGAATCCTTAATTGACCCCCCAAGATCCAGCCCGGGCTTACAGGTCCTTCGTATCCGTCTTCAGACCCCCTACCAACCCTCCTCTATATGTGGATCTCCCCCTCCACACTTGAGTGTGAACTTCTTGCTAACCATGGCGCCATTATCACAACCAACCGATATCGCTACCCTATAGTCATTGGGCTTCAGGACTATCAACAAAGCTTGCCAGGATTTTGAGGAAGGAATCTGAATCTGTTCTTCGCCGTTTATCCTCACGTACCTGCATATATCCAGAAGACGAGACATATCTGGAAATATCGTTATAGCCCGCCGGCTTCCAAGCTCCGCCCAGGCAATGGGCTCAACCTCAACATCGCGGAACTTCTTATCGGTGACATACACAGATTCCGGCGGCTCTACGTCGAAAACTCTGCACAACTCCTCTACCTGCGCACCCCCGAAATCCCTCACAAACTTAATACCTGGAAGCGCGACCACGTCGTTTCTGGTTATGTCGTGAATGGTAATCGCGCCTTGTGCGTTTTTGGCAATGGCGCGACCGCTGTTCTTTACGACGAGTGAATGGCATGAAAAATTCTCACCGATTTCTTTGCTTTCCCTTTCGATGCGCAGCTTGGGCCTGAAGAAATAGTAGCGAAAAAATTCCAGTCCAATCGAAGCCAAGAAGCCGAATAAGCTTCCCAGGAAAAAACTAAGAAGTGCGTTATCCATTTATGCTTTCCCCTTTCCGCGATTTGATCCCACCCTCATCCCCTTTCTCTCTTCGATGCGCTTGTTTATCGAATAATCAGTATAATTGCACTTGCGGCAGTTCACACCAGCTATCCGCATCGATCTCCTTATCATTATGCTTGCATCCCATACATCCTTTAAGGAAGCATCCTTGAGGCTTCCCAGCCTGTATCCATTCTCATCGCGAGGCTGACTGCCAAGACAGCAGGAATGCATGATCCCAAATGGATCCACTGTAACTTTGAAGTAAGGTATATAGCACGGATTGCCTGCGGGCAAGATATCCATACATTTTCTGACCTCAATTTGCCTCCTTGCATGGTAGATAGAATCCAGACACTGTAGCTTGGCGCAGACTTCCGTGGAATTGCCATAAATATTGGGTTTATAAATAATCCTATCAACTCCAAGGCTGGTGGCCAGCTCTATATAATCGACCGCCTCGGCATGGTTATCGTTGGTAACAATAAAGGTGGTTGCGATCACCGTAGAACTATGCGATGCCGTCTTTTTTTGCGCAAGTTTTTCGATATTTGAGATCACGTAGTGGAAATCGTACGTAGAGCATCGCTTTATCGCGGCATAGGTATGTGGATAGGCGGCATCAACCGAAAAACGAACCTCATCGCAAAGAAGCAGCGCTTGCAGGTCTGGCCCTTTGACGCTTCTGCCATTGGAGACCATCCTGATAATTAGATTTCTTCGATGTGCCTCGTTTACAATCTCGCTTGTGCGAGGGTTAAAGAAAGGCTCTCCTCCTCCCGAAATGGAAAGGTTGTTGATTCCCAGATCCCTCATTTCGTTAAATAAACGCTCGTATCCATCAAATAGCTCCTCTTCATTATCATATGGCGTCCTACCAAAGCCCTTATGAAAGCAGTAGCTACAAAGATACTGGCATTTGTCGCTCGGCTGTATCTCAACTATCAAAGGGTATGGATCATTGCCTTTCTCGACTTCCGTAACCGCATAGTCAATATGTTTAAATTGAGAGTTTTCGTGTTTCATGATGCCCTGTTCCACCTCCCGACCCCAATATTCTAACACATTAAAGACATATATTTACATTTATTAGGGCTATCAGGACTGCGGCTTCTTGTGCTCCGCACTCTTGTCAAGGCAGGGCGAAAATGCACTGTATTAAGACCCTGTGAACCTATATGGTTCAGCCTCGATGAGATAATACCCAGGGAAGCATGGCTGTCATCGAGAGCCTGGTTCTGGAAGTGGATTCCCTTCAGGCGACGCAGGGCTTACTGGCGCAGAACGGCCTGCTGGGTGAGGTATCCGGTGGCCGGGCAAGCGTCGATCCTACAAGGTGCAGGGAATGGATACAAGGCTGGTCGAACTAACTATAGGTACGCTGTAAATCGATGCTTAGTCGATAGTGAAGCCTGGTGTCGCTTCAAAGAGCAAATACGGCTCTCTTTTCCCGGGCTTCCCGTCAGGCTCGCGGGGATACCTCCACCGTGAGGTCTCCGTCCCCGGCCTCCTTCCATTTCAACTCGCCCTCCCGTCCCGTGGCCTGCTCGAAGAGCCCATGGGCCAAGCCTATCAGGATGGGGTTCAAACAGGGGTTTTCCCAATGCAGCCGCAAGCTCTCGTCATCCCAGGCTATCTCTCTCAGGTTACCAAGCCCCCTGAAAGCCAGCTTCTTCCGGAAACCCTCCGGATCACGCGTATCCTCGGCCGTAAAGGAACCGCTTTTAACATGTCTCCGCTGTGCCTCGCTTGCCACCCGTGTAATATCCTCCCCCAGCTCTCTTTCCAGTTCATGGAATATAGTCTCGAATTCCCCGGAGCCGATCACGACCATACGCTGCCCGGTCTTCCTGCTGACGATAAGGCCCGGGCCTATGCGCCATTCGAAATCGCTCATGGCCTTGGGCACACCACAGGTCCCACAGCGTTCCAGCTCTATGTCCCCCTCCTTGTCGGAGTATACGGGCAACGGCAACCTCTCCTCCAACTCCCTGCTGCTGGCGGATACCGAGGTGGTGAACTCGTAATAGCCGGGGGATGTTTCCTCATAGGTCGCGCTGCATTCCTTTCCGAGCAAAGCCTCGATGGAACCCGCCATGACGCCGCAAACGGCCGCGGGAAACCATATATCCCTGACCCCAATCCTTATGTAGTCACTCTCATCACCCCGGAATCGTTTTGAGATGATCTCCATATCCCCAAAGCCCATCAACTGCCCCTGCAGGACCATTTTTCTCGTTGCGATGTCTATATGGGTAGTCCGCACGAACTTCTTGGCTATATCGGGCACGAAATGCTCGATGTAATCGTAGGCCAGCTTGCGCTCACTCTCGATGATGATGTGGTCTATGGGTATACCGAGGATCTCCTGTATGGTCTCGAAAACACCCGTGATGCTGTCGTTTTCGATGAAGACCATGCGGTGAGAGGGATTCTTGCTCTCCACCATTTTACCATTACTCAACCATGTATTCTCCTTGGTGATGCGCCTGGGCACCCCGCATTCCGGACATATCTTGATTCTCGGTTTACTTCTCATTACCGCCACCTCCAACGACGGGGCCTTCTTATCTGTCTCACAATAGCATTATATAGCTATAAAGCCCCGCCAAAACATCCATGATACATGTAAGGGCTGAATATCCGGTAAGCTCGAAATGCCAAGGCTCGGATATTTAGCGGCAGTATTCCGTGCGCTTGATGATCTCGTTCTGCACCAGCGGGTTGAGGTTGACGAAACGCGTGGAATATCCGGCCGGCCTCACCAGCAGATCCTGGTGGAACTGCGGCTTCTCCATGGCCTTGATGAGGGTCTCCCTGCCCACCAGGTTGCAGTGAACGTGCATCCCACCCATATCGAAATAGGTGCTCAGAAGATCGCGGAAGTCATCGGCTTCCTCGGCTTCGGGGAAGAAGGCGGGGCTGAACTCCAGGTTCAGGGATACGCCGTTGGCCAGCCTTCCCTGGTCGATCTTGGCCACCGATCTCAGGGCCGCGGTGGGCCCCTCGGTGTTCATCCCCTGCGACGGGCCATGGCCCGGTGAAAGCGGCTCCCCCATCCTCCTGCCCGACGGAAAGGCGGGTTCGCCCAGGCCCAGGGCCACGTGCCCGTTGGTGGAAAGGGCGCCCGGCATGTAGCAACCCCCGCGCGGGCACGGGTGACTGGTCACCGCATCGCAGAAGATCTCCACGACCCTGGCGCTGAAGATATCCGCCTCGTCATCGTCGTTGCCGAACTTGGGGCATTTGTTGAGCAGCATCTGCCGCAGGGGCTCGTCGCCATCGAAATCCGTCTTCATGGCCCGCAGCAGATCGACCATGCCCACCTTCTTCTCGCGGAAAACCATCCTGTCGATGGCCGCCAGTGAATCGCCCACCGTGGCCATCCCCACCTCCTGGACGGCGAGGGAGTTGTACCTCGCTCCTCCCCGGGTGACGTTCTTTCCACCGGCTATGCAGTCCGCGGTAAAGGACGAGATGAAGGGGAGGGGGCGATACTCCGCCTGGGCCCGGGCCAGGGCGTCGATCCCAGCGACCATCTTCCCCGCCAGCGATTCCACCTGCTCTCTGAAAGCGTCGATCAGGTCCTCTATCGATTCCATCTTCAGGAGATCGGCGGTCTCTGGCCCCAGCTGCTCGCCCGGCTGCAACTGCGAGAGGAAGCTTCCCGCCATCTTCCTGTTGCGGTTCGGGGCCAGCTCCAGGCACAGGGACAGGTCCAGGAGGGAGGCGTTGGCAGATGTGAGACCCCGGCCGGGTATCCCCAGCTCCACGCAGCCTATGATGCTGTAGCCGGCCGCCTCCTCGCGGGGGATCCCGCAAGCCGTGAGCGACGGGATGACGACCTCATCATTGAAGAACTGTATAAATCCCCTACGTTCCGCCACCGACTCGCTCACCCGGCTAAGGAAATCCGGGCTGGTTTTCGAGCTTACCCTCACCCCGAAGTTGGGCTCGGTCAGGCTCATCCTCTCCCTTGCCTCCACCGCGAGCAAAGAGAGGTCGTTGCTTATATCCTCCCCGCTCTCGTCGATGCCACTCACGATGAGGTAGGTGGACGTCTTTATCCCTCCGAAGGCCATGTCCCCCGCGGCGTCCAAGCAGGACGCGTTGGAGTTGAGCTTCAGGGAGAAGCAATCCAGCAGGGTGCGGGCCTCCTCACGGGTGAGCCTTACCGCCTCGATGTCCGCCGCGTAGAGGGGATAGAGTTAGCGATCTATACCGCCCAAGGAGATGGACATGTCGTAGTCCTCTATCTGAGCGCAGGTGTGCGTGAAGTAGATGGACTGCAGCCCCCCGTAAGGTCTCCGCCGGCCGGGCCGACACCTTACGGCAGACGTGGGCCATCTCGGCGAGCCCCCCTTTCCTCCTTTCGTCCTCCTCGCTTACCTCCAGCCGCTCCGCCTCCTCCGCGTACCTCCCGGCGAAAGCGATCGCCGCACGGCAGGCCATGGCGGACGCCTCCAGGAACAGGCGGCTTTCCCCGTCCTCTTCCGGCATGCTCGCCAGCTTCTCCTCGATCTCACCTATTACGCCATTCAGGCCCTTTTTCACCACGCGGGCATGGTTGAGCAGGATGTGGCCCATGCCCACCACCTCGGTGAAAATCATGCCGCCCACGATGGCGTTGACCCCGTTATTGAACTCTTCCGACCACCTGGACCTCGCTTTATCCTCCACCGTCCCACCCTGCCAGTAGGGGATGATCTCCTCCGTTATCTCCCGCAGGTCCTCCGCACTGATGGAAAAGGGATTGGTCTCCCTCGAGGAGACACCCTCCAGCTCCTGCATGACGCGGCCGCTGCATTCGGGTACAGCCCTCCCCCCACCTCCTTGCCGGTGGTCGCCCCCACGATGAGCTCGCCGGGTCATATCTTTACGGTGATGTTGGCGAAGATATCGGAAAGGGCCCTGGCCCTGCGCATGGGAGCCGGCTCCCCCTCGGTCTTCTTGTAGCTTTCGGTGATGTACCTGGCCCTCTCCACGCACAGCTCGGGGGTCAGGGACAGCAGCTTCTCCTTCATCTCCATGGTATCCGTCATTCACTCCGCCCCCCTCGGGTTAATCCAGCCGCATCATCGCCACCCAAAACATCAAGATAATAATATTGGATTCCCCGAGGCACAGGGGTCAGGCCTGAAAATGTGCCTCGGGTTTATTACTTTGGGATCACATCTTTGATCTCGAATTACCTGGTATTATCTGGGTATTCATTCAAGATCAAAGATGTGACCCCCTATATTCAGCGGTCGCCGAAGGAGGTCCCCACGCTGCGCGCGTAATCCAACAGCTCCCCGTCCGTGGGCACCCTCCTCTGGCCCGGGACGCAGTCCTGCAAGGGGACCGGCTCTATATGCGGGGCCTTGAGCGCCGCCATCATCCCGAACCGCCCCGCCAGTACCATCTCCACCGCCTCGGTGCCGAATCCTGTGGCCAGTATGCGGTCGAAGGGCGAGGGGCTGCCGCCCCGCTGCAGGTGGCCCAGCACGGTGACCCGCGTCTCCATGTCCGCCAGCTTATCTATCCCTTTGGCCACCGCCTCGCCTATGCCGCCCAGAACCATCTCGCCGGTGCCGGTCTCCCGGCTCACCTTCAAGCCGTCGGGGAGCCTTGCCCCCTCGGCCACCACTATGATGGAGAACCTCTTTCCCCGCTCGCGGCGCAGCTCTATCCTCTTCAGGATGTTATCGAAGGTGAAGGGTATCTCCGGGATGAGTATGATATCCCCACCGCCGGCGATGCCCGCCCCCAGCGCAATCCAGCCGCAGTTCCTGCCCATGACCTCCAGCACCATGCCGCGGTGATGGGAGGCGGCGGTGGTATGCAGCTTGTCCACCGCCTCGGTGGCCGTCTGCAGCGCCGAGTCGTAGCCGAAGGAGACGTCGGTGCCGTGGATGTCGTTGTCGATTGTCTTGGGAATACCCACCAGGGGCACTCCCAACTCGTGCAGCCTGCGGGATATGGTAAGCGTGCCGTCTCCGCCCACCACGATCAAAGCCTCGACCCCCGCCCTCTCCAGGTTGGCGATGGCCTCCTTGGACTTGTCCTCCGTGCCGACCTCGCCCCCTGCGCCCTTTTTCGGGAACATGAAGGGGTTGTCGCGGTTGTTGGCACCCAGGATGGTGCCCCCCAGGGGGAGGATGCCGGAGACGTCCGCGTCCGTGAGGAGCTTCCAGCTGCCCATGATCAACCCGCCGAAGCCCTCGTTGATGCCCACCACCTCGAGCCCGTGTTCGTAGATGGCCGACTTGGTCACCGCACGGATCACGGCGTTGAGGCCGGGGCAGTCCCCTCCACCGGTCAGGACCCCTATACGCCTGATGGCGGCCATATCCCCTTACCCCCTTTCATCCGGTTGAGAGACGGTTCCCATATCGCTACCTGTCTATCTCGAAGGTGCAGCAGGGCTCGCCCATGGCCCGGCACTCCACCTCCCGCTCCTCCAGCTCCTCGCCGCTGATTGCGCTTGCGTAACCCGCCATTATCCCGGCGTAGAGGTGACAAACCGGCTTGTCCGAGGGCCCCAGCCAGGCGGCCTCCTTGGAGTTGGAAAGCCGCACGCGCAGGGGCTGTGTCTCCACCTCGAACTCCAGGTGGCCCCAGCCCCCCTCGTCGGTGATGAGGCGGGATACCATGTCCATGACCTTGACGAAGAAGCGGGCCAGCAGGGGGTCGCTGCTCATGTCGTCCAGTATGGTGCTGTTGGCGATGAGCGGCACCAGGATACCCGGGGCCCACTTACCGCCCTCCAGGGCGGTGGAGACCTCCCAGCGGCAGAGGTTATAGCCGGGCTCGTACAGGGCCCCGTTTTTCTCCTCCTCGCCGAACCTTCTCCCCAGGACCTCGTGCAGCTGCTCGACCACCTTGGAACCGAACATTATCTCCTCCACCCCGCTGATACCGATGCGGCCTTTCTCCAGGTCCACGTCGTGTATCTCGAAGGCGGTTCCCCCCATGAAGGCCCGGGGGAGCACCATCAACCTCTTCCTCAAAAACGGGGCCCGGGATATGGGCCGCAAGACGAACCGTGTCAGCAGCGGGTGCATATCCAGGAAATCAAACCCGGAAAGCAGGACCTTCAACTGTATCTCCCTGAACACTTTATCCCTCCCCCTCTCCAACCAGGACCCATGCTCTCCTATGCGGTACGCATCTTATTAAGTCCTGTTTCAGGTGTTTGCCGCGCCCCTCCTCGCCAAGAGCATTATACAGTCAACAGCGAGGTATTCCACAGTATATGGAACAACGCCGCGTATTCTTGAGCGATTACGATGCCATGTATATAGGAGGTCGTTACCTGGCTTATGGGATCATCGTGCGAGGTAATTAAAACGCTTCCAGGCCAAACCTGGACGGATACCCATGGATAAACCCCGCGAACATGTCGCTCAATAGCCCGGCACGCCCATTTCCCGTAAATTCTGTTTCGGCCCCTCGAGCATCGGGTCGATTTCCAGGGCTTTTTGAAAATCGGCGATGGCCTCTTCCTCCCGGCCAAGTCCCTTATAAGCTATCCCCCTCGTGTAATATACCAGGGTATCCTCCGGATCGAGCTCTATGGTCTTGGTGCAATCTTCCAGGCATTTCTCGAGCTCGCCCATTTCCCCGTAGGCGGCGGCGCTGTTATGATAGGCCGATGAATCCTCGGGATATAGCTCAATAGCCTTTGAAAAATCTTCAACTGCCTTATCGAGCACTCCCAGATGGAAATATGCGTTGCCACGATAGAAATAGCCATCCTGGCGACTTGGATCGATATCGATCGCCTGGTTGTAATCCTCGAGAGCTCTCTCCCATTCTTGGAGCTTTCCATAGGCGCGTCCCCTGTTCACATGGGTAACCGCCGCAAGGGGATCGAGCTCCAAGGCCTTATCGCTGTCGGCTATGGATTCATCGTATTGCCCGAGCAGAAGGTAGCATAATCCTCGGTTGTTATAGGCGACGCTTAGATATGGATCGAGCTCGATGGCCTTGGTGCAATCTCCTAGCGCCGCCTCGTAATCATCCGTATCGATCAAGGTCTGACCACGATTGTAGTATACTGTCGCCAGTTCGGGATCGAGCTCAATGGCCTTATTGAAGTCGTCCATGGCCTTCTCGCATTGACCCAAATCATGATAGGCATATCCTCGATCGCAGTAAACATCAGCGTTTTCAGGATCGATCTCGAGGGCAAGGTCACATTTTTCGATCGCCTCTTCAGACTCCCCGCTCTGGATCAGATCCTCAGCCTCTCGCAAGAGGTTGTCTACAGCTTCCATATCGTTGCTTTTACCGCCGCCACAACCAAGGAAAGCCATGATCAATACGGATGTAACGACAACGGTGAGAAGAATCGATATTTTCTTCATTGTATCCCCCTGACATTATTCCTATAGCCCTGACCGAAAAGTCATTATATCAGCTCGAGTTGTTATCAAGATAAATATCCCGATATTTTCGCCTGATTTTCTATACTACGTATTGGATAGGGTAGAGTATCGGGAACCGGAAAACCGGATCATGAAGAGGGGGTGCATCTGGTGTTGAAACGACGGCCAGAAGCTGATCGAACAGAGCTGCTCATGATCGTCTTATCCGCCATGCTGATCTCGATTCTGCTCTTCATCCTCGTGGGGTGCGGCAGAAACGATGAGGCTTCCATGCAGGAACATGGCATGAACGATTCCGAGCAATCAGAGGAACAGGCAGTGCAGGAAGATGATGAACAAAATGACTATGTGGAGGGCAATCAGGAAACGCTTCAGGCTTCGACAAGCCAGCTACACGATCTAGCCGCGAGGTATGGTTGTACGGTGGAAACCTATGAATTCCTTGGTCCGTACGAAGGGGCAATCGCGGTTCTGAATCTTCCCGAAGGTAAAAACGAAGACGAAGCGATAGCGGAATTTCTAGAGGAACCACTCGTCTCCTATGCCTACAGGAAGACGCAAGAATAACTCCAGGGGAACACCACAAGTGTTTTTATTATCAAGCCAGGAACCATCTTCATCCGGCAACGCTTGAGGGGGGTCAAGTCCTGGTCTCGCCCGACATCCTGACCTCCGGGACCACCTGCATGTTGAGCTTCACCTTGCCGGCGCGTTCCTCCAGGTCCGCAAGCAGCTCCTTGAACGGGGGCAGATTTCCCTGTCCGGCGATTATCACATTCACCTCGCCGCCGGAGATCTTGACGGAGACGATGTCGTAGTCCGTATCGCCGATCCACTGGTTTATCGCATTCTGCGTATCCCTCTTCAAGGTCTCTTTTGCATAGATGTTATAGCCCGATACGGCCAGGGGCATGGCTATGATAAGAGTCACGATTATCACCACGGTTATCGACAGGCGGCGGGCCTTGGGGCTAACCAGGCCGAGCGACGCCGAGCCGTAGCCCATCAGGGCGAATATGCCCAGCCCGGCGGCGATGATGGCCACCAGGTTGGTGAGGAAGAGTAGCATGGCCCCCCAGGCCTGCCCGTACTCGCCCACCGAGAGGGTGATGCCCACCACGGCCAGGGGCGGCACCAGCGAGACTGCTATTGCAACGCCGGGCAGCGCGTCGGAGATATCCTCCCGCGAGGTAGCGAAGGCCCCGGCCGCCCCCGCCGCCAGGGCTATGATGAGATCGATGAGCCGCGGCGAGGTGCGCGAAGCGACCTGGGAGTTCCCCGCCAGCTGCAGCGCACCGGGCACCAGCACGGCCAGTGTGTAGGAGACGCCGATGACCATGGCGGTTCCACCCGCCACCACCATCAGAGATCTCAGGATATTGCGCACATCCCCGCTGATGGCGCCCAGGGAGATGGCCGTGATGGGGGTCATCATCGGGGCGATGATCATGGCCCCGATGACGTCGGCGGTGGAATCGCTGACCACCCCGTAGGTGGCGATTATTCCCGACAGGAATATAAGGACGAAGAAGCGTAGAAAGCGGTCCCGTACCGGCATGCGGTCGAAGAGCAGCTTCTCCTGCAGCCATTCCACGTCTTCGGTGCCTACCGGCCGTCCGTGCAGCGCCTCACCCAAGCGGAACATGCCTATCGCCTTCCTTTCCCCGCCTCTTACGGCTCCATCTCAAATCCGGGTCATTCTTATACTTCGATCCAGAGTAAAGCCAACCTTCTGCACCGGGGTGCTCATTTCGTCGTTTTTGATTCTACCATCACTATCGCCGCCGCCTTTTTCATGCCGTGGGCCTGCAGGCCGAGGTCGATGATAGAGGCCAGGATGACCACCTTCTGGGCGACGACCAGGGTAACCAGGCCGCTTTCGGTGTCCATGTCGACCCCCGAGCTTATCAAGGCCACGTAGGCGGCCAGCAGCAGCAGGTACACGGCGTTGGCGTAGATCAGCCTCCTGTCCCAGCCGTTGAGCGCCTGCATGGCCAGGAGAAGGATGATGTAGACGAGCAGGAAGAAGAAGGCGAACCGGGTGGCGATAACGTGGGAGGTGGAGTTGAGGTTCTGGGGGTTGGCGGCGATGGCTATAAAGCCCACCCCGCTCAGGACGCAGGCTGCCAGGGATGCTTCGACGAGCGCCCGCCCTCTCATCCTCTCCCTCCACACAACCCAGTGGTTGAGGCCGAAGAGGATGAGGGCCAGTCCCACCAGGGATACCACCACGATGAAGAGGACCATGGAGGGATAGTTTGCCTGCCCGGCGAAGGTGCGCGTCTGCCCCAGCTCGCTCAGGAAGTTGCGGGAGAAGGAGTAGTGGCTGGTACCGCTATCCAGGCGGTCGCTCCCCGGGTAGAGGATCACGGCCGCCGTGACCAGGACCACGAAGAGGACAGCGGCCAGCATGAGCAGGTCACAACTAAGCACGGCCTTTCTCGCCCGTTCCGCTGTACTCATGCGCTTTCTCTCCATCCTGACGCACCCGCCATGCCCGTCATCACACGCCGGAACCTGCCCGGACTATCCCGGGATGTCGACATTCTATCATCCCCGGGAATGGTAGAATCATGATACCAGGAGCGGATGCGGGGTTCTCCGTTGCAAAGGAGGGGCGGCCGTGAAGGTATTGATAATCGGCTTGGGAAATATAGGCACCGTCTACGGCTGGGCCTTGGCGGAGGCGGGCGCTGACATCACCCATGTGGTGCGCAAGGGAAAAAGGGAGCGCTACGAAGACAGCGTGAGCCTGGACATCCTGGATATGCGTCAGGGGCGCGAACCACGATACGCTACGGTGTACCGCCCCAGGGTGGTGGAGGAAGTCGCGCCCGAGTCGGTATACGAGCTGGTAATGGTTCCCACCAAGGAATACCAGTTGATCGCGGCGCTGGGAGAATACGCTGACAAGGTCTCGCCGGACGCCTGTTTCCTTCCTTTCTGCGCCAACTGGGAGGGAACCGGGGCCGTCGACGAGATAATCCCCCGCTCCCGCTACGTGTGGGGATTCGCCGCCGCCAACGGCGGGCCCTCCGAGGGCGTTTTATACATGAACGTTCGCGACGATTACCGCATCGGCATGATGCAGGGCAACCGCCGGGAGCTGCTCGACCGGGTGGTGAACCTCTTCGCCTCCGCCGGTTTCAGGCCGGATTTAAAGGAGAACATGCCGGAGTGGCTGTGGATACATCACGCCACCAACGCCGGGGTCATCGGCGCCGGCCTCGACGAACTCCATCATCTCCACCGGGTTCATCAGATCGTAGCTGCGTCCGAAGATATTCTGGTGCACACCGGCGCACATGCAGCTCCCGAACTCCTCCTCGAAGCTGGCGCACAGGTCGCGTGCCGCCGCCAGGGTGCTCAAGCGCCTGATAATCATCCGGATCCTCTCTACCGAAGACCATACCCAGGGCCAAAAGCGCTCCCACCACAGCGCCGTAGGCCTCCCCCCGCAGGGCGATTCCCGGCATGGCCGTGGGGGCCTTCAGGGTTCGGGAATCACCAAGGTCGAACTCCTCCTGAAATGCCAGGAGGGTTCCCCGGGAATAACTGTTGAAAAACTCCAGGTGATCTCCGGCCTTCTTCCCCAGCCGGTCCAGTATCTCACTCTCCGCCCTGCCGCCGCGCAGCCCCATAACCCGGTTCCAGGCTTATCGCTTCTTCTTGCCCTCGGACTGTTTGTGCCCCCTCCACCTCTCCTTTTCACCCTTTTTCCACTCGGATATCAAGGCCTCCAGGCGGGGGTCTTTCTTGCGACCCATCCTTCTGGATTGGTTGTCGGGACGTTGAGAATCCTCTTTCTTCATTATCATTCCTTCCGATGATATACCAATAGCCGTATCCTCAAGATCTATGCTTCGACGTACTGAACATCCCTGATTATCACCTCGAAACGCAGCGTCTCGCCCGCAAGGGGGTGGTTCAGGTCTATCTCAACATTTTCGTTATCCTGGTTCACGACCAGGAAACTCACGTTATCGCCCCCATCGGTCGTAGCCGAATAGGACATTCCTTCCTCGAAACCAAATCCCTCGGGAAAACGGTCTCTAGGAACATGCTGTACCAGGTTGGGATCCCTTACGCCGTATGCCTCCTCGGGTTCCACGACGATCTCCCTGGTGTCTCCAGGCTCCAGCCCCTCGAGCCCCTTCTCCAAGCCCGGGATAATGGTGCCCCCACCGAAAACGAAGCTCAGGGGATTCCCCTCGCCGCTCGACTCCATGAGCTCGCCGTCTTTGTTGTAGAGTTGGTAATCGAAGACCACGGTTTTACTAGGACCTGCCTTCATCACATCTCCCCTCTCTATGGTCCTCTGACTCAAGACAAATAAAAATCCCAGGCCTCAACAGGCTCGGGTTATACGACTAAACCTTTGCGGCAAACCTATATGACCTATTTATACAATATAGCGTTTAGATGGATTTCTCAAATAACGTAAGAGTAACAACGTCAGAAAAAGGGGTCAGCCTCAGGAATCTGACATTTTCGGGTACCGGGAGTGAATGATCCAGATGATGCCGTTATGCCGCGATAAGTCTCAGGCACATTTCACAGCCTAATCCCGGTGCTAGACGGAGAGAGAAATGTCGGATGTCGATGCCTGACCCCCTCTTGTTAGAGGAAGAGCTCGGCAGTGGCGCCTTCCTCCAGTTCCACCACGGTATCGTCGACCTCTATCTTGATGGGAACGGCGCCGCCGGACAGGGCGTGCACCTTCAACTTCCTGGTGGCGATATCCAGCTCCAGCCACTGCCCGCGATAGTGCAGGCTCATCTTCATGCCGTCCATCTCCTCGGGGAAAGCGGGGTTGAAGCGCAGCACGTCGCCCCGGCACTCCAGGCCGGTATAGCCCCTACCCAACATGTCCACGCAGCCGGCCATGGCCCCGAGGTGGATCCCCTCCGGGGTGGTCCCGCTCTGGATATCGGTGAAGTCGGTCAGCAGGGCCACGTTGAACAACTCCCAGGAATGGCTGCGGTCGCGTCGGGCCGCCACCCAGGAATGGATGATCCAGCTCAGCGAGGAGCCGTTGGAGGTGCGCTTGAGGTAGTAATCGATGTTCGCGGGTATCATCTCCGGATTGAATTCGTAGCCCAGTTGTTCCAGCATCTGCCCCAGTTCCTCGGATGAGAAGAGGTAGAAGAGCATCAGGACGTCCGCCTGCTTGGATACCTTATAGCTATTGGGCGAATCCCCCTCGGCCTCCAGGATGCGGTCCAGGCGCTGGATATTGCCGTATTTCTTGCGATAGGCCTCCCAGTCGAACTCCTTCAGTCTTTCGTATCCCTCGAACTGGCTGATGATGCCGCCGTCCTGGAACACCACCCGCATCTTGCGGCTTATCTCCTTCCACCTCTCTATCTCCGACCTGGTTATAGACAATTTCTGGCAAAGCTCTCTCGACCTCTGCTCGGTAAGCAGGTCGAACATCTCCAGGGCGTGGTTCATGACGAAGACCACCATGATGTTGGTACAGGAATTGTTGTCCAGGCCTGGGGTTTTGGCGCCGGGATAGGCATCGTGGTATTCATCCGGGCCCATGACCCCCTTTATCTCGTACCTGTCGATCTCCTCGTTGTACTCGGCCAGGGATGCCCAGAAGCGGGCTATCTCCAGGATGATCTCCGCACCGTACCAGGACATGAAGTCCAGGTCCGCGGTCACCTGGTAATACTGCCACACGTTGTAGACGATGGCGGCGTTGATATGGCGCTGCAGGTGGGAGTTGTCCTGAATCCAGTTGCCGGACCTGGGGTTGAGGTGTACCTGCTGCGTCTCCTCACGGCCGTCGCTGCCGCTCTGCCAGGGGAACATGGCCCCCTTGTAACCGAGACGCCTGGCCGCCTTGCGAGCCTCGCCCAGCCGGCGGTAACGGTACATCAGCAGGCTCCTTGTAATCATGGGGTTATGAAAATTAAGGAAGGGGAATATGATCAGCTCATCCCAGAAGATATGGCCCCTATAGGCCTCGCCGTGCCACCCCCTGGCCGGCATGCCCACGTCGATGTCCAGGGAATGCATGCAGGCGGTCTGCAGCAGGTGGAAGCTGTACAGGCGCAGTATCCTCTGCACGTAGTATTGCTCGGGCCGACTGTACAGTCGCAAATCCAGCCCGAACCTGCGCCACAGCTGGCTCCAGCCCAGGTTGTGCGCCCTGAATAATCCCGCGAATCTGTCCGCGGCCAGCACCGCCTTCTGCGCCTCCAGCGCCGGCTCCGAGATGGCCACGTCCCGGGAGGTATAGATGGCGACGACTTTCTCGATAACCACCCTGCTGCCCTTGTCCACGTCCAGAAATATATGCTGGGCGATATAGCCCGGCTCCTGTACCAGCGTGCGCTCGGGGGCCAGGTGCTCTTCCCCCACGAAAACCGCCGTCCTGGCGGCCTGGGCCATGCTTATCCTGGACTGGTTGGTGCGCACCTCGAGGAGAATGGCGTCATCGTTGATGCCCCTGGTCTCCACCGCCTCCAGGTGCCGGTTGTTCAGTTCCATATAGCGTTCCACGCCGCTGTTGTCCACCGTTCCGTCCAGGGCGGAGCATATCTCCAGCTTCCCCGACCAGTTCACGGGGACGATGATCATCTCCAGCGCCGCCAGGTGCATGTCGGCCATGCTCACCAGACGCCGATCGTGCAGCTTGGTCTCCCTCCCCTCCCGGTCGACGAAGTAGATCGCCCGGTACAGCTCTCCCCTCTTGATGTTCAGCTCCTGCTGATAGGTAAGTATTTCCACGTCTGCCAGGTTGAACCACTCCTCACCCGGGACGCGGAAGCTGAGGCACAGCCAGTTGGGGAAGTTGACCAGGTCCTCGTTCTCGATCGTGCGGCCGGCTATCTCGGTCTCGAGGCGGTTGTACCCTCCGGCCAGGTAGGTACCGGGGTAGTGCACGCCGTCGGCCCTCGATTCAGGGGCCGCTCCCCTGGTGGCGAAGTAGCCGTTGCCCAGGGTACATAGGGTCTCTCGCAGCCCCTCCTCCTCGGCATCGAATCCCTCGTTCACCAGCAGCCAGGAGCTCTCCTCCTCCAGCATGGCGGTAAGCAGGGAGATGAATTCCCCCACCTCCGCGGGGCTTCCCAGGCTGTACTGGGCCTTGGTACAGCGGGAACCATCCCTGACAACGATAGTTATCCCCAGGCTTTTCAGGACCTCGAAGGCGTCCTCATCGGTGATATCGTCGCCGATGTAGAAAGGGACCACCTCGGGCCGGGCGAGATCCAGGGTGTCCATAAGCCACTCGATGGCCCTGCCCTTGTCCCAATCGATATCCGGTTGCAGCTCGTAGACCTTCTTGCCCTCCGACCTGCGCAGCCGGGGATAACGGGCGTGTACCCGTTCCACGATACCATCAACCGATCCCGCCTCCTCTTCCCTGACGTTGCGATAATGAGTGGCGATGGTGTATTTCTTCCGTTCCACCTGCGCGCCCTCGATGCCGGCCAGAAGCTGGTTGAGGCTCTCCTCGGCCTCATCCAGAACCGGGAGGAAGCCCCTCGCCTCCTCGTTCTCCTTCTGGAAACCATCGGGACCGGCCATCTCGAAGCCGTGGCTGCCCGCGTAGTAGAGGTCCTTGATGCCGACGCGGTTCCTCACATCCGCCAGCCCCCTGCCGCTGATGATGGCCACCGGGCACTGCGCGGCCAGCTCCAGCAGCTTATCGCGCATCCCCTCCAGGAGAGCCGCGTCCTCGGGGCGGGAAACGATGGGGCTGAGGGTGCCGTCGAAGTCCAGGAAGGCCACAACCTTGCGGTCCCTGACCTTTTCCTCTATCTCCCCGAAGGAATCCAGCGCATCCTCTAGCTGCTCTATAGTGACCTCGACGTCTATCTCGGAAAGATCGTCCACCACCAGGTCGGCACCCTCCTCTAAGAGGGCCTCCGCCTGGTCACCCCGGTTGACGCCGATCACCAGGCCAAAACCCCCGGCCCTCCCGGCCTGTACCCCCGAGATGGCGTCCTCGACCACCACGCTTCTCCCGGGGTCGACGTCCAGCCTCCGGGCGGCCTCCAGGAACATGTCCGGGGACGGCTTGCCCTGCAGGTCAAGGCTCTCAATGTCTATGCCGTCCACCTGGGCCTCGAACAGGTCGGTCGCGTTGGCGGCCTCCAGGACCTCGGTGCAGTTCTTGCTGGAGGAGGCCACTGCGATCCTGTAACCGCGGCGCCGCAGGTTCTCGATGAGATCCAGGGACGATTGATACACCTCCACCCCCTCGTCCTTGATGAGCTTCAAGAACATGCGGTTCTTCTTGTTCCCGAGGCCGCACACAGTCTCCACGTCCGGAGCGTCGTCGGGGGTGCCGTAGGGGAGGTCTATACCGCGCGATTCGAGGAAGCTCTCCACCCCCTTGAAACGCGGTTTGCCATCCACGTATTCCAGGTAGTCGGATACGGAATCGAAGGGCCGGTAATCCCCTCCGCCGGCTCTCTCGCTCAGAAACTGGTCGAACATCCTCTTCCACGCGGCGGTATGGACCTCGGCTGTCCCGGTTATAACGCCATCCAGGTCGAAGATAAGGGCGTCGAAGCGCGCTCTCGAGATAGTAATGGCGCATCTATTCTTTCCGCTCATATCGCATCCTTTCGAGCTCCTCTATCTTACCCGTATATATTACTATTACCCCATCCGTTCTCGATGCTCCTTCCTCGCCGGGACGGGCCGTGGGTCCAAGCGGTTTCTATCTATATTGTTAATCGACTGCTAATATCGAGAGGATATACCTCAACGGGCAACCGGAGTAAAATCCTGTTCTGACGGTCGCTGGCTCCAATCATTGGTTTCGGCCCGACGGGGGAAGCCCTTTACGATATCCCTCTCAACGATCAGAACGATTTGACCGAAATGAAATATAGCGCCCCCGCGGGCGAAATGTATAAGGACATGTACGGCGGCGCACGGTATAGCCGAGATAACGTCAAAGGGGCGGTGACCATGTTGATAAGAAAGGCGACCCTGGCCGATGCCAGGCATATCTCGCAGCTTGTCTCGAAAACGGATGGAAATGAGGACCGGGCCGGGAAGGAATCCTACACCGACCCGCATCCCTGGCACCGCACCCTCAGCTCCATACTCTCCTCTCCGGAGTGGACCTGCTTTCTGGCCACCGACGGCGACAAGAAAGTCGGCCTCCTGGTTTTCCATGTCAGGCTCTCCATCGCCGACGGCAAGAAGCGCGCCACCATAACCGAGCTGGTAATAAACGAAGGTTACAGCGACCAGGGGATAGAGGTCGAGCTGGTGGAGGAGGCTAAAAGATCGGCCAGCGCCAAGGGCTGCACCGGCCTTTTCGCCACCGTCGACGCCGGAAACGAGAAGTCCATCGCCAAGTTCAAAAGGCTGGGTTTCAGGCAGGACCGCGCCTTTCTGGAGATGGAGCTCACCCGGCCGGCCTGAGTCAGCCGAGGAACCCGCATGCCCGATGATATCGGCGGCCACCACGAGGGATGGGGCCCCATGGAGGCCCCGCTCAGGGAGATAGACGACGCCTTGGCCTCCTTCGCCGCTTCCAACCGTATGATAATTGCGAAGAATTACCATAGCTGGCCCAACCGCCGCCTGGAATGGGGGAAGGATATCAGAAAGCTGATAGAGATACGCATGGAAGACGAGGATATACTTACCTTCAGCTTCTGGATATGCGCCTGGCAGGACCGCGGCACGCAGAGGTACTGGAAGAACGTCTACCTGAAAAAAGGGGTTCCCTTCTCGGAGATAAAGGGCGGCCTGCCCGAGCTGCTCAAGGCGGCGAGGAACCTCCTGCAACCATTGCGCGGGGAGGATCTGGAGTTCGCCACCACGCTCGATAGATAACCCGCCGCGCTTCGGCCGCCCCGCGAGGTAACAAGTACCCCGCAAACCCGTTGCTCCAGCCGCAAGGCTCGGTCACCGCAGCCGGAAAGCCCCCCGCAGCTCGCCCTTGCGATCGTATCCCGCGGACTTGTTCTCCATGTAGCCGGTTACCTTTTCTTTGTCCGCCCTGTCCGTATCGCTTTTGAGTATCTCCCGGTAGATATCCTCCCAGTTCAAGCGCCTGAAAACCCGTTCCTCTCCCGCGCGGAGATGCGCTCCGAAAGTCTTCTCGATGTCCTGCTCCTTACCCTCGGGGACCAGATTGACCAGGTAGAAATCGATGCCCATGCGCGCGGCTATCCAGGAGCCCAGCAGCCAGAAACGCATCGGCTCGTACCTCTTTTCCTCCACGGCGATGGTCCTGTAATCGGACAAGAACACCCTGGGGAACCAGAACTGCCCCCCTGTCAGATACGACTTGGTGGCCTCGTCCTTACGGGGTACGCTCTCGTTGTCCGAGGTCAGCCTGGCCTCGATAAAGACGAGGGCGCCGGGGGATGCGATCAACAGGTCCGGCCCGGCGCCGATCCTGGGGCGCTCCCCGAATTCTCTCCGGGCCCTGCGCAACTTCGACCAGGCCGCTCCCTCGCCCGGGTTGTAGGACCAGTACATCGTCTCGGCGCCCTCGAGGGATGTATCGAGCAGAGACCCCATCACTTCGGCGACCAGGCCCCTCCTGTCCAGAAAGCGGAATACGTTCCAGGTAACGGCGTCCTCGCTGTCGTCCCGGGCCATCCCGCTCTCACCCTTCAAGGCCTTTATCCCGTTGAGCAGCTCCAGGTCCTCCCGGCCGCGCCAGAGCAGGTTATCAGTATCGAACTCGTATTCGAAGGTGGTGGGCGAGATATATATCCTGTGCTCGGGGCATTGAAATTTCCTCTTGCGCCGGAAGCCCTCTACCTGCCTGGACACCTTCTTGTCGCAGCCCTTGACGGGACATTCCACCAACTTGTCGCTTACCTTGATATGCTCCTTGAGCTCCTCCAGGCCCAGCATCCCCTCGCCGCCTTTTTCTCACGCCTCTTGCCTTGATGACTACTATAACATCCAACGACCTCCTCCAGGCACGGGGGGACGCAGGAAGTGTGCAGCCGCCGTGTGTGGGTGATCTGCGGCCGGATATCAATGCCGGACCTAATCCCTTTCTCCTCCGCCCGCTCTTATCGTGGCGGAATCCTCAGGTTACCGCCCCGGCCAACAGCTCGGAGGCATCCTCTATCGCCATCTCTTCCTCCAGCCCCTCCGCGGCCAGGGCGTCTTCCATCATGGTCAGGCAGGCCGGGCAAGCCACGGCGAGTATCCCGGCGCCGGTATCGCGGGCCTCCCTCAGGCGGCTGCGGCTGGGGCTGGATTCGGCGCCGCCCAGGTAGTCGGCGCAGAACCCGCCGCTCCCGCCCCCGCAGCAGTAGGATCGCTCCCTTCCGCGGATCATCTCTTTCAGCTCCAGCCCGGGTATGGAGGTCAACAGACGCCTCGGTTCATCGTAGATGCCGTTATACCTGCCCAGGAAGCAGGGGTCGTGATAGGTGACCGCCGACGCGGCGCTCTCGCTTGACACTATCCGGCCGGAGGAGACCAGGTCCCGGAGCACCTGGGTGTAGTGATAGACCTCGAAGTCCATGCCCAGCTCCGGGTACTCGTTCCTCATGGCGTTGTAGGAGTGGGGGGAGATGGTGATTACCTTGTCCACTCCCATCTCCCGGAATCTCTCTATGTTTCCACGGGCCAGGTGCTCTAAGAGCCCGTCCTCACCCAGCATCCTGACCTCGTTGCCGTCGCAGTCCTCCTCCCCGCCCAGGGCCCCGAAGGAGACGCCGGCCCTCGAGAGGAGACCGGCCGTGGCGGCGGCGGCCTCGCGGCAGCAGTCGTCGTAGGAAGGCAGGCATCCCAGGTATAGCAGATAATCATTCCCTTCCCGGTAGGCCTTGATTCCGGCCCACTCGAGCCAGGCTCCCCTGTCCGCCCTGGGCTGTCCCCAAGGATTACCCTGGCGCGTGATGTTCTCCAGGGTGTCCTGCAGGATAAGCTCTTGCCTCTCGCCGAAGCGGTAGGTGTAGAAGCTCAGGAGGAAGCAGCGGCACTGGTCGAAGGGATGGAAGTAGGCTATCCAGATGCCCAGCCCGCGCCTGCCGGCCAGCTCCTCCCAGATAAATCTCTCTACCGCCTGGATCTTCTCCGGGCTGCCTATACCCACCCAGACTATGGGCATCACCGAGAACGCTCCCATCGTCTTGGTCAACAGGTTCACCAGTTCGGTGGGGGGCCGCTTGTACATGGCATAGTCCTCGAAGAATTCCCTGGTGGCCGGCCTGTCGGCGATCTCTGGGGTGACCAGCGGGTACAGGCTGTAAGGGGCCAATACGGCGGGGTTGTCGCTGCAGTTATCCTCGCCCACCACCTACCGCAGCTCCTCCACAACCCTCTTCCTGGTATCCTCCTCCATATGCTGCTGCTGCGTGATCATCCTTATAAATTGCATGCCGGAGAAGAGGTGCCTCTTCTCCCGGTACTCGTCGCTTAAGATGACTCCCTCGAAACCCATCTCAATCGCCCCCTATCAGGTTCGGCCTTATGCCCATCCGCCTGATCATGGGGATCACCCCGTAGGTGACGGCGATGCCCGGCGGGGCCATAAGCTTGACCTCGATGCCGTCATTCCGTTAGTCCTTGACGAAGGCCCTCCCGAAATCCTCCTGGTCCTCGGCCTCGGGACTCTCATTCCGCACATCTCGGCGATGATTTCTCCGAATTATCTCGGGCTCTCATCAGCCCCGGCTGTAGGCAGAAAGCGGCACGCCGAGAAGGCCCAAGACCTGCTTCTGCAGGTCGGT
>JAXHVT010000067.1:0-20879 GCA_034188985.1 Actinomycetota bacterium | reverse complement strand
TGCTCCGATCCCTCCACCCTGGAGGCCCACTGCTTCTCGCTCCCCGGCGGGGACCTGGCCATGGGGGTATGGAAGTCGAACGACGCGGACGACTCGCTCGCCCTTACGGTGAACGATCCCTCATTTGATTCCCTGTACATCGTGGACCTGATGAGCGGAGAGAGAGAAAAGGTGAGTGGGGTTTCCGGGAATGGGGAAGGCGGGATGACCGTGGACGGGATCGTCATAGGAAAGAGGCCGCTGGTACTGGAGGCGACGGTGGAAGGCCGATCGCCGGTGTCGCCAGGATCAAGCTTTTATTTCGCCGAGGGATACACGGGGCAGGGTTTCCAGGAGTACTTGTGCCTGGGAAATGCGGATGACGAGCCAGCCGAGGCATGGGTGGAATTCCTCTTCCCCGACGGTGAGAGCCGCGAGTTACGCGTGAATATACCTGTTGGCTTCAGGACCACGGTGGACGTCAATTCCATAGTTGGTCCCGCCAGGGAGGTGTCCGCCGTGGTAACCAGCGAGAAGGATATCGTGGCGGAACGCCCTATCTATTTCGAGTACCAGGGATGCGGAGGAGGACACGTCAGCACGGGATCGGATAGACCGGCGGAGACCCTTTATTTCGCCGAGGGATACACGGGGCAGGGCTTCGATGAGTGGATATGCGTGCTCAACCCGGGCGATTTCCCCGGCAACCTCGCCTTTCATTTCCAGACCCAGGAGGAGGGAGAGAAGGTGGTGGATGGTCTGGGCGTGCCGCCCAGGTCCCGTTCCACATTCAAGGTCAACGAAATACTGGGATTGGATTACCAGGCGTCTTGTACCCTATATTCTGACCATCCGGTGGTGGCTGAGCGATCCATGTACTTCGATTACAGCGGGCGTAGCGCACCGGGATGGCGGGGCGGTCACTGCGTTGCGGGAGTTCCGATCCTGGCGAAAGGCTACTATTTCGCCGAGGGCACCACGCGAAACGGCTTCGATATGTGGCTTATCCTGCAGAATCCCCATACCTCGAGCATAAACGTGACGGCTGTATACCGGTTCGGCGATGGCCAGGGACCTCAACTCGTCGAGGATTACGGCCTGGAGCCCGGCAAACGCTTCTCGGTATTCGTGCCCGAGGTGGTGGGCCGGGATAAGGACGTTTCCGTCGAGCTGTCCTCGTCCAGCTCCTTCCTGGCCGAGCGTCCCCTGTACTTCGACTACCGTGGGGACGGAGCGCCGGGCTGGCAGGGGGGGCACTGCGTTACGGGCGCCACCTCGGCTTCACGCGAGTGGTTCTTCGCCGAGGGCTACACCGGGCAAGGATTCCAGCAGTGGCTTTGCCTGCTGAACCCGGGAGAAGGAGATGCGACGGTCGAGCTGGATTACATGACCCAGGAGGAGGGCGCACTCGAACCCAGGGAGGTGGTGGTACCCGCCGGACGGAGGGTTACCCTGACCGTCAACCGGAGCGCCGGGCCCGATTACCAGCTCTCCTGCCGTCTGTGCGTCACCTCCGGGCCGGGCGTGGTTGTGGAGCGTCCGATGTATTTCGACTGTGGTGGACGTGCGGGGGGTCATGACGTAGTAGGCTTCACGATTGATGCCTTGTAGTCGACATGGCTGCTTGCATATCGATTCTTGATTCCGCCTGGTACCGGTAACTCCCCGGGCCTTGCGCCCGTTTCCGATGCGCGCTCTTACCCCCGGGTACAAGAGGAAACCGCAGGAGGCGGCAAAGCCTCCGCCGGCTACATGGTTCCCCGGGGCGGTGGCGTACATATGATGGGAGAGGTCCTCGATGGTTAAGAGGATGGGGCGGGAAGAAAATAAAGGACAAGGGAAGTTTATAATAAAAATGGCCTTCCAATACAAGAAGAGGAAGGGAAATAAAAAGGGGGGAGGATGAAAGAAAAATATATACTGGTAAACGATGTAGGAACCACGGGCGTCAGGGCTGTTATCTTCGATCACGAGACCAACGTAATGGCCGAGGTCTATACCGAGATACCCCAGGTATTCCCCAAGCCCGGCTGGACGGAGCAGGACCCCGTGGTCCTGTACGAGAAATGTGAGGAGGTTATGAGAAAGGCCCTCGAAGAGGCGGAGGTGAAGCCGGAGCAGATAGCGGCCATGGGGATAGCGACCCAGAGGGCCACCAGCCTGATCTGGGACGCCAAGACCGGAGAGCCCGTTTATAACGCCATCACATGGCAGGATACCCGCATGTCGGATGACTGCGAGAGGATTAACGAGAGCTTGCTCTTCAAGTTGCTCCACGTGGTGGGGAGTGGCTACCAGAGGATAGCAATACTGAGCGAGAGGCTGAGGCATAACAGCCTGGGGAAGCTGCTTATAACCGCCGCCCACTTCACTGTGACCCCCGCCCAGTCCTCCGCCCATGCCAGGTGGGTGCTCGACAACGTGGAGGGAGCCGCACAAAAAGCGGAGAGGGGCGACCTGCTGCAGGGAACCGTCGATGCCTGGCTGGTATGGAAGTATACGGGGGGCGAGGTCCACGCCACTGACTATTCCAATGTCAGTGCCACCGGGATGTATGACCCCTTTGGAATGCAGTGGAGCAGCCTACTCCTGAAACCCTTCGGGCTCCCGGGCGGCCTGGTGCTGCCCGAGATAAGGGAAACCAGCGGGGATTTCGGGACTACGAAAGTCTTCGGGGGCAACATCCCCATTGCGTGCGTGGTGGCCGATCAGCAGGCGGCGCTCTTCGGGGAAGCCTGTTTCGAGCCGGGCAGCGCCAAGTGCACCAACGGTACAGGGACCTTCGTGGACATGAACACCGGGGACCAGCCTATGGCCTCCATACACAGGCTGACCCCCATGATAGCCTGGAAGATAGGGGGCGAGACCACTTATATGATGGAGGGGATCATATCCAGCGCCGGCTCCTCCGTACAGTGGCTGAGGGATAACCTGCAGATTATTAGGAACGCGGGGGAATCGGAGGAGCTGGCCTTCAAGGCGGAGGACTGCGGTGGTATCTACGTGGTCCCGGCTTTCACCGGCTTGACCGCCCCTTACTGGGATCCCTATGCCAGGGGAACGGTGATCGGCCTTACCCGCGCCACCACCAAGGAGCAGATCGTCAGGGCCACGCTGGAGTCGATAGCCTACCAGTGCAGGGACGTGATACTGGCTATGGAGAAAGACACAGGTATAGAGGTAAAGAGCATCAAGGCGGACGGGGGAGCGTCGCGCAACGATTTCCTGCTGCAGTTTCTGGCCGATATACTGGATGTGGAGGTGGAGAGGCCGGAGATGATGGAGGCCACCGCCCTGGGGGCCGCTTATCTCGCCGGTATCGCCTCCGGCTACTGGACGTACCCCGACGACATCGTCCACATCAGGCGCATCGACAGGCGTTTCACGCCCCACATGAAGGAGGATGCCAGGAGTCCCCTGTACGCGGGATGGAAACGCGCCGTGGAGAGATCGTGCCGGTGGGCCTGATGGATTCCGGCGGGATATAGATCGTTGCGGAGAGCTATGGAGGGAAGAGATGTTCGATTTTATGATGACCGAGGAGCAAAAGCGGCTCGAGGACGAGGTCCGCGATCTTGTCAGCTGGGTGCCACGCCAGCTCATCCTGGATATGGACGCCATGATCGCGCCCTTCCCTAAAATGTTCCTGGAAGAGTGCGGAAGAAGAAATCTTCTTGGGCTGCGCTTCCCGGAGAAATACGGGGGAAGGGGCATGGGGTGGCAGGAGGAGGTAATCGCCATCGCAGAGATGGGGCTTCTCGGTGTACCCCTTACATGCTTGTATTCTCTGGTGAGCATAGTGGGGGAGTGCATAGAAAAGTTTGGCAACGAGGACCAGAAGCAGCGCTTCCTGGTGCCAACCCTCAAGGGCGAGATGGTTTGCGCCGAGGCCCTCACTGAGCCCCGCGGCGGCTCCGATTTCTTCGGTGCTACCTGCACGGCCTGCCTGGAGGGCGACCATTACGTGCTTCATGGTCAGAAACGATTCGTGGTGGGCGCCGAGGGGGCGGATTACTTCATGGTCTACGCCCGTACCGATCCGGACGTTACCCCCCGGGACGGCTTGAGCTGTTTTCTGGTGGAGAGGGATTCCGACGTCGAGGTGAAGACCGTTTACGGGCTTATGGGTGCCCGGGGCAGCGGTACCGGAAGGGTTCTCTTCCGCGATACCAGGGTTCCGGTCCAGAACCTGGTGGGCAAGGAGAACGAGGCCTCGCGCATCTTCTACCGCATGATGGTGCCGGAGCGCATGACCTCGGCCGCGGGATGTGTCGGCGGTTCCAGGGAGGGGTTGGAACTGGCGGCCCGTTATTCCACCCGGCGCAAGGCCTTCGGCGTACAGATAAAGAATTTCCAGGCCGTCTCCTTCATGATAGCCGAGGGCCTTATCAAGCTGGATGCCATGAAGAGCCTTATATACACGACGGCCCGGGCCGCGGATGCAGGCATACCGCACGGCCGGCTGCGCCGCATGGTATCCGAGACCAAGAAATTCTCCACCGAGGTGGCTTGGGATATCGCCAACCTGGTCATGCAGGCAATGGGCGGAATCGCCTATACCAATGTCTATCCCGTGGAGAGACTGGTAAGGGACAGCCGTCTGCTCTCCATATGGACGGGGACCAACGAGATCATGAGCCTTATTATCCAGCACGAGTTCTACAAGGAGCTCGAGGCCGAGGTGAAGGGCAAGCGCGATATGGAGTTGGACGCGCCCGAGGCTTTCAACGACGAGGAGAAGATATACGAGTGACGGCCTCGGCCCTTCTTGGGGCCAACGATTCCAGGAAGGGATGCATAACCACCGCCACTGCGTCTTCGTCCTGGGGTATGAGGGGGTCCTCCTTCCCGGCATGTAGATAGATGAGCACGAAGAACAGCATGACGATCATCCAGGCCACGAACCTTGGATCCAGGTTGGGATCCACGTATCCCTCCTCTATCCCGGAGCGTATCAGCCCTTCTATCTCGTCGGCACGGTCTTGCAGCAAGGCCTCGATATTGGCCTGGAATTCCCTGCTGGCGGCCTCGGAGATGGTGTTTATGACGATGCGTGACATCTCCGGGTGCTTAACGCTGAACTCGATATGGGAGCGCATCAGCGATTCCGCCAGTTCGATTATGTTATCGGAAGGGGGCATCTTAATCCACAGTTCCTCCACTATGGATTTGTAGACCTTGTTTCTCACGGCGTAGAAGAGGTCTCTTTTTGAGGGGAAGTAACGGTAGATGGCTCGCTTGGTTATCCCCGCCTCCCCGGCTATATCCGCCATGGAGGCGGCGTTGTAGTTTTTGGCGGCGAAGGCGGTCATAGCCGCGTCGATTATCTGATTCCTGCGGTCGTTCGCGCTTGGTCCCGCTGCGGCCACCGCTTTAGTCCTCCTCATCGCGAGACGTGGAGACGGTCGCCAGGAGGCGGTCGATGATGTCCATGTATTTATCTCTGTTCTTGAGTATGGCATCGATGTCCATGGCGTTGGCCACGTATACAAGCCTGATCATGGACTGGAAACTCCATGCGAAAGCGGAGATATCGACGCCATTACCTATCTCCCCCAGGCGACGTGCTTCCTGCAGGAAGAAGAGGATCGCTCGGTGCGCGGTTTTTATGTTCTCGTTCAGGATCTCACGCAGGCCTCCCGAGCCGAGGTTGGGTATGGCGTATATCTGGGAGCGCATCTTGTTGCGGTGCCTGATGGTATAGTCGAGAACGGCCGCCGCCAACTCCCTTAAGCCTCGGAGGGGAGAGGGTTGCTTGAAGGCGCGGCGCGTGACGTAAACGTTGATCTCCTTCTGGGTAGTGGCACGCATGCACTCGATGAGGTCCTCCTTGTCACGGAAGTGCTGGTAGAGTACGGGCTCGGTCACCCCGGCCTCAGCCGCGATATCCGCCGTGGTGGCGGAGTAGTAGCCCTTGCGGGCCACGCATCGCTCGGCCGCCTTGAGTAGACTGCGTTTTCTCTGTTCGGCCGGCATTCTTTGAGTGCTCATATCGCTCCCCCGTGACTTGCTTCACTGGCTCTGGTGATCGATATAGCCTGGCTCCTTGCCGGGAGAGACGGGATCGGATTCCTCGCTGCCACCCGAGGGCGATGGGCGGGATCCATCGCTGGATTTGGACCGCAGCCACGCCTTTATAGCGGCTTTCTTCTCCTCAGGATTATTGAGGTCGAAGGATTTGCCTTCTATGATAATCCGTTTGCTCTCCATAGTATACAACGCCCCAGACAAAACCGTGCCAATTAATCATCGGCACTGGGTTAAGGCAACTTGAGCAGGCCATATAACAGTGCAAAATGCGGAATCAGGGAATGCCGAAGCGCTGTTGCAACCTGGCCACAAGCTTGAGCATCCACGGCCATTGACGAGCCCTGAAGCCGAGAAAGCGGGTCTGTATGAACTCAAGTATCACTCCCACCGTCTCTATGGTATCCAGGTAGGCGTAATCGATGGTCATGCCCATCTGCTTGAGGGTGCCTCGCTGCAAAATATCGATGCCCGCCTCGCGGCAGGCCGCCAGGCGCTCCTCCAGGTTGTCGACGGCGAATCCTAGGTGATGAAGACCTTCGTCGCGGTCGCCGAGGGTGTGGAGGTGAAAGCTGTCGCCTTCCAGTATCTCAATCAATTCGAACTGGATTCTGCCGGAGTAGCCCATGCCGATGCGGCCCTTGAGGGTGATCTCCCGGCCTCTATCCATGCAGTATTCCGTCTCTCCCTCCAGGATCAGCCAGGGGCCGATACCGAAAGTACCCCGGTAATAGTCGATAGCCTTATTCAAGTCCGTAACCACGATCCCGACCTGCTCTAGGGCGGGCATACGCAGGTGCTCTTTTACGGTCATCTACTTCCTCCCCTCTATATATGCATAAGTACGGCTCCTATACCCTGCGAGGCGGGAGCTTGGCCAGAATCCTGAAGATACCTTTTATGAGATTGCGCTCGTACTGCTCGCGCGGCTTATCCCTGGTGTTTATCCAGGACATGGCCACGGATTCAACTATGCTCACCAGCATCAAGCCTATGATCTCGGCGTCTTGTATCGAGAGCTCGGCCGGGTTGGTATTCAAACGTATGCTCTCGGCCACGTTGTCAATGATGTCGAGACGAGTCTTCTTTATCCTCTCCGAGACCTCCTTGTCAACATGCAGGTCGCTCTCGTATATAAGCCTGTATCCCATGTCGTATTTTTCCACGAAATCGAAGTGGGCCTTGACCTCCCTCTCGATTATCTCGTACAAATTACCTATCTTGGCGGTGGTATCTATCATGTTGTTCCTCAGCTGCTTATCCGCCCTGTCTACTATGGAAAGGAGCAGATCCAGCTTACTGGGGAAATGGCGGTAGAGTATAGGTTTGGTCACGCTGGCCCTCTCGGCGATGGTATCCATGATGGCGCCATGGTATCCAAACTCCACGAATGTGCGCATAGCCGCGTCCAGGATCAACTCTTTACGCTCCGATGCCGGCAATCTCTTTCTGGTTCGGGGATTCTTTTGTTTCATACCAACTCCTCGACCCTAGTTTAGCATCTTAAGCACAGAGAGGCCGAGTATCCAAGTGGTACGGGCGGGAGGGATGCCCGTAGTATTCGCGGGCGGTTATATCTTTAAAAACCCGGTTTCGCTGTCCACATACGGCGTACCCGCGTGATGCCATGTCGCCGGACGGCATCCCGGGTCAGGAACCGGGCGTTGTTTCGGGGAGGGTGAAATAGAAGATAGATCCCGCTCCGGGAGAGCTTTCCAGCCAGATTCGACCGCCCCAGTTCTCCACGACGCGTTTCACGGTGGAGAGACCTATACCCAGTCCGGGCTCATCGGGCTTCAAGCGGCTGAAGGGCTCGAAGACCAGGTCTTTATGCTTGGGCGGCATTCCCTCGCCGTTGTCGCCGACAAAGATCACCACCCTGCCGTCCTGCTCGAAGGAGCCCACTTCCACTACGGGAGAGCGGGTACCGCTGGGATATTTTAGGGCGTTTTCGACCAGGTTGGACAGCACCTGTTTGATGGGTACGTTATTGACGTACTGCTCGGCCTGGTTAAGAGAAAGCTGGAGCCTGGCTCCAGTGTGGTCCACCAGTGTATGGTTATCCGTCCAGATTTCCCGCAGGATCAATTCAAGGTTCACGCGCTCTGGGGCGTGGGCTTGCAGACCCGAGCTGGTGAGTTCGAGGAGCGAGTATATTATCTCCTCCATGCGTTTGGCGGTGGAGATAATACGATTCAAATACTCAGTGGCTTCCGGACTCAACCCCTCAGCGGATTCCTTCAGCACCAGGGTGGCGTAACCATGCAGGCTTATTAGGGGGGCGCGTAGGTCGTGGGAAATGTTATGGGCGAAGGCCTCGAGGTCCCGGTTGCGTTCCATGACCTCGGCCTCAAGCTTTATGCGCGAGGTTATATCCAGGTCCATACAGAACACCTCGACGCATTGCCCCTCCTCTATAACGGGAAACATGGTGGAGAAAACCCAGCGTGTCTCCCCCAGGCGGTTGCGGGCTTTCCGCTTCTGGGGTGTCGAGGGGAGTCCTTGATACCATACCTCGTTCAACTCCTCGCGGAACCGCGCCGCCTCCTTAAGGTTGAGAATAAGCCCCTCCAGTGTCATCCCCAGGGCTTCGTCGCGGGTGAAGCCGTAGAGATCCTCCGAGGCGCGGTTCCAGTAAGTGACCCTTCCAGTCCGTTTATAACCCTTGATGGCCACCATTGGTGCCTGTTCCATGGCCGCCTTGAATCTGACCTCCGCCTTCGCGGTCATACGCCTATCTAGCTCCAGCAGGGCCTTGCCGCTCTCCGTCAGGTCCACACCGATCATGACCAGCAAGGGGGAGTCATCCGGGGTGATTATGGGGATGAGATTCCAGTGGATATGACGGGTGCTTCCATCGGCGATCGAGGTGAGGGAAAGCATGCTGAAGGTCGTGTTATCCCGCGTGACTCTGCCGGCGCCGTCGTGCATCTCCCGCCGACGATTCTCGGGGATAAGTAGGTCAAAGATATCGCTCCCCAGAACATCTTGGCTCTTGAAACCGGTTATGATCTCGGACTGGCGGTTGAAGTACCTGATTCCGCCATCCGGGTCCGTTCCCACCACCATTACCGGGGATCTGTCCAGTATCCCCCTAAGCCATTCCTCGCCCAATGAAGGAGCGGGCGGAGGCCGTGGGGTTCGGGTATCTCCATGACCATGCTCAGCACCAGCTTGCGAGCCCCCATGTGTATGATACTGACGGTCACGGCGCAGTGACGCAGGGTGCCGTCCTTGCATATGCCTGTGGCGGAGAAGCCCTGGAAGGTTCCGTGGCGCACCTTGTCGAGCTCCGCCTCCGAGATGTGCTTTCCCGAGGGTTCGTGAAGATCCTGGACGTTCATAGAGCGAATCTCCTCTAGGTCATACCCGGTCAGACGGCTGGCGGCGGGATTGGCGTCTAGGATGAGGCCTTCCGGATCGCTCAGGAATATTGCCTCGTTGGCCTGTTCGAATACGAGTCGGAATCTCTCCTCGAATAGAAGCGCGCGAGCCTCGCTTTCCTTGGTCGCGGTGATGTCTCTGACGGCGATCAGGGTGGAGGGCCCGGCTTCTTTCTCGATGATGGAGGCGGTCATCTCCAGGCATATCTCCTCGCCGTTCTTGCGGACTGCCCACAGCTCGTAGGTCTCGGGGGATTCTCTCCCTTCTGGCGGAGGCGGTACTTCTCCATGACCATGGTCCTGGATCGTTGAGATAAGAACTCGCTGAAAGGGGTGCTGGTCAGTTCCTCCTCGCTGTAACCGGTGAGTTCGCGCAACTTGGGATTGGCGTAGATGAAACGGTCTCCCCTTGCAAGGGCTATGCCTGCGTTAACGTGCTCGACCAGGTGATGGTAACGCCTCTCTACTTCCTCCCTCTCCCTGCGGTCGTGCTGGGCCCTGACGTGACCTCGCAGAGAATGGACGAGGCGCTTGAACTGGATAAGCCCGGTCTGCTTTGTGATATAGTCGCTGGCACCGGCCCTGAGGGCCTCCGAGGCCACCTTCTCGCTGCCCTGTCCGGTGAAGAGCACGAAGGGCGTGGTCGGATACACCCGGCGTACCGTTCTCAAAAGATCCAAGCCGTTGAGGTTGGATTCCAGGGCATAGTCGCTCAGGATGACGTCTACTTCTCTCTTTTCCAGAACCTCCAGGGCCTCTTCCGCGCTGCTCGCCTCGATGATGATGAGATCGGGATCGATCCTCTCCAGGTTACGACGTATCAGGAGCGTTGGTCAGGGTCGTCCTCAACGTGAAGAACGTGTATCTCTGCCAATGGGGACAACCTCCTGGAAATAAGCATCCGCCTTGATATATTATCGTCCCCAATGGAGTGTTCCATTAAACCGCAGCGGGTGCGCGCGAGGTACGCGGGAACGTTTTCTCGATCGAGGAAGGCCAGCGAATTACAAATCGTTGGGCGGCCTCAAGCCCGCGACAGCCGCGGTAATACGGCTTGAGGGGCGGGGAACGAAACGCGCCGGGTCCGTTGTACCGGACCGATCCACACGCTCACAAGCATGCTCTCGGCGCCGGACCGTTTAGGGTATTATATGGACATGGAGAGATTCGATTACGTAGACGAAACGCTGGGATTGCACGAGATGAACAAGCACCTTCAAAAGAGCCGCCGCGTCTCAGTGGATCTGGAGGCCGACAGCTACCATCATTACGGCGAAAAGATATGTTTGATACAGATAGCCACCGACAGGCGGATTTTCGTCATCGATCCCCTCAAGGTAGACCTCACATTCATGGCCTCCTTGCTGGAGGACGATTCCAAGGAAAAGGTATTTCACGACGGCGATTACGATGGGCGGATGTTCCTCACTTACCTCGGGGTCAAACCGTCACCCATCTTCGACACCATGATAGCCGCCCGTGTTCTGGGAAAAGAAAAGGTGGGCCTGGCCAACCTCCTGAGCGATTATTTTCAGGTTGACCTGGACAAGAAATGGCAGAAGGCGGATTGGTCCCGCAGGCCCCTGAAGGAGGAGATGCAGCAGTACGCGGCCATGGATGTTGCCTATCTCCTGCCGCTGCGCGATCGCATGGCCGCGGATATGGAGAAGATGGGCAGGATGGCCTGGGCTTGTGAGGAGTTCTCCAGGCTTCTGGATAACCTGGACGCGTTGCCGGAGAGGAGGGCTTCTTTCACCCGGGTCAAGGGAGCGCGCAACCTTTCGCCGAGGCATCTGGCCGTTCTGCAACAGCTCCTGGAGTGGAGGGAGGATAAAGCGAGGGCGCTCGACGTACCCAGTTTCAAGATCGTGGGCTCGGAGAGGCTGCTCAAGCTGGCCGCCACGCACCCCCGCTCGCTGAAAGAGGCCGAGGAATCGGGTATCCTCTCCCCCCGGCAGGCATCTCTTTTTGGTGGGGATATTATGAGGGCTATCAGGATGGGGATGAAGGTTCCCAGGGCAAAATTGCCGGGCTTCCCCGAGCCGGCACGCCATAGGAGGGATTACAGCGTGGAGAAGGTAATAAGATGCTTCAAGAAGATACGGGATACCAGGGCCGAGGAACTGGGCCTGGACCCTGGATTCCTGATGCCCAACGCCGTCCTCAAAGCGGTGGCGCGCATCAAGCCGGTGAGCCTGAACGAGATAGATAAGAGCGGCCTTCTCAAGAGCTGGCAGCTCGAGGTGATGGGCGATTCCCTCGCCGGGTGTCTCCGCAAGGAGGAAAAAAGCCGGTCATAGGGGCGATCGCCGTGCCGGTTACCCTCGGAAGATAAAGCCGCGCCTCGACCGCGGACCCCTTCTACCCTGCTCGTCGAAGAGCACGTCATCCCTGGAGTATATGCGGACGGCATAGCGGATGGAGAGCCAGGTAAAGAAGATCATGGACGTCACGGTGATAAGGATATGAGAGAGGGCATAATCTCCTACCAGGAGTTCGCGGAAAAGGACCACGGCGTTGAACCCCGGTATGACGAATAGGGTGAGGTTATCACCGAGGTTCGAGACGGTGTTGGCCACGATAACCGGAAGAACGGCGGCGATATAGAGGGGTGTTATATAGTTCTGCGCTTCCTTGAAGCTCCTGGCGTAAATTGAGATGGCCAGGAGCAGGGCGGCGAACATGGCAGCCAACAGAAGGGCGACGGGCAGCATTATGAGTACGGCCTTGACGTCAACCGCTATCCTGGCGCTCTCCTCGGTGGTCGTGATAAAGGCGGCGGAGACGTAGATAGCCGCCACCGAGATGATGATTGTCACAATGGATACCGTGGCCACGGCCAGGAACTTGCCGGACACGATCTCGGTGCGGGAGGACGGGGTCATCAACAGCGGTTCCAGGGTCTTGCGCTCCTTTTCCCCGGCGGAAACGTCGATGGCCGTATACATCCCACCGATGATGGCGAAGATAACCAGAAACATGGGAAGGAGGTAACCGAGTATGGTGCCGCCTTTCTCCTTTTCGCTTGCGGTATCCTCCAGCTGGAGGGTTACGGTATTGAGCAGGTCCAGGCTCTCGTCCGATTCCTCCAGGCGCCCCTCGATGACACTCGAGCCGTACTCGCTGACGTACAGGGCTACCTTGTCCGCCGCGGCCTGGGAGTTTCCTCTCACGGAGCTGACCTGGAGGGTCAGTTCCACGGGCTGTTCCGCCTCGATGCGGGATCGGTATTCCACTGGGATGACCAGGTTGGCGTCTATCTCGCCCTCCTTGAGGAGCTCGGCCGCATCTCCTGGCGCGACTAACTCGATTTTCTCCTGGCCGGCGAGGAAGCCCACCAGTTCGGGCGCATTCTCCTCCCCGGTTATCATCAGTTGAACCACGTCTTCAGCCTGGCTCTTGCTCGACCATTCCTGCAGCTTCACCGAGGCGATAAGGATGGTGGGCATGAGGATCATGGGCATAAGGATCATTACTATGAGGGTGCGGCGGTCGCGCACCGTATCCATCATCTCCTTGAGGTAGATAGTCATAGCGCGCTTCATATCATCCCGCCCTCTTTCCCTCGACCAGCTTGATAAAGGCCTTCTCCAGGTCGGCGGCACCCTGATCGGAAATGATGGAGCCCGGGGCATCCACGGCCAGTATCTCCCCGCGATGGAGGATGGCCGCCCTTTCGCATAGTTCCTGGGCCATGTGCATGTCGTGGGTGGAGAGGATGAGGGTACGCCCTCTCCGCCTGGCGCCGGCCATGTAGCCGCGCACCGTCTCCGATGCCAGCACGTCCAGGCCGAGGGTGGGTTCATCCAGGATGATCACCGGGGGGTCGTGGACCACGCTGCGGGCCAGGGCTATCTTCTGCCGCATGCCGGTGGAGAGTTCGGAGGCCTTCTTGTGCTGAAAGTCCTCGGCCTCGAGGACGGCCAGGATGTTATCGACGCTGGATTCCAGGTCCCTTCCCCGCAGGCCGTAAAGGCGGGCGAAATACTCCAGATTCTCCCGGGCCGTCAGACGCTCGTAGAGTCCCACGAAAGTGGTGAGTACGCCCAGGGCGGCTCTTACCTCCTGTTTACGTTCGCGGATGTCACAACCGTTTATCCGCGCCGTGCCCGAGTCAGGGGTGAGGACGGTGGCAAGCATGCGAATGGTGGTGGTTTTACCCGCCCCGTTGGGGCCCAACAGCCCGAAGATCTCCCCCCTCAGGACCTCGAAATGGATATCTCTTACCGCCGGATAATCGCCGAACCGGCGGGTGAGACCCTCGACGACAACCGCTTCCTTTTCCACAACAGAATTCCTTCGCGTATCCAGTTTGCCATAATAAGGCAAGAAAGCCTGGCATCGTGATTAATAATCGGCAGCCGGAGCCCTGTTCTGGAGCGGACTCACGCCGCCGCCTGGACCGAAGGGGGCGCTGCGATCATTGTGAAACGTGCCGATTTTTCCAGCCTTTACCCCAAGTTCGCCTACGGATGCGGCTATCCCGTATCGACTCGCGCCGTCTCCCGCTCGCGTATGCCGTCGTTGCGATGAAGGGCGGCCCGGTGAAGATCGCCTGGCGGGGCCGAACGTGCCGACGCCCGCCGATGCTATCAGCTGGGATCGACGATCAGGCCCATGAACATGAGGGTCCCGGTGTCGTTATCCCGGATAACCAGGAAAAAGGGATGGTCGACCACCATCTCGAAGCGCTCCACCTCTCCCGGATCGGCCGCCGTGGCCTGCATCTCGATGCCGGTTACCGCGGCGGCCTCCGTCCCTTCCTCGTTGACGTCCAGATAGGTTTTCTGGATGACTCTGCTAATATATACGTTCTCGCCTCCCAGCGATTCCTCTGAGACCATCTCGGAGAAATCGGCGAATTCGGGGTCGAAGGCATCCACCATACCCAGGGCTTGCAGGGTGCCTGCCAGTTCCTTATCGTACTCGAGCTTGAACTTGGGGAGGTAGATATCCCCCTCCCGTGACTCGAGGTCCGACATCCACTCGTCGAAAAGATCGTCGCTCAGGCTCGCGATAAAATCCTGGAGATCGGAGGTCTCGGCGGGAAGAAAGACGTACATACTGATATTCTCGTCCTCGCCGTAGGGAAGCTCTATGGCCTGAAGCGAATGGTCCTCGTAGTATTTATAATAGCCCGACTGGTGCATGAGCGGTACCTCCGTCTGGCTACCGTCCTGAAGCGTGAAGTCCCACTCCTCCGTTTCGGACTCCTCGAAGGGATCGCTCCAGTTCCCCTTGAAGTAGAGCGCGTTTATCAGCAGCAGTATGGTGGCGGGGTCCACCCGGTCGACTATGCTTTCTATCTTGCCGTGGGTCTTCTCGCTGACCCATTGGTTGACATCGTCGGCGTCGGTCAGCTCAAGTGTCTCCGCGTCCAGATAGGCCTCATTTAGCTCCAAGAACTCTTCCCAGAACCATACATCCTCGTTCGACCACATGGAGTTTGCTATCTCGACCTGGGTCCCCTCGCTCTCGTCCTGCAGATGCTCGAGGAGTCCCGCCGTTCTGCCGTTGGCCTCCTCGAGGCTCATGCCCTCCACGCCGAGCAACCGCGCCATCTGCTCCCCGGTCTCGCCGCTGGCGCCGTTATACGCCATCATCAACGCTATCCTCAGGCTTTCCGGTGAGATGAATACGTTGACGTACTCTTCGCCATCCATGTCCTCCTCCGCGACTTGCGAGAATACCGCGAAGTCGAGGGAGTTCTCGCCCTCCAGCGGATCGAGTATGGTTACGTCGCCCCTTACGCGTTCTTTGTCGCCGCTCACCGGCTCGGGCTCCTCGCTCTCCCCACACCCGGGCAACGCCATGAGCGGGACGGCTATGAGAACGACGAGGAGGATCGCTATCGACTTCTTCATGATGCCACTCCTTTCCCGGGGGCCAAAGCGATGACTTCGGCCGGCGGATTTCCAACGCTCATGACCTGCCCCCGTCGTATCGGTATCCCGGGACTCCCAGCTCTCTTAGCCGGTCTTTTGACGCTTCGAAATCGGAATCCAGTTCCAGGGAACGTTGGAGGTCGGCCGCCGCGTTCTCCCTATCTCCCGGCCCTCTCCTCCGCAGGTTCCTCCCGTACTTTCCGCGGAGCATAGAGATCATACATGTCATTGATTCCCGCGATCTGAAATACATCACCGTGCATCCCATTATAACTTGGAGCCTGACTTGCAGTTGAGCCCCTTTCGATACGCGGACGGTGCGCGCCTGAAAAGGTATGAGCGCGCCGCGTGCCGGAGGAGCTGAAGGCCGTGATCATGGTAGAATACCGATATCAAAAGCGATTCCGGGAGATGCCCGGCAAGATCGGTTTTAACGCTATCCGAGGGAGGAGAGGCTCATGCCTTGCACTAACGGCTCCGGGAGCGGCGGGTTCCGCCCCATGCTGGTTGCCTTATGCATACTGCTGCTGGTCGCGCTCGCGCTGGTCGTGGCCCTGGGCGGCTGCGGGGAGGGCCAGGAAGCGGTGGACACGGAGGACAGGGAAGAGGAGACGGCCACGGTTGATGAGGACGAGGACGATTCGCTGGAGGAGGAGAACGGGGAATACGTGGAGCTGGACGAGGAATACACCAACGAGATGTACGGATACAGCCTGTCCTACCCCAGCAGCTGGGGGCTAACGGAGATACTCAACGGCCACGGCTGTTCCATAACCGACCCCGAACACGAGGATTGGGAGGTGCTGGCCTGGGGCGACCCGGCCCTGGACAAGACGCCCGAGGAGTGGCTGGATGAGCAGTACAACATGATGAGCGCGGTTTTTGACGCTGAGAGGGACCCCTCCACGCTCGACGTCGGTACCTTCGATGGATACGAATACGCCTATGATTACTGGACCACCTACGTGCCGGCGGGTGATTACTCACGGTACTACGAGGTTTTTGTCATGGAGAGCGGCGGGGAGATCTTCTTCGTTACGGGTGATTACCCCGTCGACGATGTCGAGGAGGCCGAGCCGATCGTTATCGGGATAATGGACAGCCTTACGCCTCCCTGAGATAGGGGTGAACATGGGCGCCGCCGTAAGCCTCAATACACGGCCTTCTTGAAGGGGTGAAGGTAAATGCCCGGTTGCATGGATTCCAGGGCCCGCAGGCCAGGTCATATCCTGCTGGGCCTATGCTTTACGCTGCTGCTGGCGCTCACGACCGCCCTGATCCTGCCCGGCTGCGGGGGCGATGACGCCGCCGTGGAGACGGAGGAGGAGACGGGGGTCACCGCACCCAAGTACGAGACGGAGGAAGGAGAGGATGACTCCCAGCCGGTGGAGGAGGACGAGGATTACGAGCCGGTGGAGGAAGAGGAGGCCGTTGAGCTGAGTGCGGAGTACACCAACGACATATACGGCTACAGCCTCTCCTACCCCGGGGGCTGGGAATGCGAGGAAGTGGAGAAGGGCAACGGCTGCTGCATCAGCCAGCCTGGCAACGATTATTTCGTCGCCCTGGCCTGGGCGTTGCCGTCCGAGGGAAAGTCGGCGCAGGAATGGCTGGATCATCTTTACACGACGGTGAAGAACGAGTACGGAGCCGGAGGCACGGGCGTGTGGATGATCGAGAGAGATCCCTCAAACGCGGTAAGCGATACCTATGACGGGGCGGATTATATGTACGAGTACTGGACCTATGAGGCCGCGGGAGAAGAGTACTACTACGATGTGATGGTCATGGTGGACGGCGGCGAGGTCTTCTACTTCACGGCGCAATATCCCGTGGACCAGGTCGATGAGATCGACCCTATCGTGGGTGCCATGCTGGACAGCTTCACCCTTCCCTAGTGACGATATGTATGCATCCGCTGAATAAGGAGTCGTATGCTCCGATGCCCCTCAACTTTTTGTGATAGAATTCTTTGCTATGGAGCTCAAGGGTTTGATCCTTTCAGGAGGGGCGGGCACCCGGCTTCGCCCCATAACCCACACCAGCGCCAAACAGCTGGTGCCGGTGGCCAACAAACCCATCCTTTTCTACGGTCTGGAGGCCCTGAGGGATGCGGGCATCGAGGATATAGGCATCATCGTCGGGGATACGGAGGAGGAGATACGGGAGGCGGTAGGCGACGGCTCCAACTGGGGCGTTAAAGTCACCTATATCCGCCAGGAGGCACCCCTGGGGTTGGCCCACGCCGTGCTCACCGCGAGGGACTACCTGGGCTATACGCCTTTCGTGATGTATCTGGGTGACAATATCATCAAGGAGGGCATAACAGGCTTCGTGGACGAGTTCCGAGCCAAGGACGTCGATGCCCTCATCCTCCTGGCCCACGTTCCCGAGCCCCAGCATTTCGGGGTGGCCCGCCTGGAGGGCGACCGGGTCGTGGAATTGATCGAGAAGCCCAAGGATCCACCGAGCGACCTGGCCCTGGTGGGTGCGTACATGTTCAAGCCGTCTATACTCGAGGCCGCCAGCTCCATAAAGCCGTCCTGGCGGGACGAGCTGGAGATCACCGATGCCATACAGCATCTCATCGATAACGGTTACATCGTAGAGGCGCATATTATAACGGGATGGTGGAAGGACACCGGCCACCTCGAGGACCTGCTGGAGGCCAACCGTATAGTATTGGAGGGCATCAAGCCCTCCATCGAGGGGCTCGTGGACGAGCACTCCCGGATCGACGGCCGGGTGGTGGTGGAGGAGGGAGCGCAGGTAATGGGGAGCACCATACGTGGACCCGCCATCATCGGAAGGGGATCCCGTATCACCGATTCCTATATCGGCCCTTTCACCTCCATCTACTATGACGTCACCGTGTCCGGCAGCGAGATAGAGCATTCCATCGTCATGGAGAACAGCTCAATCATGGGTATCGCTGGACGCGTGGAAGACAGCCTTATCGGTAAGAATGTGGAGATATGGAGGTCTCCGGCGCGCCCCAAGACCTTTCGCTTCGTGTTGGGGGATAACTCCATGGTGGGCCTGATCTGAGGAGGCTGACTTGATCGAGGATCTTAAAATCAGGGAGCTGGATACCCGGTCCGGGAAAAACGGGCTGTATATGGAGATCTGGGCGGGAGGGGAGCTGCCCGACCCCCATCACTCCACCTCCTTACACCGCCTTTTTCCGGGTGTGGTGGAGGCCTGGATAAACCGCGGCGAGGCGGTGGAACGGATTATGTGCCTTGAGGGCATGATCAAGCTGGTGCTCTGTGATCGCAGGGACGATTCACCCACCAGGGAGGAGGTCAACGAGATATTCCTGGGGGAGTTCCGCCTGCGTGAGGTAGCTGTTCCTCCCGGTGTTTTGAGGGGATGGAAAGTGGTTGGGGGACGACCGGCCCTGGTACTGCTTGCTTTGCAGGGGAAGCAAGGCGAGGGCGAGACTGTCGGCCTGGAGGAGGCGGCGGTCGACTACGATTGGGAGATAGTCATGCAATGATCCCGGAAGCCGGGATTCCAGGGCACGTTGTCCGCATTTTACATCGGAAGTAGTGGAGGAGAAGCCGTGGCCATGCGCCTGTTGGTGACCGGAGGATGCGGGTTTATAGGCAGCAACTTCATACGCGTGGTCCTGTCCGGGCACGGCGAGGACGAGGTATTGAACCTGGACAAGCTGACCTATGCCGGTAATCCGGAGAATCTCAGCGACATGGAGGGGAACCCGAGGTACGAATTCCTGCGAGGCGATATCTGCGACGAGGGTGATATCCGCAAGGCCTTCGACTGGGGTCCGGATGCGGTGCTGAACTTCGCCGCCGAGACCCACGTCGACCGCTCTATAACCTCGCCCGGAGCTTTCGTACACACCGATGTCATAGGGACTTACGGGTTACTGGAGCGGTCCAGGGAAAAAGGGGTCCGCTTTATACAGATAAGCACCGACGAGGTCTATGGCAGTATAGAGGAGGGGTCTTTCAGGGAGGACAGCCCGTTTCAGCCCAATAGCCCCTATGCCGCCTCCAAGGCGTCCGCGGATATGCTCGTCCGCTCCTATGTCAGGACCTACGGGATCGATGCCGTCGTGGTGCGGAGCTCCAATAACTACGGACCCTATCAATACCCTGAAAAAGTGATACCCTTATTCGTGACCAATCTGCTGGAGGGGAAGAAAGTGCCCCTCTACGGTGAGGGGAAGAACGTCAGGGACTGGTTGTTCGTCGAGGATAACTGCAGGGCTATAGAACTGGTGCTGCGTTCGGGGGTACCCGGAGAGGCGTACAACGTGGGTGCCGGACAGGAGAGGACCAACCTGGAGCTCACCAGGGCTATCCTGAACATCATGGGGATGGGTGAGGAATCCATACGCTACGTGGCCGACCGCCCGGGACACGACCTGCGATACTCAGTCGATTCCTCCCGGCTGCGCGAGCTGGGATGGCGGCCCGAATATGATTTCGAGAGAGGGCTCAGGATGACGGTGGAATGGTACCGCGATCGTCGGGAATGGTGGCAGCCGATCAAGAGCGGGGAGTTCCGGCGTTACTATCTCGAAAAATACGGTGATATATGATAATGGGAGCCCAACGTGTCGGATCCGCTGTTCGATCTGTCGAGCCGGTGGGCCCGCAATATGGAGTATCCGGAGCGGCGGCCCGTCACGGGCAAGGTAAGCCGACGTAGATTAGCGAGGGATGAACATGAAATTATCCGTGATAATGCCGGTGTTCAACGAACGCAATACCATCAAGGAGATACTGCGCAGGGTCAGGCAGGTGGACCTGGGCGATATCGAGAGAGAGATCGTTATCGTCGACGATGGTTCCAATGATGGGACCAGGGACATTCTGGCCATGGAGGAGGATTCCGTTACCCGGGTCATATACCATCCCGAGAACCGCGGCAAGGGAGCGGCTGTGCGCTCCGGTATCGAGGCCGCGGTCGGCGACATGATGATCATCCAGGACGCCGACCTGGAATACGATCCCGATGATTATCCCAACCTGCTGGATCCGGTATTGAAGGGAAAGGCGGAGGTGGTCTACGGATCCCGTTTTACCGGCCCCAGGAAGAACATGCTTTTCTGGCATTACCTGGGGAATAGATTCCTGGCTCTGATCACCAACGTACTCTACAATACCACTCTTTCGGACATGGAGACCTGCTACAAGCTGTTCACGCGGGATGCCCTGGAGGGTATGGAATTGAAATCCGATCACTTCGATATCGAACCGGAGATAACCGCTAAGATCCTGAAAAAAAGGATACGCATATACGAGGTGCCCATATCCTACACCGGAAGGGAGATCGAGGAGGGCAAGAAGATCACCTGGAGGGATGGCGTCCCCGCCCTTTGGGCTCTGATTAAGTTCCGTTTCGTTGAATGAGCCTACCGAGAGCCGCAACCCCTCAAAACGTCAGAAACCGGGGTCAGCAGCCCGTTGCATAAACCCCAAATAGATAACAACGTGAACTCGCCTCTCCGAGCAGGAAATCGGCTCGTATTGCCAAAAGAGCTGATAAGGAGATAAGAGCTAAGACAAAAAAAGGGGGGGCTATGAGCTACGACTTCATCGAGCGTCACGGTGACCAGTCGTTCCTGCTCCCG
>JAXHVT010000066.1:0-87071 GCA_034188985.1 Actinomycetota bacterium | reverse complement strand
TGATCGATATACTCTTTCTTGACCATCGTCTCTCCCTTCTGCGCTTGTCTTACTAGTGATAAAACATTCGCAGATGGTGGACGATGGTCCTCGTTTCACCCATACTTTATGGAGAAGAACCGATATTATTAAGAGGTGATGATCTATACATACTCAATGGGTAGTTGCTTTCGCGTTTATAGGATAAAACGAAAAGCTATATTTAGGATTACTAATAGTATCAACATAAAATCTACTGCATAAAAGACATATGCGTGAATATGTCATCTCTTTCTGCTCCCTAAGAAAAACACACCCATACTAACCCAACCCACACATATTATAACAGGCATTGGCGTAACGCCAGTTTTCTCCTTGAAAGCAATAGAAAAGCATGGCAGTAAGCTGATAGAGATAGCAACTGGCATTTTAGGTGATAAAACAAGACTGGGAAATTGTAAGGAGAAAACTGCGGTGTGGGCCTGGTGGCAATTGTTTGGGCTATGGATTGGTGGTTTTGCCGAAATAGAACTGGTGGCGCCCGAATGACTCAGTCGCCACCAATATCTAAACATTCATCTGATTTCATACTACGGTCTTGTTCCAAGTGTGTCAATAGCGTTCCCAATAACCTTCGACGGAAGACCGTATACGATAAAATACTAAATTATCAATGCAGAAAAGTATTATAGGGAGGTTAAAGATGGACCTGGTGGAGAAACTGGATCACGTGGCCTTCGCCGTGCGCGACAAGCGCAGCGCCGGACGCTTCCTGACCTCGGCCCTGGATGCGCGGGAGGTCATGGACATGGAGTGGGGCGGCTTTCGTTTCACCTCCTACATGATGGGGTCGGCCAGCATGCTGGAGCTGGTCTACTCCGACGACCCGAACAACTTCGTCAACCGCTTCATAGACAAGCGCGGCGAGGGGGTGCATCACGTCACCATCAAGGTGCGAAGTATCGATGAGATGGTCAAGCGCCTGCGCTCCATGGGCTTGAACCCTTTCGACATCGATACCTCCAACGAACTGTGGAAGGAGTGTTACCTCCACCCCAGGGAAGCCCTGGGCACCATCATCCAGTTCGCCGAGTTTCCAGAGGAGGAATGGGCCAGGATCTGGAAGGACTACTCGTCAAACCTCGATAGGTAGCGGGTGTATCCACGCATACCTCATACCCCCGTCCCCGTCCCACCGTCAGTAGATGGGACCGGGGCTGGAATCCGTTCTGGGTTGGTATAATAAGGCACTGGGGTCAGGCACAGGGGTCAGGCCTCAAAATCAGGCACAGGGGTCAGGCCTCAAAATGTGCCTGGGCTTTCATCCCCGCAGGCGTTCACGCCGGACCGGGGTGTATGCGGGAACTGCGTTGTCGAGCCCCTACGACCCGTGTAGCGACCCCAACCCGAAACGATAAGGCCGGTGGTGAGAGATAGATCCATACGGGCACCCTGACGCGGGGCGGCAACGTTAAGGTCGCTTCGTCGGCGCGGACGCCTCCTCGCGATGACGGTCACGGTAGGGTACGGACGTCAAAGCTGAATGAAATGCAGGGTCAGCCCCGGAAGCGACTAGCGGGGTCACCCCACCGTCAGAAGATGGGTAAAGCCTTAAAATCCGGCATCCTGACGGCTGGACCATCCGCCGTCCGTCCGGACGGTCGCCCGAGGATGGCCGCTTGCGCCAAATGCATGCCCGGGAAAGGTAAGGCGTTCCACCCTATTCGCGTTTAAGCAGCCCTATTGCCCCGGCGGCAGTCCGGTCTCCAGATACCATAGCCGGAAGAAGTCGTCCAGCGATACACCCGATTCGGATTCGAAACATTCCCGGAAGTACTCCAGCGTTACCTCCTCATCCAGGCCCTGCGAGAAAAGGCGCCTGAAGCCCGCGAAGAACGTCTCGTCCCCCAGTTCCTCTCTCAGGGCGTCGATGGCCAGCGCCCCCTTGATGAAATAGAGCGGGAGGTAGACGTCGGGATCCGTTATCGGCACCTCACCGTAATCCGCGTACTGCCAGTAGGGCTCGATTTCCTCGACGGACATGTTCAACTGCGCGGAGGCCTCTTCCATGGTCTCCCCGCTATCCTTGTGTGATTTCAAGAGGTTCAGCAGATCGGCTATCTCCGCGTAGCTCTGTCGATACGATTCCATGTTCTCCGCCAGAATACCGGGATCAACGTAGCGTTCCATAAACAGGTCGGTGGTATACTGTGATATGCCTTCCGCCAGGTAATTCGGGAACATTACCTTGTAGTAATTCCATTGATGCGCTATCTCATCCACCAGGACGATAGCCGGCACCCGGCTGTAGTCGCCGTCGATCGGAGCCCCGAACCAGGTCTCCCGGGACAGCATGACCAGGCTTTTCGTCGCCAGGCCGGTTGTCCCCTGCACGGGAAAGACCTCGACTATGCGGAGGTTGTCGAAGGGAAAGGGGCCCATGATCTCCTCCAGGAAAGGCAGGATCTGCGCGGTTATGAGCTCCAGCTTCTCCTCGGCGTAAGGGACATCCTCCCCGGACGAATATATCATCACCGGCAACCTGTCCTCGTACATCGTCTCCGTTACCCGGTAAGGGAATATCGCCAGGGGATAGGGCAGCCTCCCACTGCTGAAGGGAATCTCGTATTCATAAAGGGTCTTGCCGTCTTGCAGATCCTCATTGCAGACCAGGTTCCCCGAGCTTAACCCGACCCACCCCCGGGGGACGACGATGCGCATCGTGGCCCGCTCGGCCAGGCCGAGGCAGTACGGATAGTAATAGAGATGGCTGGAATATATGGAATCCGCCGTGACCTGGCCGAGAACGAGGTTTTCTGCCGCCGAGGGATTGAGGTCCTCCGCGTAGAAACTCTGGCCATCGTATCTGTAGGTCAATCCCACTGTACATTCCTCGCCGCATTCACCGAGGTCTATCGAGAGGCCGTAAACACCTCTTTCCGCATAGGGGGTGGCGTCGATCTCGTAGTCCAGTTCGCGGTCGGATCCAACATCGTAGATCCTGTTTACCTCGGTAGGCTCTATAAAAGCGAAGGAGCATTCCTCTATGCTCGAGTCCCGCCGTATGTGGATAAAGGCGGTCATGTCCAGCGTTTCATTTTCCGGATCTGCCTCCACGGTTACCTCTAGTTCTTCGATTCGCAATCCCTCTTCCCCATCCCCTTCGTCCTGCTCTTGCCCGCATCCCGGCAACAGCAGGAGGGACGAGGTTATCATGCAGGCGATGACCAAGACAATCGCCCATGACCTGCCCGCCTTCATGTGAAACCTCCCTCGCTCGACGCTATCCCCTATCCGCTCCGCCGGCTCCCGGCCGGAAAACTTGCCATTGCTTGTATCGGTACCTTTCTCGAATAACTTTCGATATCCCTATAGCAGTCGGGGTCCAGGCACAGGGGTCAGGCCTCAAAATGTGCCTGGGCGATCATTCCCGCATGTGCTCATGCCGTACCGGGGTGTATGCGGGACCTGCGGTGTCGAGCCCCTACGGCCCGTGTTGCATGCCCCAACCCAAAACGATAAGGCCGGGGATGAGAAGTAGATCCATATGGGCGCCATGACACGGGGCGGGCACCTCGAGGTCGCTTCATCGGCGAGGACGCCTCCTCGCGATGACGATCACGTGATATCAGAAGATGGGGCCGGGTCTGGAATCCGTTCTGGGTTGGTATAATAAGGCATATATTCCAAGATCAAAGATGTGACCCCTCTTAGCAGATGCGGGGGAACTGCTCGCCGGAGGGCATGCGCACCAGGCGGTGGGAGCCCAGGGGGGTGATCAGGCTCACCTCGCCTTTCCTTCCCGCGGTCACCTTCCCGATGACCGCCGCTTCCCCGCCCAGGGGATGTCCGGACATGGCCCGGAGCACGCCGCCGGCGTCTTCCTCCGGCACGGCGGCCACCAGCTTGCCCTCGTTGGCCATGAGCAGGGGGTCGAGCCCGAGCATCTCGCATACCGCCCTGACCTCCTCCCTCAGCGGGAGGCTCTCCTCCACCAGCTCGATGGCCGTACCGGAGGCGGAGGCAATCTCCTTCAAGACCGCGGCCAGCCCTCCCCGCGTGGCATCCCTCATGGCGTGAACCCGCCCGGCCGCCTGTATGACCTCGACCAGCCCGTACAGGGGAGCACAGTCCGAACTCACCGATACCTGGAGGTCGAAACCGTCCCTCTGCCCCAGCACGGCGGCCTCGTGGTCACCTATAAAGCCGTTTACAAGCAGCACATCCCCGGGCGATGCCCCGGTGACGCTCACCTCGTTCCCCTCCGGGATCACTCCGACGCCGGAGGTATTGATATAGAGGCCATCCGCCGAGCCCCTCTCCACCACCTTGGTATCCCCGGCCACCACCGCCACACCGGCTTCCTCGCACCAGCGCCCGGCGGAGCGCAGTACCCGCTCAAGGACCGGGAAAGGCAGCCCCTCCTCCAGGATGAGGCCGACGGTTAGGTAAAGGGGGCGGGCTCCACGCATGGCCAGGTCGTTGACGGTGCCGCACACCGCCAGCTTGCCGATATCGCCGCCGGGGAAGAACAGGGGCCTGACCACGAAGGAATCGGTGGTCAAGGCCATCCTGCCACCCGGAGCTGAAAATGCGGCGGCGTCCTCCGCCTCCAGCAGTCCCGCCCGGCCGAGAAGGGGGAAGACCATCTCCTCCAACAGCTCGGACATGCGGGAACCTCCCCCGCCATGGGCCATGGTTATCAGCCTCTCAGCCAAGATCCCCGCCCCCCCCGCGCATCGTAGAGATAATAGGAGGCGCAGGTTCCCTCGCTGGATACCATGCAGGGCCCCAGGGGATTATCCGGGGTGCATACGGCGGCGAACATGGGGCATTGAGGCGGCTTGATGAGGCCGCAGAGGATATCGCCACACCTGCATTTCCCATCCTCCTCCGGTTCCGGCACCTCCACCTCCCAGGCGCCCGCGTCGTGCTCCCGGAACTCCTCCCTTATCCCCAGGCCGCTCGCGGGCATGAAAGACAGGCCCCTCCACTCCGCGTCGGCGGGCTCGAAGACCCGGTACAGGATATCAATAGCCCTGGGGTTTCCCCCGGCCTTCACCGCCCTGGAGTAGGCGACGTCCACCGAGGGCTTGCCCTCCCTCGAGCCTAACAAGGCATATATCGCCTGCAGGATATCGGCGGGCTCGAACCCGGCGACGACGCCGGGGATGCCGTACTCGTCGGCCAGGAAAGAATAGGCCCCGGCGCCTATGATTGAGCTGACGTGACCCGGCAGGATGAAACCCTCGACGCCGAATCCCTCCATCTCCACCAACGCCCGCAAGGCGGGTGGTACCAGCTTGTGCAGGCTGAGCACGTAGAAGTTCTCCACTCCCCTTTCCCTGGCCCGCAGCAGCGATGCGGCGACGGAGGGCGCCGTGGTCTCGAACCCCACACCCAGGAATACCACCTTCCTGTCCTTTTCCCGCTCGGCCAGTGCCAGCGCATCCAGGGGAGAGTAGACCACCTTCACCGCCGCTCCCCTCGAGGCCGCCTCCAACAGCGTCCCTCCCGCACCCGGCACCCTCATCATGTCACCGAAGGTAGCCAGCACCACGCCCGGGATGCCGGCGATGGCCACGGCCTTTCCCATATCCCTCTCCGAGGTCACGCATACCGGGCATCCCGGCCCGGACAGTAGATCCACCGCGGGCGCCAGCAGCGGGCGCAAACCCGACCTGGATATGGCCATGGTATGGGTCCCGCATACCTCCATGAGAGTCATGGGGCGGGGGATATCCCCTATCCTGTCCAGTAGCCCCCTGAGGATATCGGGGGACCGGTACTCGTCAATAAACCTCATCCAACCGTGTAATCTCCTCGAAGAGTTCCAGGGTCCTCCGGGCCTCTTCCTCGTCTATCCTCTCTATGGCGAATCCGGCGTGCACCAGGACGTAGTCGCCCTCCCGCACCCCGTCTACCAGCATCAGGCATACCTCTCTTCTTATGCCTCCTATCTCGGCCAGGGCCATGTCGTTATCCTTCAATTCGAGCACCTCGGCGGGCACGGCCAGGCACATATCTCTCACCTTCCTCCAGAACGTGCTCCCGCAAGCGCGGCCGGAAGCTCCCTCTCTCTCGGCGACGCCGCCCCGCCGGCGACCATGCCGGCGGCGGCCACCGCCTGCCCCAGCGAGACGCCCCCATCGTTACAGGGAACACGACGATGAACATAACACGACAATCCCCGCGCCTCCAGCCCTTCCATGACGGCGGCGGTCAGAACCTGGTTCTGGAACACGCCCCCGCTCAAGGCCACCCTCGCGAGCCCGGTATCCTCGCTCAATGCCAGGCAGGTCTCGACCACCATCCCGGCCAGGGCGGCATGAAAACTCCCCGCCATCCCGGCCACTCCGCCGCCCCTCCCGATATCCCGCAGCAACTCCCGGAAGAGGGGGCGTGTATCTATCTCCCAGAGACGGCCGGAGGTATCCAGACTCCAGGGGTAGGCGCGAATACCGGCCCCGGCGGCCGCCTCCAGCTCGCAGGCGGCCTGTCCTTCGTAAGCGGCGGTGGTCCTCAGGCCCATCATGGCCGCCGCGGCGTCGAACATCCTGCCGGCGCTGGAGGTGAGGGGCGAATTTAACCCGCCCCGCAGCTGCGCGGCCAGGGCTTGAGTCTCGCCGTCCTCGATGTCGAAGAGATCCTGGAAACGCCGCACGGCCTCATCCTGGCCAAGGCACCCCCAGAGGACGCCCAGGGCCATGCGGTGCAGGCTGCTCATGCATATGTCCCCTCCCGGCATGGGATAGGTGAAAAGGCGAGCCCTCCTGGTATATGAGGCGCGGTCGCATACCAGGAACTCGCCCCCCCAGACCGTACCGTCATCGCCGTAGCCGGTTCCGTCCCATGCCACCCCGATCACCTCTCCCACTATGTCGTTATCCGCCATACAGCTCACGATATGGGCATGGTGATGCTGGACGCCGACACGGGGCAGATCATGCTCGCGGGCCAGGGCGGTGGTCAGGTATTCGGGATGCAGGTCGTGGGCTACCAGTCGCGGCCTCAAGGAGAAGATGCGCTCCACCGCCGCCAGCGCCTCCCGGTAATGATCGAGCGTCTCCCGGCTGTCGAGGTCGCCGATATGCTGCCCCACGAAGGCATGCCCGCCCCGCAGGAAGCAGAAGGTGTTCTTGAGTTCGGGCCCCAGGGCCAGCACCTCCCGCCCGCAACCGCTCTTAAGGAGGATGGGGTAGGGCGCGTATCCCCTCGATCTCCTCACGGGATATTCCCTCCCGCGCAGCACGCGCGTCACCGAGTCGTCGTACCTCACCAGGATGTCGCGGTCGTGGAGCAGGTAGTAATCGGCGATGCCCCGCAGCCTCGAGAAGGCCTCCGCGTTGTCCCTGGCGATGGGCTCGTGGCTGAGGTTGCCGCTGGTCATCACCAGCGGTATGGCGGCCTCCCGCAGCAACAGGTGGTGGACGGGCGTGTAGGGGAGAAAAATGCCCTGGTGTCTCAGCCCCGGCGCCACGCAAGGCGAAAGGATGGAGTCCCCTCTCTCCTCGAGCAGGACGATGGGGCTCCTGGGCGAGGCCAGAAGCCCGGCCTCCTCCCCCCCTACTCGGCAGTATCTCCCGGCTTCCTCCAGGTCGGCTACCATCACCGCCAAGGGCTTGGCATAGCGGTTTTTCCTTCGCCTCAATTCCGCCACCGCCTCATCCGAGGTGGCGTCGCATGCCAGCTGGAAACCACCCAGGCCCTTGATGGCCAGGATGCGGCCCTCCCGCAGCAGCCGGGCGGCCTCCCGTACAGGGTCACCGGGCAGTTCCTCCCCGCCCCCGCCGGCCAGCCACAGGCGGGGCCCGCATCGCGGGCAGGCGTTGGGCTGGGCGTGGAACCTGCGATCGGCCGGGTTTCCGTATTCCCCCGCGCACTCCTCGCACATCTCGAAATCGGCCATGGTGGTCGCGGGCCGGTCATAGGGGGTCTCGCGCATGATGGTGAAGCGAGGCCCGCAGTTGGTGCAATTGATAAAGGGGTAACGGTACCTGCGGTCATTCGGATCGAAGAGCTCCCGCAGGCAATCGCCGCAGGTAGCCAGGTCCGGAGAGACCAGGGTGGTCCCCTCCCCCTCACGGTCGCTGTCCACGATGCGGAAGCGACCGCCATCGAAGGCGGGAATCTCCTTGCACCTGATATCCTCGATAACCGCTGCGGCGGGGGCGCGTGATGACAGGGCCTCCAGGAAGGATCTCATGTCCTCGCGCTTCCCGGCGGCCGTGATGCGCGCCCCCTCCGGCGTATTGGTGACGCGGCCCCCGATGCCGTGCGATTCGGCCAGGCGGTAGACGAAGGGCCGGAATCCCACGCCCTGTACGATTCCCCTTACCTCGACCTCGAGGTATCTAACGCCGTTGACTTCCATCCAATTCCTCCATGACCAGACGGTATATATCGGGCAGCCTGTCCCGCAGCTCCCCGGAGAGCTCCATACCCGTCTCCAGGCTCTTGACCTGCACCGCTATTATGGTCACCTCCTCCGGGCACTGATCCAGGAGGATGGCGGCGTTGAGCAGGTCGTACAGCCCGTAATCGTGGAGGGAGAGCGCCGGCGCCGTCTTGCCCCGGGCCACCTGGTGCGGGGAGAACCTGTAGATGGTCCCGGGCTCCTCCCCCGCGTCGACGCCGTCTATGAATACGGCCTTACGCCGGTTCTCCAGGAAATAGAGCAGGTCCGGGCTGTAGATCCCCCCCTCGAGCAACTCGACGTCAAGGGTCAGCCTTTGCCTCAGGTAGCGCACGGCGTGGACGCCTATACCGTCGTCGCTCATAAGGAGGTTGCCGATGCCGATGACCACGCAATCAGACATCTCGCTCACGTCTGCCTCCAACCCCTTGAAAGGGTATCGGGCGGCTCCCGAAAGGGCCGCCCCGTCCATTCCAGACAAGGCCGGTCATGCCTCCTTCTTCGCGGGTTCGGGCACCGGCCCGGGCACATAAGGCAACTTGTTCACCAGGTTCACGCCCACCTCGCCGAACTTGGGCACGGCTATGTACCTGTCGATGGCCAGGGTGACCGCGTTCCAGATGAATATGGCGATGGCAACGCCCTCCGGTCTGTACCAGACGTACCTGATCAAGAAGACCGTGGCGCCTATTCCAACCGCGTATATCCACTTCCCTCTTCGTGTTACCGGACTGGAGACCCAGTCGGTGGCCATGAAGAAGGCCCCGAGCATCAGGCCCCCCATGAACAGGTTGTCCAGGGGGTAGTTCCATGTGACCAGGTTGAGCAGGAAGAAGGTGCCGATGATCCCGGTGGGGATGCGCCAGTCTATGGTCCTGCGGTAGAGAAGGTAGGCTGCGCCAATGAGCAGCATCAAGGCGGATATCTCACCGATGCTGCCGCTGATGGTCCCCAGGAACATGGAGCCCAGGGTGGGCCTTCCCGCCGCGGTCACCCAGGTGGAACCCACCGGCGTCGGCCCCGCTATCACGTCCGGCAGCATCTTTCCCGACTTGAGCAGGGACAGAGGCGTAGCGGCGGTAACGATGTCCAGCGTCCTCCCCCCGGTCACGGAGGTATAGAGAACCCTGCCTGACACGGCGTTGTTGATGCTGGTCGCCACCGGCGTGAAAAAGCCGGTGGTCTTCCAGAAGAAGGGCTTGACGTACTTTGTGGTGTAGAAGCCAATGGGCAGTATCCACAGGAATAACCTGCCGAAGATGGCCGGGTTGAATATGTTCTTGCCCAGCCCCCCGAAGAGCTCCTTGGCCACGGCCACGGATATGAAGGACCCTATGGTCACGATCCACAGAGGCGTTGTGGGTGGCAGAAGGAAAGCGAAAAGCAGCCCCGTCACCATGGCGCTCAGGTCCTTGAGGGTGATCTTGCGCCTGAATATCTTGCGCATGACTACCTCCGAGACGGCGGCGGTGGCCAGGCTCACGGCTATGATGTACACCACGTTCATGCCGAATACGATCACCGCCCATATGGCCGCCGGGGTGAGCGCTATGAGCACGTCGCGCATGGCTCGTTGGATGTTCTCGTTCTTCTTATGCAGGTGGGGAGAGACGGTTGCCAGCGTCTTGTTCGCCATTTCCATCGCCCCCTATCTCTTCCTCAAGGCCGCTATCTCGGCCTTGGCCTTGCGAACGTAATTCACGTGAGGTATGTAGGCGGGGCAGGTGAAGGAGCAGCAACCGCACTCGAAGCAGTCCAGCGCTCCCCAAATCTCCGCCTTGTCCCAATCGCCCTTTTTCGCGGCCTGGACGATGAAGTTGGGCAGCAGGAACAAGGGACAGGTATCGACACACTTGCCGCAGCGCACGCATTCCTCCTCTTCCCCGACGTCGACGAGGTCGGAGGTGAGCAACACCAGCCCCGAGGTCCCCTTGACCACGGGAACGGACAGGTCCGGCTGCGCCCACCCGGTCATGGGGCCCCCTACCACCACCTTGGCCGTGGCGGACGGCAAGCCCCCGCAGGCGTCGACGAGTGTCGATATCGGGGTACCTATGCGAACCAGCAGGTTGGATGGTTTGCTCACGCCGGGGCCCGTAACCGTAATAACCCTCTCGTACAGGGGCTTTCCCCAGGCCGCGGCCTCGAACAGGGCCACGGCGGTGCCCACGTTCTGCACCACGCAGCCCACCTCGGAGGGCAGCTTGCCCGGCGGCACCTTACGGCCGGTGAGGGCGGAGATGAGCATCCTCTCCGCTCCCTCCGGGTACTTGACCTCCAGCACCTCGACCTCTATGTCGTCATCTCCCCCGGTTGCGTCCCTGAGGGCGCCCACCGCGTCCATCTTGTTGGCCTCGACGCCGATGATGCCCTTCCCGGCCTTGACCGCCTTCATGAGCAGCTTGAGGCCGCGCACGAGATCGCCTGTCCTCTCCAGCATGAGGCGGTGGTCGCAGGTGAGGAAGGGCTCGCACTCGCAGCCGTTGATGATCACCTGATCTATGGGTTTGCCTGAGGGAGGCGTGATCTTCACATGGGTGGGGAAAGCGGCTCCCCCCATGCCCACCAGGCCCGCCTCCCTGGCCACCAACCGGATCTCCTCGGCGGAGAGCGCCTCCGGTTCCCCGCCCGGTTTGGCGGCGAAATCCGGCTGGTCGCCGTCCGCGGCGATTATCACGCTCGGCACCGGGGCCGCGGTGAAGCTCCTCACCTCGACCAGGTCCTTGACCGTGCCCGCCACCGGGGAGTGCACGGGCGCGGAGACGAAGGCCTCCGATCCGCCTATCTTCTGGCCCGGCTCCACCCTGTCGCCGGCCTTCACCAGGGGCTGGCAGGGAGCGCCGATATGCTGCTGAAGATGGACGATCACCTCCGGCGGCACCGGTGCCCTCCTTATGGCCTCGCCGCTGGCCAGATCCTTGTTATAGGAGGGATGGATGCCGCCCCTGAAGGTCCTGTGTTTTTCCGTAACAGACAATCACGACACCTCCTCCCTCTTATCGACCGCCCTGAATCGAGGGAATCTCTCAGACTTGACCCAGCGCACGTAGATGTAGATCAGATTGGCCAGGAGCACCACCCACAGGAAAGCCTCGTAGTAATTGAACAGGGCCGCTATGCCTCCCAGCCAGTCGACCATCCCCCTCAACCAGCCGTTGGGGTGATAGAGGGCGTAGGTCAGCAGGAAGTACCAGACGGACAGGAGGGACAGCAGTATCCTGTACCATACCAGCGGCTCGTTCCACCTCTTGGGCTTCCCCAGGGTGGAGTAGTAGAGGTAGACTACCGCCACTATGACCACTATCCAGGTGGCGACGAGGTTGATGTTCTGGGTTATACTCGTCCCCCAGGGGTATCTCCATCCCGAGAGGAAAGGGTGCAGGTTATTGAGCCCCAGGTATATGGAGACGGCCAGGGCGCTCAGGTATATTGCGTACATCGACTTCGCCGGGCCCGGAACGTATATCTTGTCCTTCATCCCGCATCACCCCTCACACGACGCGGAATTCCTTGACGCCGTTGTGTTCGGGGTGGATGACGTGTATGGCGCAGGCCAGGCAGGGATCGAAGGACCTCACGCATCGCACAACGTTAACGGGGTTCTCCGGGTCGGGCACGGGAAGACCTATCAGGGAGGTCTCTATCGGTCCCCGGTTGTCGTTCTTGTCCCGGGGCGAGGCGTTCCAGGTGGTGGGAACCACGCACTGGTAGTTGTCTATCTTCTTCCCCTTGATGGTTATCCAGTGCCCCAGCGCTCCCCGGGGTCCCTCCACCAGTCCCTGACCCTGGGATTCGCCAGGTATCTCCTTGCCCTTCTTGTCCCATATCTTGGCTCCCGGCTCAAGCTGGTCCAGCCAGACATCCATCTGGTCGGCGATCAGCTTGCACTCCAGGGCCCGCATGGCGTGCCTGGGCAGGATGCCGAACTTGCCCTCGCCGACCAGGGTGTTGATCGTCTCCTCCAGGCCCAGCGACTTGATGAGGGCCATGAGTCTCTCCGGCTGCTTGCCGGCCAGCTCCAGGCCGGCCATAACCAGCATACGGGCCATGGGGCCGACCTCCATGGGGTTGTCGTCGTAGCGGGGGGCCTTGATGAAGGAGTAGGCACCCTTCTTGTGAACGTCGGGCTCGGTCTTGCCGTCCTGTGGCTGCCTTTCGCCGCAGTCATCCGTGTACCAGGAGTGCTTGACGTATTCGGCTATCTTCTGCTCGTCGAAGTCCATGACCTTGGCGACGTCATTGCCCAGGATGTAGCCGGGGGGCAGGAACTTCTCGCTCCCGCTGGAGTCCTCGTCGAAGCCGCCGTAGGCCAGGTAGTTGCCGCCGGAATCCCCGGCCGTGAGGAAGGGCGCGAACTCGGGCACCTTGGCGATGGTCACGATGTCCGGCACGTAGACATTGTCGATCCAGAAGCGGATCTCGTCCAGCACGCTCCTGAAAGCGGCGATGTTGCCGACCGTGGGGTGAGCCGTGACTCCTCCGGGGATGGTGCCCACGAAAACGGGCGCCCGGCCGTAGTAAATGGTCAGCATCTCCTGCGCCTTTTTGCGAATCTCCAGGGCCTGGACGTAGTGGCTGACCAGGGTTGTCACCAGCTCGGGGTCGCCGAGGTAATCGTCCGACTCGTAGCGGGGCAGGAAGGGGTAGGCGTCACGCGATTCCACCAGGTAGGCGATCTTCCCCTTGAGCGCCTGCAGGCCGGGGTCCGTGCCCGCGTACTGGACCACGGCCGCGATATCCACGTAATCCAGGGCCGAGAGGTGCCAGAAGTGCAGCACGTGGGACTGGATAAAGTTGGCGCCCAGGCACAGGTTGCGAATCACCCTGGCGTTGTCCGGCAGGTCCACCCCCATGGCGTCGTCCAGGTTATACGAAGCGCAGGTACCGTGCACCAGGGGGCATACCCCGCAGATACGCTCCGTTACCTGCTGGGCGTCCCAGGGGTGCTTGTCCCTGAGCAGCATCTCGAAACCGCGGAACATGGTCCCGGACGACCAGGCGTCCACCACCTTGTCCCCCTCGATCTCCACGTCGATGCGGAGGTGGCCCTCGATGCGGGTCACGGGGTCGATGGTCACGATTCTGGCCATTAATCCTCGCCTCCCTCGGACTCCCCGTTGTCTTCCCGCTTGCCCAACTGCTTGTAGAGGTAGTGGGCGCCGATGCCGGCCGCGGTGACCCCGCTGGCTATCCAGCCCAGGGTGTCCACGCCGGGGGTGAGCCCCAGGAAGTTGATATCCGGCAGGGGCTCGTAGAGGGGGGAGAGGTCCTTGTAGAAGGTGGGCTCCGCGCATCCATGGCAGGGCGCGTTAGCCCCCACGCACCAGTTCCTGGCGGAGTTCCAGCGCCTTATGGGACAATCGGCGTAGGTTACCGGCCCCTTGCATCCCATCTTGAACAGGCAGAGCTTCATATCCGGGTTGGCGTCGTTCCAGTCCTCGAGAAAGAGGCCGGCGTCGAAGGCCGCCCTCCTCTCGCAGTTCTCGTGGATGAGCTTGCCGAAGTAGGCCTTGGGCCGCTTGTAGCGGTCGAGGTCCGGAACCCTCTGGTTGATGAGATAATCCAACACCGTGCCCACGAACCAGTCGGGATGGATCGGGCAGCCGCTGATGTTGATCACCGGCTTCTTCTTGTCTATCTCCGCCACTATGTCCATGACCGGCGTTGTCCCGGTCACCTCGGCGTTGGCCCCCGGGATGCCGCCGAAGGAGGCGCAGTTGCCCAGGGCGATAACCGCGGCCGCGCCCGGGACTACCTCCTTCATCCAATCGTAGATGGGCTTGTCCTTGGGCACCTGGTTACCGTCCAGGTCTTTGGTCTCCTTCTCCAGGCCGAAGGTGCAGTACTCCCCGCCCTCCGCCGTGGGTATGGGGCCCTCGACCACCAGGACGTACTTGCCCTCCATTTCGGCCACCGTCTCCTCGATGACGCCGGTGGCCACGTCTCCCGCCGCCGCCATCACCGTGGGCTGGTAGCGCACCGAGAGCTTGTCCAGCAACACCTCCGCCGCATCCGGGTAATTGGTGTTGAGGAAGGAGACGGAACAGCCGGAGCAGTTCTGTCCCTGGAGCCAGATCACCGGAGGCTTACCGGTTGTGACCAGCTCCTCCAGGGCCCTGGCGATATCCGGTATAACCGCTTCGCTGAGACCCAGAAGAGCCGCCGTGGCGCCCGCATATTTTATGAACTGGCGCCTGGTAACTCCCTTCTTTTCCACGAATGCTTCACCTCCTGTTTCGATTTCACACAGCGAAATATGAAGCGCCCGAAGGGGCCGCTCGACCTAGGAAAGTGGGGGGTTTCCATTGGTGCGAAGCAATGGACCTTGCCATCATAAGCTCCCTCCAGGCGCATACTGGAATCAAGGTATCTCGGTACCTGAAAAGACCTATAATGGCTTGCCCCCCTCCACCATTTCCCCTATTATTCCCGCAAGCCACGGCATATAACGTGCCTTTTTGCGGGAGACGGCGATGGTTTTACTTCTATTGTGCATCTCACCTGTGGCCTCTTTTCCATATACGGGAAAAGAGGTGGGGCCTTGAAGGAGATCGAAATCCGAAGGGTGTAAAGAGCTGTATCCCATACTATCCTCTCCTTTCCAAACACGGGAGGCACGATCGTTTCCATCCGCACCCTATCGGTCCTTCACCATAGCCACCGGCCTTAGGTGTAAGGACTCGGAGAGCAAGAACCTGTCTTTTATTAAATTGCCTTTCAGATGGGAAATTCTAAGATATTTGCGTTTGAATGTCAATGACCAGTTTGATCCTTGTTATCTAAAATTCAAAACCGGGCACTGGGATATTACAGCCGATGATCTGCACGGACTGCCGGCTGACTTATCCACTTGACTAGGCTTTCAATTGAAGTCTGGAGACGCAGTCCAGATGAAGGGAGAAGATATGGAGCAGACCGATAGGAGATTCGCCACCGAACAGGCGAAATCCTTGCTCAAGGGATATGTGGAAAACCGCTTTTTAATGTCAGCTCGTAGCGCGAAGCTGCGGACGGTTGATTCGAGCGCAACGTAAGGACAGCGAGATCAAATCCATGCCGGTAGTTCGATATAGGGCGGATCACGTCGTAAAGCGAGCCGTGGAGATCGTCAGTCCGGAACAACCATGCGTCGGATGCCGCCGCTTTACATCGCATGGGCTTCCCACCGTCCGCTCCAGGCTCCGCAGAGGCCGACACGATCCGTCCCTCGCACCCCTCGACGGTCCTTCAAGAGATGAGCCGGTAGGAACCGTCCTCCATGATCACGGCCCCGCCTTCCTCGACCAGGAGCTCCAGGTGTTTTTCTATCATGCGTGACTCGAAGTAGCGGAAAAGGGGGAAATCGCTCTGTGGCACGCCGTATATGGGCGAAACCCGTGACAGCTCCTCCGGCATGGCGCTCCCCTCCTCCAGCATGCCTGCGATCCTCATGGTGCGGGCATCGAAATGGGCCTCGAAGGCGTCCAATTCCTCCCTGATCCCGGAGGTGACGGGATGACGGTGGGAGGATACTATCATGCGTGGCTCGAGGTCGCGAATACGCCGCAGCGAGGAGCGGAAATCCCCCAGGTCGCACTCCACGTGCCCGTACCAGGGCCCGAATGGAGTGAGGTCGATATCGAAGGACAGGAGGATGCCCTTGCCCTCCTCGAGGAAACAGAAGTGATCGGCGGTGTGCCCCGGCGTATGGAGAGCCGTGAGCCTGAGGCGGCCCAGATCGATGACATCGCCCTCCCGAAAGCGGTCCGTGCATGGCGTGGGCCGGTGTCCGAGGATCTCCCTCACCAGGTGCAGCCAGTCCCTGGCCGCATCTCCTTCACCGGCCAGCCGCAAGGACATGGCCTCCAGGTCGGGCAGTATATCCGCGAACATCTCCGGTACCCACAGTTCATGTTCCCGGAAGTGGTGGTTGCCCGAGAAATGATCGGGATGCGTATGGGAATTTATCACCAGGTCCACTGGGAAACGCCCCGTTACCTCCCGGATGGCCTCCGCCCCGCAGCCGGTATCGAAGAGCGCGATGGCGTCCCCGACGGCCAATATGGAGTGGGAATAGGGGAAGCGCCCCCGGTTGGCGCCCATCACCAGGTATAAACCCTCGCTGACTTCCTCGATCATAAAACACCACCACCAACAGGGGTCACATCTTAGATCTGGTATTATCAACCAGTAATTACCATGAAAAATATGGTATAGAATCCAAGGTCAAGGATGTGACCCCCAAGCTAAGTCGGCTCTCGATCGCATTCGGGCAAGTGCAGCGGCGACACGGCGCCCTTCAAGAAGGAGGGGAACATGAAGAGCACGACCGCCATCACCGTGCACACTATACCCCCTACCAGGAGAACGAAGGGTGCCGAAATCCGGTCGGCCAGAATCCCCATAACCATGCCGCCTATAGGCAGCATACCCTGGAAAACCAATATATAGAGGCTCATTATACGCCCCCTCATGAGCCTTTCGACCCTTGATTGCAGCACGGTGTTTACGGCAGCCGACAGCATCAGGAAGAAGGCGCCCAGGCCCATGGACAGCAGCAGGGACAGCCAGAAGGTACGGGAAAGAGAGAAGCCGACCAGCATCAGGCCGGAGAGAAAGGCCGATATCTTGATGATCTCGCTCTCCTTGAAACGGCGATTGAGCCAGGTGACAAAGGGAGCCGCGGCGGCCGCTCCCAGCCCCACGAAGCCCAGGAGCAGCCCGTACCCCCCCGCCTCCTGGCCCAGCACGTCCCTGGCCATGCCGGGAAGGAGAACGATGAAGGGAAGCCCGAATATGGCGGCGATGACCAGCACCACCAGCACGTTTAAGGCCCAGCGATTATCCCAGGCGTATACGAGTATCTCGTGGACATGCTTGATCATACCCTCGGGATGGGGAGGGCTCTTGGGGGTCCTTGTCTTTATCAGCAGGAGCGAGCCGAGAACGGTAAAGAAGCTCAGCGCGTTGACGTAGAAGGCGACGCTGACGCTGAAGGAGGCGATGATGAAACCCCCCAACCAGGGGCCGATAAAACGAGCCACGTTGAACTCTGCGGCATCCAGGGCCACGGCGTTGAGTATGTCCTCGGGCCGCACCAGGTCGGTGATGATGGCCCGCCAAGCGGGGAAGTTGAAGGTGAATGCGGTTCCCATGATAAAGGTTATTATCATTATCACCGTCAGGTTGCCGGCTCCAAGCGAGGTCAGCATGCCAAGGGCGAAGGCGCCCAACATCATTACCGCCTGGGTCACGAAGATAAGCACCTTGCGGTTGAGAACATCGGCCAGGGAGCCCGCGAAAAGGACCAGGAACAGCACGGGTATGAAGTTCGCCACCGTGACCATTCCGACCCAGGCATCGGAGCCCGTAAGCTCTTTCACGTACCAGAACAGGGCACTCATATGCACCCAGGTACCGGTGTTAGAGAGCAGGGCGCCCGTCCACAGCAACGAGAAATCTCTGTAACTGAACGCGGAGAGGACGCCTCCTTTGAACAGGGTCCTTCCGGACGTCTCCACGGGCGGTGGCGAGGGCGCCGGCCCCGTCTCGCACTCGCCCAGTACCGCTAATTCCCTCTCTTCTTCGTAATCACCAGCCATCTTCGCTAATCCCCGTTGTCCTCGCCCATACATATGAATTACTCCACCCCCGGCCGGGAACGAACGTGGCGATCTCAAGTCAACGCTCAGCTCCGCCCGTTTCCAGCCCGGAGGATATGCGTAGAATAACCTCGAGATGATGACCCGAGGCACGACTCCATTAAACGCCCTTCCCTCCGGGTCGGAACTGGTGAAGGACCAGCCCGTCTGGCGTCTCCCAGGTATCGAAGAATACCTTTTGCCCGATGCTCAATTCGCCGTATGGTGCGTCTATGCGGTTTATGACGTTGCCCACGCCCTCCAGGGCAACAACCCCTATGACATCCGGTTCCCTGCAGCGCAGGGCGGCCTGCTGCGAGCTGAAGGCCAGCAGTTCGCCCTCCCGGGGCAGATCCTACCACTCCAGGTCGTCGCCCAGGCAGTCCGGGTATACCAGGCGCGGCGGGTAGTGGATGCGGTCGCAACGGCGATAGCGGGTGCCCTGAAACCTCCCTTCCTTCAAGCGGGAGAAGAACTCCTCCGCCGCCCCGTCCTGCATATAAGGCCTGGTGTCCATGACTAACCCCCCTCGATGCGCGTACCCCGTATGGGGGCGGTCTAAGATGGTCACCAGGGAACCGTTTATAAATCCCTGCTCGGTGTGGACGAGTCCCACCAAGGCGCCGGGTCTCTGGCGCTCCCCCGCCCCCCCCACGCAACTGCCTTACGATCTCCACCATCTCCAGCAATGGGGTGGCATATGTGAGGTACCCAAGGGACAGGCGTCCGCCGCTGGGATTCAGGAGCACCTCGCCGCCGTGGATGGTCCTTCCCTCGCGGACCGCCGCCGGCGCCTCTCCCTGCTCGAAGAAACCCAGCTCCTCATACATCATCAGCTCCACTCCCGCGAAGGCGCCGTATACCTCGGCTACGTCGATGTTCTCTATGGTATAACCGCTGCGCTCCAGGGCCTGCCGCGCGGCACGCCGCACGCAGGGAAATTCGTCGATCTCGCCGCTATGGGGAATGAAGCTGGTGGCGTCGTGTGCCTCCCCGATCGCGGTCACCCGTCCGGCCCTGTCCCGCTCACGCACCAGGTCCCCAGAGACCAGCAAGACGGCGGCCGCACCGTCGTGGATCTCCGAGCTCTCCAGCCGGTGCATGGGGGGCGATACCATGGGGCCGGACAGCACTTCCTCCAGGCTCACGGGTTCGCCGTAGGCGGCCTGGGGATGCTTCAAGGCGTGCTCTCTTAAGAGTACAACCACCCTGGCTATATCCTCGGCCGTGACACCATGGCGATACATGTAGCGCTGCACGGCCATGGCGTAAGAGGGCAGAGGGCTTATAACCCCGTAGGCGGCCTGGTAGCTGTCGTATAGGGAGTCGGCGGATATGATGAGGTGGAAGTACTCGGTCACGTTCGCTTGCAAGTACTTCTTGGGAAACTCCTTCTGCGAGGCGTAGACCAGGCACGAGCCGATCTTCCCCAGCTCGATCTGGTCGCAGGCGGTGTGCATCGCCACGGAGGAGGAGTTGCCCCCGCTGTCCACGTCCATCATGAAAACGGCCGCGATTCCCAGGTAGTCCGCCATCCTCTGGCCCGTGAATTTCCGGTTTTCGGCCATGTAACCGTGCGGCGTGGAGATCAAGCTCTCCACCTGGGAGGGCGAAACGCCTGCATCGCGTAGAGTCTCGACGCAGGCCAGCACTCCCAGCTCGTGAGCGTCCTCGTCATGGTGGCCGATATTCGTCATGCCGATGCCGGCGATGTACACCTCGTTCATTATGTTTCCTCCTGTTGAAACGGGGAATCATATGATTTGTCTAGATGATTCTATCGTATTCGAGCGGGAGAGGGTGATATGGATGACCAAGCCATGGAGGATCGTCGTCATCGGCGGAGTGGCGGGCGGAGCCACGGCGGCCGCCAAGGCCCGGAGGTGCTGCCAGGAGACGGAGATCGAGATATACGACCGTGACGAGTTCATATCCTACGCGGGTTGCGGGCTTCCCTATTTTATCGGCGGTCGCAGTCCCAACTGGCGCAAGCTGCTGGCCAGGCTGCCCGACGAGTTCGAGAGCCGGCAGGATATCCGCGTCTTCCTGCGTCACCGCGTTAACTCCATCGACCCCGAAAACAAGACCATACGCGTAGCGGACCTGGTAGGTGTGAGCGAGTTCCATCGTGAGTATGACAAGCTGATCATAGCCACCGGCGCCTCCCCCTTCGTGCCGCCTCTGCCCGGTAAAGACCTCCAGGGGGTCTTCGTGCTGCGCTCCCTTACCCACGCCTTGAGAATCAAATCCTATATCGATCTGCAGGCACCCTCTCGCGCGGTCGTCGTGGGGGGAGGAGCCATAGGCCTGGAGATGTGCGAGGCCCTCAGGAACCTGGGGATGGAGGTGCACCTGGTGGAACTCTTAGGCCAGGTAATGCCACTCATGGACACGGATATGGCCAACAGGGTATCCGATCACCTGGAGAGCAAAGGCGTTGAGCTGCTCCTGGGAGATAAGGTGGAATCACTGGAGGGCGACAGCGGAACGGTGAGGAAGGTGGTAACCACCGACAGAGAGCTGCCGGCCGACCTTGTACTGTTGAGTATGGGCGTCAGGCCGGTGAGCGCGCCGGCGGAGAAGGCCGGCGTGGAGCTGGGGGCCAAGGGGGCCATAAGGGTCGACGAGCACATGCGCACCAGCATCCCCGACATCCTGGCCTGCGGCGACTGCGCCACCACCCGTAACATGATATCCGGCGAGGAGAGCTGGATTCCTTTGGGCTCAACCGCCCGCAAACAGGGAAGGACAGCGGCGGAGACCGCCTCGGGCAACGAGGCGCCTTTTCCCGGGGTGCAGGGCACCTTTATCCTCAAAGCCTTCGATCTAACGGTGGGAAAGACCGGCCTGAGCATGGACGAGGCTGAGGCCGCCGGATTCGAGGCCGACATGTTGGATTTCGAGGACACCTCGCTTCCCGGCTACTACAGAGGTGGAGGGGTCATGGCGGTGCGCATGACCGTAGATACAGCCTCAGGACGGGTCCTCGGCGCCCAACTGGTGGGAGACTATTCCGCCGCCGTGGACAAGAGGTTGGATATCCTCGCCACTGTGGTGCGCGCAGGTCTGACCGTCACCGACATGACCTCGCTGGACCTGGCCTACGCTCCGCCCTTCAGCCATCCCCTGGACCTGCCCATAGTGGGAGGGTACCTTGCCGAGGCCAGGCTGCTGGGAAAGACCTGTTTCTGCACGGTGGAGGGTTTAGAGGATCGCGGCCGGTAGCCTCTCAGACAACAGTCCTGGCCCGATACCCGTGCCTATGACCTGTAGGCACGGGACAGTTCCACCACGCGGCGATACTCCTCGACCTGGCGCTTCTTCTCCTCCTCGTCCCAGCCCAGCTCACGCGCCAGGATGTCGGCCGCCCTTTCCGCGCAGCCCAGGCCTTGCTCCCAATCCTCGTAGAATATGAGGCTTCGCCGCACCATGAAATCCTCGAGATTAACCACGGCTTCGTTGCGGGCCGAGTATACAACCTCAGCCCCGATGTAGGGGACATACTCGCCAAGGCGCTCCGCCAGCGAGGCGTCCTCCCCGAGTATATTGAGCACCCTCAAGGCCCCGGTGCCAAGGTGCTGCATCTTATCCACCACCTCGTCATCAAGGCGTACCTCGCCGGCCAGCCTGCGCAGGCGCCGGGAGAAATCCAAACCGTCCTTGCCATAGACCTGGGCGTTCCTGGTGGTACATCCCGAAGGCGCGAGCCCGTAGCGCTCCTCCAGCCGCTTCTCCGCTAAGTCCACCAGCTCCTCGGCCATGGAGCGGGCAGTGGTGAGCTTGCCCCCGGCGATGGTGATGAGCCCGGAATGGCTCTCGTATACGGAGTGCTCCCTGGATACCTGGAATTCCTTGACGTCCTGCCCACCGCTCTCCCAGATGAGGGGGCGCAGGCCCGCATAGGTGCTGATGACGTCGTCATAGGTCAGTCCCGTACCGGGCATGGCGCGGTTGGCTGCCTCCAGGATGTAATCGACGTCCCAGGCGGAGGCATGGATGGTATCGTAGTCGCCCTCGTAATCGGTATCCGTGGTGCCTATCAGGACGTAATCTCCCCAGGGAACCACAAAGAGCATGCGTCCGTCCGATGGCGAGATAACCGGCATGGCGTTATAGGCCTTTATCCTCTCCCAGGGGACGATGACATGGGAACCCTTGGTGGGCCGCAGCTTGGGCGAGATATCGTGCTCGTCCAGGCCACACACACTATCCGTCCAAGGCCCGGAGCAGTTGAAAACCACCCTGGCCTCGATGTCGAACTCCCCGCCCCCGACCTTGTCCCGGACCCTGGCGCCGCGGAGCATACCGTCCTGGCGCAGGAAATCGATCACCTGGGTGTAGCTCAGGCAGACGGCGCCCTCCAGGTAGGCGGACTGCACGTGGGACAGGGTAAGCCGCGCATCGTCCGTTGAACAGTCGTAGAACTGGCCGCCCCCCTTCAGGCGATCGCGGTCCAACTCCGGTTCCACCTCCAGTATGCGCCTTGGACCGTGCATCTGGTGCGGCTGAACGTTGCGGAAAAGGGCCAGGACGTCATAGAGCCAGAGTCCCATATCTATAAGGATGAGCCCGTTCTTGTCCCCCTTGTAAACGGGAAAAACGAAGGATTGTGGCCAGACTACATGGGGGGCGTTGAGCAGAAGGCGTCGCCGCTCGCGGCAGGCCTCGAAGACCAGCTTGAAATCGTACAACTCCAGGTAGCGCAGGCCGCCGTGGACCAACTTGGAGGAACGGGAGCTGGTGCCGAAAGCCCAGTCGTTCTTCTCCACTATGACCGTGGAAAGACCCCGCCTGGCCGCGTCCCTGGCCGTGCAGGCGCCGGTTATCCCGCCCCCCACTATAAGCACGTCGAACACGCGGGCTTGCGCTTCTTCCATATAGTCCTTTCTCAGCTTTGACGAAAACATCTATCATGCTCCTTTCCGTCCCGGCCATATCTCAACGCGGGCTCTTCCGTACTCCCTATTATCTTTCGTCAGACTCCCCGTATAACGTGACCACTATCAGTATAGAATCTTTGCATCCATATAAACAGCAACGGGTGGGGACGGCGATAGACCAGGTACGATGCCGGTTTGCCCGCTATCTTCCTGGGTTATAATAGGAGGAAGCACATCGGATTTTCGCGGCGAACCCGGGGCGGTTGTCGGTCCAGCTGCAAGGGGGATATTCATTGAGGCACAGGATAATACAGGAGATAGCCAGCTCCGTTGTGGCCGCCGGCGGGGTGGACAACGTTATCAGGGCCCTGGTCGAATCCACCACGCTGGGCACCGAGGCCAAGGGCTGCTCGTTCCTCACCCTCTCCGCCGATAACCGGCACCTGCTCCACCGCATAACCTATGGTATGAGCGAGGAATATCCCTATACGCAACAGATCCTGAAACGCGAGGCCAAGGAGCAGGTGCTCAAGGGAACGCCCCTCCTGGTATTGGACGTGAAGAGCGATCCCAGGGTGCGGTACAAGGAAGAGGCGCAGAAGGGGGGCGTGGTCTCCATAGCCTTTCTCCCCGTCAGGGCCCGGTACAAGATAAGAGGGGTAATGCGCCTGTACTTCTCGGAGAAGAAGAAGTTCGATCGTGAGGAATTGGACTTCCTGGATTCCATAGCCGAGCTGGGGGGCATCATCCTGCAGAGGGCCGAGGACCAGGACCGCCTGGCCAGAGACGCCGAGGAGGCACGCCGCGACCTGGCGCGCATAAGGGACGAGAGGCGCCATTTCCTTAGCTTCCTCTCCATGGTAACCCACGACCTGAAGTCCCCCTTGGTGGCGGTGCAGGGTTACCTCAAGCTGCTGCTGCGCAAGAGCGTGGACCTCCTTGACGAGCGCATGACCAACGGCATACGCCGCAGCATACAACGCATCGACGGTATGATGGAGCTTATCAGCGACCTGCTGGAGCTCTCCCGCCTGGAGAGCGGCCAGGTGGTCTCGGAGTTCAAGCCGGTACTGTGGGACGATATGCTGGGGGCGGCGGTGGAGATGGCCCACGAGCTGTCCGAGCCCAAGGGCGTAGCCGTAACCACCGAGATCCACCGTCCCCTACCCGAGATCTTCGCCTCGGAGATCCGCCTGCAGCAGCTTATCCTCAACCTGGTCTCGAACTCGGTGCGTTTCACACCCCGGGGAGGCAATATCCATATCAGCGCCAGGAGGGATGAGGACTCGGTCGTGGTATGCGTGGAGGACAATGGCGAGGGTATCGAGCCGGATAAGCTGCCCCACGTTTTCGAGGAGTTCTACAAGGGGGACCCGGAATCGGTGGAGGGGACCGGCCTCGGCCTTTCCATCTGCAAGCGTATCGTCGACATGCATCACGGCAGGATATGGGCGGAGAGCCCGCCGCCGCACAAGGAAACGGGGACCCGTGTCTGCTTCTCCATACCGGTGGGCGTCACCTGCCATATCGAGGAACGCTGGAAGCTTAAGGAAAACGGCGGCCGGAATAACGTTGATATTCTATAGAGTGAGCTGGTACAGAGTTTATACGGAGGTATGCCCATGGCTGAGAAGATACTCCTTGCCGACGACGATCCCGACGTTATAGAGGTCATCTCCATACTCCTCGAGGACGAGGGATACGATCTGATAACCGCCGGTGACGGCGCGGAGGCCCTGGAGAAGATCAAGCTGGAGAGTCCCGATCTGATAGTCCTGGATCTGCTCATGCCCCTGGTGGACGGCTTCGGCGTATTCAACGCGCTGCGCGAGCCCGGCTACGAGCCCTGGTCCGGGATCCCCATCATCATACTTACCTCGGTACGCGAGGAGGTAAGCAACCGCCGCTACGAGCTGGAGACCGGCCATCGCATGGATTACGCCGCCTACCTGGAGAAACCGGCCGATCCCGACGAGCTCCTGGAAACGGTGTCATCGCTTTTGGGCGGAAGGGATTGAGGACCGCCATGGCCGCGAAACAGGAACTGGCACGCTTCCTGATCGAGAGACTGGAGGGGATCGAGGACCGCAAGCCGCTGATCCATCATATAACCAACATGGTGGTGATGAACGAGACGGCCAACGCCACCCTCTGCATGGGCGCGCTTCCGGTCATGGCTCATGCCCGGGAGGAAGTGGAGGAGATGGCCACCCAGGCCCAGGCACTGGTGGTTAACATGGGTACTCCTTACCCGGAACTGGAGGAGAGCATGATACTGGCGGGACGAGCCGCTAACCGTGCCGGTGTCCCCGTGATCCTGGATCCGGTGGGAACCGGGGCCACCACCTACCGCACAAGCCTGGCGCTGCGGCTGACGGAGGAGATCAACTTCGCGGTGGTAAGGGGAAACGCCGCGGAGATGGCTGTCCTGGCGGGCGAGAAAGCGGAGATCCGCGGGGTGGAATCCCTCTCCGTATCCGGGGAGGCGGGGTATACCGCCCAGGGGGTGGCGAGCCGGCTGGGTTGCGTGGCGGCGGTAACCGGGGAGGTGGACACCGTGGTGGACGGAGGCAGGCTGGCCCGGATCGGCAACGGCCATCCCCTGCTGGGCAGGGTTACGGGAACGGGCTGCATGGCCACCACGGCCATCGCCGTCATGCTGGCGGGAGGCGAGCCCTACTTCGAGGCTACCGTCGCGGCCCTGGCCTTCTTCGGGCTGGCCGGGCAACGCGCGGCTGGCAGCTCCGGAAGGCTGCCTGGAAACCTTCATGTGGAGATCTACAACGAGCTGTACATATTGAGCAGGTATCGCAAGCTGAAGGGGCTCAAGATCGATATGGAGTGAACCTCGTTATCTAGAGGACGGACTCGATTACCCCCCCGCCCAGGACCTCGTCTCCGCTGTACAGGACGGCGTGCTGTCCCGGTGTAAGGGCCCACACCCGTTCACCGAAGCGAAGCTCGAAGCCACCGTCCGTGACCTCCACCCGGCAGGGCGCCGGCCTGGAATTGTAGCGCACCATGGCCCGGGCCTCGAAGGAGGAAGCGGGCGGGCGGCTTCCTGCCCAATGTGTCCCGCTTGCACGCAGGTAATCGCCAGGAACCTCATCACCGCGTCCCAACACCACCGCATTTTCGTCAGGATCCAACCTCACCACGTACAGGGGATGGGGAGCCGAAACCCCCAGCCCCCGCCTCTGGCCCACGGTGTAGAAGGCGATGCCACGGTGTTCGCCGATCTCCCTTCCGAAGGTATCCAGGACAGGGCCGGGGGACAGGGCCTCGGGATAGCGCACGGCCAGGAATTCCCGGTAATTCCCCCCGTGGAGAAAGCATATCTCCTGGCTTTCCACCCTCTCCGCCGCGTCGAACCCACGCGCCGCGGCGGCCTCCATTATCTCGCTCTTGGCCAGATCGCCGTTGGGGAAAACGCAGTGCCGCAGCTCCTCCCGGGACATGCCGTATAGCACGTAGGATTGGTCCTTACCGACGCTCGAGGCCCGGAGGAGGGATGGGCTCTCACCCTCCTCCCCCCCCATGCGGGCGTAATGGCCTGTTGCAATGAGATCGGCATCCAGGGCGCGTATCGCCTCCATGAGGGCCGGGAACCTGACCCGGCGGTTGCACTCCACGCAGGGATTGGGGGTACGGCCCCTCAGATATTCCCGCGCGAAGGGCTCCACCACCTCCGAGGTAAAGCGCTCCCTGAGGTCGATCACGCGGTGCTCCACGCCCAGCCTTCCGGCCACCCTCGCCGCCTCCTCCGGGTCCGAGAACAGGCGCACCCGGCCACGCGGGGTGGCGGCGCCCTCTTCCCATACGCGGAAGGTGACCCCCGTGACCCGGAAACCTCTCTCCACCAGCAGCGCGGCGGCTACGGAGGAGTCCACTCCGCCACTCATGGCCACCACCACACCACGCTTCTCATCACGCATCTTCAGGCATCCTCTCTCGATCACTCCCCTCATATCACCTTACTACATTCGGGGGAACGGGTCCTCGATCCACCCGTTCACCGTCATTGGGTTTCACCCCGTGGCGAACCGTCAACGGCGATATCCGGTTGTGGAAAAGAGGTCTCCGAGCTTGAGGTATTTCCGGTTGAGGCCCTCCCGAAAAGAAGCTTAATGAAAGCCCTTGACATGACGATACAAGATGTATTATGTTCGATTGCGAATAATTGTTATCAGCAAATATTAGTATTAGCAAGGAACATGGAAGACGAACTCGAAGTCTATATACAGGAACTCTGGAACATCATAATCCGCATCATGCGCAAGTTCCGCAATACCACCCTTACCGAAGAGGATATCGAGCTCTCCCCTCCCCAGGGCGTGCTGTTGATGGAGCTGAGCCACAGCGGGGCCCTCAGCATGAGCGAGCTGTCCCAGCACCTGGAGGTAAACCAGGGAGTGACCACGCGCATGGTGGACCGGCTGGTGGAGAAAGGCCTGGTGAAGCGGGAGAGGAGCCGCGATGATCGCCGCGTTGTCATGGTATCCGTTTCCGAAAAAGGCCTGAAGGTAATCCGGAGACTCGAGGAGGACAACCTGGATATGATGAAGGAACTCCTGCATCCGGTATCCGAAGAGGATAGAGAGGTCCTGCTCGCCCTGGTGAAGGGTATAGAGCAGAGCCTGGAACAGGGAGAACAGAGATAGAGACATCGTCTCGAAGCGGGCAAGGATCGCGATCGAGATCTCAACAACTAAGATAGGGGGCGCGATATTGTGAAGAAGATATTCGGATATCTGGCCAGCATCTCGGAGAAAAGGCCCTGGCTGGTAGTGCTGGCGGTTACCCTTATAACGCTGTTCCTGGCCGCGGGCTTTCCCCGCATCACCACCGAGCTGAGCCAGGAGGCGATGATGCCCGAGGACTATGAATCGGTTCAAGCCCTGGAGGAGGTGGGTGACAGGTTCGGTGGCATCTCCTACGAGAACGTGCTGCTGGTGGCGGACGACATCACTTCCCCGGAGATAACGGAGAAGCTCCTCGAGCTGTCCTCGGAGATGATGGCGGAGGAGGGCTTCGAGGAGGGAGAGATCCTCAATGTGGAGACCTATCTCGATTTTCTAAAAACAATGCCCGAGAATCTTGGACTCGAGATATCGTTCGAAGATATACCTATCGACGACGCCATGCTCGCGCAAATACTGGACTTCTACGTGGATCCCGATCCCTCTTCAACCATCCTGGGGGACTTCGAGGCCCTCTTAGGGTACGAGATGCCCGAGGAGATGCGCGAACAGACGATGGCCATATTCATGGACAATAGCGAGCGAGTCGTGGGAGGCAGCATCAACGAGGACAGGACCGCGGCCCTCATCAGCTTCCAGGTGAGCCCGGACCTCAGCGAGAACGAACAGGTGGAGCTGGCCGAGAAGCTGGACGATTTCGTGGCCGATGAGTTCGGGGACATCGAGGGCCTGGAGACCTATATCGCCGGAAACGCCTCCATGCAAAAGGACTCCAAAGAATTCATGCAGAGGGAGACCAATAAGCTGATGCTCATAGCCTTCCTGTTCGTCATGCTCATCCTCTACCTCACCTTCCGGCGTTTCTCGGATATAGCACTGCCTCTGCTTATTATCTTCGTGGCCATCGCCTGGATCCTGGGGGTGATGGGTTGGGCGGGCATCGCCTACACCACCATGAGCATCGCCGTCATGCCCCTGATGCTGGGTATCAACATCGCCTACGTCATCCATGTGCTGAGCCGCTACTACGAGGAGAGGGAGGACGGCGAGAGCGTCAATCTCTCCGCCACCACCTCGGTTAAAACGGTGGGGGTGGCGGTGTTCCTCACCGCCGTCACTACCATGATCGGTTTCTCCTCCTTCATGATCACCGACATGCCCCCCATGCGGGATTTCGGGCTGCTGTGCGTGCTGGGGATCGCCTTCAGCTTCCTGCTCTCGCTCACCCTGCTACCGGCCATCGTGGTCATCCGGGACCGCAGGAAGAGGAAGGAGAAGCTGGAGGCCCACCTGGATAAGATGCGCGCCAGGCGGCGCGACGCCTGGTACGGGCGCATAACCGACAGCGCCCTGGTGAGGATGGCCCTGGTTTCGGAGCGCCACCACTGGACGGTGACGGTGATAACCCTGCTGCTGGTGGGCTTCGCCGTCTTCGCCATCTTCAACGTCAAGACCGGCGCCGACGTTACTAAGATGTTCCCAGAGGGCATGCCCAGCCGGGAAGCCTCGCTGCTTGTAACCGATTACTTCGGTCCCCAGAGCAGCGACGTCGTCCTGGTGAAAGGGGACGTCTACGAGCCTGAGAACCTGGAGTTGCTGCTAGGGATGAAGGACGCCATAGCCAACGATGTGCGCAATCAACCGGATAGCGAGGACTATTTCTCGCGCGATAGGATCGTCTCTCTAGCCGACCTGGTGAAAAAGGCCAACGGCGGGGAGCTTCCCGACTCCCGGCAGGGCGTGGAGGAGACTGTGGCCCTGCTGGGCCAGCAGATGGACGTGAACCAGTTGGTCAAGAATGATGAGGGCGCTACCTATGCCATGATAAGCTTAACCTCTGGTTACCCGGACGTCGAGGATGAGTACCGTCTCAAGGCGGATATCATACGCGACCACGCCGCCGCCGTCGAGGAGCAGTCGCAGATGGACCTCAGCTCCACGGGCATGACCTTCCTGGTGGCCGACCTGCTGGGCAACATCCTACCCACCCAGCTCAAGACCTCGGGCCTGGCCCTGCTCCTCTGCGCCTTTGTCCTGATTGTCGTCTTCAGGTCCCTGGCATATGGGCTGGCCGCGCTGGTGGTGGTAATGTGCGGCGTATTTGTGGAGATCATCTTGCTCTTCGCATTGGGATGGCCGCTGGACATCATGACGGTGATGGTTTCCTCGCTGGTAATAGGGGCGGGCATCGACTTCGGTATCCATATCACCCACCGCTTCCGCGAGGAGTGGAGTCACGGGGAAACCCCACTGGACGAGTCTATCAAGAACACCGTCCTGCACGTGGGGAGGGCCCTGCTGGCCGCGGCTCTCACCACCTGCGGCGTATTCGCCATACTGGGCGCCTCCGGCATGACCATGATGCAGAGGTTCGGTATCACTACCGCCGTAGCCCTCCTCGGGGCCCTCTTCGGAGCGGTGCTGGTGCTTCCCAGCCTACTGGCCATTATAGCCAGCCGCGAGACAAAGCGCCGGGAGGCGCGGGCGACCTCACCGGCGGCGGGGGGGCCGACCGGTACCGAAATGGAGACCCCGCCGGCGCTGCGGCCCACCACACTGCCGGAGGCGGATCCCCCGGGGGAGGAATGAGGTTTCCACACCGCCCGGGTACCGCCGGACGCGTTTCGGTTATAATCTGTATATCGCGAGGAAGCGTGTTTCGTTCTCCCGCCTGCTCGTGAGGCGTTTCTCTACAGGGGGGATTGCCGTCTTGGCCCTGATCAAAAGAATTCTGCCCGGGTTGTACAAGATAAGGCTGGCCATGCCCTTCCGCATGGACCAGGTCAACGTCTATCTCCTGGAGGGCGACCCCCTGACCCTCGTCGACACCGGCCCAGTGATGGAGGGCACCTGGGACGACCTCGAGGAGGCTTTGAGGAGAACCGGCCACGAGCCCGGGCGGCTGGAGAGGGTGATCGTCACCCATACCCATCCCGACCACATGGGAATGGCGGCCCGCCTCGTGGAGGCCAGCTGCGCCGAGCTGATCTGCCACCGCCTGGCCGTTCCCAAGATGACCGACTACCGAGGCACCGTACTCCGGGAGATGGAGGACCTCATCCGCATAAGCCGTACCCTAGGTCTCTCCCCGGATCTCATGCGGACCAACCAGTCCATGATGAACCGGTGGCTGTACGTGGCCGAATCGACCCGGGTGGACACTATAGTGGAGGGAGGGGAGGTGCTGGAAGGGAACCCCTTCCGGCTGGAGGTGATATATACACCGGGGCACTGCCTGGACCACATCGTGCTCTATATAAGGGACTACCGCCTTATACTCACCGGCGACCTGCTGCTGGACAAGATCACCCCCAATCCCGATATCTACCCTGACCGCCCCGACGGCAAGCAGAGCGGGCTGCCCGACTTCCTGGACTCAATATCGAGACTCGCGGACCTCCCGGTGGTCCAGGCGCTGCCCGGGCACGGCAACTGTATCTCCAACTTCCGGGGCCGCATCGAGGATATCCACATCCACCACGAGCAGCGTAAGCGTTATATCGTAGCCAACCTTCGCGGGCGGGAGATGACCATACTGGAAATGGGCCTGGACCTCATCCGCTTCGTGGATGCGGAGACGTCCCCCACCAACATTTTTCTGGCCATGCGGGAGATACTGGGCCACCTGGTGATCCTCGAGGAAGAGGGGCTGGTGGTCAAGCAGGTGCGCGATGGCACCAATTATTACAGGGTTGAGGACTGAGGAGCGGCCGGGAGGGAGCAAAAACCGGCGTTGCGGCGTCTTTCACTTATCACCCCCAGCTTTTAGAATACTCCTGGGAGGTTGCAGGTATGCTAGCTCTGGCCATCATACTGGCTTTGATAGCCACGACCATGATCAACTACAGCGGCTACATGCAGAAGAGGGAGCTGGACAAGCTCCCCCTCATCGGTTCGCAGTCACCCTGGGAAACGGCCAGGACCTTCGTGAAGTGCCGTCCCTGGCTGGAGGCCCAGGGGCTGCAATTCGGGGGTACTTTCATAAAAGGGCTGGCTCTGGGGCTGGCTCCCCTGTCCATAGTCCAACCCATCAACACGGCGGGGATAGCCCTGCTGGCGGTTCTGGCCATAACCAGGTTGGGGGAGAAACCCACGCTGGCCGACTGGTTGGGCATTGGCACCATCATAGCCGGCCTCGTCATGCTGGGCCGCAGCCTCATAGGCGTCCCCTCCAAGGAGTTCACCTACAACCCTGTCATCCTGTGGTTCTTCGTCTTCTTTTTCTTCATCGTGGCCGGGTTGTCTCTCTACAACGGCCTCACCAAGAAACACGAGCAAGCCCCCAACCTCATCGCCGTGGCCTCCGGGGTGCTCATCGGGCTCACCGCCGTGATCATCAAGCTGGCCTGGAACGACTTCGGCAGCCGCTTCTGGGAGCACGGTTTCCGCCACGCCCTCCTCTCGCCCTACCTGTGGATGATCCTCTTCCTACCCTTCATAACCCTGGTGTTGGACCAGATAGCCATGCAGAGGGGGAAGGCCATCATCGTGGTTCCCATCACCACCGGCATCTCCAACCTCATCCCCATCATCATCGGCATCGTAGCCATGCACGAACCCCTGCCCACCGGCCTGGGGATGCTTCTCCTGCGGCTGGGTTCCTTCGTCTTTATAATCGGAGGCGCGGTCATACTCTCGCTGCGCAAAGGGAACGGGGATTAGCGCCCGGCATCTAACCCCGAGAGTACAGACCGTGGGGGAAACATTGAGATACGGCCTCGAGTTCGATCGACCCCCGACCGCGTACCCACGGTATATGGCCCCGGATGGTATTGGAGCCGGTGAGAGGAATCGAACCTCCAACCAACCGCTTACAAGGCGGACGCTCTACCATTGAGCTACACCGGCCCCGCGTCATCTATGTTCTCCCGCTTTCGAGCACAGGTCAAGGATGTCGGCGATAAAGTCTCAGGCGCTGCTGGCGGCGCGCATGAAAAAACCGATCTTTCGTTTGACCCTCTGCAGGGCGTTGTCCACCGATTTCACGCGGCAGCCCAGGACTGCGGCGATATCCTGGTATGAATTACCATCCAGATACAGGCCCAGCACCTCCGCCTCCAGCCGGGACAGCTCGTTTCTCACGCACCTGAGGATCCTCTCCATCTCCTCCCTGCCTATCACCAGCTCCACGGGATCCCTCATGTATGATTCGCTCAGCAGATCCATCAGAACCCGATCCGGGTACTCCTCCAGGCAGACCGGGCGGTTCAGGCTTATATAAGTGTTCAGCGGCTTGTGCTTGAGGCGGGAGGCGGTCTTGACGGCGGTTATTATCTGGCGGGTGATGCAGAGGTCAGCGAAGGCGGGAAACGAATCGCAGCGGTCACGGCGGTAATCCCGCACCGCCTTGAAGAGTCCAATCATCCCCTCCTGCACCAGGTCATCCTCGTCCGCGCCCACCAGAAAATACGAGCGTACCTTTTTCCTCACCATCTCCCTGTATCTGCTCATTAAAACGTCAAAGGCCTGGGCCACGCCCCGTCGAGCCAGCTCCATGACACTGTCGTCGGAGAGCCCATCCAAATCGGTTAGAAGCCGTACGGTTCGCTCCATATCCCTCGCATCCCTCGTTTCGACTACTTGATTACCCAACCTGCATACCCTGGTGCTCCGAGAAAAAGCCGCGGCGGCGGTGGTGGTGGTGGTGGTGGTGGCTATGATGAAGACTATATAAGATTATACCCAGCGCTAAACCTCTATTCATCGCGCTTTTCGACCTTGAAATGGGGTGAAAACCGGCAATATACCCGCTTCCCGGCACCTCGTCCTTGTTTTTGTTTCGGCACGCTCTCCGTAGTCTTTACAGGGTATCGGCTGTCCGGGAAGTCTCTATCAACGGTATCGCATCTCGTCCAGTAGGCGTCGGATTTCATCGCTTAGCCTGTCCTCGAGTGGGGTTCTTCCGCTCCCGGTCAACCTGTCCGCCTCACGGCGTGTCTCCTCCAGGGCTTCCCGGGTGCGGTGGAAAAGGGCTTTACAACTCATACTGCCCGCCCCGAAGCCCGAGGCAAGGGAAGCTAGCAGGCGATCGGACGTGGCCACCTCCACATCGCCCTCTTTCACCAGCCGGCGCACGGCGGCCTCGATAAAGCCATCCGCGGTCTGGCTGCGGCGCGTGAATACCACCCTCAATCCCCCCCTGTCCTCCCATACCGGCTCCGCCTGCCTCGAGCCACCGGCGTCAAAGACGATGATCACCAGCTCGTAGCCGGAGGTCGAGGCCAGGGGCGAGAGTTCCCTTATCAAGCCCTCCCTGGCCGCATAAGGGTCGCTTTCAACCAGGCCGGACAGATCGGGATGCGCGTATACGGCGTTGTAGCCGTCGACTAAAAGCGCTCTCACGTTGCGCCCCTCTGTCGCAGTGCCTCGTAGAGAATTACCGCAGCGGCCACGGAGACGTTCAAGGAGGCGGTTTGGCCGAACATGGGAACCCGCACCAGGATATCGCACGTCTCCCGCACCAAGCGGTGCAGGCCACCTCCCTCGGAGCCCATGACCAGGGCGATGGGCCCGGTGAGATCGGCCTCGTAGCATGACTTCTCTACGGCTGCGTCCGCCCCTACTATCCATAACCCTACGGCCTTGAGCTCGCGCATGACGCTCGCCAGGTTGGGCACAGTGGCCACTGTCAGGTTCTCCACGGCTCCCGCCGAGGAATGGAAAACCGCCGGGGTGACCGGGGCTGCGCGGCTGCGCGGCAGGAGCAGGGCGTCCACTCCCGTGGCCTCGCAAGTGCGGGCGATGCTTCCCAGGTTCCTGGGATCGGTCACACCGTCGAGCAATACCACCAGGGAATCCTCCTCCTCTTTCTCCTCCAGGAAACGGAGTACGCCCTTGAAGTTAGCGTAGCGGTAGGGCTCGACGCGGGCCACGACCCCCTGGTGGTTATCGGAGCGGGCCAGGCGATCGATCTCCCGGCGCGGCATGAAGGTGAGGGAAATCCTCTTGCTCCGGGCCGCAGCCGTGATATCCTCCAGTATCCTCGCGGGCTTCATGCCCTCGGCCATGAGCAGCTCGTAGACGGGCCTGCTGCCCTTCAGGGCCTCCAATACGGCGCGCCTTCCCTCCACCTGTTCGTATCTCAATCTGGATCAAGGCCTCCCTTGGTCATGGACGGGTCCGTTTCATGCTGCAATTTATTCCTGGGATTCGGAGGACGACCCCATGGGTTTCCAGCGCATTCCATCGCGCAGGTCATCCACCCGGATTCCCAGCTCGCCGAGACGGGAGCGGATAAAGTCGGCCGTCTCCCAATCCTGTCCCGCCCTGGCCCTCGACCTCACCTCGAGAAGCAGTTCTATCAATAAGGCCGGGCTGGGCAGGTTCTCCCGCTCCTCGGGCTCCAATTTCGCGGCAGCCTCTTTCTCCTCCGGTGGTGCGGGAGAGAACATCCCCAGCATGCGGCAAAGCTTCAACAGGAGGTCCCTGCCCTGAGTGGCCACCATTTGAGAGGCGGGAGTCTGGTATCGTTCCTGCTCATCCAGGTAGGAATTTAGCTCCTTGACCAGCTCGAAGATCACTCCCAGGGCCTTAGCGGTATTGAAGTCGTCGTCCATGGCCTCCTCGAAACGCCTCTGGATATCGAAGAACGAATCGCTCAGCTCCACCTCCAACTGGGTACGAACCGGCGCGGCCATGGTCTCCTTTCTATTCAGGAACTCGCCCAAGGCGAAAAGGCAGTTCTCCATACGCTCGTAAGCCCTGCCGGCCTCGTCCAGGGCCTCGGTTCCGAAATCTATAGGGCTGCGGTAATGGGTCTGCAAGGCTAGCAGCCTGATCACGTCAGGCAGATATCTCTTGAGTATCTCCCTCACCAGGATGATATTGCCCAGGGACTTGGACATCTTCTCCTCCCGGATTTTAACGAAACCGTTGTGCAGCCAGTAGCGCACGAATGGCTCCCGGCCGGTGTAGGCCTCGGACTGCGCGATCTCGTTCTCGTGGTGAGGAAAGATGAGGTCCTGCCCCCCGCCATGGATATCGAAATCCATGCCCAGGTGCTCCAGGGACATGGCGGAGCACTCGATATGCCATCCCGGACGTCCCTGGCCCCAGGGGGAGTCCCAGGCCGGTTCCCCGGGCTTGGAGGCCTTCCACAGGGCGAAGTCCATGGGGTGATGCTTCCTGGTGTCAACCTCCACCCTCTCGCCCGCCCTCATCTCTTCCAGGGTGCGGCCGGAAAGCTTGCCGTAACCGTCGAAGCTCTCCACGCTGAAGTAGACGTCGCCGTCCACGACGTAAGCGTGTTCCCCGGCCACGAGGCCCTCGATCATCTCGATCATCTGGGGGATGGTCTCCGTAGCCCTGGGGGCGATGTCGGGAGGATCGATATTGAGAGCCCTCATATCATCGAGAAAGGCCTTCTCGTATACGCGCGCGATCTCCTGCGGGCTCTTTCCCTCCTCCTGGGAGCGCTTGATGATCTTGTCGTCGACGTCGGTGAAATTCTGCACGCAGAAGACCTCGTATCCCTTGTAGGCCAGGTACCGCTTGATGACATCGAAAACCAGGTAAGCACGGCCGTTGCCCACGTGTATGTAGTTATATACCGTGGGACCGCAGACATACATGGCGACCTTGCCCTCCTCGCGGGGGATAAAGCTCTCCTTTGCACGGGCCATGGTATTGTAGACCCTGATGTTCATGGATTGGATCAGTCCTTTCCGTCATCCTCGTGTCCCGATCCCTGCACGGGATCGTCCATGTGTTTCTCCACGTCGTGCAGCTCCTCCACGGCCCTGTGCAGCTTCTCCTCTGTCATCTCCAGCTCCAGCTGAGTGCTCAGCATGCGATCCTCCATCTTCCTGATAAGCACGTCCAGGCTCTCGATCCTCTCCATAACCGGGTCGGGTATCGCGCCGTGTCTGAGATCCACCACCGGCTCCCCCTCCCGTATAACGACCCTTCCCGGCACCCCCACCACGGTGCAGTTGGGGGGGACATCCCGAATAACCACCGCTCCGGCTCCCACCGTGGAGTTATCGCCCACGGTTATAGGCCCCAGGACCTTGGCTCCCGCCGCGATCACCACGTTGCTGCCCACGGTGGGGTGACGCTTGCCTTTCTCCTTTCCCGTGCCTCCCAGGGTCACTCCCTGGTAGAGGGTTACCTGATCGCCCACCTCGGCCGTCTCACCGATAACCACGCCCATGCCGTGGTCGATGAAAACTCCCCTGCCGATCCTCGCACCCGGATGGATCTCGATGCCGGTTATCATGCGGTTGAGGTGGGATAAGAGGCGGGGTATCACCGGCAGATTCATCTCCCACAACCGGTGTGTCAGGCGATGCATCCACAGGGCATGCAGTCCCGGGTAGGCAAGGAGCAGCTCCAGGGCGTTCCTGGCGGCCGGGTCGCGATCCCTCGCCGCCTCCAGATCCTCCACGATTTCCTTAAACATGACCACCTCCCATGCTGGCTACAAGCTGAGCTACAGGGCTAATTATATAGTCTATGATGATGACTTTTAAGGTATCGGCGGTTATTCCATGCCCGCCAGGGCCCGGCGTAGGCGCTCCTCGCACTCCGTGCCGCCGAGGACGGTCACGATATAGGGCAGGGCGGGGCCTCGTTCCCTACCGGTGAGAGCCACCCTGACAGGCATCAGCACCTCCCTGGGCTTCATACCTTTCTCCAGGAACTCCTGCTTCAGGGAGGCGATCAACTCCCGGGCATCTTCAAGGTCCTCGATCTCGATCGAGGACAGGTCCCTCAAGGCCCTCCCCAGGACCCTCAGGGCCGTATCACCGCGCAGCCAGGGCGCGGCCTTCTCCCCGGGTTTCGCCGGCTCGCCGTATACCTCCATGTAAAAGGGCAGCTCGCCCAAGGTGACTATGTTATCCAGCACGGACTCGATCATCAGGGGGAAGAGGGGATGGCCGGACCAGCCGGGCGCGAAGGGCGCGGCCTTTTCGACCAGGGTATCCAGGGGCATGTTCCTGATATGCCTGCCGTTCAACCAATCGAGCTTCTCCCTGTCGAAGACGGCCGGGCTGGCCGATAGCTGGCGGATATCGAAGGATCTAGCCAGCTCATCCAACCCCAGTACCTCTCTACCCTCCGGAGGAGACCAGGAAAGAAGAGCCAGGTAGTTGGTCAGAGCCCCCGGCAGGTATCCAGCCTCACGGTAATTCCTCACCGCGGTGGCCCCGTGCCTCTTGCTCATCTTGGCTCCGTCGGAACCCATGAGCAGGGATTGATGAAGATAGAGTGGCACGGGATATCCCAGGGCCTGGAAGAGCAGCACGTGGCGCGCCGTATTTGTCAGGTGGTCTTCCCCCCGTATGACATGGCTTATCTTCATGGTGGCATCATCGACGACGACCGAGAAGTTGAAGCCTGCGCTTCCATCGTTACGCGTGATAAGAAAATCCCCGATAACACTGGAGGAGAAACGCATCTTTCCGTGCAGCAGGTCCTCGAACTCGATATCGCCCTCAGGCACCCTGAAGCGCAGGGCGGGCCGCCTGCCCTCCGCCTCCCTCTCCATCCTCTCCTGCGCGGTGAGTTCGCGGCAGTTGCCATCGTAGATGGGAGCCCGGCCCTCGGCCAAAGCCTTCTGCTTCCTCTCCTCCAGCTCCTCGAGTGTACAGTAACACGGGTAGGCCTTGCCCTCCTCCAGCAGCCTCCCGGCGTGCTCACGGTAGATATCTCCCCGCTCGCTCTGGCGGTAAGGGGCGTACTCACCCCCGATGTCCGGCCCCTCGTCCCATTCCAGGCCCAGCCAGCGCAGGTCCTCCAGGATGGAATCCTCCATGTCGCGGCTGGATCGCCGGCGGTCGGTGTCCTCGACGCGCAGGACCATACGCCCGGACTCGCCCCGGGCGACGAGCCAGTTGAACAGCGCCGTCCTGGCCGAACCCAGGTGGAGATACCCGGTGGGGGAGGGAGCGAAGCGAACTCTTATCATGTCACATGCCTGACTTAATCCGATGTTTTCCGGTTATGCAGCGATTCTACCACAACGTCGGCACCAAACACCGCATGAATCGAGTCCCGTGATCCAGGGTATCGCGCGAGCAAGCTCGATCCCCCTTATCGATTCAGAACGACATCAAGAAAACGGAGTTTATACGGATAAAGACAACGGGCTGGTACGCGCCCTTGATCAACCACATGCTTATCAATCACCCGCAGGAATCGAACTACCTTCTGGACAAGTATCTCGAGAGATGCATCGACGTCCATCCCGAGTCGCGGGAGAGGGTGGATAGAATAAGCCGTATGACCTGAGGCCCGAATTCCACCCCTCAGAGGGCACGGTTGGAATAATCGCGGCTATACACGGGGGGAAGACCTACGCTAAGACCTCTTTCTCCCTGCCGCTGCCCGCACTCGAGGGTATACCTCAATATCCAGGGTACCCTCGTCCGAGAGCTCCCATTCCACCCGGCTGTCGGTAACCCTGGCTTGCTCGTAGAGACCCTGGACCAGGCCCACCACCATCAGGTGCAGGAAGATGTTTTCGACCTTCACGTGCAGTACCCTTTCATCCGAGGACAGCTCCCGTAGGTTTCCCAGCCCCCGCAGGGCCAGTTGGTCCCGCATGTCCAGCTTGCCCATGCCCTCGACGTCGTAGAAGCAGGTTCTCACGAAACGGCGCTGCGTCTCTGTTACCACCTTGGTGATGGTATCGCCCAGCTCCCTCTCGAGCTCGCCAAAGATGGCTTCGAGCTCCATACCGGTCAGGACCATGCATCTGTCCGTGATGACCCCCTTGATGACGCCCCGTTCCGGAATACACCTGAAATTGGAAAGAGCCGCGGGGCCCTCGCAGCTCGCGCATCTCTCCAGCTCGATGTCCCCGCCCTTGAGTTGCCGCTACTCGAAGCGCAGCCTTCCCTTGAACTCCCGTGGGTGGTTGGACACGTAGCAGGTCACCTCGTACAGGTCGGGGGATTTTATCTCGTATCTTACCCCCAGCTCGCAGCCGTAGATTACCTCGAAGGCATCGGCAATATCCCCGCAGGCCAGGGGCACGGAATAGGGTTTGGATATTGTTTCGATGATATAGCCGTCCACGTCCTGCTCGTGGCGGTAGCCCACAACCTCGTACCTGCCATAGCCGGACATGCCCGCCATGGACCTGAATCCGTCATTCACCGGCCTCCGGTCTATCTCCCGCTTCCGCAACAGCTACCTGGTAACCTCCGGCAGCAGGTTGCCCAGATATGAACGGACCGCCTTGCACTTGGTCGCGTTCACGGCGCGTTCGATGGGCATGCCGATAACGCCCTCTATGCCCCGGAAGAGCGGGTCTAGGTTTTCGCACTCGATGAAGACCATGCGGGTCTTACTCTCGCGGCTTTGCACTATGGCGCCGCTGTTCAGCCACATGTGTTCGGAGGTAATATGCCTGGGAACTCCGCACTCCGGACATACACCCTCTCCAGCCATCGCAGCTACACCTCCAGGTTCCTTGCGAGCTTCCATCATTATATTTTGGACTTTATAATCCATCTAATCTATCGCCGCTCAGCCACCCATGGTTTGAACGTGGCATACATCAATGTACGGTCTCCATCATGCGGGTATTGAGCGCTCGAACGGGCGGGGTTGCCGCTCAGAGGTTAAGCGAATGGCCTTTAGGGTTGACCTCAATATGCAGTACGCCATCCTCGGAAAGCTCCCAATCCACCTCCGACTCCACGTTGAAAGCCAGCTCGTACAGGCCCTGAGCCATACCCACGCCCAGAAGATGCAGGGCGGCGTTCTCCAGCACCAGGCGGACACCCTTTCTGCCCATCCTTACCTCGACCATATTGCCCAGGCCCCTCAAGGCCAGCCGGCTACGTAGAGAGGCCTCGTCGTCGACCTCACCGACGGAGAAAAAGCCTGTCTTCACGAATCTCTTCTGGGCCTCCACGACCACGCGGGGGATGGAATCGCCAAGCTCCTGCTCGAGGTCCTCGAAGACGGGGTCTATCATCGATGGGCCGGTTATAACCATCCTTTTGCCCGTGGTGGTGCTCCTGATCACTCCCATGTCCAGGTCCCAATGAAAGCTGGAGAGTGCCCTCGGCCCCCCGCAGGTGCCGCAACGTTCCAGCTCAATATGGCCCTCTTTGTACTTCTGAAGATATCCTCTCCAATGCAGTCTCTTCTTCAGCTCGGAAGGGATCTCGGAGGAGAACACCATGGCTTCGTATACCCCGGGGGACACCTCTCCGTATTCGATACCCGGCTCCCCACCAATCAGGGCCTCGACCGTCCCCGAAAAGTTACCGTAGCAGAGGGGAAGAGAGTAGGGCTTTTCCAGGCGAACGGTAACGAAATCCTTCTTATCGCCCTCGTAGCGTACGTCAACCAGGGAGAGCCGACCGTATCCCATCAACCTGGAGGTGGTGAACATGGCCTCGATGACCAGACTTATCTCCATGTCCCGCTGCCTCATCAGCTCCTTGATGTCATCGGGAACCAGGCGGTCTATATAGGCCTGGGTGGACCTGCGCGAGGCATCGATCACCAGGTGCTCGATCGGCATGCCGATCAGCTCCGCGATCCCGTGGTACAGGTGATCCAGGTTGTCGCTCTCGAAGAATACCATGCGGTGGGTAGAATCTCGCTTGGAGATTATCACCCCGTTGTTCCGCCATATGTGCTCGGACGTTATCTGCCTCGGGACCCTGCACTCCGGGCACTTGTCAATATCGGGCACAGCTAAATCCCTTCCACGTCGTCTCCCGACAGCGAAGAGAGGCCAGAACCCTTATCCTCGGTAACCACGTCGGATATCGTTACCTTCACGCTGGAATATAGAATAATACCTGGACCAACAGCGCTTTCCGCCCACTTCGTCAGTGCCCTCGCCATTCCTCCATGGAACGTGACACGCCCAGGAAAACGGAGAACACGTCGTAGACAAATCGCGGCGATATACCCCTCAAGGCTGGAACCAACTTGACCATAAATGGCTCCGCCACCATCTTCTTGTCCTTGTGATACCCCTTGTATATCTTGTCGCACATCTCCTCTGTGGTCATCCAGGGGGTCACGAAGGGGGCCTTGACACCCTCGAACATTCCCGTCTGGACGTAGCTGGGGCAGATTATGGTGAACTTGACACCTTTGTAACCCAGGCGCTTCATTTCCATTCTCATGGAATCGGTGAAATTGACCACGGCGGCCTTGCTGGCACAATAATTGGCCAGCAACGGCACGCAGGTCAACCCCGCCGCCGAGGCTATGTTTATGATATGGCCGTCGTTGCGGGCCATCATATCCCCCATGAAAGCCTTGATCATCCACATGTATGCGTTGAAGTTGATGTCCATGGTGGCATAGTGATCGTCGTCGCTCACCTCCATAAAGGGACCGCCCCTGACGATGCCGGCGTTGTTCATGATTACGTCGACCGCGCCCACTTCCCTCTTCACCTTCTCCGCCGTGTCGTAGACCTGTTCACGGTCGGTTACGTCCACCACGTAAGAGTAGACGTCCATGTCCCTTTCTTTCATCTGGCGCTCCGTTTTATCCAACTCAACGGGATTGATATCCCACAGCACCACCTTTGCCCCATCCCTGGCGAAGCGCTCGGCCATTCCGCGCCCCATACCCATGGCGCCCCCGGTGACTAGAAATACCTTGCCGCGAACGTCTTTTTTCTTCTCTTCCTTCATGGTTACCCTCCTTAACCGTTCTAACAACCCGTTTTGATAACGGTTGAACCGTTGCTTAAATCAGTGGCTGGCCAGAGATCTTTACAGCCTTTTCCCGACAAACGATATGGACTATCATATCAAAATTTAAACTCGGGGGTAACATCTTGACGGGCCTGGTGTCAGGCCTCGAAAACCGGTTTTTACCCCATATGTTACCTATTAATCGAGTTTCGTATCTCCGTCTTCGACGATCGATCAATAGTAAGAATATTTTTTATAACTCGGAACCCGACCCCTAGATGTAGGAGCGGAGGATTTTCTCCAGCCTGACCAACTCACGCTGCCACTCGTGTATCTCCTCGAGCTGGTGGCGGTACTGGGCCCTCAATCCCTCGCTCAGCTCCCCAAGCTCCGGAAAGGACTCGCCAACCAGGCCGTAGTAGAAGAAACGGCTCACGGTCTCGGACATCTCCTCCAGGTAACCGGGCGGTGCCCCTCCCTCCTTCTCCAGCAGTAGCCACTGGTAAATAAGGCTGGCCAGGAAACCGTGAACCCCGTGGGATAGAAGGTAGGGGTTGCCGGCCCTGAAGACGCCGCGCCTCACCCCCTCCTCGATGGTCATCTGGAAATCCCTGGCCAGGGGCTCGTAGAGGGCCTTGTACTCTTCGTGGCGCTCGCTCTGGAGGAAGGAAGACTGCTGGAATATGGCCAGGTAGAGCCCGGCCTCCTGGTGGCAGAACTTGAAGATGAAGGGCACCGATACCTTCACCCTCTCCAGTGGGTCGTCCACGTCTCCCACCGCCTCTCCCAGGGCGTGACGCAACCTCTGAATGGCGTCCCTTATCACCTCCAGGAAGAGCTCCTCCTTGCTCTGGAAGTAGAGGTACAGGGTACCCTTGGCCAAGCCGGCCTCTGCTGTGATATCCGCCACGGTGACCTCGTTATATCCCTTGCGGGAGAAGACCTCCCTCGCCGCTCTCAGCAGTTGCTCCCCTCGATCGCCCCGCCGGCCGGGTTCCCTTTTCAAGACCAAACCTTCCTCCCGTCTCTCCCGAATAATATAGGGGGTGGGAGCGAGGCCCCACCCCCCGGATTTATCCTTACTTAGCTTCCTTTATCGGCCTCCAGTAGAGTATATCGTAGAGGTCCCCCTTGGGCTCGGGATTCCAGACCGCCTCCACCTTCATGTCGCAGTGTATATCCTCGAACTCGCACTCGCCCAGCATGTGAAGATAATATCCGTCGCTACCGTCCACGACCAGCGTGGCATAAGCATAGGGGGGATCCATGGGCTGGCCCGGAAAGGGCAGGTAGACCACGGTAAAGGCGTCCACCCTGGCGGTATGGGGAAGTTCTATCCACTCTTCCTCGGTGGGAACGAAACACCTCTGGCAATAAGGGTAAGGCGGCGTTATCACGCCCTTGCAGGAAGGACAGCGAGCACCGTATATCTTTTTATTCCTGGTGCCCTCGAAGAACCTGGTCAGATTCTCTCCATAGGCCCATTCATAGGGAACGTTAATACGTCCCTGGAACTCCACTACCTCCTCGGACATTTCATCACTCCTTTCCTCCACGGGGTGCTCATGCCGAGACGAAGCCCTCGAGATCGCTGAAATGGCCCATGCGCTCTTCCTTCCACTCCGGCTTCACTCGCATGCCTACCTGGACGTCCTTGTCCCCGGCCAGGAGCAGTCCGATTACCGCCGTATCCGCGCCGTCCAGCTTGACCATACCCAGGACGTAAGGGGCTTCGGCTGGCGACTCGGGGTTGGCCTCGCGCACGATAGTGTAGGATATTACCTCGCCCTCCGGGCCTACCTCGACCGGCTCCTCCTCGAGCGGTACGTAGCACTCGCCGCAGATGTCCTTGGCTGGAAAGTAAACCTTGCCGCAGCCGGGACATTTGAATCCCACGAACTTGCGGTTGTCGCGGAATTCCTGAAGCAGCCGGCCCGCCGTCTTTCCGGTGGTCCAGTTGTAGGGAGCGTCTCCTATATGACCCTTCATGACTCCGTATTTTTCCTCAGCCATCATTCTCACCACCTTGCGACTCAGGGCTTCTCGCTGCTGACGACCATCACGGTATGGAACTGGATGCCTCCGCCCCAGCCATGGGCCAGTCCCCAACTGGCCTCGTCAACCTGCCGCTTGTCAGCCTTACTCATAACCTGCAGGCAGACCTCGACCTGGCGCACCATGGCCGTGGCGCCGATGGTATTGGCGGACAGCACTCCTCCAGAGGGATTGATGGGGATGTCGCCCTCCATGGATGCGGCCCCGGACTCGATGAACTTACCGCCATCGCCGCGTTCGCAGAGGCCCAGGGACTCGGCCCATATGAGCATCTGGGGGCTGAATGCATCGTACATCTCGATCACATCCAGCTGCTTGCGTGGATTGTCGATACCACAGGCCGCGTAACATTTCTTGGCCGCCTTGATCAACGCTATTGGCTCCGACCAATCGCGATAAGCGTAGTTCGCCGTCTCGGCTATGGCGGAAACCGCCCGTACCCATGCCGGCCTCCGGCACATCTTCTCCGCCTTTTCCTCGACCGCGAACACCATGGCCGCTGCTCCATCCGAGGCGGGGCAGGCGTCCAGCAATTTAATAGGGGAGGAGATGGGAGGTGACTTCATAACGTCTTCGACCGTTATATCCAGCTGCAGTTGGGCGTAGGGGTTGTTCTGAGCATGCTTGCGGTCCTGTACGGCCGCTACGGCCGTCTGTTCCTCCGTAACCCCGTACTTATGCATGTAACGGGAGGCCTGATGGGCCACGGCGCTGGGCGCCCCACAGGCCATATCCCTGCCGAATATGGGATCGTACACCGTGGAGAGATTGTATTGGACCTCGCCCTCCGATAGCTTGTCGCCGGTGACAGCCAGGACGATGTCGTACATTCCCGAGGCCACGTGATAAAACCCCCCGATACCGGTGGAGGCCCCCACCGTACCCCCGGTATGGATGCGGAACTGAGGCTTCATAAAGCCGCCGGAAGCGTCCAGGCACCATTTCTCGGGATTGTTGACGCCCTCGAAGTATTCGGGAGAGCTCCCGAACACCACAGCGTCGATATCCTTGATGGTGATCCCCGCGTCCTCTAGGGCCCGCGATACGGCCTCGTGTACCAGTCCGGGGAAGTCGACGTCGGTGCGCCGCATCTTGGTCTTGGTCTGACCCGTTCCGATAACCGCTACTTTCCTTGGCATATCATCTACCTCCCCAGTACCATAACCGTGTTGGACTGCAGGGCCAACCCGGTGGTGGCGTGGGCCGCCGCCTTCTTAGCGCCGTCAACCTGGCGGTCTCCGGCCTCACCGCGAAGCTGTAGGAAGCATTCGGCTATCCTCGAACCCCCGCATGCCATCCAGACGTTGGCGGACAGCGCGCCCCCCGACATGTTGACCGGAAGCTCTCCCTCCATACCAAACTTACCGGCCTCGAGAGCCTTAGGGGCGGCTCCATCCTCGGCGAAGCCCATTCCCTCCAGAACCATGAGCTCCTGCCAGGAGCTGTAGCCGTATACCTCGGCCAGATCGATATCCGATGCGCCAATGTCCGCCATCTTGTAGGCCCGCTCGGCCGCTGCCTTGACGCCACGGGAATCAGCCAGGTCGCGGTGACCGGGGTAGAAGAGATCGTTGCAGTTTCCGATGCCCTCTATCCACACCGGTTTATCGGTGTATTTCCCGGCCACCTCCTCGCTGGCGAGCATAACGGCCACGCAGCCGTCCGAAACCGGCACGTACTCCAACTCGGTGATGGGGTAGGCCAGCTCCTTCGATTTGAGAACCTCATCCACGGTGACGTCCATGGCCCTCTGCGCGTTGGGATTCTTCAACGCGTTGTGCAGATCGTGCGCCGCCATGGCCGCCCCCGCCTCCCTGCTGACTCCGTATTTACTCATATAAGCGGTGGCCTGAATAGCGCTGGTGGTCAATCCGTCCAGGCCCAAGGGCTTCATGAAGACGGGCTCCGACTGAAGCCCGGTGAAGAAGTGGGGGTGAAGCTCCGAGCCCTTGCCGTATCCGCAGACCAGGGCGTTTTTAAAACTGCCCGAGGCCACACGCATGAAAGCGTACATGACCGCCAACGCGATATCTTCCTCGACCTTCGATTCCTCTTTCATGAACCCGCCCATGGGGTCCACGGTGAACACGCTGGAGATGGAACGACCGTCCAGCATGTCGCAACCGGCGCCCACCAGGCTCTCCATCTCCTCCCAGGGCATGTTTATCTCCTCCAGGAAGGGCATCACCGTATCCACTATGAGGCTGGTAAAGTGCAGGTTCCGGTACGCCTCGGCGGGCTTGTGCTCCTTGACACCTACTATAGCCACTCTTTCAGCCATAAATTCACCTCCATTTTCAAACGGTGAAAAACGGGTGTCCTCCGTACCACTTGCCGCATATCTCACCCCCCATACGAGTAGCAATCGAGCCTGAAGATTTATATAGAGCGCCGCACGCTCTTACTCCACGTGTTGATGCCTCAGCCTCCAGCCTTTTTAGCCCTCGTCTAATAGAATATGACCGATAATACAGGAAAATTTTATTATAAGTTAATATTATTGTCAATATAGTGGTATTTTATCATATGACCAAAGGTTCATTTTAAGGTATGCAAGCCCGATGTAACCGTAAATCGCCGAGATGCGCCAGGCGGTTTTCCAGCTCGAATCCCAAGATAAAGGCGGTATCGGGGGGACGCTTCCCACGGGCACCATGGCCTTTCTCCACCGGGCCCGCGCTCACCCGAGCATTTCGCCGACGCCCCGGACGGGTTCCCGTAGGATAGTTACGGGCGGCTCGAAAAAGCGGCGCATGCGTGAATTGTATAGGGTGGCCAGTATAACGCGGGGGACAGATCTCGGCCGAAAGGCCCGCCGCAATGGGAGGCGGTCCCGTGAGGCATGCCTGGAACGGGGAGCAGGCATATGCGTAAGGGGCATCATTCCCCGGACGAAATGGTTCCCTCCACCACGAAACGCACGTGTTCGCCTATGTCCACGGCGTGGTCCGCTATGCGCTCGAAAAACCTGCTGATCATGACGATGCGGATGGCCATGTCCAGCTCCTCCTCGCGGCCGCGGTCGAACTCCCTGAAGAAACCGCGATGCAGCTTGTCCACGGCATCGTCCATGATTTCCAGTTCCATGACCAGCTCCAGGTTGCGTTCCTTGAAGCACTCTATGGAGCGCTCTACGATGCTGATGGCCCTGCGGGCCATCTCATCGATGTTGTCGCGGATCCAGGATGGAACGTAGCCGGAGGGGATGTACTTGACGGCCACGGCTATGTCCTCGCAGAGATCGGCCACGCGCTCGAAATGCTGGGCGATGCGCATGATGATTATTATCAACCTGAGATCGACCGCCACCGGGGCCTGGCGGGCTATGATCTCCAGGCCGCCCTCCTCTATGCGGTCGCGGTACTCGTCGAAGAGGTCGTCTCCGGCGATTATCTCGTCGGCGGCCTCGTGGTCCACGCTCAGGAAACACAGACGGGTCTTCTCTATGGTCTCCAGCACGTCGCTTCCCATGTGCAGCAGCTCCGCGTAGAGGTCGTCCAGCTGTTCTTGAAAATCCTTTCTCAGCTCCAAAGGCAAAACCCACCTCGCCTTTCTTACCCGAACCGGCCCGTTATATAGCGCTCGGTGCGCTCGTCGTCGGGATTGGTGAATATGGTATTTGTGGGGCCGAACTCCACAATCTTTCCGGGATCCCCCTGCTCCTCTATCATGAAGAAAGCGGTATAGTCGCTCAACCTGGCCGCCTGCTGCATGTTGTGGGTCACTATTACTATAGTATAAGTCTCCTTCAATTCCGAGAGCAGGTCCTCGATCCTCTGGGTGGCTATAGGGTCCAGGGCTGAGCAGGGCTCGTCCAGCAGGATGACCTCGGGGGAGACGGCCAGTACCCGGGCTATGCACAGCCTCTGCTGCTGCCCACCCGACAGGGCAAGGGCCGATGTCTTCAGCTTGCCCTCGACCTCGCTCCACAAGGCCGCCTTGCGCAGGCTCTCCTCCACGATGCCTTCCAGGGTCTCCCTGTCCCTGATGCCGAAGAGCCTGGGGCCGAAGGTCACGTTTTCGTAGATGGACTTGGGGAAAGGGTTGGGCTTCTGGAAGACCATGCCCACCCTCTTGCGCAGCTCCACCACGTTGTAGTTTTTACGATATATGTTCTCCCCATCCAGGTTTACCGTGCCCTCCACCCTGGCGCCGTCCACCAGGTCGTTCATGCGGTTCAGGCAGCGCAGGGCCGAGGACTTGCCACAGCCGGACGGGCCTATGATAGCGGTTATATTACGGCACTCGATATCCAGGTCTACATCCTCCAGGGCCTTGAAGCCGTCGTAGAAGAGGTCCATCTCGCGGAGTTCGAACTTGATCTCGTTCCCGTTATCGGACAATCTACTTCACCGCTCCCAATCTCTTCTGAAACCTGTTGGCGGCCAGCCTGGCCAGCAGGTTCAATACCAGAACCACCAGCAGCAGGAACGCCGCCTCCCCGTTGGCCACCCTCATCCAATCCGAGACCAGGGCGCCCTCGGTATATGTATGCCATATGTTCGCGGCCATGGGGGCCGCCGGCGACAGGGGCGAGGTGGGGACCTTCCTGATGAATATGCCCACGGTGTAGATGACGGCGGCGCTCTCGCCCACTATCCTCCCGATGGTCAGCACGGCTCCGGTGGTTATCCCGGGCATGGCGCTTGGGAGCAGGACCTTCTTCACCGTCTCCCAGCGCGTGGCCCCCAGGCCCATGGAGGCCTCCCGGTAGGAACAGGGCACGGCCTTCAATGCCTCCTCCGTGGTGCGCATTACCATTGGCAGGTTGAGCAGGGCAAGCGTCAGGGCGCCGGCCAGCAGGGAATAACCGAGGCCGAAATAGATGACGAACAGCACCATGCCGAAGATGCCGAACACCACCGATGGCACGGTGGACAGGCTGTCAGCCCCGAAGCGAACCACCCGGGTCACCCAGCCCTCCCTGGCGAACTCGGCCATGTAGATGGCCGCGCCCACGCCCAGCGGGATGGCGATGGCTATGGTGAGAAGCGCCAGGTAGAAGGAGGATACGATCATGGGCCATATACCTCCCCCCTCCCTTATGGCCTCGGGTTTCCCGAACACGAAGCCGGGAGTAAGGGCGGTGGTAAGGCCCCGCACCAGGATGGTGCCGATGATGAAGGCCAGGATTCCCAGCCCGAACAGGGCGAGGCCCCAGATGACCACTGTGGCGATGCGGTCGCAGATGGCGGCCCGCCTCTCCGTGCGCTCTATCCTCTCCCGCATGCGCCTTTCGACGTCGCTCCGCCCGCCAACTGCCTTTTCCTCTTCATCCAACGGCGGGCTCTCGACTTCTACGTCCATGTCGGTATCCAGGTCCATTTTCATCGGGCGGCGACCTTTCTCTCCCGGGATACCAGCCTTATGGTGATGATGAGCGCCATGGCGATAAGCAGCAGCACCAGCCCCATCACGAAGAGGGCCGAGCGCTGTACCCCGGTGGACTCGCCCATCTCGATCAATATCTTGGTGGTCAGGGTATGGGTGGGCGAGGTCAGGGAGGAGGGAAAGCTCGAGGCGGGGCCTATCACCAGGGCCACGGCCATGGTCTCACCTATGGCCCTTCCCATGCCCAGGATTATGGCAACCAGCAGGCCGGACTTGGCCGCCGGGACCTGCACGCGCCGGATTGTCTGCCACCTGGTGGCGCCCATGGCCAGCGAGGCCTCCTGATGCGACTTGGGCACCGCCTCCAGGGCGTCTATCGCTATGGTGGTGATGGTGGGTATGATCATGATGCCCAGGAGGATGGAGGCGGCCAGTACGCCCGTGCCGGGGCTGTTGGTGAGATCCCTTATCCAGGGCACCATGACCGTGAAGCCCAGCCATCCCAGTACGATGGATGGAACGCCAGCCAGGAGCTCCACTCCCCTGGTGACGATGGACCGAGCCCGCCGGGGGGCCATTTGGGTGAGGAATATAGCCGAGCCGATGGCTAGGGGGGCTCCCAGGATCAGCCCCCCGGCGGTGGTCGCTAATGTACCCGTTATGAAGACCAGTATTCCGTACTGGCCAGTCTTGGGTTGCCAGGTCGAGCTGAAGAGATTTCCGAGGCCGACATCGGTGAGGGCGGGGACTGACTCCTTGGCCACGAAGAAGATGATGAGAACTATGCCCAGCACCGTCATCATGGCCAGCACGAAGAGCACCTTCTTGACTATCCATTCCCTGCCTATAGCACCCTGCAAGGCCGGCCTCCCGTCTCGTCTTCAGCCTCTATCGCTGCTTCCGCCTACACGACTGCCGTGGATACTAGTCTCGGTCATGGGGATGTACTCGGTGGACACCACCTCGTCCTGGAAGTCATCGGAGAGGATGAAATCGATGAACTCCTCGGCCAGGCCGGTGGCCGTCCCCTTGGTGAACATGTGCAGGTAGCGGGAGAGCGGGTAATCTCCGGAGACCGCGTTATCCGCAGATGCCTCCACTCCCTCGTATTTGACCGGGGTCACAGAGCTGTCCAGGTACCCCAGCGAGATGTAGCCGATAGAGTTGGGCGTGGAGCTGACGGTCTGCCTCATGATGCCGTTGGAGTTGGTCTCGATGGCGCCCTGCACCGGCATGACGTCCTTGCCCAGTACCTTGCCGTCGAAGATCTCCCTGGTGCCGGAGGCCTCGTCGCGGATGACCACGGTGATGCCGGCGTCCGGTCCTCCCACCTCGCTCCAGTTGGTGATCTCGCCGGTGAAGATGCCCTTGGCCCGATCGACGGTGAGATCGTTCACGGGCACGTCGGGGTTGACGATGATGGTGATGACATCCAGGGCGATCTCGTGATCCACCAGGCCCAGATCCCCCTCGTCTTCCTTGAGGCCGCGGGAGGCGTCGCCGATATCGACTACGCCCTCGGCCACGTTGGAGATGCCCACGCTGGAGCCGCCGCCCTGCACGGTGACGGTCACGTCGGGGTTTTCCTCCATGAACATGTCCGCCGCCTCCTGGGCGATGGGCAGCACGGTGGTCGAACCGGAAAGGGTTAACTCGCCGCTCAAGGTGGACCCGGTATCCCCGGTGGTCGTATCGTCCGTGCTCTCGTCGCTGTCCCCGCATCCCGCGGCCGCAAAAACTAAGAGAAGGGCAACCGCCAGGGAGACCACGAAAATCCAGCTCATTCTCTTTACGCTCATTCTCTCCTCCTTCTTACTGACTCTCTTTCTCTTTTTATCTAACCCGATCTATTTAAAAAGCGCCGTTCCCGCTGCCAGGCGCCGACAGCCGCTTACCGGGCTCTCGAACATTCAAGCATCCCCGCGTTAAAAACGGGTTTAAGGAAGGTAAATTCTTGTTGAACCCGGATTCTAAGTACGCCCCTTTTCCGCCCAAGCCGCGAGATCTCTTTCCCAAGCTGCCGTAAGATTCGTGCTGCATTTTTTTCATATTCCTCACCCACGCATATTCAAGCACCCCGCGGTGAATTACAGGTTTCCCGGGATCAAAATCTTGATTAAAGAAAGGTTAAATCGAGGTTAACGCCGCGGGTTATCCGCGGCGCGGCAGATGGAAGCTGAAGGTGGAGCCCTCTCCCTCCAGGCTGCGTACACCAACCCGTCCGCCGTGCAGGTCGGCTACATCCCTCACGATTGAGAGCCCGATCAGCTCGTCTTCAACGGACTCGAGCTCATCGATTGAACGCTTTCCGGACCAGCAGAACATATCCTTTATGGAGCGCAGCTCGTCGTAAGGTATACCCTTGCCGGTATCGGATACCATGATGGACTCCCTGGTGCCGTCGTGACGGTAGGCTATGCTGATCTTTCCGCCCGAACGGTTGTTCCTCATGGCGTTATCGATGAGGTTGTTGACGGCGGTCATCAGCAGGCGGCGGTCGCCGTGCAGAAAGGCCCGCGGGTCCTCGATACTTGCCTCGAGACTTATCCCGCTCCTCTCCGCCAGGGAACCCTTGACGCGGAGACACTCCTCCACCAGCTCTCTAACCGGTATGGCCTCTACTTTCATATCTCTTACCTCCTTTCCCGTTTAATCGGCGGCTCCGCTGGGAACCGCATCATACTATCGATTTCATTACACGATATGGGAATTAAGAAAGGGTTTACCGCGGGAAAAATGTGCCTTAAGAAACGGTTAATTTCCGGTTAACGCTGCTCGAGTTTTCAGCGTCGTGGTATTCTGAGAGTGAAGGTAGAACCCTCTCCCTCCACGCTCTTGACGCTTATATCGCCCCGGTGAAGTTCAGCGATGTGCTTCACTATGGAAAGGCCCAGGCCGGTTCCACCCGTCTCGCGCGAGCGGGCCTTGTCCAGGCGGTAGAACCTCTCGAATATACGCGGCATTTCCTCGCGGGGTATACCTATCCCGCTATCCTCTACCTCCATGACGAAATAGGGGCCGTCGTCCCGGATTTCGATCCCGACCTTCCCCCCGGGACGGTTATACTTGATAGCGTTGTCGACCAGGTTGCTCAGCGCGGTTCTCAACAGGCGTTGATCGCCACGTACATCTCCTTTCGGCCCGGCATCCGCCACCTCGGTCGAGACTCCGTATTCGTCGGCCAGATTGCGCTTGGCCTCCAGGCATTGCACGATAAGCGCCCGGATATCGACATCCTCCAGCTTCAGTTCGGCCTCCTCGGCCTCCAGCTTGCTCAAGGTCAGCAGGTCCTCTATCAACTGGGAGAGCCGGCCGGCCTCGTGATCCATATCCCGCAGGAAACGCTCCGCCGTCTCCCTCTGGTCCCACGCGCCGGCCACTAGCGAATCGGTCAGCGCCTTTATCGAGGCTACCGGGGTCCGAAGCTCGTGGGACACGTTGGCCACGAAATCCTGGCGGATCTGGTTGATACGCTTGAGGGCGGTGATGTCCTCGATGGCGCTGACCGTTGCCACAACCCTATCGCTGGAGTCGGTAACCGGATTCGATTTGACGTGCAGCACTCTCTTCTGCGGATAGAGCAGCTCTATCTCCTCGTCCATCTGCTCTCCCGCGACGGCGCGCGATACGGTGACGTCCAGCTCCCTGCTCGAGAAGATCTCGATGACGCGTTTGTCCACCGCCTCGTCCTGTTCCACCCCCAGGATCTCCTCCGCCGCCGGGTTGAGCATGATTATACGGCTGTCGGAATCGGTCACCATCACCCCGGCGGAGACATTGTTGAGAACAGCCTGCAACTTTCCCCTCTCCGCCGCCGTCTCCTCGACCGTGTCCCTGATCCGGTCGGCCATGAGGTTGAAATCCCGGGCCAGCTTGGAGAAATCCACTATATCGGGTTCGGCGACCCTGCGCGTCAGATCGCCGGAGGCCAGGCCGGCAGCGGCCTCGCTCATGCCTCGCAGGCCGCCCACGATGGTCCTCTCGGTCCAGATACTTACCGCCACCACGACCAGCAGAAGCACGCCGAAAGCGCCCAGGAAAATCCACCAGATATCCAGGACCACCGGCATCACGTTCTCCTCCGGCATGGAAACGCGGGCCGCCCCGACTATCTCACCATCGACGATAACAGGAGCGGCGGCATAGATGTAGCTCTTGCCGATGGTACGTGATTCCCGGGTCGAGGAAGTGACCCGGCCGGCCAGGGCCCCGACTATCTCAGGCCTGCCGGCGTGATTCTCCATCTCGGCCGCATCCGCCTCGGAGTCGCCCTGAACCACGCCCTCGAGGTTCACGACCGTCAGCCGGGTGGACAGATCGCCAGCTACCGTTTCCAGATAGAGATCCACATCCGGGGGAGACGAAGGGTCCTCGAATAACCGCTCCACCTCCCCGGAGAAGACCCGGGCCTGCTCCTCCAGGCTCTCCTTTTCCCGGGAAACGGTAAAGGAACGCAGCGGTATGATCACCAGCAGCGAAGTCGCCGCCAGAACGACGGCGATAAGCAGAGTATACCTGAGGATCAGTATCCGCTTCAGGTCTTTCATTTAGGCCGTTCGCCTGCCTCGAAACGGTAGCCGACGCCCCGCACGGTTATGATGCGTTCGGGCCTGGCGGGATCCCCCTCCACCTTCTCTCTCAGGCGGCGGATATGGACGTCCAGGGTCTTGGTCTGGCCGTAGAAATCTCCGCCCCAGGCCTTGCCGATGAGATACTCGCGGGGAAGCGCCTTGCCCGGATTCGCCATGAAGGCCTCCAACAGGCGGTACTCCATAAGCGGCATCTCCACCACTTCGCCGTTTACGATGACCTCGTGCCTCTCCCCGTCCATTATGATGTTCCCCTCCTGCAGGCGCTTCCCGGCCGCCTCCGGTTTCTCGACCCGTGCCCTCCTCATCACCGCCCTCACCCGCGCCAGCAGCTCGCGCATGTTGAAGGGCTTGGTTATATAATCGTCGGCGCCCATCTCCAGCCCGAGGATCTTATCCACGTCGGCATCCTTGGCTGTGAGGATGATCACCGGGGTAGATCGATCCCGCCTCAACCTGCGGCATATCTCCATCCCGTCTATACCGGGCAACATGAGGTCCAGAAGGATGAGGTCGTAGGACCCGCTGCCGCACATCTCCCATCCGGCATCGCCGTCCAGGGCTATGTCCACGCCGTATCCTTCCTTCTTGAGGCTGAACTCTATGGCCTCGGCCATGGGTCTCTCGTCCTCGATTATCAGTATCCTCTCCATAAAGCAAGCCCTCTCTTGCGCATTCCGCCGCCCTATTCATATAGAACCCAATGGAAACGATTTGCAAATGCCGTATCGAAGCATGCCCGGCTCGTGCACCGGGATTCGCACCTCAAATAACCCGAACTGTCGCGGCCCCACCAACCGGTTTTTCCATATACGCATGAGTCCGTCCGCACGCGGACACCGGCGCCATCACCCGTAATGCGAAAGCACCCGCAACCCAACGATCGCCCGCATTATACAACTCGTAAGAAGCCAGAGATACACTGGCAGTGCAAACTCGCGGCCGGCCCGGCCCTGGATGGGAATACGGCGCTCTTCCAGCTAGCGGCGTCTTGGGGGGCTGGGTGAGGGCTCCCGCCCTTCTCGCAGGGACAGGATGGCCTCCTTCCACCATTCACGGTGGGGGACCAGCCAGGCCGCGGCGTCCCTCTCGCCCGCCTGACCGGTGAAATCTACGCGCAGCAGCTCCCTGGCCTTGGATCTTCCCTTGAACCAGCGGGGATGGGAGATCTCCCGTACCGATGCCAGGGGGATAAAGAGATGTTTACGGGGTATGAGCATGCGGAAGTATATGCCTCTTTGCGCCAGGGCCATGACGCCGTTTCCCCTCGCCTGGCCGTAACCCGCCGATTCCACGCCGAAGAAATTACAGTCGTCCACCTGGTAGACTCTCTGCGATCCCACGTCCTCGCGCAGGCCGGCTATGGCCTCCCTCCTCAACCGCCTCAGCCAGCGCAGGATGAGGGTGGCGTTCAACACCAGAACCGCCGCGCCAAGCACCACGGCGAGGAAGATAATCAAGCCCGTGCTCAAGTGTATTCTCCTGTTCGCTCTTCCCGTCTAACGTTTCCTTACTTTTCGGACCGTCACCGCGGTGACTCGAGAACGCGTCAACCGCGGTTGGACTCCGCCGGTATTCATCATCCCGCTGCTTCGTAAAGCGTCGTGCGCCCGAGCGGTCGCGTGGAATCGCCGCGGCCTATCCCGGCGGTAAGGCCGGGGGCGACCGAATACCGCGTAGTCACGAAAACCGGGCTGGAACGGGTAACGATCGTCAAAGCCATCGAGTAGCGCTTTCGAGCAAACGGGAACGGAACAGGGGCGCGGCGAACCGCGCCCCTGTCTGCAAACCGGTTTAACCCGCCGCTTCTATACCTTCTCCCACAAGGTGGCGTTGGCGTTTCCGAAGCCGCCGCACAGCATGGCCACGCCGCGCTTGGCGTCGGGCAGGTCCTTCTTCATGATGTTGTTGAGGGTGATGACTATGCGAGCCCCCGACTCGCCCAGGGGGTGGCCCAGCGCCAGGGCACCGCCCCAGATGTTGATGTTGTCGAAGGGGGCGTTCTCGCCGATGCCCAGCTCGCGGATGACGGCCAGGGACTGGGTGCCGAAGGCCTCGTTGAGCTCCCAGATGTCGATGTCGTCCACGGTCAGACCCTCCCTCTCCAGCAGCTTGCGGGCCGCGAAGAGGGGCCCTATACCCATCACGGTGGGGTCGCATCCGGCCATGGCACCGCCACCGTAGCGTACGTGGTAGGACATGCCCAGCTCGTCCGCCTTGTCCCTGCTCACCAGCAGCGCGGCGCAGGCGCCGGTGGTCAGCGGCGAGCTGATAGCCGCGGTGACTTTTCCGTCGGGCCGGAAGGCGGGCTGCATCCCGGCCATCTGCTCCAGGCTCGCGTTGTCCCTTATCCACTGGTCCTTGTCCACCATGAACTCGTTGCCATCGGTGTCCAGGCCCGGCACGGGCACTATCTCGCCATCGAACTTTCCCGCGTCGCGGGCCGCCGCCGCCTTCAAATGGCTGTGGAGGGCCATGAGCTCGGAGTCCTCGCGGCTGACATTGTACTGTTCGGCTATCTTCTCGGCCGTCTGCCCCATGGGAAACTCCGCCATATTATAATACTCGGCGATGCGGGGCGGGAAATCCATTCCCATACCCATGCTCACGTTCTGCATGTCCTCCACGCCGGAGGCGATGTAGATATCGCCCTCCCCGCACATGATGGCGCGGGCGGCGTGCTCCACGCAGGACATGCCCGACGGGCACTGCTGGTTCACGCCGTTGGTGGCCACGCTCTCCGGAAATCCCGAGGCCAGCCACCCCAGCCGGGCGATGTCGTTCTGCATGCCGGTCTGGTTGGCGGTCCCGCAGAATACCGCCTCGATCTCCTCGGGTTTGACCTGGGGGTTGCGCTCGAAGAGGGCCTTGTAGACGTAGGTCAAGAGCTCGTCCGGGCGCTTGGCGCGGAACCACCCCTTCTGGGCGTGGGCTCTGCAGTTGGGGGTCCTTACCCCGTCAACCAGAACGCATTCTTTCAGTTCTGCCATGTCTTCTACCTCGCTTTCTTCTGTCCCGGCCTGTCGGCTAAGGTGTTCACTGCATCGATAAAAGTAGTTACCCAACGGTAACTGCTATTATAACAAATTCCTTGAGGTGAAAAACCATATCCAGCGTCCTTCTGCGTCCTATCAATATATCCCCCCGCGGCGAGAAAATCCATGATCACAACGCCGGCTTTCACGCGACGGGAAAACGAGGCACAAACCCTGCGTGCATCATCCTATTTCGTAAAGCCTTTGAGCGCCCGATCCGGTGCAATTGGTGGTTTCAGCTCAGAAAAAAGCATGAGCAACAGGTGTTACCATGTACTGGAAAGGACTCTTGATGCTGGATATCGATCGCTGCCCGGAATACGAAGTCCCCGAGCCTTTCGTGCAGGGACAGATGTGGCTGAACAACGGGGATATCGTCCAGAGGGTGAATCCCGGTGCCCGTATCGCCTTCATCGAATGCGAGAACCTTGACCCGCTATTCGCGAATATCGGTGAGATCATTGGCGTACCCATCGAGCCGTTCGTCATGAACATAGCCGCCAGGGGGGACCGAGATCTACATGAACAGATTATTCCCCGATGAGGTCAAGGACATGATCCGGTCCAAGCGCATGGATCCGCGAGCCTTCGCGGACACCATACTGACCTACTGCCATGCAATCGGTTACGGGAGATACGAGTTCGTGGGCTTGCGCTACGAGAGAGACGCCGGCGATTACTCGACCTTTCGCATCCAGGCCCCCTTCTCCGTACCGGAGGCCGCCGGGGCCATCGCCGGCGTCGTATCGGCCATGGTTGGGGGCGAGCATGACGTATCCTACAAGCAGCTATCTCCCGGGCTGTACGAATTCACCACCAGTTGGGCGGAGTACCCCGAGGTGCTGAAGGAGCGCCTGCGGCTCCAGGAATACGCCCACGAAGACGGGGACATCGAGCTGGAGGTCTGCCCTACCTGTGGCTGCCCCAAGGCTTTGTCCAGCTATGATTGGGACCTGGAAAAGGGGATCATAAAGCAGGTTTATACAGGCAGGCGCATGACCATTCTGGGGCCTGAATTGCCGGATCCCATCTTTACGGCGCTGGAATGGGAGCTGGGCGATGCCATTCCCCGGGCGGTGGTGGAGGCGCAGCGCAGGTTCGTGAGGACGGGCTTTTACACCCTTGATATCATGGAGGCCGACGAGGATCTGCGAACCCAGCTTGCCCTGAGGGGATTGGGCAACCTGGTCGACTTCGAGATAGACGGGAGGGGGGCGTACCTGCACCTGCGCAACGCCTGCCTCCACTTCATCGTCATCGGCCTGGTTCAGGGGAATTTCGAGATGGCCTTCGACACGGAATCCGGCGTGGAGTGGAATCTCTCCGAGCAAGGGGACCTCGAGGTCCAGGTCACTCCCAGAAACATCACCTGATGAACGAACCCCGCCGCGGCCGGGCCGTCAGCTCCCGCTCCTCAGGCGGGCGGGCAGCAGGGAACGGAACAGCCGCCTGTCCTCGCCGTCGAAGGTGCGCAGGGCCAGCAGGGCCGCCAGGTAGATGAGAAAGAAAGCTATGATCATCTCCGCCGGCGGCAGTATATTCCGCAGCGGCAGGAAGGCCAGGGCCGCCGCGATGGAGGCCACCAGCGGCTTCCAGAAGTTGAACATGCGCGGGCTGATGCGCATATGCTTCCAGGAGAAGAACAGCGTGACGGCGAAGAGACACGCCTCGGCCACCAGGGTGCTGACGGCCGCGCCGATCAACCCCAACAGCGGGGCCAGCAGCAGGCACAACCCGGTGTTTATGGCCGCGCACAGCAGGATGGCGATGACGCTGAAGCGCTGCTTGTAATGGGCGTTCATGAGGTCGATGAGCGGTATATAGGCGAAGCTGAAGAGGGGGATGGCGGCGAGTATCCACAGGGCCGGGCTGGCGGACACGTAGTCCTTTCCGTAGACGGCGGAGATTATATGGGGCGCGTAGATCGCCAGCAGCCCCGAGAAGGGGAGGCTGAGGCAGGCCAGGTATTTGACCACCAGGCGAATGGCCTCGCGGTGCCTGCCGCCCGGTGACTTGCCGATCCTGGCCAGGAAGGGAAACACGGCGGTCATGCAGGTCGCGGGGATGATGGCCAGCATCCATATCACCCGGTAGGCCGAGCTGAACAACCCCGCCTCGTAATCCCCCTTGAACAGCGACAGCAATACGGTATTGGAGTAGCCGAAGAGGAAGGTCAGAAGCCCGATGACGCCGAAAGGCAGGGCGCCCAGGATCATCCTCTTCCAGAACGCCAGGTCGAAGGAGAAGACCGGCTTGCCCAGCTTGCGCGTGAGGACCATGAAGTCGATGACCATGGAGACTGTCGCCCCGACCATCATGGCGAAGGCGATACCCATGAGGCCGTGGCCTGTGAAAAGCAGGGCCGTGCCCACGCCGAAGGTCAGCAATATATCCACTATATCCACCAGTGCCTGGTATTTCATGACCTCGAAAGCCTGGAAGATGGAGTCGAAAAACCTCCTCAGCCCGGTGAATATCAGGAGGCTGATGCCGATGAGGAAGAGGGGCAGGCGGGTATCGGCCGAACGGGAGCCGAGGACCAGGATCATGTAGACGATCCCCACGCTGGCTATACCCATGATCAGGCGCAGGACGGTGAGGTCTCCGATATACTTGGCCACGTCCTCGCGGTGGTTGGCGAGCTCCCTGACCACCATCTTGGGCAGGCCCATCTCCCCCACTATGACCAGGATAGAGGCCAGCGAGAGGATAAAGGAGAAGGCGCCGAAGCCCTCGGTTCCCAGCTGCCTGGCGATGAAGATGGTGAAGAGTGGCATGAGGACCGCCCGGAAGGTCCCGCCACCTACGATCAAGGCTATGTTCTTGGCTACTCTTTTCGCGTCGCTCAAATCCAGTATCTTTCGGCTCGGCTCTATTCGTGCGCCGCCTCATCGATATGAGGCACTCATCCGAGTATCGGGCAGCGGCCCATACTTGTCAATCGAAGGAGGATGACCTCGCTTAATCGAGGTGCGCCTCACCAACCCTCGCGGGTTTGCGCAGGCACTAACCCTTGCCGCTTAATGATGACAACCCCTGTACACACCGTCTTGGTTACCACCTTCACAACAACCGGGAGCGCTTCTTCACTCTAGACTCTAACCGCGCTATGGTTTGCCTTAAAAGCATCTTGGAAGTCCATCTCTTTCTCCACAAGCCCCAGGTATTCACCCCTGCGTCCGACCTCGAGCATCTAACTCGACAGTCCGATCAAGTTCTCTATGACCTGCAGCGTTTCGATGGCTTGGTTCCGGTACCCGCGGAGGATTTTCTCGATCATCCCGGCGAAGGAGCACTACCACACCAGATTGGTTCCGGCTCCGGTTGATTGCCCCATCTTTAAGAAGCTTACTCCGATAATACTCATGATGATGGGGTCACCAGCTCCTTCATGCGATCATAATGATCATGATTTGTTTCGGCTATCATTACCATGATATCTTTCATAATCGCCGGCGTTTCACCGAGGATTGAAGCATCATGCTCAGGCTGGCTTATTCTAGCGTTATGCGAATGAGTATCACAGAATCTCTTAATTCGCGCCTTCTTTGCTGCAAGGATATTTGTTTGATCTATCTTTGAATATAGATTCTTCTCATTTGGAAATGTAAATTCAAGGAAAGCCTCCATAAGCCTGCGTGCCACGTTTGGCAGATGATAGTAGTCTCGCAACTTCCCTTTGCCAGGTTCGCTATTTGCGGCTTCATAAACAAGTTTGAAAAGATAGTGATATTCAGTCTCATGGTCTCTCAATAATTCATCTAATATCACGATGCTAGAACATCTTCCATCTATCACATTTTCGGTAAGAAGCATATAAAATCCGATATCTTTCTTCTTTCTTTGCTTAAGATATGACATCCAGTTCTTAACCTGCCGGAAGAACAGGAAATTATGGGTAAGAACAAATAGTTGACCTGCCTCTTGTACACGATCCTTCATAAAGCCAAAAGCATTGTACAGTGAGGTTGAATCCAAGCTGGAAACAGGGTCGTCAATCACAACGATTCCTTCTTCTATCTCGAGATCCTTGTCCGTAAGTGTTCTCAGAAAATATAGAAAAGCCAGAGCCGTCTTTTCCCCTTCGGATAATGAGCGTGCGGGCTCCCCTTCACGGACAATGCTATAGCCTGCCTCGGCCTCGCTGGCCTCAAAGCGAAGCTCGTCATGCCCTAGGTATTGCCCGATCTCTTCGTTCAATTCTTCCGCTGGCCGCAGATGATCCTTGATACCCAGCTCCAGTTGCTCGATCTTTTCCTTTATACCGGACAATTCTCTATCAAGCTTATTGATCATTTCCTCTTGGGATTTTTTCTGATCACTCAATTCGGTGAACCGTACAAGCTCCTTCGCCACATATGACTCCTCGAGTTCCCTCCTTGCCTCTTCAACTTTTCTCTGAAAATTATCGCTCATTTCATTGTGTCTTCTTATCAATCCGTTCACGCTTGACATGGTTTCCATATCTATCCGCCAAGATTCATAATCACATTGAATATCCATGAAGGGATCTTCTTTTTTGGATTCCAGCCGGTTCTGCAGATAATCAAGGAGGTCCAGGTACCCCTCTTTCTCGCTTTCGTATCTTTCAATAGCATTCCCATAATCATCTTGGAATTCTTCATACAATAATGCCTTCTCGGGTAAGCGGCCTGATTCCAATCGCTTGCGTTCTTCTTCAATATCATGCTCCAGTTTCCCTACTTCACCGATGAGCTGCTTGTATTCTTCACTGAAATGAGCTTCCAGCCTGGCAAGATGACCCGGTGGTAGAGATTGATTACAGAAGAGGCACTTTGGAGATTGTTGTTCGGCATGGAGTTGAAGGCCTTGTTCGACCCATCTATTAACACTGGGCCTGTTCTTCAAATCTTCAATAACACGGGTCGTGACGGACCTGCCACATAAATCTTTGGCTTGTGAGATTAACCGTTGAGCCTCCAAATTGCAGTCTCTTATTGGTGCGAGCTTCTCCCTTGAAGGAGAAACGGTTAATCGCCTCAGTCTTTGTTCCTCCTCGTCAGGTAATATTCCCCTATGCCAATCTTCATTAGCCCGTAATTCCTCTGCAGTATGCTCATAATTTCGCTTGTTGTAGTTGCTATAGGGGAATGCTTTCCCGTCTGTTAATAACAGATTCCCGCTAAGGAGCTTTGACAGAAAAACATAGCAAACGGGCATACCGTTAAATCGCCCTGCAATAGCCTTCATTCGACACTATATTTTACCAGTACATGGTGACATTTCAGGAAATCAACTTCCAGGCTTAGCAGTTTACATATAGAAATATATTTGCTATTGTGTAAACCGGTGAAAGGAGGTGGCTGGCATGATCGGCGAGAGGATCAAGATGGCACGCCACATGAAGGGCTTGAGCCAGAGGGCGCTGGGAGAGGCTTCGGGCGTCAGCGCCATGGCCATATCGAAATACGAGAACGGGCATGACATGCCCAGCTCGGGAGTGCTTGTAAGGCTGGCGAAAGCCCTGGGTATCAAGACCGAGTTCTTTCTGCGGCCGGTGGGCCCCGAGTTAAAGGCGATGGCTTTTCGCTGCCGCCTGTCCATGCCCAGGAAACAGGAGCAGAAGCTGACCGGGCAGGTAAGGGAGTGGGTGGAAAGATACATGGAGGCCGAAAGCCTGCTTCCCTCAAGGATCGAGTTCAGGAAACGCCTACCGGTTGATATGAACAGGTTTGCAGAGAAACTTGAAGATATCGAGGGAATAGCCGTCAATCTGCGTAACCACTGGGGCCTGGGACTCGATCCCGTAGAGAGCATGATCGATATCCTCGAGGACAGGGGCGTGAAGATAGGCCTCTTCGAAGCATGCCGGGAATTCGACGCATGCACCTTCTACGCCGATGAGGACCCCGTCATCGCCCTCAAGGACAAACTGCCCGGTGACCGGCAGTTCTTCAATCTCGCCCACGAACTCGGTCATCTGCTAATGCTGTTGGGAGATGGGATCGACGAGGAGAAAGCGGCCCACCGGTTCGCGGGTGCTTTCCTGGTACCCAGGGAACTCGTATACGAGGAGTTGGGACATAAAAGGCACGCCCTAAACCTGAACGAGTTGTATCTATTGAAACGGAAGTACAAGCTGAGCATGCAGGCGTGGGTTTACAGGGCCAAGGATCTCGGGATTATAGGAAGCGGCTTCTACATGGCTTTTTTTAAGTATTTCAGGAGCAATGATTTCGATAAACGGGAGCCCTTCGATCAAATAGAACCCGATAAACCCAAAAGGATGGAGAAGATCATCCTGCATCTTCTGGCCGAGGAGGTAATCTCCGAGTCAAAGGCGGTCGAACTCCTGGGCTCATCGTATGTGGATGTGGCGACCGGTATTCGGGAGATCGCGCCTTCTTCACTGAAAAGCGCGAAGGATATTTTCTCTCCCTCACAATACGCCGGTTTGTTCTGGCCCTTGACGGACGAAGAAACTGTAAAGTGACCATCAGTGAAGAGAACGTCTTTCCTGATCGACGCCTGCATTATATTCGACTTCGTGGCGGGGGAATCACTCAACTACTTGTTCGAGTCTTACTTCGAGTTCTTAACGACCGACCTGATAATGCATGATGAACTGGAAACTCCCAGCGTCTCAGACCTCGCCGACATGGGATTAAGAGCGATAGGGCTCGATGGCCCCACACTCCAAAGCCTGATAACCTACATCGTGAGGTACCCAGCCATCAAGAGAAACGACGCTATTCTCCTGGGGATCGCCGTATCGAGAAAAATGCCTCTTCTAACCGGAGACAAGGCTTTAAGGAAAGCCGCCGAGGGGGAAGGTGTCGTGGTACATGGTACGCTCTGGTTGTTGGATCGACTTGTCGAATCCGGCGTTTTCGATGCCAGGGATGCCAGCGATGCGCTGGAGAAAATGGTCGCCAGGGGCAGGAGGCTTCCCGCAAAGGAATGCGGCAGGCTTATCGCCGGATGGAGAAAGACTTAATCGACCAAATCGTGAGAGACTTGCACAGCGGTCTCCGCCATGCGGCTACGCGGGGAGATGACTACCCGGCGGCCATGCAATCCGGGATGAGATCTAGGTGAGTGTACCTCTCCATTCCCCGGAGTTTATCCTTTCGACAAGAGGCCGGTTATCGAGGCCACCAGCCGGCGCATGAAGCCGGGGGACAGCCGGGTCAGGTAATAGAGGATATAGGCCTCCGCCCCCATCAGGCAGAGGAACCTCTTTGCCGCCACGGCGTCGAGGATAAACGCCGCCGCCTCGTCCGGGCTCTTGCCCCTCTCCTGCAGGAGGCGGCCGAACCTCTCCGTCGCCTCCTCCTGTTTATCGCCGCCCGCGTGGGCGCGGGTGTGCTCCATGATATTTGTCTTCACCGCCCCCGGGCACACCAGGGTAACGCCCACCCCGTGTCGCTTGGTCTCCGCCCACAGGGCGGTGGAGAAACCGGTGAGCCCGAACTTGGTGGTGGTGTAGGCGAGGTGAAAGGGCAGGAGCACCAGGCCGGACAGGGAGGCCACGTTGACGATATGTCCCTCGCCCCGCTCGATCATGCGGGGGAGGAAGAGGCGCGTGCCGTATATCTCGCCCATGAGGTTGATGCCCACTATCCATTCCAGGTCCTCCATGGGTATATTCACCAGCTCGCCGCCTACCCCCACGCCGGCGTTGTTGATCAGGATGTCCACTCGACCCCAATCGGACAGCACCTCACCTGCCATGGCCTCCATCTGCGAACGGCTGGATACGTCCACGCGTTTTGCCAGGCAGCGCGAGCCGGACGCCTCCACCATATCCGCGGTCTCGCGCAGGCGCCCCCCGTCCACGTCGACCAGCACCAGGTCGGAGCCGGCCCGGGCGAAGGCCAGGGCCACGCCGCGGCCGATGCCCGATGCGGCCCCCGTCACCAGCACGATCTTTCCACTGAAATCGTGTTCGCCTCTCCGCCTCCCGAAAAGCCTGTCAAGCAAAGCGAAACCTCCTTGTCGCAATCACCGGCCCACGGCCTGCCTCCGTGTGTTGTACGCCGAAGGCCGGTGCCCTTTATCCCTGCTTGCGCAGCCACACGTCGAAGGGCTCGAACTCCGGTACGCGGAATTCCACCCCGTCCAGGTCCTCGGCTATGGGGTACCTTCCGTAGGTCTTGAGCGCCGCCACCGCGGCGTGGACGTGCTCGGGGGGAGTGGCCGCGGGAACCTGGGCCAGGAATATGAAAAACTTGCCCTCCCTGGCCAGGACATCCACCGTCCTCTTGACGAAATCCACTATGGCCTCCGCCGGGCCCTCCCTGATGAACCTGGCGTTGACGCTGGCCAGTATGGCCTTCTTGCCGTAGCGCTTCGAGGTGCCGCGCACGGCGAACTCCTGCATCCACTCCAGGGGCCATTCCTGGGTGCGTCCCATGCCCATGAAGGGCATGCCGTTCACGGCCCAATCGCCCACTATGCTCCTGGAATGCGTCAGCCAGCAGGCCTCCATGGTCTCCCGGTCGAACCTGGCGGCCTGTTCCTCGCAGTAGTCGGCGGCGCCTATGAGGATGAGGGCCATGCCCTCCTTCTTCATACGCCGCCTGAGCCTGGAATTGTAGGGGACGACCCATTCCTCGACCATGTCCACGGTGAGGTTGGGGAAGGCGGCCCAAGCGTCGGCGCCGATGCCTATCCTGGCCCCCGTCTCCCTCTTGAGCAGGCCCAGGTAGCGGGGGTGCACCTCCTCGGTTATCCAGGTCATCAGGGCGTGGGCGGCCGGGGGATCCTTGCGCATGTCCCGGATGAGCTTGGGGTAGGAGCGCAGGCCCACCGCCAGGCTGAAGGGCGCGCAGAAGATGATCAGCTCGGGCAGCCCGCACACCTCCCTCATGGCCCTGATAGTGTCGATTACGTACCCGATCCTCCCCCAGTCCGGCTGGAAGTCTATGTCGATCCTGTCTATATCCGAGATATTCTCTACAAGCGGCTTCCTGTAATCGATGGTGGGCATGTCTATGTCCCCTGCTATCATGGTCGCGCCCATGGCCTCCGCCTCGATGTTGTAGGTGTCGGTGAACGGCAGGGGCACGTCCATGCCGTAGTAGTCGTTGACCAGCTTGGTGGTCACGGCCATCTTGTAGCCGTCGGTGAGGTAGAACTCCCGGGGCGCGACCCCGGAGATATATTGAACGTGCTCGTGCATCTGGGCGAAGCAGGGGGGGTAGTCCGGCTTCCCCAGTATGGTGGCCACCACCCTACCCAGTCCCGGCAGCGGCACCTGCTTCAACCCGGCCGCGTACAGAAAACCGCGGGCGCTGCTCCTCATGTAGGGCGGGCTCAAGGCGCAGGCTCCGGCGGCGGCGCCCGCCGCAAGGCCTGCCGCGACGAGTTTCCTTTTCGCGCTCATGACTCCACCCCCATGAGTTTTCTGGCGTTCTCCAGCGCCTCCATGGCGTCCCTTCCGTAGCTGTCCGCCCCCACGTCCTCGGCGTACTGGGGGGTTATGGGGACCCCTCCCACCATGACCTTGACCCCGTCGCGCAGGCCGGCTTTCTCCAGGGCCTCGACAACGTCCTTCATGAGGAGCATGGTGGTGGACATGTAGGCCCCCACGCCCACGATGTCCGGTTGGTGCTCCCTGACCTTGTCCACGAAGGTCTGGATGGGTACGTTCGACCCCAGATCTATGACCTCGAAACCGCCGGAGGTGAGCATGGCGATGACTATGGACTTGCCCAGGTCGTGCATGTCACCCTCCACCACTCCTATGAGGTAGCTGCCCGCTCCCTTATCCGCCCCGCCGCCGATGCGGGGCTCAAGCAGTTCCATGGCCTCCTTGAAGGTCTCCGCCGCCAGGATGACATCGGGCAGGAAATACTCCCCCTCCTGCCACAGTTCGCCGGCTCTCCGTATGCCGGCCACCACCCCCCGGTTCAGTATCAGCTCGGGCTCGATAGACGAGAGAGCCTCTTGCACCAGTTCGTTTACCGGGTCCCCTGCAGTGATACCTTCCTTGATGTTGGTCAAGATATCCATCGCCGCCCCCTTTAATGCTGCTCCGTCACTCAACGGTGACCTTTCTCCACATGATCGCCATCTCCGACCACGCGGCCGTGCGGCCGGAATCCGTCACGCGCCATGGACGACGGCGCCCGCGCGAACCCCGGCGCTAATAGTGCCAGGCACCGGATCCGTGGTAGGGAAAATCCTCCAGGTTGCGCTCCATCATCTCCTGCTCAGGCCGGCGGTAGATTCCGGCCCGGCTGACCCAGGACAGGCCGGCCTCCTTGAGGGACGACATGACCTCGGCCAACCTCACGCCGGAGCTTATAACGTCGACTACTGGGACCCCGTCGACCTGGACGAAACCATTGGGGTACTCATCCTCGCAGCCGGGTGCCATGCTCAAGGCAGGCGCGATGACCGTTCAGCCCGGCACCAGGACCTCGGCCCCGTCGGCTATACATTTCCGCGCCGCGTCGGAGAAGGTCTCGATGAGCTCGTGGGCGTCGGCCAGGCTCATGAGCATCTCCTCGCCCGCGCTCTCCGAGCTGCGCACCGGGACCGCCCTGTCCCTCAAACCGTAGCGGGCGATTATATCCTCTATATAGGGGACCACGGTCTTGCTGAAGGTGACCACGCCGAAGCGGTGGCCCATCATGGTGGCCAGGAGCATCCCGGACTGCAGCACCCCGACCACCGGGATATCCAGGGCCTGGCGCAGGGGATCGAGCATGGAATCGAAGGCGCAGTGGATGACCAGGGCGTCGTATCCCTCCTCCCCCACCTTCAGCGCCGCCTCGAAGAACTCGTAATCGTTGCGCACGTTGAAGCAGAGATAGCCGAAGAAGTCGATGTCCGTGAAGCCGGAGTTGAGGAGATGGAAGACCACCTCCGTATCCCCTTCCTTGACCTTCTCCGCATTACGGATGAAGACGCCCTCGATGATCTGTCTCAGGATATCTATCTCCGGATCCATTCCCATGGGGGCGATGACAGCCACCCTCTTACCCATCCACATACACCTCCTGAAGCCGCCGCTATGCCTGTCAAGTCACCAGTATATCAAGCAACACCTCCATCCATGCATATCCGCGTGCCGAGGTCCGGCCCGGACATGCTCCTCATACCCCTTGACGATACAAGCCGTGGATCGGGAGGGCGCCGCCTTGCCGGCCTCATTCCCCGTACAGCCTCTCGAAAGCCTGGCCCTTGTAGGTGGAGCGCTCCAGCTCGCCGGGCTCGGCCCAGATGATCTCCGGCCTGAACTTGGCCCTGGTATGGAAGGCGTCTTTTATCTTTCCCTCCAGCTCGGGCAGCCTCTCCGCCGGGTACTCCCCCCCTCTCTATCTTCACCTTGAGGGGCGGGACCACCCGTGGCGGCTTCTCGGTGAGCACGATGCGCCACTCCCCGGTAACCTCGGGCACGAACGATGACACCACCCCCTCCACCTGGGTGGGGTAGACGATGACCCCCTTGACCTTGAGCATGTCGTCGGTGCGCCCCACGATGCGGTAGCGGAAGCCGGCTTGCCGCATGGGCAGGGGTAGGTGAACACCTGGTGGACGTCGCCAAGGCTGGTGCGCAGCCAGGCCATGCCGTCGCCCTCCAGCATGGTGAACAGGGCCTCCCCCTGCGCGCCGTCCTCAAGGGGCACCGGCTCCCTGGTGTCCGGGTCCACCAGCTCGTAGTAGGCCAGGTCGTCGGCGGTCCAGTGCATGCCCCGGTACTCGGGGTAATCGCAGGAGAAGCCGAAGCCGGTCCCGGCGTCGAAGACGCGGGTCCCGTAGGCGGACTCCAGCCTCTCTCTGACCTCGGGGATGCCTGCCTCCGGCTCCCCGCCGCAGGTCATGATGCGCAGGCTCAGGTCCCCGGGATCTCTTCCTGCTCCTTGCACTTCTCTATGAGGTACTCGGCCAGCGACTGCGTACCGGAATACACGGTGCCCCGGAAGAGGGTCTGCATGAGCAGGATGCGGTCGGTGCCCACCTCCGCCCCCACCGGTATGGCCATGGCCCCCAGGCGTTGGCAGCCCATCATGGCGGGAATGCCGGCGATGACCATGGACAGGGCGAAGCAGAAGAGGATGTGGTCGCGGGAGCGTACCCCGGCCCGCCACATGTCCCTGACCATGGCCTCCCCCCATACGTCCTCCATGTCGTGGGTGGTCATGGGATAGGGAGTGGGCGTGCCGGTGGTGGTGGCCATGATGTTCAGGTCGTCGACGCCCACCGGGATGATCTGGTCGATGACCTGAGGATATCTCCCCCGAACTCGGCCACCATGTCCCTCAGGTCGTACTTGTCGAGGAGGGGCACCGCTGCCGAGAAGTCCTCGAAGCTTTTCACCTTCTCCGGCTTGAGCCCCGCCGCGTCGAACTGCCGCGTGTAGAAGGGCGCGTTGTCGTAGAGCCTCTTGAGCAGTACCTTCAGTTTCTCCAGCTGGATATCCCGCATCTCCGGGGTGTTGAGCCTGGACTCCATGTCCATGTTCCAGTAGGGGCGTTCCTCTTCCATCTCCATCTCTCCCTCTCAGTCATGCCGTCTCGAGTCTCTGGGTTAGCCCGGATCAAGGCTGGAATCGGACTCCCGCGATTACGATTATCGTGTCCGGGCCAGCCGGATCACGGCGCTATTGGCCCGCTCGCGCTCGAATCCCGGTCCGGCTCCCAAGCGTCGGACTCCGGACATGGAAGCGGCGGAAAGCCGCCCCCTCACATCGCCGACTTCCCGTACAGGCGGCTTCCACGCTGATCCGGTCTCAGAAGTTCCTGGGATAGGCCAGGTTGCCCCGGTGCAATACCTTGTAGAAATACCCGAAGTCGTAGATCAAACACACCTCGATGGCGTCCCTGGGGCACATGGCCTGGCAGTCGTTGCAGGACATGCAGTCGGGAACGACCGCGTCTATCATGTAGGCCTTCTTGTCCTTGCCCACCCCGGCCACGTAAAGGCAGTTGCCTGGGCATATCATGGCGCAGTTGCCGCAGCCGTTGCACTTGTCGTGGTCTATAACCACGCGGCCCGATGTCCCGTGTTCAGGATTGTCGAAGGTGGGTATGGTCGTCCTCTCTTTCCAGGTGAGATAAGCCATTGTCTACCTCCCATTCCCTCTAGAATACCGTTCTCTTGCGGCCGTCTTCCCACCAGTCGATCTCCTGCAGCTCGCGCTCGATCATGCCATCCGGATTGCCCACCGGATAACCGAGGGCGACGCCCTCCACCAGCCTGTAGGGCCATTCGACGCCCAGCTTCTTGTTCCACTTGGTCCCGAACTTGAAGACCTCCACGAATCCCACCCAGCAGGTCCCCAGACCCATGCTGTGGGCGGCGAGCACCATGTTCTGGCCGCAGATGCCTATATCCACAGGGGGCTTGGCCGCTCCTCGCGTGTCCATGAGGATGAGTATGACGGTGGGGGCGTCGTGGAAGAGCTTGAGCTTGCCATCGGCTATCAGGGTGATGGCACCGAAGGGGATGGGGTGCATGAGGTTGGGCATCAGCCGGGCGGCAGCCTGATGATAGAACCAGGCGATCTTACCCAGGGGGCTCACCTGCCAATTGAGAAAGAACTTGAACATCTTGCAGCGCAGCTGAACGTACCTCTGCATATCATCGATCATATCGCGGTCACGCACCACCACGAATTTCCAGGACTGGGAGTTGCCCGCCGTGGGAGCGAATCTCCCCGCCTCCAGTATGCGGCGCACCTGCGCCTCCGGGACCTGCTTGTCCTTGTACCTTCGCACGCTACGGCGCTCCAGGATCACCTTCTCCACTGGGTTCCAGTCCATGCCCTCGTGCCAGATGTACATATCGGCGAACTCCGACGCCTTGGCCGGGGCCTTTTCCTCGACGTCCAGTATCTCGGTCATTTCTCCTCCTTTCCTATTCCTCGAATACCCGGGCCTCGGGGGCGCCTGGGGCTACCATGCACTTGAAGAGATTGAGGCGGTTGAGCTGGTTGGTGCCCTCGTAGATCTGCAGCAGCTTGGAATCCCTGAGGAACTTTTCTACTCTATTCTCATGCCTTATGCCCGCCTGCCCCATCAGCTCCACGGCCAGGTGGCAGTTCCTGATCCCCAAGTCGGTCGCCGCGAACTTGGAGAGGGAGGCCCAGCCCGAAGCCCGTTTGGCGTCCTCGTCCTTCTGCCAGTCCATGATGATCCTGCGGAATATATTCATGGTGGCGTCCAGCTTGTTGATTGCGGGAAAAATGCGGTCCATAACCGAGGTGGGCATGATCTTCATATAGTAATAAAGCGGTTTTAAGTTCAGCATCCATGCCATGCCGTAGAGGCCGGTTACATGGTTGCATTCCATGTAGGTCAGCCGGGCGAGGGCGGCGTTGGCGTACATCTCCGCCAGAAGGCACTGCGCCCATTCGTGGTTGACGAGCGGCTTCCCGTCCACCTCGGTCTCGCGCGCGAAGGCCAGGGCCTCCTGGAAGGCGCCCCGCGCCACTCCGGCCCCCATGGCCCCCACGCCGGGGCGGGTGAGGGAGACCACGAAGTCGATAACCTGCTGCCCCGTCTCCTTGGCGGAATGCTTCAATTTCTTTATCTGCTCCGAGTTGATGCAGACGTTCTCGTCCGGGATAAAGCAGTCCTCGAAGACCATCTCGCTGGCCGGGCAGCCTTTCTGGCCCATCTTCTTCTCCATCCTGCCGAAAGAAAAGCCCTTTGTGCCGTTCTTGACCGCCAGGCACATCATGGTCTCCTCGGGGCGTTCCAGATCCTCGTAGGCCAGGAGCATGTGCCAGGTGGAGACATGGCCGTTGGAGATGAAGACCTTGGTGCCTTTGACCACGTATCCCCCCTCCACCTTGCGGGCTTGGCACTTCACCTGTGCCCTGGAGAGCAGCTCCACCTCCTCCGCGTCGGTTCCCGCCCCCGGCTCGGTGACCAGGCCCGCGACCAGGCAGGGCTTGCCGGTACGCTCTCCCTCCACCACCTCGCGGCAGACTTTGTCGATGATGCGCACGTTCCAGCCCGCGAAGAGGATGGAGATGCCGAAGTACTGCACCCCCATGAGGTTGCCTATGCCGGCGCACTCGGAACACAGTTCCTCCACGACGGCTATCAGGGTTCCCAGGTTCCAACCCTTGCCGCCGAAGATCTTGGGTATCCAGCCGGTATAGAAACCCCAGCGGTTTATCTCCTCCACCAGGTCCCAGGGAAGATAGGTGGGGTCCTCCTGCATCTTGCGGTCCAGCTCCAGGGCGTAGGGGCGCGCCACCGTCTCGTTGAAGCGGCGGGCCAGGGCCACGGCCTGCCGAAGTTCATCGCTTATACCCCTGGGCATCTTGCCTACCGTATCCAGGCTGCACATCACGTCCTCAAGCCTGGGATGCTTCTCCAACAGGGTCGACGTATTTACTCCTTCGAACATGTTTTCCCCCTTATCCTCACCAGGGTATTTCCCCGCCAATGACGCGCTCGATAAACTTGAGCCGACGCAGCGGCGTTATACCCATGAGCGACTGTACCTGTTTGGCGTCGCGGAAACGTTTCTCCTGGCCGTAGTCCTTCATGTAGCCGTAGCCGCCCAAAGCCTGAATGCCGTCCGTGGTCACGTCCACGGCCAACTCCTGCACCTGAATGGCGGCGGAGCGCGACGCCAGCTTCCAGCCCGGCTCCTCGTGGTCCACGGCGTACGCGGCTTTTTCCACCAGCATATCGGCCACCTTGGCCTTGATAACCATCTCCGCCAGGACCATCCTCAATCCCGACCAATCCACTATATGCCTTCCACCCTGCTCCCTCTGCTTGCCGTACTCCAGGGCATCCAGGAATGATCCTTTCATCACCCCGGCGGCCATGGCCGCGGCGGCCACCGAGAGTCGGTCCACCGCCCCCTCGAAGCAGCGATCTCCTTCGCCTTCCTTCCCCAGCAACCGGCCTGGAACAACCTCCAGGGTCATGTCGACGGCGGGGCAGGCGTGCATGCCCAGGCTGAGCACGGGTTCCGATACCTCGATCCCCGCCTCTCCCAGGTCCACCAGGAAGAAGGAGTAACCCTCCACGCCCTCCACGCGGGCGGGCAGGAGTGCTCGGGAGGCCAGGCCGCCCAGCACCACGTATTCCACCGTTCCCGAGAGCTGGTATCCGCCGTCCTTGTCCGCCGCCCTGGCGGCGTTCTCCACCTCCCCCGGGTTGTTGAAGGAGGGGAAGGCCAGCAGGGTCTCCTTGAAGGAACCGTCCCCGGAGACGATCTCCCCGAGCAGGTTTTCGCCCCCGGCCAGCGATACTATCTCCTGGGCCAGGGCGTTGGTGAACACCGTCCCGCCCAGGCTGGCATCAGCCCGGCACACCTCTTCCAGCACCAGGCAGAGAGCGGAGACCGGCTCGGCGGAACCGCCCATCTCCTCCGGCAGAAGCACGCCGTAGAAACCGACCTCCTGGGCCTTGACCAGCACGTGGTCGAAGAGCGGCCCGAAGGGAAACCTGTCGTTCTCCTCCCGATCGTCCACCAGTTCCTTCACGGCGAAGTCCCTGGCCATCTCGTCCAGCATCTTCAGTTCTTCGCTGACCGTCGATTTCATCCCATCTACCCCCGATCTCTACATCGCTATGATTACGGTCTCGCGACCCTCTTTTGCCTCCTTGTGCTTTTCATCCTCGCGGCGCCCTCCCTCCGGTCGTCACAGTCGCTCTTACACAGATCATCGTCCGATCGCATGCGTGCCAGGCCTGGACCTCGCTACGCTCGCCTGCGGCTCGCTCCGTCTCCTTCCAGGCGACTGGTTTCCCTGTATCATCTTTCGTACAGTCGCTCTTACACAGATCGTCGCCCGATCGCATGCGTCAGCTAGATACGCTGCAATATGTGAACGCACATGGCCGCCTCGCCCATACCGATGAAACCCCCGCCGTTCTCGACCAGGCCCGTACGCGCGCCCTCCACCTGCCTGGGTCCGGCCTCCCCGCGCAACTGGGTCACTACCTCGTAGACCATGGCCAGGCCCGAGGCCCCGATGGGGTGTCCGCGGCACTCCAGGCCCCCGCTGGTGTTCACGGGTATCCTGCCACCCAGGGAGGTGGCCCCGGACTCGGCGAAAGGGCCTCCCTCGCCCCGTGGACAGAAACCCAGCTCCTCGGTCTGCATGAGCTCCCCGAAGGCGGTGGCGTCGTGGACTTCGGCCACGTCCAGATCCTCCGGTCCCAGGCCGGCCATCTCGAAAGCCTCCTCACCCAGCCGCCTGCCGATTGTCTCCAGGCCGCTGTCCGGCATGGAGCCGGAGGCCAGGGTGGAGGCCAGGATACGTACCGGCCTGGCTTCCGGGAACCTCTTCAACGCCCGCTCCGAGCAGACGATGGCCGCCGCGGCCCCGTCCCCGATGGGCGCGCACATGGCGCGGGTAAGAGGATAGGCCACCTGGTAGTCGTCGATTACATCCTCCACGCTCATGTCCATCTGGTACTGGGCCATGGGATTCATGGAACCGTTGTGATGGTTCTTGGCGGCGATGGTCGCCAGTTGCCTCTGAGTGGTCCCGTAGGTCTTCATGTGCATGCGGGCACCCATGGCGTATATATCCATGAAGGCGGTGTGGTCGCCGCCCTTCTTCTCCTCGCCCTCCGTTCCCTCCTCGGCGGCCTCCCTGGCGGCGTCGGCTTGAAAGGCCTCTATTATGTTATGCACGAACTCGACGTCCGCCCCCGCGGCGAACCCCTCCATCATCTTCTTGCGGTCCTCGGGGAAATATACCTTCTCCACCCCCACGGCGAGAACCAGGTCGTAGAGGCCGGCCTTGACGCTCATCCAGGCTCCCCTGAGGGCATTGGAGCCCCCGGCGCAGGCGTTCTCCACGTTGGTGATGGGTATGCCCTGTATACCCAGGGGCGACAGCGCCACCTGCCCCCGGATACAGTGCTGCCCCTGGCTCATGCCCCAGCCGGAGTTGGAGAACCATGCCGCCTGGATATCCTTCCTATCCACCGCGATGTCCTCGAACAGGGCCTGCATGGCCTCGGCGGTCATCTGCTTGATGCTTAAGTCCGGGTACCTGTTGAAACGGATCATGCCCGCTCCGATTATGTAAACGTTTTCGCTCATGCGTTCACTCCTTCCTTTCCGCGTCGTAGGCATCCGGCGCTACTCCCGCCTTCTCCAACTCACTCTTGATGACCCGGTGGGTCTCCGTCTTGGGGAGTTCCTCCATAACCCGAAAGTAGCGGGGGATAGCGAACTTCGCCAGCTTATCGGAGAGGAACGCGGGCAGGGTGGAGGGGTCCACTTCTTTTCCCTCCACCGGGACCAGGGTGACCATGATGTCGTCCTCGGCCAGCTCCGAGGGAACCGCGAACACCGCGCACTCCAGGATATCGGAATGCTGCAGCACGGCCTGCTCCACCTCGTAGGCCGATACGTTCTCGCCCTTGACCCGCATGGACTCGGTGTTGCGGCCCACGAAATATATGTATCCCATTTCATCCGTATAGACCAGGTCTCCGGTATACAGCCAACCATCGCGCATCTTGTCGCTGGTGGCCTCGGGGTTCTTGTAGTATTCCACGGATCCCTTGCGCTCTCCCACGTAGGCTATGAGTTCACCGGGAGTCCCGGCCGGGACGTCGCCGCCCCCGGCGTCTATCACTCTCACCCTAGCGCCCAGGGGCTTGCCCATGGACCCCACCGGCGCGGTGCCGAAATTGACCAGCAACACCCCGCCTCCGTCCACCGCCCCGTATCCCTCGAATATCTCGAGGCCGAAACGGTCTTCGAAGGCCCTCCACATATCCGCGGGACAGCCGGCGGAGAGAATGAAACGTACCTCGTTGTCCGCATCCTCGGCCCGCTCCGGCTGTTTCATGAGGATGGGCATCACCGCCCCCAGGCCGTTGAAGGTGGTCACGCCGTAACGTCGGATGTCGTCCCAGAAACGGCTGGCGCTGAACCTCTCCCCCAGGGCCATGCTTCCCTCGCAATGCAGGGTGGGGGTGACGGTGAGGAACAGGGCGTTGGCGTGGAAGAGGGGGTAGCAGGTGTAGGCCACGTCCTTCTTTCCGGTCAGCAGGCGCCCTACGACGGATATGGCCTTGACGTTGCTGTTCTCGTAGCGGTACACGACTCCCTTGGGCAAGCCGGTGGTTCCGGATGTATACATTATCACGCACAGGTCCCCGGGGTCGTAGTCCACCGCCGGCGTAGAGGCGTCGGAGCCGGGTCCGTAGGCGTCGTCAAGGCTCATGACGCCCGTGGGGAGAACGAAATCGTCCGGGGCTCCCCGGGTATTGACGATGACTCGTTGTATCTTATCCAACTTGTCCTCCACCGCCCGGTAGATGGGCAGAAGGTCGTGGTCTATAACCACGAACTCCGCATCGGAGTTGTCGATCACGTAAGCCAGCTGATCTGCCCTGAGGGCTATGTTCACCGGAACGGTATACATGCCTATCTTCTCGAGGCCGAAGAATACGTCCAGCCAGCGGGGCGAGTTTCTCATGATGATAGCCAGGCCCCTGCCGGGTCCGCCCCCCATCCCCGCCAGGAAGTTGCCAACGCGGTTGGCGTTGAGGTTCATGTCACGATAGCTGAAAACCTGGTCCTTGAAGTAGAGAAGGGGCCGGTCGCAGAGTTTTTCCGCTTTCTCCTCCAGCAGCTCGGCGTGGGACATGTCCCTGGCCATCGACAGGGAGCGCGCCTCCCTGATGCTGCGCAGGTTCTCCTTGAGAGTTCCGCGCCTGTGCTCGTCCATCAGGAAAAGGGTCAAGGAGCGCAGAAGCCGCCATCCCAGCCAGAGCCGGCGCATGTACATCTTCCTCTCCTCCGGGGTCATATCATCACCTCTTTCATCGAGCCCTCCATCGTCGTATGCTTGAGCCTTCTCCAGCCCTTAACAGCCGAGAGGCCGCGCATCACGGGCATACTCGAACTGCCTTCGCTATAAGGTACGTACCATCCGGCATCATGCAATTAACGAGCGTCTACCAAAACCTCGATTGCCGACTCTCTTAACGACGGGCACCGCATCACCAGCACATACCCGGCTGCGCCCTCCGGGTGGATACCCCGCCTAAATAAACCGCTCCTCGTATCGCATCATGTCGCCGTATCCCGGCATGGCCTGCTCCAGGCGCCGCTCGAATTCATCGGGGTCCACACAGGCCTAGGTGGCCAACACCCCTTTTTCTCCAATACTCCCGTCCAGCAACAGGGAGGCGAAAACGGTGGGGGGTGCCCATGGCCTCGTCCATATCCATGCCCCCCTCGGACCCTCCCTGGCGGTCGGACTCAGCGGCCTGCATCCTTATCCTGCGGTCCTCCTTCGTACCCTCAACGGCCACCAGGATGCCGCCCACCGACTCCCCCAGCGGTTCGGCGTCTATATCCCGGAGAAAGCGGCGTAGGCCGCCCGGTCCCAGCTCTCTCCCGTCGAATTGAGAGATGACGGCACCCAGGATAGCGATATAGGGCTTCACGGCCCTCACGTTCTCCCCGGCGTCCAGGGCCATGAGCAGTTCCACCGCCTCGGAGATGTCCACTCGGCCGTCCTCCACGCCGGGATGCCCCAGAGCATCGGCCACCTCCGCCGCCTTGCCCGGGTCTATATCGGCCAGAACCAGGCTGCAGTCCTCGTGTAGTTGCAGTAGCTTGCCCTCGGCAACCCGTGCCATGTCTCCCGCTCCACCGATGAAAACGACGCGCCTTATGTCTTATCCCCCTATGAACGACTAAGCCTCGATTGCACCTTCACCGCCCAGGTCTTCAACAAGGACCGTAAAACACCGGGCATCACTCGTAGATCGAGTTCATGTACTTGTCCAGAAACTCAGGATCCTGCACGGCCTCGTCCTCCATCTCCGTCATCAGGATGAGGGTGAAGTATCCTCCTACGAAGAACCAAGCGGTAACGCGTGGATCAACCTGCTTCAGCTCCCTTTTTTCCATGGCTTCTTCGAGGAGTCTCTCCGTGGCCCTGATATTGAGATACATGAATTCCTTAAGCTCCTGCATGAAGTCCTTGTCGAAGCTGTTGTTGAGCACGAAGGCCAGGAACTTCCTCATACTGGGATTCTCCCTCACGAAGTCGAGGTAGCTCTGGGCAACTCCCTTGAGTGATTCCAGTGGACGGCCCTCTTTCTCCCTGTAAATAGCCTCATAGCGCTCGATCAACTGCCCTTCTATGAAGCGGAAACACTCCAGGAAGAGTTCCTTCTTGCTGGGGAAGTACTTATAGAGGGTCCCCTCGGCGATGCCCGCCTCCTTGGCCAGGAGAGCGGTGGTAGCCTTCTCGTAATTGGTGCGGGCGAAGACGTCCATGGAGGAGAGGATTATCTCGTCGTGGCGGTTTCCCTTAGTCATAAGACCTCCCGTGCATACAATTCGCCCGTAATATCAACGCTCTCAGGGGGACGGTCTCCTCTTTCGGCAAAGGCCGTAAGGATAACGCGACCACGTTTCGCGACGGCGTGGTTCATTTCACAACCGCTCACGCCTCCTGCCGGAGATCGAAAAACGACGAAAGCACCGGCATCTCTTTTCCTGAAGAGAGGAGACTGGTGTATCCAAGCTCCGATCCCCCCATGACCTGGCGCATCACCTGACAAGTGAGCGCTCACTCGCCTATTCTATAGCGATCGCCTTCCCGGTGTCAATAGGGTTAATATGACGATCCCGATTCTTACGGTGGCATTACCGTTTCCCCTCAAACTGGCTAAAGGACGGTGCCGGTCGGGAGGGTTCAGGCCGGCTTGAAGTAGAGTATGTCGTGAATGGTGCCGTGCCGCTTCTCCGCCCAGACCGCCTTTACCCGCATGCCGATACACACCTTGTCCAGGTCCACTTCCGCGATGCGGTGATGGAAATCCGTATCCATTCCGTAACCGCCTTCCTTGCCCTCCAGGCGGATAAGGGCGTAGCAGTAGGGCGGCTCCGTGAGCTGGCCCATGAAAGGCATGTGCACGACGGTGAAGCTCTTCACCCACCCCTCGTCCGAGAGCTCCACTCATTCCTCTTCCACGTCTACGAAGCAGCGACCGCAGTAAGATCGGGGCGGCAGAATTATCCCATCGCACTTTGGGCAGCGTACGGCCATAGTCCTCTTCTCGCGGAGTCTGTCATAAAAAATCGGGTGGAACTGGCCGTACGAGTATTCGAAGGGTATCTCCAGGTGACCATTTTTCTCTTTGATCTCCCAATTGAACGGCTTTGACATCTCCCTCACCCCTCACACCAAACGGAAATAGTCGATATCCCTGATATCGCCCTCTCTCTCGTCTTCCGGCTTCCATACCGCCTCCACCTCGACGTCTATGTTCAGGGAATCCAGGTCGGAGTACCTGATGATGTGCACCATGCATGTATCCGCTCCCTCCAGCTGTATCGAGGCGTAGGCGAAGGGAAGATCGCAGGGCATGCCGGGGTAGTAGTGCATCATCCTGGTCCAGGCCTTGATACTGCCCCGGTCGGCCACCTCCACCCACTCCTCCATGGGTTGAAAGCAGAACTCGCAGTAATCCTGGGGCGGGCAGAAAACCTTGCCACAGACCTGACAGCGCTTACTGATAAGCCTGGGGCCGTCCTTCATCTCGGTGAGGAAGGTGCCCATCGTCTCCCCCGTTGACCACTGGTAGGGGGATTCGACCTTGGAATAGTAGGTGCGAGCCGGTTGCTTCTCTCTCATGCTCCATCCCCCCTCACATCTCGCTGGACAGGATCATCATGGTATGGAACTGCAGCCAGCCGCCCCAGCCGTGGGCGAGCGCCGTCTTGACGCCCTCAATCTGGTGCTCACCGGCCTTGCCCGAGACCTGCATGGCGGCCTCTATCTGGCGGATGAGGGCTGAGGCGCCGATGGGATTGTTGGAGACCACCGTTCCCGAGGGATTGAGGGGCATCTCTCCATCGCGCCGGCTTCGCCCCGTCTCCGTCATCCAACCTCCCTTGCCCGGCGGGCAGAGGAATATGCCCTAGGCCCAGATCATCTCCTGGGAGGTGAAGGCGACGTAGAGCTCGGCGACGTTTATCTCCCTCACCGGGTCCACGATCCCCGCCCTGTCATAGGCTTTTTTCGCCGTCACCTGCAGCGAGACTGGCGACACCATGTCCATGCCCGGACAATAGGACTTCTCCGAGCAGGTGGCAACGGACTTGATCCATGCCGGGCGGCCGGTGATCTTCCCCGCCCGGTCCTCGCTGGCGAAAACCGCGGCGGCGTCTTTGGTGGGACAGCAATCCAGCAGCTTCAAGGGCGTTACCACGGGGGCGGATTTCATGGCATCCTCCACCGCTATATCCAATTGCAGGTGGGCGTAGGGATTGTCCCTGGCGTCCTCGCGCGTCTTTACCGCCACCATGGCGAAATGCTCCTCTCGAATGTGGGGGTAGCGGGCCATATATTCCACCGCCTGCAGCGCGGCCAGGGCGGGGGCGCCGGCCGCGAAATCCCGGCCCCACAGCGGGTCGTAGGTAACGGAGAGGCCGTACTGAGCCCCTCCATCCGAGAGTTTTTCGAAGGCCGCTGGCCACGTGGTAGTAGGCGGCTATCCCGGCGGAGGCACCCACCGTCCCTCCGGTGTAAACACGCATCACCGGCTTCATATATCCGGCGCACGCCGGCCTTAGAGGCATCTCGGGATAGTTAATCCCCTCGAAGACCTCCGGCGCGGATCCGATGATCACCGCATCCACGTCCCTGGGGGACAGGTCGGCGTCCTTGAGGGCCACGCTCACCGCCTCGTGTACCATCCCGGCCAGGTTCACGTCCTGGCGGCGTCTTCTTCCCTTGGTCTGGCCGGTTCCCACTATCGCCACCTTGCGGGCCACGTCACTCACCCCCCAGGACGAAAACCACGTTGTTCTGCAGGCACAGCCCCACCGTGCCGTGCACGAGGGCCCGTTTGGCCCCGGCCACCTGCCTCACACCCGCCTGGCCCGAGAGCTGCAGGTAGCCCTCTGCCAGCCGGGCCAGGCCCCTGGCCACCACCGGATTGGCGGCCAGGGCACCCCCGGAGGGGTTGACCGGAAGCGTCTTGCCCATCTCGGTAGCCCCCGGAATCGATGAGCTCTCCCCCTTCCCCCAGCCCGCAGAGACCCAGGGATTCGTAGAGCATCAATTCCTGGTAGGAGAAAGCCTCGTATATCTCGGTCACATCCAGGTCCAGCAGCGGTTCGTAGACACCGGCCATCTCATAGGCCTCCCGGGACGCTTTCTCCGCCGGCGCGCAAACGGCCAGGTTGCGGTAGCCGGGATAGAAAACCTCCTGGCAGGCTCCCACTCCGTCAATCCAAACCGGCCTGTCGGTAAGGCTTGCGGCCTTGTCCTCGCTGGCCATGATCAGCGCGCATCCTCCATCCGCCATCGCGCAGGCGTCGAGCTCCCTTTAGGTGTGGCCAGATAGGACGATGCCATGACCTCGTCGAGGCTCAGGTCCATCTTGCGCACGGCGAAGGGATTGTTGCGGGCATTGCGCAGGTTCTTGATCGCCACCCGCGCCATCTGCTCCTCGCTGATCCCGTAACGCCCGGAGTAAGCGTTGGCCTGCAGGGCGCCCAGAGCTACGTGGTCCAGCCCCATGGGCTGGCCGTAGAAAGGATCCAGTATCATATTGTGGTACCAGTGCGGGTGAGACTCGGAAGTTTTGCCGTAGGCGACTACCAGGGCCAGGTCGTAAGTGCCTTCGGCTATCCTCATCCAGCATAAAGAGCGGCATAGGCGCCATCCTCGGCGATCTTCGTTTCCTCCGTTAACTGCGCCCCCAACGCCTTCAGCATTGTATAAGTGGATATCCCTCGACCGTCAAGGATATCGCTCCCGGCGTTGGATACCATCGGTATATCGCTCTGGATCAACGCCGTGCTTTCCAGCACTTCCTCGACCACGCGATATGCGATATCCTGGTGATTCTCGTCCGCTAGACGCGATTCATACCTTGTCTGCGCCGCTCCCATTATCGCCACCCTACTCAACCCGTACCTCCTTCCACAGCTTCACGCAGGGTGAAAAATCCGTTTCAAGATGCAGTAGTAAACCCCTCCCCAAGCCAGAGTTTCGATCGTGGCAACGACCAATATAGTATATTCATAAAAAACGCAAAAGGTACAGGGAGTGATATGACATGAACCGCGAGGAGGCCTTGAACATTCTTCACGACAACCTCGAGAACGAGAACCTGCGCAAGCACTGCTACGCCTCCGAAGCGGTGATGAGAAGCCTGGCCCGGGAAAGGGGCGAGGACGAGGACCTGTGGGGGCTTACCGGGCTGCTGCATGACCTGGACCTGGAGATAACCGACGCCGACATGTCCAGGCACGCGGACGAGGCCGCCAGACTGCTGAAGGAAAGGGGAGCGCCGCCGGTGATAGTGGATGCGGTGCGCATGCATAACGCGGAGGGCCTGGGCCTGGGGAAGAGGTGGACCGAATTCCAGCATTGCCTGGCCGCGGCGGAGACCCTTACCGGCCTTATCGTGGCCGCGGCCCTGGTCAGGCCGGACAAGAAGCTGGCCGGGGTCAAGGTGAGTTCACTGCGTAAACGCATGAAGGAAAAGGCCTTCGCCAGAGGAGCCCGCAGGGAGGTAATCATGGAATGCGAAGAGGCGGGCTTCGAGCTCGAGCGTTTCCTGGGCCTAGCCCTGGAGGCCATGCAGGGTATATCGGATCAGCTGGGTTTATAGATGTTAAAATACGGTGTTTGATGCGGGATAGCTCTCGAGGTATTTCCGTACGGTCTTACCGGGAAAAGGAGCAAGAAATGAGCGGCGATCAAAGCAGCGAAAAGCGTGAGGTAATCCTGAAGTCCATAGGTATTATACATACCCCTTTCTCCAGCCGGAGCCAGGCCCCCATACAGGGCGGCTTCGCGCCGGAAAACGAGGGTGAGGTAGAGCTATTCGACGAATTCGCGGAGGGACTCAAGGATATCGAAGGATTCAGTCATATCATTCTCATCTATTGCTTTCATCTCTCCCCGGATTTCAACCTGGTGGTCAAGCCTTTTCTGGACAGCCAGCCAAGGGGGGTCTTTTCCACCCGGGCGCCCTGGCGCCCCAATCCCATTGGCCTCACTATCGTTCGCCTGTCACGCCGCGAGGGCGGCCTCCTGCACGTGAAAGGAGTGGATATGGTCGACGGCACGCCCTTACTGGATATCAAGCCCCATGTACCTCCTTTTACCTACGAGGAAGAGCTGAGATTGGGGTGGCTGGAGGGCAAACTGAAAGGTAAAAAGGATGTCTAGATAGCGGCATCATGCGCCGCTTGATGCCAGCAGCACCGTGGCCATGACCGCGATCCCCTCGCCCCGACCTGTAAAACCCATCGCTTCCGTTGTCGTAGCCTTGACCCCCACGGCTCCCCTGTCCACATCCATGGCCGAGGCCAGGCATTGACCCATCTTCTCCAGGTAAGGGGAAAGGCGGGGTTCCTGCGCGATTATGACGCAATCAGCGTTAACGACCCGGAAGCCGTTCCCCTTGAGCAGGTTCATTACTTCCCGCAGTAGAACAAGGCTGGAGATATCGAGATAGGAGGGGTCGTCGTCCGGAAACCGTACGCCGATATCCCTTTCTCCGGCGGCCCCGAGAAGGGCGTCCATGAGGGCATGAACCAGTACGTCGGCATCGGAATGCCCGGCGAGCCCTCGCTCGTGAGGGATCTCCAATCCTCCCAGCACCAGCCTCCTCCCCTCCCGGAAGGAGTGGGCATCAAACCCCAAACCCACCCGGAACGGCAATCTCCAACCCCCCTTTCTCCAGCAACGCCTCGGCCAGTATGAGATCGTGTGGGTAGGTGATCTTTATATTGGTCAACTCTCCCTCCACCACCCTGATGCGATAGCCATACCTCTCCAAAAGGGCTGCGTCATCCGTAGCCCACACCCCCTCGCGGTAGGCTCTTTCGTGGGCATCGAGAAGGGCGCTGGAGCGAAAGCACTGTGGGGTTTGAATCGCCCACAAACGGCGCCGCTCCGGGGTTCTTATCACCCAACCCCCCTCCACTTCCTTGACCGTATCGACCAGGGGAATCGCGGTTATAACGCCCTCGCATCCCCTCAAGGCCTTTATGGAATCGGCAAAGAGGGCCGGGGTAGCCAGGGGCCTGGCTCCATCGTGTACCAGGACCGTCTCCACGCCGGAGCCGAGTACGCGCAAGGCCTTGAAGACCGAGCCCTGCCTCCATTCTCCGCCCTCGACGACGGCCGATATCTTCTCAAGGCCGTAGCGGTCGACGATGTCCTCGCGGGCACGCTCCGCGTCAACGGCGTTTACCACCAGGATTATCTCGCCAATATCGCGGACGGCCTCGATATTGAGCAGGGAACGAGCCAGCACCGGTACGCCGTCGAGCTCGAGGAACTGCTTCCCTTCCTTCCTGCCTATACGTTCGCCTCGCCCCGCACCGGCGACGATAGCGACGGTTTCCCCGGACATGCTATTTCTCCTTGAGGGCAGCGAAGATCATCCTCCCCGCCGGCGTCTGCAATATGCTGGTAACCGTGGTGTCGACCTCTCTCCCGATATGCCGTTTGCCTCCTTCGACCACCACCATGGTGCCGTCATCCAGGTATCCCACACCCTGCCCGGCTTCCTTGCCCTCCTTGAGCAGTTTAACCGTCATGGTCTCCCCAGGCAGCACCACCGGCTTGAGGGCGTTGGCCAGCTCGTTGATATTGAGAACCCGCACTCCCTGAAGTTCGGCTATCTTGTTGAGGTTGAAGTCGTTGGTCATGACCGGGGAGTTCAGGGCTTTGGCCAGGGCGATGAGCTTGGAATCCACCGCCGCCAGCTCCGGGAAATCCTGCTCCTCGATGCGAACTTCCACCCGGTCCTGCCTCTGGAGGGAATTGAGCGCATCCAATCCTCTTCGCCCCCGGTTCCGTTTCAGGGGATCATCCGAATCGGCGACGCCCTGCAGTTCGTTGAGGACGAACCTAGGAACCACTAGTTCCCCTTCCAAGAAGCCGGAATAACAGATATCGGTAATGCGCCCGTCTATGATCACGCTGGTATCCAGGATACGGGATGACAGGACCGCTTCGGAATCGCCCTCGGTGTCGAGCTGCTGGGAACGTGAAGGGCGGAAAAAGCCGAGGAGGTCATCCTTTTTTTGCACCGCCACCACGTAACCTATAACCCCGCATATGGCGTAAAGGACGATTGCGAAAAGCCAGCCGGGGTAGGACCTGAATAGAATCATCGAGGGGAGAAAGGCGATCAGGAAGCCCGCGATTATTCCCACGGCTCCCATGAGAAGATCGGTGCCCGGGATGTCCTGAATAGCATGTTCGAAGCGGTTGAGCAGCCTGGCGATATACCTGCCAGCGGCCCCTCCGATCACGAAGCCCAACCCTACGCAAACGATAATGGAAACGATGAAGCCGATAATATAATATGCAGGATCGTAGCTCTCCAGATATGGCCGCTTCAGAAGTTCCCCGAGTTCATAGCCCCCGATCCCCCCGACCATCATAAAAATCAGCCGGACGATAAGGACAACCATAAATCCTCAGGTTCCCTGTCGGGATTCTCAACCCCCCTTCCGCCGCCTCCTCCGAGTATATAAAAAGATGATGAGCCCCGGAGGTACCGGCTTAGCAATATTAATTATGTGATAATTATAACCTCAAGATGAGGTAGAAGAAAATACCCGCTCTATCATGCGCAAGGCATCTTCGGCCTCGATCTCTTCCGCATACATCAACTCGCTAGCCAGGATGTCCCGTGCCTGATTAAGCATGCGTTTCTCTCCCGAGGATAGCCCTTTGTCAAGATCCCTGAGAGTGAGATTGCGCACAACCTCCGCCACTTGATATATGTCCCCGCTGCGGAGCTTATCGCGGTTTTTCTTGTATCGGTGGTTCCAGTTGCTGGGCATGGGGCTCTGCTTGTCCTTAAGCACGCCCAACACCTTTTCTACCTCATCCTTGGTTATTATGCTCCTCAGACCGACTTGAACCGAATTTTCGGAGGGCACCATCACTTTGAGATTGCCCTGACACATGCTCAATACGAAGTATTCCCTCTTCTTTCCCTCAACCGACCTTTCCGAAACCCCTTCGATGACCCCCGCCCCATGGTGAGGATAAACGACAACGTCTCCTACCTCAAACACCCTCATCACCTCTTATCAGGTCTTCCCGGAGCTATAATCGGCCATTGCCACATCACAAGACGATAACCTTGCTGGAATCAAGGTGAAATTCCGTGAGGTTCAGGCTCACAGCCCATAAAGGCCACGTATATTTTAAACGAAATTGTACATTATTGCAAAGGAAATACCATTATATGCCAAACCATTCAGGTAAGACTGTAAACACCCAGGGTGTTTATGCGATCGTTCTCCCGCTCCAGTATCGACTTCAGATCGAGATCGAGAAGACAGCAAGTCGCCGCGAGATAGAATATGGCGTTACCCAACTCGGTTTCGATTACGTCGGCGCAGCTGGGACAGAGCTTACCCTCTATGTGGCTCTTAACGTAATCAGCTACCTGGGAGAAACTGACATCTTGCGGGAGCTCCTGCTTGCTGGCCTCGATGCGCAGGCAACCACAACTGGTAACTGTTTTGGCTAGCGCGCGGTTCACACGGGTGGCGGCGTCCTGTAGCTTGGTCATGACATCCAGGATACTGCGATTGCGGACAAGATATTCGGATACCGTCCTTTGAAAATCGTCGCAATCCGCTTCCTGCATTACTCAGACCTCCCTATCTTTTGCTAGGAATATTATAGGTACGGTCTCGTTGGGGTGTCAAACAAAACCGGGCCCGGAAGCGCCTTCATATAGATGTTACCCGATATCTCATATTGATAATGTCCGGTCTTCGCGTATGCATTTAATCTTGCTCGAACATGTTCCCCGGGACTCCTGGAGGCTTGGCGTCCAGCTCCTTCGTTCCTGCATCCGCGTTGTACATGCAACTCCCTGGGCCTTTGTGTCCTGCTCGCCTTCGCGTGAGT
>JAXHVT010000065.1:0-59000 GCA_034188985.1 Actinomycetota bacterium | reverse complement strand
CTCCTCAACGCCTGGAAGCAGATATCAACCGAGAGCATCCTGGGCATGAAGAAGCAAAAAGGCTAGTTGAGCTGGGAACTTAATTCGGAGATATCTGTTCTGAGATGTGCGGAATGAGAGAAAGGTGGCCGCGATAACCGGCACCGTGTCGAGTATCGGTAAGGCAACGGCGGTCCTCCTGGCGAGGGAGGGGTGCAGCTGAGCCATAGCGGATATCGACGGGGAGGGATTGCACGAGACGGAGCGGGAGATAGAAGCCCTCGGGGCCGCGGTCCACTCCACCGTGCTCGACGTGGCGGACCGGGACGCCGTTTACGACTGGGCGGACGAGGTGACGAGGAAGTTCGGCGGGGTGAACCTGATAGTCAACACGGGGGTCTCCCTCAGCGCCATCGTGGGGGACATGGCCTACGAGGATATGAGATGGCCGCTGGGCATCGACCTCTACGGGATGATCTATGGCACCAAGGCCTTTCTCCCCTACCTGAAGCAGGCGGGCGAGGGCCATATAGTAAATATCTCAAGCGTGTTAGACCTCATCGCTACGCCTACCCAATCGGCCTACACCATCACGAAATTCGCCATCAGGGGGTTCACGGAATGCCTGCGCCTGGAGCTGGATATCGGCGAATCCGGCATCGGCGCCACCGTCGTCTACCCCGGGGGTGTAAGGACCAACATCGCTAAGGACGCACGCGTCTCCGAGTCTCTGCTGGAGGAGATGGGCGCGAGCAAGGAAGAGATGGTAGTAAACTTCGAGCACTCGGCGCGAATCTTGCCCGAGGAGGCCGCTGCAAAGATTATTAAGGGCATAAAAGGGAATAGAAACCGCGTGTTGATCGGCCGCGAGACCTATTTTCTGGATATGCTGCAGCGCCTCATGCCATCCGCTTATTTGAAGATAATGACGGGTCTCTTCCGCTTGTCGTACAGGCTGGTGCGGAGAAAAGCGCGGTAGACTGGTTACGCTTTCAGGCGTATGCGTGCCGGTGCGCTTGCATTCGGAGACGCGAATCCAATGAATTGAATACCCCGTGAAAGCTCCGGTGTGGCAATACCGCCTGATGGGCAGGCTTCGGAGACGGCGAGAGAAGTGATGACGGCTCTACGACTTTTCGATAAGGCACCGCTCTTTGCCTCGAAGTCCTTTTATGAAGTTATTTGTCGCTTTAATGCCGCTGCTAAGGGCGCGTGGATACAGCTCGACATTCCCGGGATCGATCAAGCGATCTTTTCCCGAACCCGCGACGGGCCTGCCGTCAACCCGGCACGGCATATCCGATTTATAATTGTACGAGGAGGTTTGACAAACCAGAGACCGCTCCATACCATGCAGTGGAAACAAGTCGTTTTACCGCGCCATGCGGCGCGGCGGCTGGAGGTGATTATTGACTTGTCCGATATGCTGGAAGAGACGCCGGCGGGCCGGTATATACCCAAGGCCTACGAGCCGGCCTACGTGGAAGAGAAATGGTATCGTTTCTGGCTGGATAACAAGTTATTCCATGCCCATGCCGATTCCGGTAAAGAACCGTTCACCATCGTCATACCCCCTCCCAATGTCACCGGATCGCTGCATTTGGGCCATGCCCTTAATAACTCCCTCCAGGACTTCATCATCCGCCGCAAGCGCATGCAGGGCTACGAGGCCCTATGGCTTCCCGGCACGGACCACGCCGGAATAGCCACTCAGAACGTCGTGGAGCGAAAACTGGCCGAGGAGGGTCTGACCCGACAGGAGATAGGCAGGGAGGCCTTCGTGGAGCGGGTGTGGGAGTGGAAGAAGAAATACGGTGGTAACATAATCAGGCAGTTGAAGCGCATGGGGTGTTCCTGCGATTGGGACCGGGAGCGCTTCACCATGGACGCGGGCTGCTCCCGCGCCGTGCGGGAGGTTTTCGTGCGCTTGTACGAAGAGGGCCTGATATACCAGGGCTATTACATCGTAAACTGGTGCCCGCGCTGCCATACAGCCATCTCGGATATCGAGGTGGAGCACGAGGAGCTGGAGGGGAAACTGTGGTACGTCCGCTACGACATAAAGGACTCAGAGGATTACTTCTACGTGGCCACTACCCGTCCGGAGACCATGCTGGGCGATACAGCGGTGGCGGTGAACCCACGGGACCACCGTTATCACCAGTTGGTGGGAAAGACGGCCGTTCTGCCCCTGCTGGGACGGGAGCTGCCAGTCATCGCCGACGACTTCGTGGATCCTGAGTTCGGCACCGGGATAGTCAAGGTTACGCCGGCTCATGATCCCAATGACTTCGAGATGGGAAAGCGCCACGACCTGGAGGAGATAAATATCTTTACGCCCGAGGCGGTGGTCAACGAGGGAGGCGGTCCCTATGCCGGCCTGGAGCGTTACGAGGCCCGCAACGCCGTGGTCAGAGACCTGGAGAAGATACATTACATCAGCAAGGTGGAAACCCATCATCATGCGGTGGGTCATTGCTACCGCTGCCATACCGTGATCGAGCCCTATCTCTCCAAGCAGTGGTTCGTGAGCATGAAGGCCCTGGCCGAACCGGCGATCGAGGCGGTGGAGGTGGAGAGGACCGGCTTCGTCCCCTCCCGCTGGGAGAAGACGTACTTCGAGTGGATGTACAACATCCGCGACTGGTGCATCTCCAGGCAGCTCTGGTGGGGTCACCGCATACCCGCCTGGTACTGCCGGGAATGCGGCGAGGTCATAGTGTCCAGGGAGGATCCCGAGAGGTGCCCCTGCGGAGGCGAGCTGAAGCGGGACCCGGACGTACTCGACACCTGGTTCTCGTCCGGGCTCTGGCCTATGTCCACGCTGGGATGGCCGGACGAAACGGAGGACCTGCGATTCTTCTATCCCACAACGGTCCTGGTAACCGCCTTCGACATCATCTTCTTCTGGGTGGCACGCATGATGATGTCGGGCCTTCATTTCATGGGAGACGTGCCGTTCTACCAGGTATTCGTCACAGCCCTGATCCGGGACGAATCGGGCAAGAAGATGAGCAAGTCCTCTGGCAACGTCATAGACCCCCTGGAGGTCATCGATCACTACGGCGCCGACGCCCTACGCTTCACCCTGGGGCATATCGCCGTTCCGGGCCGTGACGTGTTTCTGCCCGAGGAGCGCATAGCCGGCAGCCGCCACTTCTGCAACAAGATATGGAACGCCTCGCGTTTCACCCTGATGAACCTGGAGGGCTTCGATGCTGGCGCCGTAAGGGAGGAGGAACTGGACCTTACCCTGGCGGATACATGGATACTATCGGCGTTGAGCGGCCTCATCCAAAGGATGGACCAGCACTGCGAGGCCTATAATTTCAGCGAGGCCTGCAGGGCCCTTTACGAGTTCTTCTGGAGCGATTTCTGCGACTGGTACGTGGAGCTGTCCAAACTGAGGCTTTACGGCTCGCACGAGGCGGACAGGCGGACCGCGCAATACGTGTTGTGGACCGTGCTGGAGCGGGCCTTGCGCCTGCTGCACCCGTTCATGCCCTTTATCACCGAGGAGATATGGCAGCGACTGCCCCATCAGGGCGAATCCATAACCAGGGCTCCCTGGCCGAGGCCCCGACCGGAACTGGTGGACGAAGAGGCGGAAAAGGATATGAACGTGCTGAGGGAGATCATAACCTGCATGAGAAGGTTGCGCGCCGAGATGGGGATAAAGCCCTCCAAGCTCACATCCGCGCTGGTTATCGACATGGCCGGGGACCGGAACGCCCTCCTGGAGCGGTATATGGACTATATCATATCCCAGGCCCGCCTATCCTCGCTGGACGTTGTGCGGAAGGTGGAAGATCCCTCCTCCTATGCCAGGGGACTGGCGGCGGGGGTGGAGGTTTTTATCCCCCTCGACAGCGAGGATTTCTCGGAGGAGTTGGAGAGGATAGAGAGGGAGTTGGCCAAGCTCGAGGATGAATCGCGCCGCTTCAAGGCCAAGCTCTCCAACGACCAGTTCCTCTCCAAGGCGCCGCAGGAGATAGTACAGAAGGAGAGGCGCAAGCTGGCCGACGTCATGCTCAAGATGGATCGTTTGAAAGAGCAGTTGGAGCTGCTTGGTGGATCATAGGCGGTAATTCGCGGCGAGAGGGCCCCGGGATGGATTTCGAGCAAGCGGAGCAATACCTGGACAAGCGGGCCAGGTTCGGCATAAAGCCGAGCCTGGACCGTATAAACCTGCTCTGCTCCAAGCTGGGAAACCCACAGGACAAATACCCTTCCATACATATAACCGGCACCAACGGCAAGACCACGACGGCGCGCATGGTCTCGTCGATTATGGAGGTGGGGGGCGCTAAAGTGGGCCGTTATACCTCTCCCCACCTGCAGAGCGTGACGGAGAGGATCTGCATCAACGGCAAGCCCATCCCCGAGAGGGATTTCGCTTATTCGCTGCGCAGGATCCTCCCCCAGATCGAGGAGACGGACAAGGAAACTCAGGACCCCCTCACCTATTTCGAGATTAACACGGCCCAGGCTTTCGCCTACTTCGCCGAGCGCAGGGTGGACCTCGCCGTGTTCGAGGTGGGATTGGGGGGCAGGTGGGACGCGACCAACATGGTGAATTCCGGGGTCCAGGTGATAACGGGCGTGGCCCTGGACCACGTGGCCGAGCTGGGAGGCACCATACAGGAGGTGGCCCGCGAGAAAGCAGGGATCTTGAAGGAGGGCGGCATCGCGGTCTCCGCGGTGGGCGACGAAAAGGCCCTGCGGGTGATAGAGGATGCCTGCGCGAAGAAAAGGTGCGATCTCAAGCTGATGGGTAGGGATTTTCAGCTGCTGTATCAACTGAGTTACGGCATAGATTCCGGCAAGGTGGGGCAGGCGATCGGACTGCGGGGGCTGCTGAGGGAATACCCCGAGCTCTTCCTGCCCCTGCTGGGGGAGCACCAGGCCTGGAACGCCGCCTGCGCCGTGGCGGCCTGCGAGGCTTGCGCGGGCTCGATGCGGGCCCTCTCCTCCACCGAGGTGGAGGCCGGCCTGCGCAGAGTGCGCTCGCCGGGAAGGCTGGAGGTCGTATCCCTGGACCCCCTGGTGCTCCTGGACGGGGCCCATAATCCGGATGGAGCCAGCCGCCTGGCCAACGTTATCAACAACGACCTGGACTATGAGCACCTGGTGATGGTCATAGGCATACTATCGGATAAGGACTTCCGCCAGATACTGGAGTTGCTGGTGCCCCTGGCGTTCACGGTGATCGTGACCCGGAGCGAGTACGAACGGGCCACGCCCGTGCGGGTCATCCAGAGCTTTATCGAGAGTATGGGTCACGAGTGCGTGGTGATCGAGAAGGTGTCGGAGGCGGTGAAGTTCGCACGTACCCTGGCGGCGGTAACCGACCTGGTCTGCGTGACCGGATCCCTCTATACTGTGGGCGAAGCCCGTACGGCCATGGGCCTGAAACCGGCGTAGGTGATATCCGCGAGGTGGAGAATAATATAAAGGATAGTCCGAACCGGGTATCGGGTAGGCGGGGCTTGCGGGAAATCGCCCTGGCGGAGCCCGCCGGCGGACGAAACGGTATGATGCAAAGCTCGAGTACAAAGCGATGGAGGTAACAATGACTGTTGAAAGAACCCTGGTTTTGATCAAGCCCGACAGCGTGAAAAGGCGGCTTACAGGGGAGATAATATCGCGTTTCGAGCGTACGGGTCTGTGTATCCTGGCCATGAAGATGATGAGGGTGGAAGAGGACTTGGCCGCACGACATTACGAGGAGCACAAGGACGAGCCTTTCTATGACCGGCTCATCTCCTTCATCACTTCCGGTGATCTGGTGGCCATGATCCTGGAGGGGGAGTCGGCCATTGAGAACGTGCGCAAGCTGATGGGGCCGACCAACTGTCTGGAGGCCACGCCTGGCAGCATCAGGGGCGATTTCGGACTGTGCGTCACCGAGAACCTGGTGCACGGCTCGGACTGTCTACACAACGCGGCGCGGGAGATATCCCTGTTCTTCCCCGGCCTTTAGGCGCGATCTCGGGCCGGGGGGCGGTCCCATATGGGGTGGAATGGCCTTCTACCTGGGTTTTGGAACCTTAAACAGTACCGCGGCGTCAATTGTTTTAAGCCCGCTGGATGGGTGCGGCGTACTAATTTATGGGGGTGGTGTGTGATAAAATAGCACCGATAGAGAAAGGCGGCCTTCGGGCCGTTAAATATATAATGAGAAGGTGAAATATGTTCTCTTCCTGGGAAATGTTGGGAAGGGATATGGCCATTGATCTGGGCACCGCTAACACCCTGGTTTACGTACGTGGTAAAGGTATCGTACTCAACGAACCATCGGTGGTGGCCATAAACACCTCCAATGGAGCCATCCTGGCCGTGGGAGCGGAAGCCAAGAGGATGATCGGGCGGACCCCGGGTCATATAGTGGCCGTGCGGCCCCTAAGGGACGGCGTGATAGCAGATTTCGATGTTACGGAGAAAATGCTCCGTTATTTCATACAGAAAGTACACAAGAGGCGCCTCTTCGCCCGTCCCAGGGTGGTGGTCTGCGTACCCTCGGGAACCACGGGCGTGGAGCAAAGGGCTGTGGAAGAAGCCTGTATCCAGGCCGGAGCAAGGGCGGCCTATATTATCGAGGAGCCCATGGCGGCGGCCATAGGCGCGGGGCTGCCTATCCACGAGCCCACGGGCAACATGGTAGTGGATGTCGGTGGCGGGACCACCGAGGTTGCCGTTATCTCGCTGGGAGGGATCGTGACCAGCGAATCCATCCGCGTCGGAGGGGACGAGATGGACGAGTCGGTAGTGGTGTACATAAAGAGAGAATACAACCTGATGATCGGCGAGAGGACGGCCGAGGAACTGAAGATACAGATCGGCTCGGCCTTTCCCATGGACGATGAGATAAACGCCGAGATCCGGGGGAGGGACCTGGTTACCGGGCTGCCTAAGACCATCGTGGTGCTGGCGGAGGAGATAAGGGAGGCAATCGAGGAACCCGTATCCTCCATCGTGGAGGCGGTGAAGACCACGCTGGACAAGACCCCACCGGAGCTGGCTAGCGACATCATGGACAGAGGAATAGTAATGACTGGAGGGGGAGCCCTCCTCAACGGTATCTCCGAGAGATTGAAGCACGAGACAGCCATGCCGGTAGATGTAACCGGTTCCCCGCTTTCCGACGTCGCCCTTGGATCCGGCAAGTGCCTGGAGGAGTTCGATATCATGAAGAAGGTACTGATCTCCTCATCCCGGCATTAAACCGGGGCGATAAATCATGATTGAAAGACAGAATCAGCGTCAGCGGATATTGATAATCACCCTTGTCATCATCTGTATTCTCCTGGTGACCGTGTACTCCCGCGAGAGCAAGGACGGCCTGTTTCATCGCCTGCAGCGCTTCTCCATGGACATCATATCCCCCCTACAGAAGGGGATGAGCAAGGTCTTCAGCCCCGTCAAGGACGGCATAGGCTTCGTCGTCGATATGGGAAAAGCGCGGGGAGAGAGGGACAGGCTGCAGGAGGAGGTCGATGAGCTCGAGGAGAAGATCAACGAACTCGAGGAGGCCGAAAGGGAGAACGAGGACCTCAAGAGCATGATCGCCGTGCAGGAGAGCAACCCCGATATCGATTTCCTGGTGGTGGACGTAATAGGCGCCAACCCCGACATATGGGAGCGGACCATTCAGATAGGGGCCGGCTATAGCAGCGGGCTGCAGGAATATATGGCCATCCTCAGCGAGGACGGCAACCTGGTGGGCAGGATTATCCTGTGCACCTCCCAGGCTTCCATAGTCCAGCTCATAACCGACGAGAAAAGCTCGGTGGGGGCCATGTTGCAAGAGAACGGCGAGATGGGCATCGTCGAGGGCGAGGGGGGGGACTCGGTCAGACTGGAGTTGCTCAACCAGGACGCGGATGTAAAGATGGGAGACGTGGTCATCACCTCGGGGATGGGCGGGACCTGCCCGCCCGGCATACCCATCGGCATCATCACGGAGATAGGTGAGCGTAAGGCCGATCTCTCCATAGGTATCCTCATCGAGCCGGAGGCCAGGCTGACGCGCCTGGAGAAAGTCATGGTGGTCGTATCGCCACCGCCGAGCACGTCTCCGCTGGAGGCGGAGGCGGGGGAGAAAGGGGGTTGACACCGGCATGCATCGCAGGCTGACCTTCTTCCTGATATTGATCGTGACCCTCCTGGTTCAGCTCACGGTCTCGCCGGAGATCGGCATCGGCTCCGTCAGGCCCGACGTCATCCTGGTCGTCACCCTGTGCTGGGCACTCCTGGAGGGAGCAGGACAGGGAGCCCTTTTCGGCTTCTTCGGCGGCTTGCTGGAGGGGATCTTCTCCACCGCCGTACTGGGCGTGGGGGCCTTCTCCAAGACAATACTGGGCTACTTCTGCGGGGAGCTGCGCCAGCGGGTGGTCTCCAAGTCGGTCATCTGGCCCATGATCATCATATTCTTCGGCTCCATCCTGTCCGAGTTGATCAAGTTCTCGGCCTGGGCCATAGTGGGTTTGGAGGAACGCCCCCCCCTCAGCTTCGGAATCATAGTGGGCTTCGCCTTATATAACGCCGTGATCACCCTTCTTGTATATCCGGTTATCTCGCGCTTCGCTGAGCGCGAGGAAAAAGCCATGATGTTTCAGTGAGGAGTGACAGCCATGCCCGTTAACCCGCAGCAGAAGGGAACCATGGTGCATCGCTTCACCCTATTCGTGATGATACTCAGCGCTCTGATGGCGGTGCTGGTGGTAAGGCTGTGGTTTCTACAGGTGGTCCAGGGGGATCGCTACGGCGCCATGGCCGAGGGAAACCGCATCCGGGAGGTGGACCTGGAGGCCTCCAGGGGATATATCCTCGACCGCAACTACGATAAGCTGGTGTCCAACCGCAACGCGCTGTGTATCTACGTCCAGCCTACCGAGTACGAGGAACTGGAGGATAAGGATGCGGAGATAGAGCGCCTGGCCGAGATGCTGGACATGGATCCCGATGAAATAAGAAGCAAGGTGGAGGGGGAGGAGGTACAACCCCACAAGCCGGTGTTGATAAAAAGCGACGTCGACCCCGCCATCTGGTACTTTATCGATGAGAGGCAGGTGGATTTCCCTTGGGTCATGGCGGAGACCATGCCGGTGCGGGCCTACAACGAGGACGAGGAAGGCCTGGCCTCCCATATCCTCGGCTACCTGGGGGAGATAACCCAGGAGCAGCTGGAGATCCTGGAGGAAAAGGGCTACAAGGCGGGGGACATCGTGGGTACCTCGGGGGTGGAGGCGTTCTACGAGGATACCTTGCGCGGCGAAAACGGCAAGATGACCGTGGAGGTGGACGCCACGGGTACGCCTCTGCAGATTGTAGGGGAGACCATGCCTGAACCAGGGGACACCCTAGTGCTGACCATAGACAAGGATCTCCAGAAAGCGGTGGAGGAGAGCCTGCGTTGGGGCATGGAGGTGGCTCGGACCTATTACGACAAGGAGAGGGGGAAGAACTACGCCGCCACGGCCGGGGCGGCTCTGGTGCTCGATCCGCGCAATGGCGAGATTCTGGCCATGGCCAGCGAACCCTCCTTCAACCTGGGCCGTTTCGTCGGTGGCATAGACGAGCAGGAGTGGGAGGCCCTGAATGACCCGGAGAACAACTATCCCCTGAATAACAGGGCCATAGTGGGACAGTACCCGCCCGGCTCCACCTTCAAGGCCGTAACCGCCATGGCCTCGCTGCAGGATCTGGGGGTAACCGCCTACACGCCCTTCGTATGTAACCATGTTTTCAACGAGGGGGAGTTCGAGGATTTCCCAAAGACCTGCTGGGGTACGCACGGCAACATCGATTTCATGAAAGCTATCATCGAGTCCTGTGACGTGGTCTTCTATCACCTTGGATACGAGTTCTACAAGAATCGCGACCGGGAGGGCTGGGTTACCCGCCTGCAGGACTACGCCACCCTGGCGGGGCTGGGTTCCACCACCGGCGTGGACCTCCCCAACGAGTTCGAAGGCCGGGTACCCACCCCGCAGTGGAAGTGGGAGTTCAACGAGGGCAACCCCGACTACCAGAGATGGTATCCGGGCGATACCGTCAATATGGCGGTGGGACAGGGAGACATTCTGGTCACGCCCCTACAGCTGGCCAACGCCTACGCGGCCATTGCCAACGGCGGCCCCTTCTACCAGCCCCACGTGGGCAAGAAGGTCCTTACCTGGCAGGGCGAGACGGTGGAGGAGATCGAGCCGATCGAGATAGGCGATGTCACCGATACCGAGAGCGAAAGCGGAGTGCACGCGGATGCCGACATACTGGGCGTGGTGCGTAACGCGCTGACCGGAGTGGTGTGGGGGTCTGGAACGGCGGCCGGGGCCTTCAACGGCTTTCCCCTGGAGCAGTACCCGGTAGCCGGCAAGACGGGAACGGCGGAGGTCGCCAACAAGCAGCCCTGCGCCTGGTTCGCCTGCTACGCGCCGGCATACGATCCCCAGTACATGGTGGTGGTGATGATCGAGGAGGGCGGCCACGGCGGGACGGTGGCGGCGCCGGTGGCCAGGCGAATACTGGAGCATATCTTCGAGCTGCCGCCCGGACAGATAATAACCGGAGAGACGGAATAGGAGGACGGGATGCCGGAGAGGCTGGGACGGGTTCTGGCCCCCAAGGTAACGGAGAGGAAACAGGCGGACGAGGTAGCCAAGCGGCTGAGCGGGCTGCCCATACGGCATATCGACTGGACTCTCCTGGCCGTGGCCTTTTTCCTGATCGGGTTCGGGCTTCTGGCGCTGTACAGCGCCACTAAGGGCGATAACCCTGATAATCCCACCTACTTCGTGATGAAGCAGGGCGTGAGCCTTATCATCGGCCTGATCCTCATGGGCGTGCTGTGCAGCTTCGATTACCGCCGCCTCAAGGTGGCTACACCCTTCATATACGGAGCCTTTCTGGTGGCCCTGTTGGTGGTATTCCTTACCCAGACCACCATGGGTTCACAGCGCTGGATCTCGCTGGGCCCCATCAATTTCCAGCCCTCGGAATGGTGCAAACTGGTGCTCATCCTGGCCCTAGCCAACTTCTTCTCCGACAACAAGGTCGAGCCGGACTCCTTTCGCAGCTTCATAATGCCCGTCGTCTGGGCCCTGCCCTACATGCTGCTGGTCTTCCTGCAGCCCGACCTGGGCACGACTCTGGTGCTGGCCGCTATCCTACTGAGTATGCTGTTCCTGGTAGGATGTCGTATGAGATACTGGCTGAGCTTCGTGGGGTTGGGCGTTCTGGGATTCTCCATGGGCTTCATCTTTCACATCTTCAAGGATTACCAGGTGGAACGTTTCACGGCCTTCCTGAAGCAGGGAGCGAGCATACAGGACGCGGGATACCAGCTGATGCAGTCAAAGATAGCCATAGGCTCCGGTCAGCTGGTGGGTAAAGGCTTGATGCACGGCACCCAGACCAATCTCGATTTCATCCCCGCCCACCACACCGATTTCATCTTCTCGGTTATCGGCGAGGAGATGGGTTTGATCGGCGCCTTGACCCTCATCGGTGCTTTCTGCCTGCTGCTGTGGCGGGGGGTGCGCATCGCCAACAACGCCCGCGATTTCTACGGCACGATGATAGCCTTTGGCATAGTGATCATGATCGCTTTCCAGGTGGTGGTGAATATTGGCATGACCATAGGCATCATGCCCATCACCGGCATACCACTGCCGTTTATAAGCTATGGGGGAAATAACCTTATAATAGGTCTGGCGGCGATAGGGTTGCTCACTAATATACATATGCGCCGCTTTTCCCAGATATAGGTAATAATTACATATAATGTTATCAAGATGGCCGAGGTTGAGCCTTGCGGAAAAGGCGGGCGCCGAAGGAGGTATGCATGGAGGCTGAAGACGGTTTCAAGTCCGGGTTCGCCGGTATCGTAGGCCGGCCCAACGTGGGTAAATCCACCCTCCTCAATAACCTGATGCAGCGCAAGATGGCCATAATCTCCGATAAACCCCAGACAACCAGAAACAAGATACGATGCATTTTGACCAGGGATGACGTGCAGATAGTCTTCGTGGATACACCCGGTTTTCACAAGCCCAGGAACGCCCTGGGGGAACGCCTGAACCGGGCGGTGCGTGAGACCCTCTCCGACGTGGACACGATAATCTTCATGCTCGACGGCACCCAGACCATCGGCAGGGGGGATCTCTTCATCGCCGGTGAGCTGTCCCAGCTCGATACCCCGGTGGTGATAGTGCTGAACAAGATCGACAGGTTGAGCGCGGACCAGGTCGAGGCGCAGGTAACGGTGGCCGGTAATCTGGGGGATTTCGAGAACGTCATACCCCTGTCGGCCAAGACCGGGGAGAACGTACACGCCCTTATCGAGGCCGTAGTAGAGCTTATTCCCGAGGGACCCAAGTACTATCCCGATGATATGCTAACCGACCAGCCCGCAACCTTCATTGTGGCGGAACTCATACGGGAGAAAGCGCTGCAGTTGTCGCGGGAGGAGATACCCTACAGCGTGGCCGTGGTGGTGGAGGAGATGGAGAAGCGGGAGGACAAAGACTTGGTAGACATAGAGGCCACCGTCTACGTGGAGCGAGACTCGCAAAAGGGTATTATCATCGGTAAGGGTGGAAGGATGCTCAAGGAGATCGGTACCAGGGCACGCAAGGAGATAGAGCCCCTGCTGGGGGAGAGGGTATTCTTGGGGCTGCATGTCAAGGTGGAGAAGGACTGGGCGAAGAGGCCCCAGATGGTCAGAAGGATGGGTTATTGATAAGGGTCCGGCTCAAATGAGCGGGGTTGATCGCATGCCTATCGCGCCCAAAGAATATGGCCCAGGGGATGGCGTAAGGGATATGGTGTTCAAGACTCGATACGGGACGTCCCGTAGGGCTGGTGAAAATGGAGGAACGTAAAAGGGTTCTGGGTGACAGCGTAAGCAGCCTGCTCGACGAGGGAAAGATGCAGGCGGTCCTGGCTTTGCTCGACGGCCTGCATCCCGCCGACGCCGCCGAGGTCCTGGAAGCTCTGCCCTGTGACGAGAGGCTGCGCATCTTCAAGGTATGGGACGCCGAGGAGTCGGCGGACGCCCTTCTGGAGATGTCGGAGGACGGCCAGGTGGAGGTAATGCAGGGCCTGGCCCGTAAGCTGGCCACCGTCATCATATCCGAGATGCCTCCCGACGACGCCGTCGACCTTCTGGCCGACCTGCCCGAGAAGACCGCCGAGGCCATCCTGGCAAGCATGGATCCGGTACGGGCGGGCAAGCTGCGGCGCCTCATGGCTCACGGCGAAGAGACCGCGGGTGGATTGATGACCCCCGAGGCCATGCGCTTGAGCGAACGGATCACCGTGGGCGAGGTTCTGGACCGGCTGCGCGAGGCCCCGGAGAGCATCGAGATGATATATTACGTGTACTTCCAGGATGACGACATGCGGTTGACCGGCGTAACCTCGCTCAGGGAGCTTATAATCGCGGATCCGGACAGACCGGTGGAGGATATCATGCACCACAACCTGATAACCACGTCTCCCTACGAGGACCAGGAAAAAGTCGCCGCGATCATAGACCGCTACAACCTGCTGGCCGTTCCCATCATCGATAAAGAGGGTCGGCTGCTGGGAATAGTTACCGTTGACGATGTCATGGACGTGGTTGAGGAGGAGGCCAAGGAGGATATATACAGCCTGGCCGGCGTCTGGGAAGCGGAGGAGATCAGGGAGAAGAACCCTTTTCTGGCCGCGATCCTGGGCCGGCTTCCCTGGTTGCTGATAGCCCTGGCACTGGAGCTGCTGCTGGCCGGGGGAATACTGCGCGCCTTCTCCGACACCCTTCAGCAGCATATGGCCCTGGTATTTTTCATTCCCGCCATACTGGCCATTGGGGCCACGGTATCCCTCCAGAGCGCGACCCGCATGGTGGTGGAGACCCTGAGCGAGAGCGGGGAGACGGCAAGATTCGGGAAAAGTGTTACAGGGGAGGTTCTCATAGGCCTGGCCATAGGGGCCCTGAGTGGTATCGTGATATCCGTATTCGCCTGGTTGATGAGGGGAAATCCACGCCTGGGCCTGGTGGTGGGCGTGGCCACTACGTGCACGGTGATCTTCGCCGCCTTCATCGGCTCCCTGCTGCCCCTTATCCTCGAGGCATTGGGTAGGGATCCCGCCAAGGCCTCGGAGCCCTTTCTGGCCACGGTAATGGATGTCATGGGCCTGGTGGTGTATTTGCTGATTGGCGTGGCGCTTATCTAGATTCCCGGAGGATCGATGGAAGAAAAAATCCTGGAGCTATTTCCCACGGTGTCGTACCTCACCCACTTTATAGACGCCACTATGCTGAGGCCGGAGGCCACGGAACGCGAATATATTCAGTTCCTGAGGGAGGCGGCGGACGGAGGTTTCAGGTGCGCGGTAGTGCCCCTTTACTATCTTCCCATCGCGAGCCTGGAGCTGAAGGGGAGCGAGGTTGTCCCGTGCACGGTTATAGGCTTCCCTTTCGGAAACAACTCCTACGACGCAAAGAAGAGCGAGGCGGTACTGGCCCTGCAGCACGGCGCCCGCGAGATGGACATGCTGATAAACATATCCGCGCTGCGTTCCGGCAGGTACGCGAGGGTCAAGGAGGAGATAGAGGCCGTGGTGGCCATGGCCCGCCGCTACGATACGGGCAGGGGGGAGGGTCACATAGTGGTAAAGGTTATCCTGGAGACGGCGTACCTGAGCCGCTCGGAGACGCGCCGTGGCGCGGAGCTGGCCAAGGAGGCCGGAGCGGATTTCGTTAAGACCTCCACCGGTTTCGGGCCATCCGGAGCTTCGGTGGAAGAGGTGTCATTTCTGCGCGAGGTAGTGGGACCGGGTTTCGGGGTCAAGGCCTCGGGGGGCATAGGAAGCCTGCGGGATATGATGGATATGGTGGAGGCGGGGGCCAACCGTATAGGGACCAGCCGGGCCTCCGAGATACTCGCCGAATACCTGAGGATCTATCCCTGGAAATAGCCTTTCGCTTGCGCGGACATAGGCGCTTTATCTCCTGGGGCCTTGATGTCCAGCTCGCCTGCGCGTGTGTAAGCGCCGATCGAGAAAGATACCCGAGACGACGCGGCAGGCTGTGCTGACATCATAGTTCCCCAGGTGGACGATGCACATATCAGGGCTGAGCGGCAAAGTCTCCGCTGACATCATGGTTCCCCGGGTGGGCGTGCAACGTTTATGGGCAGGCTTTTATATCGACCTGGTAGCTCCAAATCCCTGGGCCTTGGTGTCCGGCTCCGATCTGCGCTCGGCTTGGTCGCTTTATCTCCTGGGGCCTTGATGTCCAGCTCGCCTGCGCGTGTGTAAGCGCCGATCGAGAAAGATACCCGAGACGACGCGGCAGGCTGTGCTGACATCATAGTTCCCCAGGTGGACGATGCACATATCAGGGCTGAGCGGCAAAGTCTCCGCTGACATCATGGTTCCCCGGGTGGGCGTGCAACGTTTATGGGCAGGCTTTTATATCGACCTGGTAGCTCCAAATCCCTGGGCCTTGGTGTCCGGCTCCGATCTGCGCTCGGCCCGCCGTGGTAAGCAGGGGCCTCGAGGTGGAACAGGAGAGCGAACTCTATGGACAAACTCGCGGTTTGCCTCCAAGATTATGTTTATAAGGTAACTGACCTGGCGCCTGCACGACAGGGTAGGGGCAGGGCATCGAGGGTTAGTCGGAGATGAGAGGGGGAGTCGAATTGAAAAGGGTGCTGATACTTATTGCCGCGATAGGGTTGATGGCGGCGCTCCTGACCGTCACCGGGTGTGGTGACAGCGAGACCGTCACCGACACCTCCGATAGTGGGGTGACGGAGACCGAGGTCGAAGAGACGACGGCGGAGATCCAGGAAGTCGTTGTCGAGAGCGCGGACGAAATTCCCATTTACCCCGGCGCTGAACACGACAGAGGCAAGCTGGAAGCGGAAGGCGAGCCGGGTGTGACGTCCACTTCGCATATCATGTACAAGACCAGCGACAGCTACGAAGAGGTAGTCGACTGGTACGTGAACGAGCTGGGAGAGCCCACCATAGAGGATACGGGCGACTACCCAAGCGCTCGTTGGGATAATCTAACAGGGCATACGCAAGGCGATGACAAGCCCGATATCGGCTTGATTATTCACAGCGATGAGGACGGGGCACTCGTCGAGATCAGCCAGATGTGGAGCCTACCGGCAGGATGAGGGAACCACGCCTTAAGGCAGTCTGGATTAACTGAATTCAACTAACCACTTCGGCGTTGGACGCCGCAAGCGAGAATGCGTTGTTACGGCAAGCGGTAAGGAAATGGGTCTTGGCATAGAAGCGACCCCAAGTAACCTTTAACACTTCTTTCCGGGCTTACCTTCGAGCTTCCCCTTTCGGTTCTTCCCTCCGGCGCCCCCTTCAAGACTTACCTCCAGCTACTTGGGGCCAATCTTCATGATACCACCGTGGTATTACGCAGTCAATAGCATTCAGGTATTATTGTCGACTTTTTTAGCGTTTTGAAGATGGCTGAATACCACCTGGCGCGATTTAAGGGGCCTCTCCAGAAAGCTCTCGGAAAACAGGAAGGAGATACCCAATATATCACGGCATGTTCGAGAGTTCTCGTCCCATTTGGATATAGTGGCCATGTCCGTCTTGAGCAGCTTGCGTATCAGCTCCAGCGTCCGTGGGGTGAGGGGTATGGTGCGTTCCAGGCCGCGTCGGCAGTTCTCACAGGCTATTCCCCCACCCGCGAGGTCCATGAAGATTCCGCCCTCACCCACGGCCCCGCCGCAGTGTAGGCACTCCTCGAGATGTGGGTGGTAGCCTATGAGGGCGCATACCTTGAGCTGGAATGCCGACAAAAGCAGCGCGGGATTCGATATATCCCCTTCCAGTGTTCTCAGGGAAACGCAGAGGGCATCGAAGAGGCGAGGTATGTTCTGGTTTTCGTGCAGCGATTTATCGACCATCTCCAGCATGGCGGCACCATAGACGTACTTGGCGAAATCATCGCGGATGGGGGCATGGCTGCGAACCACATCCACCTGAGTTATCGTATCCAGGTTCCTGCCCTCGTAGAGTAAGGCCTGGATGTGGGTAAAGGGCTCCAGGCGGCCGCCGAACTTGCTCTTGGTCCGCTTCAATCCCTTGGCCACGGCACGACGCAGACCGCGTCCGGCGGTTATCAGTGAGATGATGCGGTCCGCTTCCCCCAAGTCGTAGGCGCGGAGCACGACCGCCTCCTCCTTATAGGTGGCCAATGGAGGGTTACTCCTCCTTGATGCTCCCGAACTTCCGCTCCCTTTCCTGGTATTCAATTATAGCATCGGCAAGGTTCTGGCGGCGGAAATCGGGCCAGAGCACTTCGGTGGTATAGATCTCCGTGTAAGCGATCTCCCAGAGCACGAAGTTGCTTATACGCATCTCGCCCGCGGTGCGAATGAGCAAATCGGGATCCGGCGCTTCCGGGACATAGAGAAAGCGGCGAAAGCCCTCTTCGTCCAGCGAGCCTAGGTCGAGTTCGCCCCTGGAAAGCTCGTAGCATAATTTATGAAGGGCGTCTATTATCTCCGCACGCCCCCCGTAGTTAAAGGCTATGTTCAAGATCATCCCGGTGTTTTCCCTGGTGAGTTCAACGACGTTGTCTATGGTACTGAGGGTGGAGGGCGGTATCTTGTCGCGGCGTCCCATGTGAAAGATACGGATATTGCGCTCGTGGAACTCCTTCACCCTCTTATCGAGGAGATTGCGATTGAAGCTCATCAGGAACTTGACTTCGTTATCCGGTCTGTTCCAGTTCTCGGTGGAGAATGCGAAGAGCGTCAAGGCTCCCAGGTTCCATTCCGAGGCGGCGCGAACCACGTCGGTGATGGATCTCTCTCCCGCCTTATGTCCCGCGATACGAGGCAGGTCCCGCCGCGTAGCCCAGCGCCCGTTGCCGTCCATGATAATAGCTATATGGTTAGGGAGCTTCCCCTCGGGTTTGCGTACCTCTTTACGCTTCATGATAAACACAGTATAGAGTAGAGGCGATGCAGGGTCATGGGCCGCTTTGCGGCGGTGTTGTACCCGGGCCCGGTTCCGTGCCCTCCGGAGCTTCCGCCTCTCCTTCACCCTGCTGTTTGAAGATAATCCTCTGCAGGGCGTATACGCCAAGGATGGCCAGAGCACAGCTTTTCTGGGGCGGCATCTTGGAGCTGGGTATATAGAGGGCGCATTCATCATTGCACGGTGACAGCGCCCCGGCGATCGAGGAAACGCGGAAGGGGCAGTATGCGCCGGGAACATTAGCCATGTCTACCTCCCATCATTACCGGGGATCAGTCCCCCTGCGTTCTTTTACAAGAATGCTACCACATGAAGGGCAAATACAGTAAACTCGGCATTGGTAACCACAGCGGCCCGGCAGTGTTTATAATTACGTGATATAAGAGCGCGCGGCGAATTGAGGGAGGAGGCAAGCGGCGTATGGTCGGCAAGGAGCGCGGAGAGAGAATTCACCATGAAGACGGCGTCCTGGTACAGCGCGCCAAGGAGGACCGCGAGGCCTTTGACGCCCTCTATAGAAAGTACCTTAGAAAGGTCTATACCTACGTGTATTACCGGGTGGGTAGCGTGGAGGACGCCGAGGATATAACGGAAAGCGTGTTTCTGCACGCCCTTATACACCTCAATCGCTATCAGGACAGGGGTATACCTTTTTCCGCCTGGCTGCTGCGGATCGCCCATAACCTCGTTGCCAACTGGCATCGCAATGCCAGCAGGCGGAGTATAGTGGGCCTCGACATTGTGGAATCGCTGACCGATGAGGGTCCCACGCCCGAGGAGACCCTGGAGGAAGAGGAGGACTTCCGGGAGTTGAGAAGAGAGCTGAGATCCCTGCCCGACGAGCGGCAGCAGGCCATAATATTACGTTTCGCGGAGGGGTTGAAGCACCGGGAAATAGGAGACGTGATGGGTAAAAGCGCCGGCGCCGTAAAGGTGCTGGTTCACCGTTCGCTGCTGAGTTTGCACCGGAGTTTATCCGAAAAAGGGGGCAGACAATGAGGAAGAGAGAGGCAAGCAGGATGCCCAGGCGCGAGGGAAAGCTGCATTACAGGGATACCCTGAAGATTGTCCATAGCTATTTTCACTCTGTGGAGCCCGATCCTGAGTTCTCCCTTCGCCTGGAGGAACTCTGCGAGAGCCTGGGGGCCGAGGAGCTTTTCCAGGCCGAACACCTATCGAGGCTGGATGGAACCGGCAGGAAGGGAATCATAATCGGGGGAGCCATCTGCTCCGCGCTTCCCTTCGTTGGGGTTGCCGCCTACGCTTTGAGAAAACACATGCTGCGGCGCCGTGTAGTCCCCATGAGCGTTTAAGGGGGACGCACGGTGGAAAGAGAGGACGTCCTCACCAAGGTACGTGTCGCCCTGGCGGAGGCATTGGAGCTTCCCGAGGAGGAGATAAGGGAGGATTCGCGTTTCGAGGAAGACCTGGAGGCGGATTCCCTGGACCTGGTCGAGCTGCTCCTGGAGATGGAGAGGGAATACGGTTTCAAGATATCGGACGACGAGGCCGCCGAGATCATCACCGTGGGTGACATCGTGGACTTCATTATGGACAAGGCGGCCGCTTGACACACTCCGGGGCGGCGCCTCGAACGACGGCTTAATGGTTTGTTGGGTATGGGGTATCCATGGCGCCGGGCACCGTTATCGTCATGCGGCGGTGATTCGGATACAAGATCACTATCGACGGCGAAGCTGGCTGGAGATGGTCTTTACAAATACTCCCGGACAATCGCACCCGTTGGGGGTAGAATCGAGATGCAGGTTGTGAAATCTTTCGAGGGTGGTTTGAATATGAAGGTAGGGATACCGGGCGGGCTGCTATATTTCCGCTACGGAAGGCTCTGGACGTCGTTTCTCCAGGCCTTGGGGGCGGAGGTTGTGGAATCAGGCGAGACAACCCGTTCCATCCTCAACTCCGGAGTAAGCAAGGCCGAAAACGAGAGCTGCCTGCCGGTCAAGGTATTCTATGGACACGTCATGTCCCTCAAGGACAGGGTGGATGCCCTCTTCGTCCCCCGCCTGGTCAGCGTGAAGAAAAGAACCCATACCTGCCCCAAAATGCTGGGGCTTCCCGATATGGCGCGGGCGGCGACGGAGGAGGAAATACCGATTATCGGCCCCACTATCGATTTCCATTCCGGCCTGTGGAGCAATTACCGCACCGTCTATTCCACGGGGCGCATCTTCACCACCAACCCGTGGAGGATTATCGGAGCCGGCATCAAGGCCTGGCGCGAGCACCGCCAGTACCTCAAGGGGCTGACACTTGGATTGACCCCGCGGGGAACCCTGGAGGTTGACGAATCCCGGCGCCTCTGCGAGGGACGGGAGCTTCGAGTCGCAGTGATCGGGCATCATTACAACGTGTACGATACCTTCACCACCATGTCCCTTCTGGACAGGCTGAAGGGGATGGGGGTGGACGTGATTACGGCGGAGATGGTGCCGGAGAGGTTGCGCAACAAGGAGCTGAAGCGGCTTCCCAAGACCATCTACTGGAGCTACGAGCAGGAAATAGCCGGCGCGATCCTCGCCTGCGCCAAGTACAAGCTCGCCGACGGCATCATCTTCATGATCTCTTTTCCCTGCGGGCCGGATTCCATCATCCGCGTTCTCTGCGAGCAGGAGAACAAGCTCATGGGCAACATACCCATGATGACCCTTGTTATGGACGAACATACCGGTGAGGGAGGATTCCTCACCCGCATAGAGGCCTTCGTGGACATGCTTCGCTGGAAGAAGGACAGGGTTGGAGAGTCGGAGGAGGTGATGGTCCCGGCATGATTATCACCTGGCCTCACATGGGCAGCCTGGAGATCATCATGAGCAGCGTGTTCGAGGAGCTGCAGATCGACTACATGCTTCCTCCCCCCAACTCCCAGCGTACGCTGGAGCTGGGCGTAAGGTACGGGCCGGAGTTCGCCTGCTTTCCCCTCAAGACCACCTTGGGGAATTTCATAGAGGCTATCGAAAAGGGTGCCGACACCCTGATCATGGTGGCCGGGAAAGGACCCTGCCGCTTCGGCTTCTACGCGGAGACGCAGCGGCGCATCCTGAAGGAGGCCGGGTACGAATTCCAGATGATACAGCTCGAGTTCGAGCCCTCCAAGATCCCGGTCTTGATACGGAATCTGCGTTTTCTCAAGCAGGGAAGGTCGTGGATCTCGGTCTTCCGTGCCGTCAAGTTCGCCCTGCAAAAGGCGGTCTTAGTCGACAGGCTCGAGCAGCAGGCGTTGCGACAGCGCTGGAAGGATGCCCGCAAGGGAGCTACAACGACGGCACTGAAAGATTGCTACGAAAAGGTGAGAAATGCCGGCGATTACGCGGGTTTGAGAAGGGCCGAGGAGGAGGCTTTCGCCCACTTGCTCTCAGTGCCAAACAAGGAGGCGGAGGAGATAAAGATCGGTATCGTTGGGGAGTTCTACCTGGTATTGGAGCCTTTTTTCAACCTCACGGTCGAGGAGCAGTTAGGCGATCTAGGGGCCTTTGTGGAGCGGAATATCTACCTGACCGACTGGCTGAGGCCCTCCGGGGAGAACCCTGTTGGCGGGCATAGCGACCGTGAATCGGAGGAGGCGGCGAAGCCTTTCCTCACCCATTTCGTGGGCGGGGAAGGGATTCACTCCGTAGGTAACACGGTCATTTACAAACGCCTGGGCTTCGACGGCGTCGTACACCTCATGCCCTTCACCTGCATGCCGGAGACCATCGCCAAGAGCATCCTCCCCAAGGTGTCCCGCGAGGTGGGTATCCCGGTTATCTCTTTCGTTATAGACGAGATGACGGGTAAGGCGGGAGTCGCCACACGCCTGGAAGCCTTCGTCGACCTGGCCCGTTTCCGACGCCGTGCCGTGGACAGGGACCCGAGTCTGCGGCCCGCCCTCGCCTGAAGATGGGGTCAGGCACCGACATCGGACATTTTGCAGGTCAGACTACTCTGCGCTTATTTAAGCCTTTTCAGGCTATCTGACATACCTTTCTTTGTATGAAAACGTCTGATGTCAGTGACTGACCCCGTTTTCTTGACACTGCTGGTATGGAAGGGTAGTTTCTATAGCATTAAAGACAGGGGTTACCGGCGCGGCCGGAGGAGATAATGCTCGAGACCAAGGATATCCATAAACAAGATATAGATGAAGCATACAAGGCATTGGGCACCGGACCCCGGGGATTGAGCCAGGGGGAGGCGCGGGAACGCCTGCAGGAATACGGCCCGAATAAAATACGTTCCGTCAAGGGCGTGCCGCTCTGGAAAAAGCTCATATCGCATTTCACCAACTTCTTCGCCATCCTGCTGTGGGTGGGCGCGATACTGTCCTTCTTCTCCGACCAGACTGCCCTGGGTTATGCAATAATCGCCGTAATATTCATCAATGCCATCTTCACCTTCGTGCAGGAGTATAAGGCGGAGAAGGCTACGGAGGCATTGATGAAGATGCTTCCGCCCATGGCTGCGGTAATCAGGGACGGGGAGGAGACGGAGGTGGAAGCAACCCAACTGGTCCCCGGCGATCTGATCATACTGCGGGAGGGCGACAGCATATCCGCCGACGCTCGCCTGATAGAAAGCGCCGAACTGCGGGCGGACAACTCCGCTCTAACCGGCGAATCCGAGCCGGTACGCCGCAATTCCGTGCCCTTCCTGGAGGAGGGCAGAAGCTTCACCGATATCCTGAACCTGGTATTCGCCGGTACCACGGTGACTATCGGCTCGGGCAGGGCGGTGGCGTATGCAACGGGAATGGACACCGAGTTCGGCAAGATAGCGGAGATGACCCAGGGTGTGGAGGACGAGCAATCGCCCATCCAGGTACAGATGAAGAAGGTGACCAAGTTCCTGGCCGCTATCGCCTTGGGACTGGGCATAACCTTTTTCCTGCTCGGCCAGTACGTGGTCAAGCTTCCCTTCTCCGAGAACATGATCTTCGCCATCGGTATAATCGTCGCCAACGTGCCGGAGGGATTGCTTCCCACTATTACCCTGTCCCTGGCCATGGCCACGCAGCGTATGGCTAAACGAAACGCTCTGGTAAAGAAGCTCTCCAGCGTGGAGACGCTGGGCTCGACCACGGTTATATGCACGGATAAGACGGGGACCCTCACCCAGAACGAGATGACGGTGCGTTCTCTATGGGTACCCTGGATGGAGGTGGAGGTCTCCGGCGTCGGATACGCGCCGGAAGGCGAGCTGCTGTCGGGGGGCAACGGCAATGGGAAGGAAAAAAGGAAGAAACTCTCGCGGGAAAGTCTGGAGAGCCTGGAGCCAGCAGTGCGGGCGGCCGCCCTCTGCAACAACTCCCGCCTGGTGGCCAGGGAGGGTGAGGAGGGCTGGAGGATTATCGGCGATCCCACCGAGGGCGCGCTCATAGTCCTGGCCCGCAAGGCCGGACTTGATCCGGAGGAACTCTACTCCCGCTGCCAGCGTTCCTTCGAACTCCCCTTCGAGTCGGTGCGCAAGCGCATGTCGGTTATATGCAGGGAGGACGAGGGGGAGGCGGCCTACGTCAAGGGCGCCCCGCGTGAGGTGCTCGAGAAGTGTACCCGCATCCTTACCCGGGAGGGGGTACGGGAATTGAAGCAGGAGGACAGGGACAGCATCATGGGGGTGAACGACCGCTACGCCCGTTCCGCCCTCCGCGTCCTGGCCCTGGCCCGGCGCGATCTTCCCAGCGACCTGAGGCGCTACGAGGTGGAGAACACGGAGAAAGAGCTGGTCTTCCTGGGATTGGCGGCGATGATGGACCCCCCGCGGCCCGATGTCGAGAAGGCCATCGAGAAGTGCCGCTCGGCGGGGATCAAGGTGATCATGATCACCGGCGACTACGGGCTTACCGCCGAGTCCATAGCTCTGCGCATCGGTATGGTAGAGGGCAAGCCGCGAATCATCACCGGTGCGGATCTGGACGGGATGAGCGACGAGGAACTGGCCGATCACCTGCGGGAGGAGGTCATCTTCGCCCGCGTTTCCCCCGAGCACAAGATGCGCGTGGCCATAGTCCTCAAGGACATGGGTGAGGTCGTGGCCATGACCGGGGACGGCGTCAACGACGCCCCCGCCCTCAAGGCCGCGGATATCGGCGTGGCCATGGGGATATCGGGCACCGACGTGGCCAAGGAGGCGGCGGAGATGGTGCTCATAGACGACAACTTCGCCTCCATCGTGGCGGCGGTGGAGGAGGGGAGAGCGGTATTCGACAACATTCGCCGTTTCATGACCTACATCCTGGCCTCCAACATCCCGGAGATAGTCCCCTTTATAATATTCGTCCTGTTCAACGTCCCCCTGCCCCTGACCATAATCCAGATACTGGCCGTGGACCTGGGGACCGACCTCCTGCCCGCCCTGGCCCTGGGCACCGAGAGGCCGGAGCCGGGCATCATGGACAAGCCGCCCCGCTCCACCAAGGAAAGGCTGCTCAACTGGCGGGTGCTGCTGCGTGCTTACGGCTTCCTGGGGCCACTGGAGGCCCTGGTGTGCATGCTGGGATACATGCACATGTTTAATTGGAGATGGGGAGAGGAGCTGCGCGTCTTCAGCGAGGCCAACCCGGAAGTATACGCCAAGGCCACCACCATGTCGCTGACCGGGATCGTGCTGACACAGATCGGAAACGGTTTCGCCTGCCGCACCAACGTGGAATCGGTCTTACGGGTGGGGTTTACGACCAACCGCCTCTACCTTCTGGGCATCGCCAGCGAGGTCTCCCTCCAGGTGCTCATAGTATACGTGCCCTTCTTGAACGGGGTATTCGAGACCGCGCCCATCGCCTTCAGCGATTGGCTGTTTCTGGCACCATTTATCCCCATCTGCGTGGTGGCGGACGAGATACGCAAGCTCATCCTGCGCGCCTACCTGCGCAGGCGGAAAAAGGGAAGAGAGGGGTGAGGGGGCGCATGGTGCTGGGGTTTGGAGGTGACAGGTGTTACTATCGGGATATGATCGGTGTGAGGTTTGTACATGACGGGTCGGCAGCGAGAGAAAGGCCGGGCGGTAACGTTCTTCTGGGGGTGAGAAGATGCACGTGGTGATAGGCGGCTGCGGGCGCGTGGGGTCCTATCTCGCCTATATGCTGGAGCGGGAGGGCCACACCGTGGCCGTGATCGACAAGGAAAAAGATGCCTTCGAGAACCTCCGCGAGGGATTCGCCGGGAAGAAGGTCAAGGGAGTGGTCTTCGACCGCGACGCTCTGGTGGAGGCGGGCATCGAACACGCCGACGCCTTCGCCTCGGTCACCAGCGGCGATAACAGCAATATCGTAAGCGCCAGGCTGGCTAAGGAGTATTTTCGCGTCCCGCGGGTGATCACCCGCATCTACGACCCCCGCCGGGCCGAGATCTACCGCCGTATGGGGATACCCACAATCGCCAGCGTGACCTGGACGGGACATCGCATATTGAGCTACCTGTCCCACCCCGAGTTGAACAGCGAGTACCAGTTCGGAAACGGTGAGGTGGAGATGCTGCGGGTGGAGGTTCCCTACCTGCTGGTGGGGAGAAAGGCGGCCGACGTCAACGTGCCGGGAGAGGTGAGGGTTATCTCCGTGGTTCGCAATAACAGTGCTTTCGTGGCTACCAGCGGAACGGAGTTCCAGGAGGGCGATATCCTGCATATTGCGGTGAGCAAGGAGAGCGAGGGCAAGATGGAACGGCTGCTGGGCCTGAGATAAGGGGGGAACAATGCGCATCATCGTGGCCGGTGGAGGAATGGTGGGCCGCTATCTGCTGGACTCCCTGAGGCAGGATCACCAGGTGACGGTGATCGAGAAACGCGTCGAGAGGGTCGCCGAACTGAAGGAGTGGTATCCCAACGAGAATATCCTGCATGGCGACAGCTGCGAGCCCTATGTACTCGATGACGCCAGAATGCCGGGAGCCGACGCCGTGGCCGCCGTGACCGGGGACGACGAGGATAACCTGGTTATCTCCTATCTCTCGAAGTTCGAGTACGGGGTTCCCATGGTATTTTCGCGGGTGAACAATCCTAAGAACGGCTGGCTCTTCACCCCGGACTGGGGGGTGGACCAATCGGTGTGCTCCGCCTCCATTATAGTACAACTGGTGCAGGGGGAACTGACACTGGGCGAGATGGTCACCCTGCTCAAGCTGGAGACGGAGAACGTGGTGGTCGAGGAGGTCGTGCTCAAGGAGGGCAGCAAGATGCTGCAAAAGAGCCTGAAGGAGATACCCCTTCCCCAGCAGTCGCTGGTGGCCACGGTTATCCGCGACGGCAGCATACTCATCCCCAGGGGGGATCTTATCCTGGAGGCTGGCGACAGGGTGCTGCTGATAGCCGCTGAGGACAAGGCCCAGGACCTGAAGGACCTTCTGAGGTAGCGGCGGGATAGTGAAGTCGACATGCATGCCATTATCGCCGGCTGTGGCAGGGTAGGATCCCAGCTGGCCATGCTGCTCTCGTACGAGGGACACAACGTGGTCATAATCGACAAGGATCCCGACGCCTTTCACCGCCTGGAGAGCCCCTTTAACGGCCTGACCCTCACAGGTATCGCCTTCGACGAAGAGCTGCTCAAGGAGGCCGGTATCGAGGAGGCGGAGGCCTTCGCCTCGCTCACCAATTACGACAACACCAACCTCATGGCCTCCGAGATAGCCGCCGATCTCTTCGGCGTGCCCAGGGTGATAGCCAGGGTCTACAACCCGGACAAGGAGATCACCTACCGCAGGATGGGCATCGAGTACATGTGCGGCAGCACCATGCTGGCCGAGGCTTTCCACCGCGCCGTCACCGCGGGAGGTTTCAGGCTTTACCTGGAGCGGGGCGAGGGCCTCGAGGTAATCGAGCTGGACCTGGGCCCGGAGATCGACGGTCTGCGGATAAAGGATCTGAGGAAACCTGGTATGGGCAGGGTGATGGCCATAATGCGTGAGGGAAAGCCTATGTTCTTCTCCCGGGACACCCATCTCAGGCAGGGAGACTGCGTGCTGCTGGCGGTGGATACCGGAGAAGAGGCCTACCTGGAACAGCTCCTGCCGGATCAAAAGCGGGGCTTCAGGCTGCGGGGAAGGATGGAGCGTACAAGGGACCAGGAGAGAAGCGAGCCGCAGGAGAGGGGCGAATGGAGGGTCATGGTGGCCGGCTGCGGCCGGGTGGGAGCCCAGCTGGCGGATATGCTCTCCTTCGACGGCCACCATGTCGTGGTCATCGATAATGACCCGGCCGCCTTCGAGCGCTTGAGCAAGTCCTTTCACGGCGAGGTCTTCGAGGGGATGGCCTTCGACATGGATACACTGCAGGAGGCGGGCATCAAGGAGGCGGACGCGTTCCTGGCCTTGACCAACTACGATAACACCAACCTCATGGCCGCCGAAGTGGCTAGAAGCATATTCGGCGTCGGCAGGGTGATAAGCCGCCTTTACAACCCGGATAAAGGCAGCACCCACCAGGCCCTGGGCATACAATATATTTGCGGCACCTCGCTGCTGGCCGAGGAGCTGCTGCAGAGGATATCCAAGCCCAGGCTCATGGTAAGGGCCTGGACCGCAAACAACCAAGTCATGGTGGTGGAATTAACCTGCCCCTCTCGCTATCATGGCAGGAAGGTAGAGAGGCTGGAGCGAGAGGAGCTACTGCGGGTGGGGCTGGTGACCCACGGTACGAGCACCGAGGTGGCCCGTAAGGACACCGTCCTGCATAAGGGGGACACCATCACCGCCGCCGTACTCTCCCCACGCCTTCAAAGGGTGAGGAGGCTGGCGCGCTGAAGAGCCCGCGCGCATACCGAACTGGGTAGTGAAAAAGAGAGCGCGGGCGATTAAACTAGGGTGAAAGACGCGCAAAGGCAGGTGAGCGAATATCCAGGTGGTAATAGTGGGAGGCGGAAAGGTGGGGTCCTTCCTCTCCGTCGCCCTGGACCGCAAAGGCCACCAGGTGGTGGTAATCGAGAAGAGCCAGGAGCTGTGTGAGCGGCTGGCCGGCAAGTCGTCCGCCGTGGTTATCCAGGGGGACGGCTGCGATCTGCGCTACCAGGAGGAGGCCAACGTGGGCGAGGCCGATGTCTTCGCCGCGGTTACGGGAGACGACGATGACAACCTGGTAGCCTGTCAGCTGGCCAGGACCTATTTCCGCGTACCCCGCACCGTGGCCCGGGTGAACAACCCCAAGAACGAGCTAATCTTCAACAAGCTGGGCGTGGATGCCATATCCAGCACCACGGTGATCGCCCAGCTCATAGAGGAGCGCACCACGGTGGGCGATATAATAACCCTGCATACCATGAAGCAGGGCGAGTTGGCGGTGGTCGAGCTGGACCTTCCCCAGGACCGCTGCCAGTCCTGCCAGGTGCCGCTCAAGGATCTGGGGCTGCCGCCGGGGTGCGTCCTGGTCTCCATAATCAGGGGAGACGAGGTCATTATTCCCCAGGGGGGCTCCGTGCTCCAGCCCGGCGATTCGGTAATCGCCGTGACCGAATTGGACAAGGAAGGCGAGCTAAAGCGCATACTTACAGAGACGTGATCCCTTGAGCTTCCACCAACCCCCGTTTTTACAGCTAAAAGGGATATATCAATTACTTATTGAGTACTTGACAGGCGGTGCTATAATAATCTTTGGCCATCGTCGAAATAGGCCTGGTCGAGAAAGGAAAGGCTTACATGCCGGTTGCAAAACTGGAGAAGATAAGAGAAGCGGAAAAGAACGCAGAACAGAGAATTCGCGAAGCCAAGAAAAAGGCGGATTACCTTACGCGAGAGGCCTTGGAGGAGAGAGAGAAGCTCAGGGCCGCGAAGAGTGAGGAAACCAAGAGGAAGACCGAGGAACTCCTGCATAACGCGAGAGAAGAGGCCGCGCAAGAGGCCGAGGCCATGAAAGAGAGGATAAAGGCCGAGGCCGACACCCTCATGCATGAGGCCGAATCCTCAAAGGATCTGGCGGCGGAGGCGGTGCTCAAGAGGATATCCGGCTGAAACCTGCCCCTCATCTCCAGCAAGAGTCCGGTATTCCCGCATGGTTTACCGCGCGTAAGACGAGGCAGCAGCATCCGACGTAGACAGGGAGGGCGATGCGCCATGACAGTGGCGCGGATGAAGAAGGTAGATATCTATGCCCACGGTTCCCTAAGGCACCGCTTAATAGAAGCCCTACATGATCAAGGTAAACTCCACGTAGACAACCTGCACGAAAGGATCAGTGACGAATGTCCCGGCCTCTTGGAGGAGGAGGTCCTGGACAACAGGGAGCTTACGGTCCAGATATCCAAAGCCGCCTTCCTGGACAAATTCATGGACGAGCACGCCACCGAGAAACCCGGCTTCATCCAGAGCCTGTTCAAAGAGAAGTTCGAGGTGACCTCCGAGGAATATTATTCCGTACAGGAAAGCCTTGATTTCGAGGTGCTTTACAAGCAATGCGAATCGCTGGACGCCGGCCTGTTCCGCGTGCGGGAGCGCCTCAAGCATATAGGCGACCTCGGAAAAGAGCTGGAGCACTGGAGGGCCATGACCCTGCCGCTGAAGGAGGTGACGTCAACCCGGGCGACTTGGATAGTACTGGGAAAGGTGCCGGTGAGGAAGGTCGACGACCTGCGCCACGCCCTGGACGAGGCCACCCCCCTGGTGCATCTGAGCGAGATATCCGTAGACGTCCTCAACGCCCGGATAATGGTCGTCTGCCACCGCGAGGCCTCCGAGGAGGTGGAGGAGATCCTCTCCGCCTACGACTTCAATCCGGTGGAACTGGTGGAGGTGGACAGGCTTCCCGCCGAGGAGATAGCCGCCCTCGAGGAGGAGGAGAAAGGACTCCGTGAGGAGGAGGAAGGGTATCTCGCCAAGGCGGAGGAGCTCTCCTTGATGCGGCCGCGGGTGGTCCTTTACCACGAGTACCTGGTCAACGAGCGCAGCAAGCGCGAGGTGGTGAGCGAATTCGCCCATACCGAGTCCGCCTTCGCCGTGGAGGGGTGGATAAAGGAATCGGACCAGGAGGCGGTGCGGGAACTGCTGGACTCCGTCTCCGGGGAACTGGTGGAGGCGGAGTTCTCCGACCCCCTACCGGACGAGAAGCCGCCCACGGCCACCGAGCAGCCCACCTGGAGGAGACCGGTTTGGCTGCTGACCCGCCTCTACGGTTACCCGGACTATCGCGAGTTCGACCCCACCCTGGCTATAACGCCTTTCTTTATCCTCTTCTTCGGCATGTGCCTGGGTGATTTCGGCTACGGTGTCGCCCTCTGCCTCATATGCTGGCAGTTGAGGAAGCGGTTGGTCGTGAGCCCGAAAGTAAAGGAGTTCTTAAAGCTGCTGATCTACGTGGGTATCGCCACATCTGTCTTCGGTATCCTGGGTGGCAGCTATTTCGGCATAGAATTCGAATCACTGCCCGGTTTCCTGCAGAAGATCGCGGTGCTATTGCCCATAGAGAGCGAGGAATTGAGCGTTGGGAGTCCCTACCCCTTTCTTTTACTAGCCCTCGCCCTGGGCGTATTCCAACTGATGGTGGGATACGTGATGGAACTCGTGGACAACGTGCGCAACGGACGGGTAATGGACGCCATCTACGACCAGGTGTCGATGCTGGGATTGGTCATTGGATTAGGCGTCCTAGTAGTTGGGAAGGTCTTGGAGATCGGAGCCATCACCTGGATAGGGCTGGTATTCGTTGTAGTGTCGGTGCTGCTGACCATCGCCACGGGGGGTAGAGAGAGCGAGTCCATCTTCGGAAGGGTGGCCAACGGGGTATTCGCTCTTTACAGCAACATAACCGGATTCTTCGGCGATACCCTTTCGTATGTCAGACTGTTCGCCCTGGGCATGGCCACCATGCTGGTGGCCATGGTGGTTAACGAGATCGGCAAGCAGCTTCTGGGGATACCGGTTCTGGGTTATGTACTGCTGGCCATGATAGTAGTGGGGGGCCATACTTTCAACCTTGGCATAAGTTTCATCGGGGCTTTCGTGCACCCCCTCAGGCTACAGTACGTGGAGTTTTTCAGCAAGTTCTATGATAACGGCGCGAAGCCTTACGATCCTTTCCGGATATTCAGCAAGAAGCTTATCTTCAAGGATAGAGAATACCTGTTCTGAACATGGAGTAGAGAACAACAGTGAAAGGAGGTTAGTCCATGACCGACACGGCTTGGGCGATGCTGGGAGCCGCCCTGGCGGTGGCCGGGGGAGGTATGGGTTCCGCTATAGGTATAACCTTCGCCTCTAATATGGCCACCGGAGTCCTGTCCGAGGACCCGGACAAGTTCGCAAAGATGATGGCCATATGCGTGCTGCCGGGAACGCAGGGTATATACGGTTTCGTGGCTGGATTCCTTACCTTCCTGCTCTTCGATCTGGGCGGTAATGGACCGGTTGCGGGCACGGGAGTACTGATATTCGCTGCCAACCTTCCGGTGGCGTTAGTCGCCCTGGTATCCGCCATCTATCAGGGGCTCACCGGCGTGGGATCCGTGGGGTTGGCCGCCAAGCAGGAGGAAGCATTCGGTAAATCCATGATCTTCCCTGCCCTGGTTGAGACCTACGCGGTTATCGCGTTGGTCTTCACGCTGCTGGTCCTGTTTGGACTGCCCACATCCTAACGGATTATTCGAGAAGCGGAAAAGGAGGGGAAACATACCCCCATGTCCTTTGATGACATCCTGAAGAAGATCGAGGAGGACTCCGAGGCCGAGGCCTCGCGTATTATACGGGAGGCCGAGTCCAGGGCGCGGGATATCCTCCGGGAGGCCGAGCTCGAGGCGGGCGAGAAAAGCGGCGTCGAGTTACGCAAGGCCGAGGCCGAGGCGGAGGAGGAAAAGCGCCGTATCCTGGCCATGGAGAGGCTGGAGGTACGGCGAAGGCTGCTCATGGCCAAGCAGGAGGCGGTTGACGAGGTATACCGCCAGGTCCTGACGCGCATGCGCGAGCTCGCGGACGAAGATTACCTGGCTCTGGTGAGGAAAACCATCCTGGAGGCGGTGGAAACGGGGACGGAGACGGTGGTTATCTCCCCCCAGGATCGGGAAAGGATCACCCCAGATTTCCTGCGCGAGCTGGACTCCGAGCTGGACGGCAGGAGCTTGTCCGGCTCCCTGTCCCTGGAGATCGCCGACGTGGACCTGGAGGGAGGGGTGCTGCTCAAAGGGGAGGGAACGGAGGTAAATTGCACCTTCGCCCAGCTCCTGGACGCGGTGAAGGAGGAGATGGAACCCAAGGTGATGGCGCTGCTCTTTCCGCGGGAGGAGTCCTCTTGAGTAAGGAAACCGCTATGAAGGCCGGTGAATCGGTTTGCTGAGAAGGATAAGGCCCTACAGCCAGCCCCTTAAGTACGGCTACGCCTCCGGCAGGATAAAGGTGATGGAGCGTACGCTGCTGCAAAAGCAGCAGGTAGACAGGCTGATCAACGCCGACTTCGAGGAATGCAAGCGCATCCTCATGGAGACGGACTACGGCCCCTTCCTGGCCGACGCCCGGGTGGCCAGGAAGGTGGAGGAGGGCCTGCAGGATTACCTGGCGGGGACCTACGCGTTTTTCAAGGATCCCACCGTGCCGGGATGGCTGGAGGATTTCTTCCTCAGCCGGTACGATCTTCACAACCTGCGCGTACTTTTCAAGGAGAGGTTCTTCGAGAGGGAGGAGCCGGACGCGCTGCTGCCCTTCTCCCGCGTCGATCCCGACCTGATGCGGGCGGCGGTGCGAAACTCCAATTGGAACGAGCTGCCGGCCTGGATGGCGGGAGTGGCGGCGAAACTGGCTGGGCGCATGGAGCTCGAGCCGGATCCCCAGCTCGTAGACGTCATCCTGGACCGCTTTTTCCTGGAGCACCGCCTCGAGATAGTTGGCAAGGTCAGGAGCACGCTGGTCAGGGATTTCTGCCGCATGACCATCGACCTGGCCAACATCAAGGTGCTGCTGCGCTGCGAGCGCATGGGCAAACCCGCCTCTTTCGCGGCGGAGGCGATGGCCGATGGAGGAACCATCGACCGCGGCGTCCTGCTCCAGGCCTTGGGAAAGGGCATGGAAACCATGATCAAGAGCGTGGGGGACAGGCGGTACGTGGAACTGCTGGTCGAGAACATAGATCTCGCCGACAAGAAAGTACGCCTCACGCACTTCGACCGCGCCGCCGACGATTTCGTCCTGGATTTCCTGAGACAGGCGCGGCGGGTGGCGGCCGGTCCGGATACGGTCATAGGGTTCATATACGCCAAGGAGAACGAAGTGATGCTGTTGCGCATCATACTCATGGGCAAGCTGCACGCCCTTACGCCGGAGCGGATCGACAACCAGCTGCGAGGTGTGTACACGCAATGAAGGAACAGGAATGCGCCTGCGAACTCGGAGTGGCCATGGTCGGAGGCAAGACCTCCACTATAGGATTCAGGGCCCTGGGCGTGGATACGTATACCGTAGTCCATCCCGATAACGCGGAGGAGATATGGGAAGAGGTGCCGCTGGAGAAGTACGCGGTAGTCTTCATAACCGAGCCCATCTACGAGAGGGTGGCGCAACGCATCGCGGATTTCCGGGAAGAGGGCTCCAGGCTCCCGGTCATAACCGTGCTGCCCTCGGTAGCCGTGAGTGAGGAGCGCGGTATCATGGAGATAAAGGATAAAGTGGAAAAGGCCGTGGGCCTGGATATATTCGAGACCTGAAAATCAGCGTCGCGCTTTGGCAGGTAAAGGAAAGAAGGTTGGACATGCAAGAGGGAGCCATTATCAAGGTATCGGGACCCCTGGTGGTGGCCAGGGGGCTCACGGAACCGAAGATGTACGACGTGGTTCACGTCGGGGAAGAACGTCTCATGGGAGAGATCATCGAGCTGCGGGGGGGCGATGCCTCCATACAGGTCTACGAGGAGACGGCGGGCATAGGCCCGGGAGACCCCGTGTTCTCCACCGGCGAGCCTCTCAGCGTAGAGCTGGGCCCCGGCCTCCTTACCTCTATCTACGACGGCGTCCAGAGGCCCCTGAACGTCATCAGGGACAAAATAGGCAACTATATCACCCGGGGCGTCGAGGAGCCGGGCCTCTCCCGCGACCGCCGCTGGCTGTTCAGGCCCCTGGTCGAGGTGGGGGACGAGGTCGAGGGTGGGGACATACTGGGGGAGGTGCAGGAAACTTCCACCATTCTGCACCACGTCCTGGTGCCCCCCGGAGCGAAGGGGAAGGTGAGGAGTATCCGGGAGGGCGAGTACACCGTGGAGGAGACGATAGCGGTCCTCGAGGACGGTGAGGATGAACACCGGGTCGCCCTGATGCAGCGATGGCCGGTGCGCATACCGCGGCCCTACCAGCAGAAGCTTGCCCCGGCCATCCCCCTTATCACCGGCACCAGGGTTATCGACACTCTTTTCCCGGTATCCAAGGGCGGGACGGCCTGCGTGCCCGGGCCCTTCGGCTCCGGCAAGACGGTGCTGCAGCATACCATCGCCAAGTGGGCGGACTCGGAGATAGTGGTCTTCATAGGCTGCGGCGAGCGAGGCAATGAGATGACGGATATGCTGCTGGAGTTCCCCGAGCTCACCGATCCCCATACCGGCGAGTCCCTCATGACCCGCACTATCCTCATCGCCAATACCTCCAACATGCCGGTGGCGGCTCGGGAGGCCTCCATCTATACCGGGATCACCCTGGCGGAGTTTTACCGCGACATGGGTTACGACGTAACCCTGCAGGCGGATTCAACCTCCCGCTGGGCGGAGGCCTTGAGGGAGATATCGGGACGCCTGGAGGAGATGCCCGGCGAGGAGGGCTACCCGGCCTACCTGGGTACCAGGCTGGCCGCCTTCTATGAGAGGTCCGGCCGGGTAAACTGCCGGTGCCACGAGGAACGCGTCGGCTCCATAACCGCCATAGGGGCGGTTTCCCCACCCGGTGGAGACCTCTCGGAGCCGGTGGTACAGGCCACCCTCCGCGTGGTCAAGGTATTCTGGGGACTGGAGGACAAGCTGGCCTTCCGCCGACATTTCCCCGCCATCAACTGGCTGAACAGCTACTCGCTTTACCTGGAAAAGATGATGCGGTATTGGGACCAGGGTATATCCGAGGAATACAGGTCGCTGCGCAACGAGGCCATGGGTCTGCTGCAGCGCGAGGCCGAGCTGGAGGAAATAGTAAGGCTGGTGGGCGTGGAGGCCCTCTCGGAGCAGGAGAGGCTGGTCATGGAGAGCGCCAAGTCCATACGTGAGGACTTCCTGCATCAGAACGCCTTCGATGACGCGGACGCCTATACCTCGCTACACAAGCAGTACCGCCTGCTGCGCCTGATAATGACCTTCCACGCCGATGCCCTCAAGGCGGTGGAGGCGGGCAGGGATATCCGGGAGATAATCGAGGCCCCGGTTCGCGAGGATATAGCCCGCGCCAAGTACATACCGGAGGAAGAGGACGAGCGCTTCGATGAGCTGGAGCGGCGGGTGAAGGAGCAACTGGCGGCCGTTGAGAGCAGCGGCGTTTGAGGAGAGGATGGATCATGCTCAAGGAATACCTGACCATCAAGGATATTGTGGGGCCCCTGCTCCTGGTGGAGGGAGTGGAAGGGGTCAAGTACGCGGAACTGGTGGAAGTCGAGTTCCCCGACGGTTCGGTGGGCTTGGGCAACGTCCTGGAGGTGACCACCGACGCGGTTCTTGTGCAGTCATTCGAGGCGACGCGGGGCCTCTCCACCGAGAGCACCAAGGTCAAATTCCTGGGCAGGGGGATGCAGCTGCCCGTAAGCCGGGATATACTGGGCAGGGTCTTCGACGGCCTGGGCCGCCCCATGGACGACGGACCCCGCATTATACCCGAGAAGCGTCTGGATATTCACGGCAACCCCATTAATCCCTTCGCCCGCGATTATCCGACCGACTTCATACAGACCGGAGTTTCCTCCATCGATGGCCTCAACCCGCTGGTGAGAGGACAGAAGCTGCCCATCTTCTCCGGTTCCGGGCTGCCCCACTCCCGCCTGGCGGCGCAGATAGCCAGGCAGTCGGGCGTGCTGGGCAAGGAAGAGGAGTTCGCCGTGGTTTTCGCGGCCATGGGAATAACCTTCGAGGAGGCGGATTACTTCATCCAGGAGTTCCGCGATACAGCCGCTATCGAGAGGGCGGTGATATTCGTGAACCTGGCCGACGACCCGGCCATCGAGCGCATATCCACGCCGCGCATGGCCCTGACCGCGGCGGAATACCTAGCCTTCGACCTGAATATGCACGTCCTGGTCATCCTCACCGACATGACCTATTATTGCGAGGCCTTGAGGGAGATATCGGCCGCCCGCAAGGAGGTGCCGGGCAGGAGGGGATACCCCGGTTATCTTTATACCGATCTTGCCTCCATGTACGAGCGGGCCGGGCGCATCAAGGACGCACAGGGTTCCATAACCCAGATACCTGTGCTGACCATGCCCGACGACGATAAGACCCACCCCATCCCCGACCTCACCGGGTATATAACCGAGGGACAGATAATACTCTCGCGCGACCTGTACCGCAGGGGCATCTATCCGCCGGTGGACGTGCTGCCCTCGCTCTCACGCCTCAAGGAGAAGGGTATCGGGGCGGAAAAGACCAGGGAGGACCACTCCTCCCTGTCCAACCAGCTGTTCTCTGCATACGCCAGGGGCAAGGAGGCCAAGGAACTGGCGGTTATCCTGGGCGAGGCCGCCCTGTCAGATGAGGACAAGCTGTTCGTCCGGTTCAGCGACGAGTTCGAGGGGCGATTTATCGAGCAGGGCGAGTACGAGAACCGCACCATAGAGGAAACCCTGGCCATAGGTTGGGATCTGCTGAGGATCCTGCCACGCAGCGAGTTGAAGAGGGTCAAGGACGAGGAGATAGCCAAGTACATGGACGGGGAAGGCTAGGCTTCGAGAGGAAAGCGTTAAAGGAACGGGTATTGAATTATGGCTAAGCTGGCGGTAAACCCGAATCGTATGGAGCTTTTGAAGTTGAAGCGGCGTACCGACGTGGCCATAAGGGGACACAAGTTGCTCAAGGACAAGCTGGACGAGCTGCTGAAGAAATTCTTCGACCTGGTAAGAGAGAGCAGGGATCTCAGAAGAGAGGTGGAAAAGGAGCTCGCCGGCGCCTACAATCTCTTCGCCCTGGCCAGCTCGGAGGTCATCACCCAGGAGGTCGACGAAGCCCTCTCCTATCCGCGCGCCAGCCTGCAGGTCGACGTTTATTGGGACAACATGATGGGGGTGAAAGTCCCCGCCTTCAAGGTGGCCTCGGAAGGAGATTTCGACTGCTACGGCCTGGCTGGTACACCCGCTTCCTTCGACGACGTCATAGAGGATTACGCCGAACTGCTGCCCGATATGTTGCGCCTGGCGGAGGTGGAGGCGGCGGTACGACTTATGGCCATGGAGATAGAGCGAACCCGCCGCAGGGTTAACGCGCTGGAGCATGTGCTTATTCCCTCCCTGCAGGAGACGGTGTCCTATATCACCATGAAACTGGACGAGATGGAGCGGTCCTACCGTACCCAGCTCATGAAGATCAAGAGCATGCAGGAGGAAGAAGCCCGCAAGGAGCAGGAGGCCTCCTCGCGATAACCGCGCCCCTTTTGACATCCCTTTCTAAGCGCTCCTATACTTAATATTGTGACCATCCCCTCTAAGGCGGGCTGTATCAATGCTTAAGGAACTGTCCGAAAAGATATCCCACGAGGTCGACGACCTCGTCGAGGAGATGCAGGGCATCTTCGAGGAAAACATTCCCACCTACGCCGATCTGTCAAGCAGCGCTAAGAAGGATGTAAGGAATATACTGGAAGCACTTGCCCGCAAGACCACCGATTTCATGGCCGAGGAAGGGAAAAACCGGGAGGAGATCTACGCTTTCGCCCGCAAGATAGGACGCAACCGCTCCGTGCAGAGTATCCCCTTCGGAGACCTGGTGCGCGTCGTTTTTCTGGTGGAGACCATCATCTGGAACAGCATCATGCCCGAGGTGTTGTCGTGGGATATAACCCCCGAGGAGTGGGTGGGAATCCTGGAGTTGCAGAGCGAGATAAATTCCAATCTCATATCCGCGCTGAGCGCCTCCTACCTGGAGACCAAGGACGAGATAATCAATCGCCAACTGCGGGAACTGCACGGGCTGCTGGAGGTGGGAAGGACCATCGCCTCCACCATGGACCTGGATCGCGTTTTCCTGCAGATACTCGAGGTGGCGGCGGGTATCATGCGGACTCCCATGGGCGCTGTATATCTGCTGGAAAAAAGCGGAGGCGAGCTGCGCCTGGTATCCCAGGTAGGCCTGGATACGCCCTGGGTGGAGGGGCGCCGTGTTGACCTGGACCGCTCCCTGCTGGCCCAGGCCGTGGGCAAGGGATCCCCGGTGACCGGGGTGGACGATCTTCTCACCGGACTGGCTCTCCCCACCCCCGTCCGTGGCGGCAAGGTACGCTCGGTACTGTCCTGCCCCATCATGAAGGACGAGGAGGCCATAGGGGGGCTGGAGCTCTACGACGTGCAGCCCCGCACCTATAATCGCCTGGACATGGCCCTCCTGTCGGCTTTCGCGCCTCAGGCCGGGGTGGCTATAGAAAACGCCAGGCTGTTCGACCTGGAGAGGAAGGCTAGGCGGCAGACGGCGATGATGAAGGAGATGGCCGAGGAGGCGGCCTCGGCCATGAAGTTCAACCACGCCGTGGGGATCGTGGTACGCAAGATGGCGGAGCTGGCCGGGGTAAATAAGTGCTTCCTTTTTTTCTATGACGCGGGAGAGGATGAGCTGGAGTTCGTCTGGGGTCACGGGCTCACCCAACCCATGAGCAAGCGTATGCGGGAGCTGAGGTGGTGCCCCGGGGACGTGGACGAGTTGACGGAAGCCGTAGTCAGCGAGGGGAAGATGGTGGTGGTCGAAGACGCCGCCGCCGATCCCAGGGTGAACAACGAGCATATGAGGGAATTAAAGATTCGCTCGTGTATCTACGTGCCCATGCTCTACAAGGGCGAGGTAAGGGGCCTTCTGCTCATGGGTGATTCCAAGAAGAAAATATCTTTCACGCAGGAGGACCTGGATATGATCGAGGCGGTGGCCGACCAGGCCACCCTGGCCATCGAACAGGCCAGGTTGAGAAAGCGCGTCCGTCAGAGGGAGCGGCGGTTGCAGGAACTGGAGGCGAGCGAACGAGTTTTCCACGAGCGGGAGCGCAGCGAGGCGATCATATCCGCCAACCCCGAGGCCATATTCCTGGTGGATAGGGAGCGCAACATCACCCTCTTCAACCCGGCCGCCAACGAGCTATTCGGCTGGAGGGAGGACGAGGCGGTGGGGAGACGCGCCCACGAAGTGCTCTATGGCGATGAGAAGGGGAAGGCAGGGGAGTGCCCCAAGGAGGGCTGCCCGATAGATGCCGCTTTCCGGGGAGAGAAGGTGGCGCTCAAGGAGATGGAGTACGTGCGCGGGAACGGCAGTAAGGTGTGGATCAGTGGCTCCTTCTCCGTTATTCGCAACAAGAAGCGCCAGATAGAGAGCGTCATCTGCGTTTTTAGGGACATCACCGAGCAGAAGAGACTGCAGCATCTGGCGTTAGTGGACAAGGAGCTGGATATCGCCTCCCATATCCAGGGGGCCCTTCTACCCCAGGGGTCCCTGGAGAATGACATGATCGGCGTGATGGCCCACCAGGAGCAGGCGCGTATAGTGGGAGGGGACTGGTACGATTTCTGGGAGGAGGAGGATCGCCTGATACTGGTCATCGGGGACGCCACAGGAAGCGGCGTTCCCGCGGCGTTGCTGGCCACCCTGGCCATGAGCTACATCCGAGCCGAGTCCAAGTACCGCAGCGATATCCACGAGATGATGATCAAGGCCAACCGGGCCATAGTCCCACACAGGCTGGAGGATCGTTTCATCACCATCTTCTACGGCGAGTTGGACCTCAAGACCCTGGTGCTGCGTTATGTCAACGCGGGGCACAATGACCCCATACTGATCAAGGGAGGTACCACCCTCAAGACCCTGGGTTCCAAGAAACGCACCGTGCTTGGGGTCTTCGAGAAGCCCGACTTGAAAGAGGAGAAGGTTCAGATGGAGCCCGGCGACCGCCTCTTCATGTATACAGACGGCGTGACCGACTGCAAGGACTCCAAGCGCAATACCTTCGGGGAATACCGTCTCAAGCGCTACCTCAAAAAGGCGGGATCCAGAAAGGCGACAGCCTTCATCGATGACCTGGTCTCCACCTTGAGCGATTTCAGCAACGGCAAGATGGAGGACGATTTCACCATCCTGCTGTGCGATATCAACAAGACATGAGACCGGCCTTGCCGCCGGGAAACCGGATATCATGGACCGCTTACCACGAGCCTGAGGCGTGGCCGCCGTTCAACGCTGGTCGAGGAAGCGGGTGGCTTTGAGAATACGGGAGGGATCGTATATCTCCGGGGATTGAACGAACTCGATCTTGGGCGTTATGCCGGTGACGTCCCGCACCTTGTCCACCACTTCACTCTCCAGGTCCTGGCGCTGCCTTCCCGCCACGGACATGCGCAGTATAAGCATGTCGGGGCTGTAGGGGTCCTCCGGGTTCTCTTTCTCCACTACCAGTTGATACTCGACGTATCCCTTCACCCCGGAGAGCTGGTTCTTCACTGCTTCCGGGTTGACCAGCTTACCGCCGACGTACATGACGTCGTCGGCGCGTGCGGCGTAGGTTGAACCCATGCGTATCACCAGTCGAGAGCCGGAACGACCGCAGTGGGGACAGATTCCATCCACCTTGGCGGCTATATCACCCACCAGGTAGCGCAGCAGAACCGTTCCCCTGAGGTCGAGGTGGGTGATTGCCAGCAGGCCCAGCTCGCCGTCGGGAAGCGGACGGTGGGTCTCGGGGTCGAGTATGTCCACGTGGTAGAGGTTGGGCGAGGGATTGTGATTCCCACCGAACTCGCAGCACTCCACGAAAGTGCCCTGGCATTCCGTGAAACCGTAGCCGTTGTTCACGAATATATCCTCGACCTTGGAATGTGGGAGGTACTCCCGCATCTCCTCGCGCATGCGCTTGGGAACGGCGTCCCCCAGGGCCAGGATGATACGGACCGATGAAAGGTCGGTGTCCATTTTTTCGCCGCGCAGTATGAACCTCCTCTCGAAGCGTCCCATACCGCTGAGGATGGTGACGCGGTGTCTCTCGGCCAGCTCCAGGGCCTCGTCCATGGTACGATGGACCGCGAAATCGGGCTGGTCCTTTCCCACCAAGGCGTTGACGAACTTCATGCCCACGGTGGAGGCGAAGTGGATGGAGCGGTAAAGGCCTATATGGGGAAGACTTCCGTAAGGAAACAAGTTGAGTACCGTGTCATCGGGGGTCATCCAGCTTATCTCCGCCGCCCGGCGCAGCATCAGGCTGACGTTAAACATATCGTAGGCGGTGTTGAAGAAGGGGGCCGGCATTCCCGTTGTAGTGCCTGATGTATAGGTGAGCTCGTAGGTAACGTCCAACGCGGTCGGGGGGTTGATGACCAGCATGAAGGCCAGCGGGTTCTCGTGATATGCTTCCTTGGTGGTAACCGGGATCCTCTCCAGGTCCTCCAGTGTACGTATCCCGTCCACGTCTACCTTGTTCCGCTTGAAGAACTCGCGGTAGTAAGGGCTGTAGGAAGCGGCCAGCTCCAGCTGCCGGCGCAGGTTTCTCTCCTTTAAAAGCCTCAGTTCATCCGGTTTCATCCAGACCGGGTTGTCCAGGTCCCGCGCGTAAATGGGCCAACGTGCCACGAATTCCTTGACTTGCCTTGGTGAAATCCGACCTATTCTCATGAACGGTCCGTGCCTTTCCCTCCCGACCTAATACTTTCTATGACATATTATATATGTGAGAGGCAATGGGGTCAGGTCTCTAAATGTGCCTGACTCGAATCAGCGGGATTGGAGGTTCTCTGGCAGGAGGTGGGGATTTATTACCTCCAGGAGCTCGCCGCCTTCGCCGAAGATCAGCACGGGGATACGCGCGGCCGGTGCCCCGGCGTTCCAATCGGCGCAGCGCATCACGGGGATATGGCTGGAGTTGAAGGCCGGCTGGTAGAGGAGAAAGCCATTGACGGCGTCCAGGCCCAATCTTCCCCGGGAGCTGACCAGGGCCAGTGAGGCCGCGCCACGGGAGTAGTAGCCAAGGGACTGGTCACAGGAGAAGTCGGGAGGAAAGGCCCCTCTTACCACGCCGTTCCTCTCCTCGCGGCCCTGATTATAGGCACAGGAATCCCAGAAGGCACCGCTCTTGAAGGTGGCGAAATACCGTTCCAGGTCCCAGTATCGCTGCAGGCGCCACTCCTGGACATCGGGCCATCCGCCCACCCCCAACCAGAAGCCCAGGGCATCCCTCCACAAGTTCTGTGATACCCATTGCCTGTCGTCGTTCACGCTGGTATGAACGCATCCGTAGAGCCGCTGCGTAGCGGGCGCGGCGCTGTTGAGGTCTATGCGCATGCGCTCCAGGTTCTCGGGGGTGAGCCCGGTTTCAGAGCCCGAGGCCAGCAGGTACAGGAGACCGTTGGCGGTGTATATGGAGTAGGCTTCTCGCTCGGCCTCCGGCAGTGCGCCGTCGCCGCAGACCGCGAAATGGTCTCCCCTCCAGTGTCCCTCCAGGGTGCGGTTAATGAGCTGAACGTGTTCCTCGCACGATGAAATGAACGCCTCGTCCCGGGGGTCCTGGGCCCTCGCCATCTCCGCCGCGGCATGGTAGGCGGCCAGGGCCTTCACCCCCAGATAGATCTGGTTGCGGCTCTCCTGGATGGCGGTGTTGCCCTGATCGATGGTGTTGGCAACGTGAAGATCGGGAAAACCGTCCGCATCGACGTCGCAGTTGAAGACGAAGGTGGTGTAATCCTCGATCCTTGGAAAGAGCTCTTCCAGCAGGCCGCTGTCGGCGGTCGATTTCCAGTAGGCGTAGAGGAGGAGTATGTAGTCGGTGTTTATCTCCACGGCCATATCGTGGGGGTAGTTCATTCCCCATATGCAGTGCTCGATTCCCATATCGTGGGAGAGGTGTTTGCCCTGCTCGTTATCCTTCTCGAACATGGTCCATTCCCGCAGGGATTTCTGGAGCAGTTCGGGCCAGAAATATAGGTAGAACCAGGCGTTGTTATACTCGACGTCCAGGGAGGAATGATACATGTAGGGCTCTCCCTCCCAGACGCTGAACCACTCCTCGCCCGAGCCGTTGATACACCACCAGGTGTTGCAGATAAAGCTCTGGAAAGCGCAGGATACCAGGTCCTTGCCGGCCTGGGACAGGCCGGTGAGATAGGGTTCGCTCAGGATGGTGTTGAAGTACTCGATCTTATCCTCGATGGCGGCCATGTCCCCGCCCAGGGCGTAATCAACGACCTCGTCCACCGACCCCAGTCCGGCTCCCGAGGGGTCCCCGTAGATAAAGTGGTAGTCCTGGTCGCCGAGGACCTCCAGCACCTCTCCCGAGCGGTGACAGGCCAGCACGGCGGTGAGGGATTCCAGGCCGCCCGGCTCGATGGCGAAGGGGGCCTTGAAGCCGGAATACCCCCGGGGCACGAAGGTGAAAAGCGGGCGCGGAAAATCCAGTGGGTACCCCTCGGGGGATTCCCATATCCAGGAGGTGGCGGCTATATTGCCGTAATGCCACTCGACATCCTCGCCGTCGTCAACCGCCAGGGCCTCCCAGAAATCCCAGGATCCGGAGTTGCTGGAGTCGATAACGTGGTTTTCGGTGCCATAGGTATACCTGGTGGTGAATTTATAGCCGGAGTGCCGGCCGTCCAGGGCCCGGGGGGCCTGATCGCCGAAGTCGTCGTCCTTGTGCGGACGGGCCAGGAGAAATTCGCACTCGATGCACTCCTGCGTGGGATTGGTTATCTCGATCTCAAGGTAAAAGAAGGGGGCGGTACTCAGCTTCACGTCGCCGGGATAGAAGGGGGCCTCGATGTTCAATCTCACCTGGAGGGGGAGTTCGGGATCATCGCAGATATAGGAGACCCCGGTCATGTACAGTTCCTGCCGTATTGACGAGAAGACCGGGTAGCGCCCGGTGAAGGGCAGGCAGCGTATATCGCCTTCCGGGTCGCGAAAGGCCAGCACCAACTCCGAGAAATCATCGGTCCAGGTGCCCAGGGGGGCTTGCCTCCAGCCCAGCAGCTGGGGCATGGGGTTGACCATGAACCTCGAACCCAGGCGCCCCAGGGCCACCTCGTATACCTGCTGTTGCTCTCCGCCCTTGAAGCGCAGGGGGGCCCATGTCCAGTGCCTGGACTCTCCCGAATCGATCTCCAGCGCCGTCTCTCCTCCCGAGACGAGTCTCACGTTACTTACCATGGCTAGGCCGGAGGAGGCCTTGAACGAGAGCAGCAGGGTTCCGTCCGGCGCGCTCACCCCGGGGATAGTTATCTGGTAAGCATGGTTCAGCCCCACCCGGGTGAAGACATCGAGTTCGCTCAGGCCTGGCAGGGGGGCGCCGTTGGCGGAGACGTCGAAGACCCGCTGCCCGGAGCGGTCGTGGCCGGATTCCACGAAGCTCAACTCCAGGTCGTAGGCGCTATCGACCAGGCCGGCCACCAGGTAGTTGAACTTCCGCCCCTCCCTCACCTGTGTGAATTTGTATCCCTGCATGGTGGCCTCGTCCAGGCCCCTGACGCTGTTAGGCTTCAGCAGGTTGCTGGAGGAATTTCCCTGCAGCTCGATGATTATGCCGCCCTCGTAGGAATAGGTTGAGGGCCCGTCCACCGAGCTCACGCCCTTACCGCCGCCCCCCAGCATGAGAATGGGGGCAAGCGACAGCAGGCCGATAACGAGCATGGTGACCCCCAGTTTTTTCATCAATGTATTCAAAGCTCCCCGCTCGGTTCATGTGGCGTCTTCTATGTCATGTAATCCAGTATGCGCAAAGCGGACGGCCGCCATCTTCATATTTATCGGTGAGGTGAGGAGGGTTCTTCAGCGGCGTCGGGCGCCGCCTCATTCTATGGCTCCGATGGAGCAGGTGCCGCCCGACCTTTCGTCGAAGTACATGGCCCGCTCCGCCACCACCGGTCTGTCCGAGCTCAGCTTGAGGCTGACCTCGGTTTCCCCGATGACGCCTCCCACGTTGATGGTGAAACGGGACCGGGCCGGCACGGCTACGTCGATGTGGTTGGTGTCTCCTCCGGGAAGCATGAAATCGATGCCCACCACGGCCTGTCCGTCCCAGGGATTCTGTATCAGCAACCATTCCTCGAAGCCACCCGAGGTGTAGCCCTCGGCGAAAAACCACGTATACTCAACGCAGGGAGTCCCCAGGGTGTCGTGCCCGTCGCTACGGTTCTCCCAGTACATGGCCCGCTCCGCCACCACCGGCTGGTTGGAGGATATACTGGCCGATACCTCCGAGTCCGGGAAGAGCTCGTCCACCCACACGGTGTAGCGACTGCGCGCGGGCACCGCGAATCTCGTGCTTGTGTTGGTGCCGTCGGGTTGCATAAAGGTTATATTGACCATGGCCGATGTATCCCGCGGGTTTTGGATCAGCAGAAATTCCTCGAAGCCGCCCGAGGTGTAGCCCTCGGCGAAGAACCAGGTATTGGAGGTTGACCGGGCTCCTATGCTACAAGTTCCGCTACGCATGTAATTCAGGTACTGAGCTCGTTCCACCACTACCGGACGGTCGGACTCGATAAAGGTGCTCACCTGAGCGTCGGGCAGGATATCGTCAACGTGGATGGTGAACCGTGACCGGGGTCCCACCAGGTAGGGTATGATAACCTCGCCCTGTTCCTGCGTCTGCAGATGCACGGACAGCGTTACGGTATCGTCGCCCGGATTCTGTACGAGCACCCATTCGTCGAAATCGCCGCCCGTATAGCCCTCGGCCAGGTACCAGAAACTCGAGGTCGAGGTGACGCCTATGGTGTCGTGACCGGCCTTACCGCCGTTGAAGTACATGGCCCGCTCCGCTACCACGGGCAGGTCGGACTCTATGCGGGTGGATACCTCGGCGTCGGGCAGGATATCGTCCACGTGGATGGTGAAGCGGGAATGAGGCGCCAGGGTATAGGAACGGTCCGTGTTTACGCCGCCGGGCTGCATGAAGGTCGCCGTGATGTTCGCCGAGCTGTCGTTGGGGTTCTGAACCAGCACCCAGGTGTCGAACTCGCCTCCGGTGGCGTTGCTGCCGGTATAGCCCTCGGCCAGGTACCAGGAACGCGAGGGCGAGGGTACGTTGGTGTTCACGCCCACCTCCACGGTATCGGAGGGGGTGAGGACGGCGGGATTGGGGGAGTCCGTCTCAAGGTACATGGTGTAGACGCCGTCGCCCACGGGTTCCCCGGAGTTGTCCTTGCCGTCCCAGGTTACGCCGCCCGCCCCCGGCACCAGATCCCTGATCTCCTCCGCTCCGTCCAACACGGTGGCCGAGGTCACGGACCCCGCCGGTGCATCGTAGTATACGGTTACGTCCTCCCGCTGGCTGTCGATTCCAGGAGAGCAGGAGAAGGGCTGGGCGCGCAGCCCGGTTATGGGATCGTAACCGGCCGAGGCGATATTTCCCGGCAGGAGGTTGGAGTTTATCTTCTGCTGCAGGCCTCCGGATTGGTTGAAGACCAGCACCGGGATTCGTTTGGCGGGATCCGCCGCTCCCCAGTCGGCGCGGCAGTACACCGGCACGCGGGAGTTCGTCTCGGCGGGGTCGTAGATCAGAAAACCCGAGGGTATATCCACCCTCAGCCGGGACATGGCGTTGACAATGCTTAAGGAGGCGGTGCCCCGGGGGTAGTAGCCCAGGGACTGGTTGAAGGCGGAATCCAGGGAATAGGCCCCTCTCACGCCGCCCCCCTCCATATCGGCCTCCTCCAGGTAGGCGTTGGCCGAGGAACTGCCGGAAAAGCCCAGGCCCACCGCCTCACTGGTCCCCAGGAAATAAAAGTCCAGATAACTGCATACGTCCCAGAAGCCGCCGTTCTTCTTGCGGGCGTAATAACTCTCGAGATTCCAGTACTCGCTCAGGCGATCCACTTGACCCTGCGACCAGCCGCCCACGCCCAGCCAGTAGCCGAGGGCGTCCCGCCAGAGGTTTTGAGACACCCACTGGTTCTCGTTGTTAACGCTGGTGTGCACGTAGCCGTAGCGCCTGGCCGTCTCGGCGGCGGCGCTGGAGATATCGGTACGGAACCTCTCCAGGTTGGAGGCGGTTATACCGGTGTCAAGGCTCGAGGCGAGCAGGTACAAGAGCCCGTTGGAGGCGTAGATGGAATAGGCCTCGCGGTCCGCCGCTGGCACGGAATAATCGCCGCAGACGGCGAAGTGATCCCCCAGCCATAGCTCGTCGCCAAGGGTGAGGTTGATGAGCCGGACGCGCTCCTCGCAGGAGGCGATGAACGCCTGGTCAGGCGTGTCCTGCGCCGAGGCCATCTCCGACGCCGCGCGGTAGGCGGCCAGGGCCTTGACGCCCAGGTAGGTCTGGTTGGTGCTGTTCTGCACGGCGGCCGAGCCCTGGTCGATGGTGTTGGCGACGTTGATGTCCGGCAGGCCGTTGCCGTCGGTATCGCACTTGAATATGAAGCGGGTGTAGTCTTTTACGTGTCCGAACTCGCTTTTTACGAAGGCCGTATCTCCGCTTGTTTTCCAGTAATTGTATATGAGCAGGATGTAATCCGCGTTCTCCTCCACCGGCATGTCGTGGGGATAGGCCATGCCGTTGGCCACGTTTACCGTGCCCATATCGTGGGACAGGTATTTGCCCTGGGTGTTGGATTTCTCGTACAGCACCCACTCCTGCATGATGGTCTTGAGCAGGTCGGGCCAGAAATCGAGGAAGAACCAGGCGTCGTTGTACTCGACGTCCACGGTGGAGTGGAACATGCAGGGAACACCCTCCCACACGCTGAACCATTCGTCACCGGAGGCGTTGCTGCACCACCAGGTATTGCAGATGAAGCTCTGCAAGGCACAGGTGGCGAGATCCTCGCCGTCCGCGTCCAGGCCGGACAGGTAGGCGTCGCCGAGTATGCCGTCGAAGAAGGCAGTCTTGCCCTCGATGGTGGAGCGCTCCGCCCCCAGGGCGTAGTCCAGCACGGCGTCCACGTCGGAGAGGTTGGGTCCCGAGGGATCGCGGTAGAAGAAGCGGTAACCGCCGTCGCCGCGCACCGTCAGGACCTGGTCGTCCGTGTGCCCGGCCAGGACCACGGTCCTTTCGTTGCTGGAGCCGCCCGCCAGGTTGAAGCTCCACTCAAGCCCGGAATATCCCCTGGCCTGGAAGGTATAAACATCGTGCCGGTAAGGCAGGGGGTACCCGGAGGGCGAGGCCCATATCTGCGGGGTTATGTCGGTATGTACGGTTATGCCGGTTGCGTCGTCCACGGCCAGGGCCTCCCAGCATTCCGAGCCTCCGGAGTCGATGTAGCTCTCGTCCGCGTAGTTGTACCTGGTGGCGAACTTGTACCCCGTTTTTCCTCCCCCCAGGAGCTGGGGGGATGTAGTGGGGTTAGCCTTGTTGGGCTGCACCAGCATGAAATCGCCGCTCACGCCCGAGCTTCCCGGGTTGCTGACCTTTATGTCCACGTAGAAGAAGGGCGCGGAGCTTAGCTTGGTGTCCCGGGGATAGAAGGGAGCCTTTACGGTGATCACGGCGCTGAAGGCAAGCTCGGGGTCCTGGCATACGTAGGATACGCCGGTAAGGCTCAGTTCCTGATCGATGGCGGAGAACACGGGATAGCGGTCGGTAAAGGGCAGGCAGCGGATATCCCCCTGGCTGTCGCGGAAGGCCAGGACCAGCTCGGAGAGATCTTCCGTCCAGGTCCCCAGGGGCGATTGCCGCCAGCCCAGGAGCTGGGGAACGGGGTTGACCATGAAGCGGGATCCGAAGCGGCCCAGAATGACCTCCTGCAGGTCCTGGCTGCCGCCGTTTATAAAACGCAGGGGCAGGGCCTGCCAGTGACGGGTCTCGGTTACCATTACCTCCAGGGCCGTCTCACCGCCGGATACGAGACGGATATTGCTGACGGTGGCGTTTTCTATGCTGGATAGAAATCTGAGATCCATGGTGCCCCCGGGCGCCGCCACGCCGTTTACCGTCACCTGGTAGGCGGTGTCCTTGCCGACCTTGCTGTAGATATCCAGGTTGGACAGGCCCGTGAGCGGGGTGAGTGAGCCGTTGGCGTAGACGGAGAACCGCCTCTTTCCCGGGGAGGTGTACTTGGATTCGACGAAGCTGAACTCCACGTTATAAGTCCCCTTGGCCAGTCCGCTGAACACGTAGTGAAAGTCCTTGCCGTATCTCTCCTGCTTGAATTTGTAATCCTGACGGGTGATGTTGTTGGTGTTCCTGATGGTGTGCGAGGCGAGCGATATGGCGCTGGAGCTGCCCTGCAGCTCCACGACGACCCGTCCCTCGCCGGCCTGAGCAGCCGCCGGAGCCGCCATCACGAGCAGGGTGGCGACGAGGCCGAGGGCCAGGGCCAGGCATGCTATCCTCACGCTCCTTCTCATATGCATCGTTTCACCTTCCAGCGCCCGGTAGCGGGGCTCTCCGGCCGTGTGCCGCAGCGGTCCCGCCCGGTTGTCGACATTCCGCATCCTCAGCTACCCCCGTTAACGGGATCGAAACCCGTCTCGCAAGTCCCACCCCGCCATTGCTGTGAGCCGTATACAAAGTACATGGGCCTCTCGGCCACTATGGGGTAGTCCGAGGTCACTCGCATTGACACGTCCACGTCCTCTCCCACGGCCTGGTTGACGCTCACCGTCACCCGGGTATGCGCCGGCACGGTTAAGCTCTCCGTAACGTTATCGCCCTGTCCCGCGCCCAGCATGTATTCCACCTTCACCAGGGCGTCGCTGTCGCCCGGGTTGGCCAGGGTGAGCCATTCATCGAAGCCGGAGCGGGTGGTCCCCTCGGCGAAATACCAGTTGGAGCCGGTGGAGGTGGCCCCCATGACGTCGTGTCCGCCGTTGATGGTGCCCTGGTAGGAGAAGTACATGGGCCTCTCGGCCACTATGGGGTAGTCCGAGGTCACTCGCATTGACACGTCCACGTCCTCTCCCACGGCCTGGTTGACGCTCACCGTCACCCGGCTGTGGGCGGGAACGTTCCATTCCTGCAGCACGTTATCGCCCTGTCCCGCGCCCAGCATGTATTCCACCTTCACCAGGGCGTCGCTGTCGCCCGGGTTGGCCAGGGTGAGCCATTCATCGAAGCCGGAGCGGGTGGTCCCCTCGGCGAAATACCAGTTGGAGCCGGTGGAGGTGGCCCCCATGACGTCGTGTCCGCCGTTGATGGTGCCCTGGTAGGAGAAGTACATGGGCCTCTCGGCCACTATGGGGTAGTCCGAGGTCACTCGCATTGACACGTCCACGTCCTCTCCCACGGCCTGGTTGACGCTCACCGTCACCCGGCTGTGGGCGGGAACGTTCCATTCCTGCAGCACGTTATCGCCCTGTCCCGCGCCCAGCATGTATTCCACCTTCACCAGGGCGTCGCTGTCGCCCGGGTTGGCCAGGGTGAGCCATTCGTCGAAGCCGGAGCGGGTGGTCCCCTCGGCGAAATACCAGTTGGACGTGAGGCTCGCCGCTCCCTTGGAAACCGAACCCCCGTCCCAGCGTCCCTGGTAGGAGAAGTACATGGCGCGCTCGGCGAATACATCCTGGGGGCTGGAGATATAGGCGGCTACGTCCTTATCCTCTCCAACCTGGTCCCTCACGTTGAGGGAGAACCTGCTCCTGGCGGGTATGGTGCAGGAGGCCGACTGGGTGGAACCATCCTGCATGAAAAAGGAGAAGTCCACGTAGGCGTCCTCGTCCTCGGGATTTAGCACGCAAAGCCATTCGTCGAAGCCGGAGCGGGTGGTCCCCTCGGCGAAATACCACGAGCTGCCCAGGATCTTCTCCATGGCCGCCCCCACGTTCAGCCTGCCGAAGCCGTAGTACTCGTCCCAGCCCTGCGTTCCCAGGTCGTCGCACGAGGAAGTCAGTAGCGAGGTTATCTCCGCGGGTGTCAGCTTGGGGTTCATGGACAGCATGAGGGCGGCGGCGGCGGCGACCTGCGGGGTTGACATGCTGGTGCCCTCGCCCCACTTGAGCTCGAAACCCGACTGGCAGTTGTTGGCTTCGCGGAAGGACTCCTGGGGGACCCCGTCCCCGTAGCCGTCGCCGTTGTCATCGCGGGTCAGATCACCTCCGGGGGCCACCAGGTCAAGTCCATCCCCGTAGTTGGAGTAGTGTGCGCGTGCGTCCCTGTAATCGGTGGCTCCCACCGCAAGAACGCTTATGCCCCCGTCGGCCGGACAGTCCATCCCGCCGGGATAGCCCGGGTCGGAGCCCTCGTTGCCCGCAGCGGCCACGCACAACACCCCCTGCTGGTAGGCGTAATCGACAGCCTCCGCCACCGCCTCGCTGTGGCGGGGGGAGGCCAGGCTCAGGCAGATGATGTCGGCGCCGTTGTCCACGGCGTAATAGATACCGGAGGAAACGCTGGAGGCGGTGCCCACCCCGTCGAGGCCGAGCACCCGTACCGGCATGATGGTGCACGAATAGGCCATCCCGGCCGCGCGGAAGGAGTTGTTGTGTGAGGAGGCGATTATCGCCGCCATGTGGGTGCCGTGACCGTAGTCGTCGTCGGGAAAATCGTCGTTGTTGATGAAGTCGTAGCCGTCGCCGAAGACGGTGTTCTGGAAATCCGGGGCGCGGGTGTACTTACCGGCGGTGCGGTAAGCGACCCCCGAGTCCACCACGGCCACGGTTACCGACGACTTGCCTCCCTTGGCTATATCCCATGCGGCCGGCATGTCTATCTTTTGCAGGTTCCACTGGCTGGAATAGTCTGGGTCGTTGGGGACCGCCGACGCACCGGCGGCTCTGAAAGTGATGTCGGGCTCCGCCCAAGCGATGCTGGGCAGGTGGGACAGCAGATCGAGATCGATATAAGGCGGCACCTTCATGAGGAGGAGATCGTGGGGCAGATCGCGCAGGCTCTTCAGGCCCAGGGAGACGGTTTCCTGGAGGGCCTCGGCCAGCTTCCCCGTCTCCGGCCGCAGGATAACCTGCTGCCAGTCTTCCCCGGCCTCCGCCTCCGGCCACGTTTGCAGGGGGGATATGCCGCATGCGGCGAACACCAGGACCAGCAGCGCAGCCAGTATTAATGCTCTTCTAGCCATGTGTACCCGCCTTGAAAACAAGTGTTTCCCGGAGATCGATATGTGAGGCTATTATGCCATAACTCCCCAGTTTCTTCACCATCGGTGTCGTTTACGGGCTTAAGACCTCTAAACACTAAACGATGTTCCCGGGAGTTGCTTTCAGACGATTTCATATGAGCCGGACGCGATAGAGAGCGCGGATGGCATAATGTGTGTTTTACCGGACGACCTTCAGGCATTTCTCGCCGAGAGGTAGTCCTCGAGACGCCTCATGCCCTCGGCCAGGTTCTCGAGGTGGTTGGCGTAGCTGAAGCGGATGTATCCCTCCGCACCGCTGCCGAAGTCTATGCCCGGCGTTACGGCAACCTTGATGTTCCGTAGCAGCTCCATGGCGAAGGGATAGGATTCCGCGCTGAAATGCCCGGCGTTGGCCAGAATGTAGAAAGCGCCGTGAGGCTCCACGGTAACGCCGAAGCCCAATTCTCTCAGGCGGGGCAGCATGAACCTACGGCGCTCGTCGTAGGTGCGAACCATGGCCTCGATCTCCTCCCCGCATTGGGTAAGGGCGGCGATGCCCGCCTCCTGCACGAAAGCGTTGGCCGATATGAAGAGGTTCTGCATCATCTTCTGCACCGGCCTTATGAACTCCTCGGGGGCGATCATGTAACCAAGCCTCCAGCCGGTCATGGCGTAGAGCTTGGAGAAACCGTTGATAACAAAGGCGTGATCGGTGAACTCCAGGATGGAATGCTCCTTGCGCTCGTAGACCAGGCCGTGGTAGATTTCGTCGCTTACCACGTAAAGGCCCTTGCGAGATATGGCGGCTATCTGCTCCATGACCTCCGGTTCCAGCAGGTTGCCGGTGGGGTTGGAGGGCGAGTTGATGATCACCGCCTTGGTCCTGGGTCCCAGTCGTGATGCGATTTCCGAGGGCCGGTATTGAAAACCGTCTTCCTCGTAAACTGGTACCTCCATCGCTTCCCCATCAACGAACTCCACTATGTTGGGGTAGCAGGCATAGCATGGATTGGACAGGATGACCTGGTCGCCGGGGTTGAGCAGGGCGGCGAAGAGAAGGAGCATGGCGGGAGAGCTGCCGTTGGCTACGATGACCCTTTCGGGGTCCACCTCCACGTTGTATTTATCGTAGTAATGGCGGGATATGGCCTCACGCAGCCCGATTATTCCCCTGCTGTCCGTGTAGTGGGTCTTTCCCTCCAGCATGGCGTGATAGGCCGTCTCCTTCACGCAGCGTGGCGTGTCGAAGTCGGGCTCTCCCACCTCCATGTGAACCACGTCATGCCCCTCCCTCTCCATCTTCAGGGCCTTTTCCAGGACCTCCATGACGATGAAAGGGGGGATGCGCTTGCCCCTGTCGGCCAGCATCTAAATCCTCCTCGAAGTGAATAGCACAATTATAGAAGAACCCGGCCGAGGTAGAAAGCCTGACCCAACCCCCAAAAACGTCCGGCGATGACCCCATCCGGCGACCCTCAGGAGCCCGCGTGTTATATTTGGTGTATCAAGCAGCCGCGAATCGCTATCCATGGCCGTTTTACGGAAGGGAGATAGACATGGACCTGGAAACCTTGCGAACCAGGATAAAGACGGACTTCGATGCCAAGAACACCGCAAGGGAGGAGGTATTGAAGCTATGCCGTTCGCTGGTTCAGACCTCCAGCTACACTATACGTGCCGTACATCGCGGGGAGAAGGAAGAGGCGCTGAAACTCCTGGATCAGGCGGGGGAGCTGTCCGTAAATATCACCGAGATGACCCACGATCACCCGGAGATATATACAGCGGGTTTCGTGCACGATGCCCAGAAGGAATACGCGGAAGCCAGAGCCACCTACTCTCTCATAATCGGCGAACCGCTGCCGGAACCCGAGGAGATCGGAGTGGAGTACCCGGCTTATCTCAACGGATTGGGTGAGGTGGTGGGGGAGCTGCGCCGCAGCATACTCGACCATATCCGCGAAGGGCACCTGGAGGGGGCGAACGAGATGCTGTCCTACATGGATGATATATATTACCTGCTGGTTTCCTTCGATTACCCGGACGCCATTACCGGCGGGCTGCGCCGTACCACCGATATGGCTAGGGCCATAATGGAGAGGACGCGGGGCGATCTCACCACCGCATTGAGACAGAGCAAGCTCAAGGAAGCCATCAGCTCCCTTGAGGAGGACTTGAGGGCGCAGCGTTGAAGGATACGGCGGCTTAGGAACGGCGCGGTGCGAGGAGTGCGAACCGGGCGGCGGCGATCATTGGGATCCCGGCGTCCCACTTGAAAAACGAACGGGATGTTTTATATTATTCCGGTAGTTTTGTCCCGTGAAAGGGTTAGCGGCGAAAAGCCCTTTTATATAGAAAAACGATGCAAGAAAAAGCAGAGGGTTATATCTGGATTCCGTAGCCAGTGTCGAAAGGAGTGAGATATGGAATACTGGGCGCTTGCAACAGCGGGTGCGGCCCTGCTGTCACTTATCATGGCCCTTGCATATTCCCGTCTGGTGGAAAAGGAGCCTGCTGGTGATGAGAAGATGCAGGAAATCGCGGGTGGCATTCGTGAAGGCGCCATGGCCTTTATCAAGCGTGAATACCGGGTGCTGGCCATCTTCGTTGCGGTAGTCTTCGCCATCATAGCTGGCTTTCTATGGTTCAAGCCTGTGGGTGTCGAGGGCGCGGAAAGCACTTATATCGGTATATACACCGCCCTGGCCTACCTGTTCGGGGCGGCCTGTTCCATGACCGCGGGTTTCGTGGGAATGAACATCGCTACCAAGGCCAACGTGCGCACGACCCATGGTGCGGAAAGGGGGACCGAGGACGCCTTGCTCATAGCCTTCCGAGGGGGTTCGGTGATGGGGTTGACCGTCGCGGGACTGGGCCTTCTGGGCTTATCCCTGGTATACCTCCTCTTCGTCGAGTGGTGGCAGGTGATAAGCGATCCCGCCGGGATCGCCGCCATAATCGCCGGTTTCAGCCTGGGCGCCAGCTCGGTGGCGCTGTTCGCGCGTGTCGGGGGAGGAATTTACACCAAGGCGGCCGACGTGGGAGCCGATCTGGTGGGCAAGGTGGAGGCTGGCATACCCGAGGACGATCCCCGCAACCCCGCGACCATAGCCGACAACGTCGGGGACAACGTTGGCGATGTCGCCGGAATGGGAGCCGATCTCTACGAGTCATACGTGGGGTCCATAGTAGCCCCCATAGCCCTGGCCGCCACCGTTTTCGTGGTAGTCGGCAAGGGCGACTACGTTACGGAGGGGATGCTCCTGCCCATGCTTATAGGCGCAGTGGGCATCATAGCCTCTATCCTGGCCACTTTCGCGGTCAGGACGGGGCCGGGCAAGCACCTGTCCCGGGCCCTGAATACCGGCAGCTATACCGCGGCGGCCCTCACCACCATAGGCACCTTCTTCGTGGTCTGGTTATGGCTGAGGAACGTGGAAATCGTGGATCATCCCATAGGTTTCTGGATATCCATCGTAGGCGGACTGGCGGCGGGACTGGCCATCGGCTGGGTCTCCGAGTTCTACACCTCGGACAAATACCCCAAGGTCAAGCAGATCGCGGAGCAATCCCAGACCGGACCGGCCACCACCATCCTCTCCGGTTTCTCGGAGGGCATGGAGAGCACCGCGGGTGCGGTCCTATTTCTGGTTGGAGCCATCGCTCTGGCTTTCCTGGCCGGTGATTGGGCCATGGATGGGGGCGGTGTATACGGTGTTGCCCTGGCCGCCATCGGCATGCTCTCCACCACCGGTATGACCGTCTCCGTGGACGCATACGGACCCATAGCGGACAACGCCGGAGGCATCTCGGAGATGAGCGGCAAGCCCCCGGAGGTGCGCAAGATCACCGACAGCCTGGACTCCCTGGGCAATACCACCGCCGCTATCGCCAAGGGTTTCGCCATAGCCTCGGCGGGAGTCACCGCGCTGGCCCTCTTCACCGCTTATACCAGGGCGGTGAACATAGATACCATCAACCTGCTGCGCTGGCAGACGGTGGTGGGCCTTTTCATCGGAGGCATGCTGCCCTTCCTCTTCTCCTCCCTGGCCATAAGGGCCGTGGGCAGGGCGGCCTTCGAGATGATAGAGGAGGTGCGCCGCCAGTTCCGGGAGATCCCCGGCCTCAAGGAGGGCAAAGAAGGGGTAAAGCCGGAGTACGCGAGGTGCGTCGATATCAGCACCAGTGCCGCCCTGAGGCGCATGATACTGCCCGCTTCTCTGACCATATTAACCCCGGTGGCCATCGGATTCTGGGACACCGAAGCACTGGCCGGGTTCCTGGCGGGAGCACTTGTGGTGGGCTTCCTCCTAGCCATCTTTATGGCCAACGCCGGGGGTGCCTGGGACAACGCCAAGAAATACATCGAGGCGGGCAATTACGGCGGCAAGGGTACGGAGGTCCATGCCGCGGCCGTGGTTGGGGACACGGTGGGAGACCCCTTCAAGGATACCGCCGGGCCCTCCATGAACATCATGATCAAGGTGATGTCGGTAATAGCCCTGGTCCTGGCGCCTCTGTTCTTGCTTTAACGGGAGCGAGAACCGCTTAGAAAGTAACGAGTCGCCGCCCCGAGGGGGTGGCGACTTTTTTACTGCGACGACGGGGAGACGCCGAAGCCGCCGCGGCGGTCTCGAGCAGCTATGATCGGCCTCGAGGCTCGAGGCTGGAAGCCACCGGGACGATAACGGGGAAGGGGCGCTCATGAACTGTCTCCTTGACGCACTATTCTAAATCTGATACACATATTTGCCGAATGTTTGGAGATAGACAGGGTTGATAGATATGAAGCTGATAATTACGGAGAAGAACACGACGGCGAGAAGGATATCCACTATCCTCTCCGGGGGCAAGGCCAAGCCCTTGTCCAAGTCGAGGAATCCCGTCTATTCTTTCGACATGGATGGGGACGAGGTGCGCTGCATAGGTTTGAAGGGGCATATCCTCAAGGTGGACTTCCCCAAGGAATATCAGCAATGGCAGGATGTGGAACCCAAGGAACTGATCCACGCCGAGATCATCAAGACCCCCACCAATAAGTCCCTTATCAAGTCGGTACAGGGCGAAGCCAGGAACGCGGACGAGGTGATAATAGCAACCGACTTCGACCGTGAGGGAGAGCTTATAGGGGTCGATGCAATCAACAAGATCAGGGAGGTGAACCCGGACGTACCGGTGAAGAGGGCTCGATTCTCGGCCTTGACGCCGGTGGAGATAAGCACGGTTTTCAGGGATCTCGAGGAACCTTACTACGACCTGGCCTCGGCTGGAGAGGCCAGGCAGGATATAGACCTGATATGGGGGGCCAGCCTGACCAGGTTCATAAGCCTGGCCTCCACCCGTCTCGGTAAGCATTTCCTGTCGGCAGGACGGGTGCAAAGCCCCACCCTGGCCATCATCGTGGACAGGGAGAAGGAGCGCAAGGCCTTCAAGCCCGAGCCGTTCTGGACCCTGAAGATAAAGTGCGCGAAGGGCGATAACTCCTTTGTCGCCACCCATCGCAAGGAACGATTCCCCAAGGAGGAGGAAGCCAGAGAGGCCTTGGGACGCCTGGAGGGCGAGGCCGCGATCAAAAACATCAAGGCCACCGAACGTAATGTCAGGCCCCCAACCCCCTTCAATACCACCGGCTTGCTGACCGCCGCGGCGTCATTGGGATTCTCGGCGGCGAAGGCCATGAGCGTGGCGGAAAACCTATATATGAACGGTTATATAAGCTACCCGCGCGTGGATAATACCGTGTATCCGGCCTCGCTCGATTTAAGGGGTATCCTGCGGGAGCTATCCGGCAACAGCGAGTTCTCAGGTCTCTGTAACGATCTTCTGAGCAAGGAGAAATTGACGCCCACCCGGGGAAAGAAACAGACCACAGACCATCCTCCCATACACCCTACAGCCGCCGCCTCGCGCAACAAGCTGTCCGCCGCGGAATGGAGGATCTACGAGCTGGTGGTACGCCGCTTCATGGCCACCCTGGCCGACAGGGCGTTGGTGCGCTCCCTGCGCGTGGACCTGGAATGCGGCGTGGAGCCCTTCGTGGCACGAGGCAACCTGGTTGCGGAGGAGGGTTGGTACCGTTTCTATCCCTACGGGCGCAAGAAGGAGGTTATCCTGCCCCATCTCGAGGAGGGGGAGGTTGTGCAAGTAGTGGATCCTCCCGAACTCAAGAAGGGCGAGACCCAGCCGCCGCCCCGTTACAACCAGGGTAAATTGATCGAGAAGATGGAGGAGCTGGGGCTGGGTACCAAGTCGACCCGCCATGCCATTATCGAAAGCCTCTACCAGAGGGGTTATATATACGGTGACCCCATAACGCCCACCGAGACGGGTATCGCGGTGACCGAAGCGCTGCGCAAATTCGCGGGGGTCATCTCCTCGCCACAGATGACGGCCCAGTTGGAGCTGGACATGGACGCTATCGCCGAAGGTAAGGAAACCCAGGTAGAGGTCGTGGATAAATCGAGGGATATCCTGGCCGAGGTGATGCACCTCCTGGAGGCCAGAAAGAGCGAGGTGGCGGAGGAGATACGCAATGGGATAAGGGAGGACAGGATACTAGGCAAGTGCCCGTCCTGCGACTCCAACCTCCGTATCGTCAAGGCCAAGAAATCCAAGAAGAGATTCGTGGGATGCAGCAATTACCCCGAGTGCACGACGACGTATCCCCTTCCCCAGACCGGTACCATCATGCCCACGGGTGAGATCTGCCAGGAATGCCACTCCCCCAAGGTGAAGGTGGTGAACAAGGGCCGCAAGCCCTGGATCTTCTGCCTGGATCCCAAGTGTCCCACCAAGAAACAGAACCAGGCCAAGTCAAGCTGAGCAAGCCTCCAACCCACTTCTAAGAACATCAGAAAATAGGGTCAGGCACTGACATCGGACACCTATTAAAGCCAAAGTCAAGACAACGCTTCCCCTTACGCCACCTTGCGGTGGTTCTCCTTCGTGTATGTCTTGCTTTGGAGGACGCCCCGTTTGTCT
>JAXHVT010000064.1:0-22137 GCA_034188985.1 Actinomycetota bacterium | reverse complement strand
GGTCTTGCACCCCAGGTCGATCCCTGCATACACTTTTCTCATCGGACGCCTCCCTTCTGCTCGGCTATAGTGACAATCCGAGTATATAGTCGGGGCGTCCGTCTTTTATTAATCCATTTCCTATCCAGGTGTTATCATCCCCTCTTGGTCTTCAACCAATACGGCGATTGCGAGGGGGCACACTTGAGGCCGGGTAACGTCCATTCCGCCGATGGCTGGAGGGCTCTCTTGGTGCCAATAGCGGAGAGGTATAAGGCATCGGGAAAGAGGATCTACTTCCGGGCCGACGCCGCCTTCGCCTCCCCGGATATGTATGAATATCTTGAGAATGAAGGCATCCTTTACGCCATGAGGGTAAAGGCCAACAACAGGCTGTATGAGCATGTGGATCACCTCATGACACGTCCGGTGGGAAGGCCTTCCGCCAAGCCCAAGGTCTTCTATCACGATTTCTCCTACCGGGCTGGCTCCTGGAGGAGGCAGAGGAGGGTCATCGCCAAGATAGAGTGGCATCAGGGTGAACTGTTCCCACGCATCGGTTTCATCATCACCAACTTAAGTGCCAAGGCGGAGAAGGTGGTGAGGTTCTACAACCAGCGGGGGCTCTGTGAGCAGCATATCAAGGGGGGCAAGCATGTCCTCTCCTGGACCAGGCTCTCCTGCACCAGGTACGCATGTAACCAGGTGCGCCTGGCCCTCTTCGTACTGGCCTATAACCTGGGCAACTTCCTCAGGCGCTTCGCCCTCCCCAGCAAGATATCCCACTGGTCGCTCTCGAGCGTGCAGCTGAAGCTGATCAAGATAGGGGCCAAGGTCATAAGCCACGCAAGAAGGACCATATTCCAGATGGCGGAGGTGGCAATACCTGGGGAGCTCTTCGCTGAGGTCCTGGCCCGCATCCGGGGGCTGACCGCCGTTCCGATATGAACTAACCGGCACGAAAGGTTGAGCCTTGATGAAAGATAAAAGCCGGTCTCCCGACTCCGGATATCGGCGAAGCGAGCTGTTTTCAGCCAACGGGAATTGGACGAATCTATGGAGGGAAGTCAATCGCTTCCCAGGAGGAGATAAGCGTTAATTCATTTTAGTAACAGATCCCCTGAAGGGGATAACCGCTCTAATTATTTGGGAATACCGGCATCAGGAGGTTCATATGGGAAATCTCAGGTTATATTTTTAGGATTACTCCTGTTATTACCATTTACAGCGAATGATGAAGCGGCTAACGCTGGGGGTTCCGGACCCCAATGGGTTGATCTATATGGCTTCAACTATGTTGATGAAGGACATTGGCATCTGGACACATGGAATAGCTTCCCCTTTGGATCAAATCACTCAGGGATACATGAACTATGGGATTCACAAAACCCCAGTGTCCACTGGTCATTCGCAAATCACCCTCCAACTTGGCCAGTTACAGCCTATTGAAGTTAAGATCAAGTCTGGTGAGGCAACGGAAATGGCGACGAGTTTCCTCAACACTAGAGGTATCAACATTGATATCTATGTGCTTGAAAAGGACCCTCTGGTTTGCGTTGGTATGGAGGGCCCGCCGGACAACCTTGTACCTGTTTACAGCTACGAATTTAATTATCGCATGCAAGTTAACGGGGTATTTGTTGACGACAATGAGAATGGAAATGCATCCCTTATGATTACTTTGTCTCCCGAGGATGGAAGCGTCAAGTCGTTTGTGCTACCGAGAAAAGCTATCAAGTTAACGGATATGACAATGGATATATCTAAAATAGGCGAAGAAGAATCTATAGATATCGCTTCAGAAGAAGCCAAGGGCCGGGAGATCCTGGAGGGGACGACACCTGTCGTTCAGAATGACGACATCGAATTGAGGTATATGGTCATAGAAAATAGCAGGCTGGTCCCTTATTGGAAAGTTACCGTACGGTATTGTGTGGATGATCTAGCGGACGAAGACATCTCAGACGAGGCAAAATCCATAGGTGGATGCTTCTACTCGGTTTCAGCGGTAGATGGCCAGGTCTTATTCGAAGAGTCCTTCTAACCAATCTTTGTTGAGTCGATGCGTAACTGCCACATACAAATATGGTGGCGGAATTATAAGAAAGGGGAGTGACATGCTTCGAAGATTCGGAATCGCTATCTCCATAATATTGGCCGCTGTGGCGATATCGCCTGTATCGGCAATGGCCGCAGCTGAAGGAGGGCACTGCAGCATGGGTGCCGGTCAAAGCTCTGGAGTCTGGTACTTCGCGGAGGGCTACACCGGGCAGGGTTTCCGGGAATACCTATGCATTGGCAACTTTCAGGAGGCCTGGGCCAAGGTGGAGATAACCTACATGTTCTCCGACGGCACCACCCAGGAAGAGGTGGTGGAGGTGCCTGCCTCCTCAAGGGACACAATAGATGTAAATACTGCGGTTGGTGGAGACAAAGAAGTATCGATCAGACTGAAGTCCTCTCAGGGAATCGTTGCGGAACGCGAGATGTATTTCTTATACCAAGGTGCTTGGTCGGGGGGCCACTGCGTGGTTGGGGCCACCGCGCCGGCCAACACCTGGTACTTCGCGGAGGGATATACAGGCTCCGGTTTCGACGAATGGATATGCGTTCTCAATACCGGAGATACACCGGCCAATCTGACCTCTAACTTCCAGACCCAGGAGGAGGGGCTCATACAGAGGACCGGATATTCGGTACCCGCCCACTCCCGGGGAAGCTTCAAGATAAACGACGTGCTCGGTTCCGACTACCAGACCTCTCTCGTCCTTGAATCCAGCCATCCGGTGGTGGCCGAACGCCCCATGTACTTCAACTACATGGGGAGAGGAGTCCATAACTGGCAGGGCGGCCACTGCGTGATGGGGGCTACCTCGCTTTCCAGTGAATACTATTTCGCCGAGGGGACGACCAGGGCGGGATTCGAGGAATGGATCTGCATACAGAATCCCAACCAGCACGGCATAAGCGTCGAGGCCGCCTATAGCCTGGGGGAGGGACACGGAGAGGCCGTCGGCAAGAGCTACGCCATACCGGCGGGCACGAGGCTGACCTTGTACGTGCCGGACGAGGTGGGCCCGGAGAAGGACGTATCCGCGCATCTCTTCTCGGACGATCTATTCATTGCGGAACGGCCTATGTATTTCCTCTATCAATGCGGGCTTTTCTCGCCCACCAGGGGAGGGCATTGCGTAATAGGGGCCACCGCCCCGGCCAATACCTGGTACTTCGCGGGAGGTAGGGCGGATGCGGGATTCCCCCCCCTCTACTGGACCCGATTACTCAGAGCCTATCGGGATCGGCTATGTTCAATGGCTGTGCATCCAGAATCCGGGCGATAATGACGCTAATGTCAAGGCCACCTTTTATCCGGAGTCATCATCGATTCCTGCCTGCGAGTATTCTGTGAAGATACCCGCTGGGACCAGGGTTACGGTGTTTGTTAACTATTATCATGATGTGACCTCGACCAACTCCTGTTATATACAGGTCATCTCAGGCCCTGGCGTCATCGCAGAACGGCCAATGTATTTTAATTTATAGAACAATATACTAATAAAAATAGTGATTGATGTTTGTTAGAAGTTGCTGGTAGCCTAATCTGTTAGTTATTTGCTCCGGTTCCAACACTTACGGCCCTCCGTGCGGAGCTGGCTGCCGCCACACAAGCAACACAGGCAACAGAGGCGAGGCGTTAAGGGCACCCGAGAGCCTCGCAGGCGGACAAACGAAGGCTGATCATCGGGGAATCGGAAAGGAGGTGATATCCGAACCAACTGCCGGACACCCATAGTCATCTCCCCGCTAGGGGTTGACCCGACCTCTCTGAAACGGCTGGGATCACTCACTCTAGTTGCTTCGTTCCAGCGGTCCGCAGGCCGGGGCTATCTGGATGTTTTCGCCAAAAAGTGGACAAATTATTTCGCCATTAAGAAGATATATTACGCTGCCCTTGACAAATCCGCGAATTTGACGATAGAGCGCTCATCCGAACCCTGCGGGGATCCCGCTATGCGAGCCCGCCCGGAAGCCTGTCCTGCCCAGCGAATCCTTGGCCACATCGCTTCCCACCGCTACCTGAAGGCCTTCAGGGCCTTGGCCTTCTGCTCGAAACGCTTGATCTTCGCGAGGTCGTATGAGGCGAAGTAGGAGGCCAGGGCGCGGCGCAGGATCTCGGATTGCGACACGCCTTCCAGCGCCGACGTGACCTCCAGGGCCTCGGCGAAGTAGCTGTCCATGTAGAGCAGCTTCTTGATCTTCGGCGAGCCCGGACCCCCCAGAGTTCTCTCTTTAGCGGCCTCGGTCATAGCGCCCTCCTATCCCCCCGCCCCCCGGCGGGGTGGTTCCCTCAGGCCCGCCGGGGGAGAGGAGCGGCTTATTGATCTTGGGTGAGCCTTGGTCGCCCAGAGTCCTTTTCTCAGCGTCTTGCGCCATACACGCCTCCGATGCTCCTGTCCCGAGACGGGGCGGTGCATGCCGGCCCGCGAGGGCATATCTTCGGGGTTACCTTTCCCCCCAGGGTCCTCTCGCTTTTAGCACCTTCCGCCATAGTATCTATATTTTAAAATAATTAATATATTAGTATGTATAACGTAGCTAGTATTAAAATATAGCTGAAGGAGGGAGCCTGGGCGGCCCAGGCGGTGGGGGAGAGGGGGGTTCCGGAAGCCTCCAGCGCCGGGGGAGCGGCCGCATCCAAGAGTGCCATAATGGGAGAACTTCCCCAAAAAAGCCCATATGCCCATATGAGTATCGAGGGAGAGGGACCCGTGCTGGGGCCCCCAATTTTATTCCGGGAAAAGGGCGGACCTTTTCCGGCCGAGTGGGGGAAGAGGGGAGATATACATCAGGCGGTAGGGGATAGGCCTCGAGATCGCAGCGGTGGGGGAGGTGTGAGGACCTGCAGGCCTCCTACTCCTATACCTACGACGTCGCGGGCAAAAGGGGAGACCATGGTGGTTAGCGCCCCCTTGGAGGGCTGGGACGAGGAGACCTTCTCCTACACATATGACTCGCTGGGGCGACTCGAATTCTTCAACGCGGTATCTTCTATCTCTGCAAGCCTGCCCGAGACATCGTAGGTGTAGGTGGCGGAGGAGGCCTCGGTCACGCGTGATTTCAGTTCCCCGGAGTCGTAGTAGGCGTAGGTTGTCTCATAATCCGGGTCCTGGCCCCCGTCCATGGTGGATGAGACCATGTCCGAGGCGTTCTCGATAAGGGAGCGGAAGTAATCCTCGCTGTGCTCAAGCTCCTGCTCCAGCCGTTTGCGATCGGTGATGTCGTAGGAGTGAACAACTTCACCCCTTATACCGGGGTAATTCATAAGGTTCTGGCCGTGAGCGTGGTACAGATGCCAGGAGCCGTCCTTATGCCGCCAGCGGAATTCCGTGATGACCTCGCTCCCGGGTTTTTCATATCCTCCACTAAGGAACGCATAAATGCCTCGGCGTCGTCGGGGTGCACGTAGCCCAGGAATTGCGAGCCGAGTATCTCCTCGGGCCTGTATCCGGTGAGGCGGGTCACGGAGGGACTGACGTAGCGCATCATACCATCGTCGTTCCAGATGGTTGCGATATCGAAGGAGTGCTCTATGAGGGAGCGGAGATGTTCCTCGCTCTCTTGCAGGGCTTCCTAGGCCCTTTTCCTCTCGGTGATATCGTGTACGATGGAGATCATGCAGTCCCTGCCGCCGATGAAGGTGCGCTTCAGGTTGACCTCTACCCAGAAAGGATCACCCGCCTTGTTCCTGGGCCGCTACTCGAAGAGATGGGGGCCGATTTTTACAGCCTTCCGGTTCAGCTCGATCAGGTTATCCAGGGTATGGGGGGTTCGCCGGCACCGAAGGCCTCCAGCCCGATATCCCGGGCTTCCTCCAGGCTGTAGCCGTACATCTCGGTCATCATGTGGTTGGCGTAGAGCAGCTCGCCGGTTCGCATATCGTGGATGAACATGGCGTCGTTGGCGGAGTCGATTATCTTGCGGTAGCTATCCTGGATCTCCCTCAGCCTGTTCTCGAGCAACTTGCGGTCGGTGATATCGCGGGCGTCAACTATCACGCCCTCAACCTGGGCGTCTCCGAGGAGGTTGTTTCCTACCGCCTCGAAATAGCGCCAGGGATCCCATCTATCGCGGACGCGGAAGAAGAGGTAGTTTGAAAACCCCTTCTTCTCCACGCAGTTGAAGAAGAAGCCGATGACACCCGGCGCGTCATCGGGGTGAATATAGCCGAAGGTGTTGACTCCCAGGACCTCATCCGGCCTGTAGCCGATGAGCTGCTCGGCATTGGGGCTGACGTAGGTGGTCTCGCCCTTTGCGTTGACCACGATGATGAGGTCGAAGGATTTCTCTATGAGATGTCGGTAGTATTCCTCGCCGTGGAGAGGCGCCCTCTCCCCGTCTGGATCGTCTGTTCCCGGCTCCATCCCGAAGGTCGACCGGCGCGGTTCCTCCGCTTTCTCCTGGTGCCACCTTTCGCCCCCGCGCTTTTTGTCATGTAGCACCCTACCGAGCGGGTAGAGAACACCCTCTACCTCATCCGCTGACATGCCGATATAATTGTACTACCCGAAGCACCCGTTACCAGACATTGTAACGCATAACTCCTGTTTTTGATCCTCGAAAAGCTTGCCGACATACCCGTCTCAACGGAGTAACACATCCCTTTTATGGGAATGAATTAGTCCCATTCCCCGGATAGCGGGAGGACATGCTTATTCAACAACCAAGAGGTTAGCTAGGGGGACGTTTTTCGCCTGGAGCGGGAGCTTTAATTATGGGTGGGTACGGCGGCGGATCGCCTGGCCCCCCTACGCTTTCTTGCTAAGCGTTCCCCGCGCGAAGCTTCGGATGCACGGGATGGACTACGCCATCCATGGCTAACGCTCACGTTTGCGACACGATCAGCCCAGTTTGCAGCCCGTCTTCTCCCAGGCCTCGCCCATCACGGGATTGCGTCTCAGGTACTCGTCGACCACATCCTTGGGGACAGTGTTGAGGGGGCAGGAGAAGTTCACACACTTGGAGCAGACGTAGATACTGAGAGCAAAGAAAAAGGTGAGCGATGAGGCAAGGGTCAATACGGCGATGCCTATCATCCCCAGCAGGGCGGGCTGGCTGAACTGGGAGTAATTGGTAGCAACGAAGTACACCCCGTAGAAGTTGGCGAATACCGGGAAGCCTCCCAGGAAGACGAAACCGATTGCCAGGCTCGCCCTCTCGAACTTGCTCATGGGCTCGGGGTGGTACTTCCACAGTTTCATGGCCCCGTTATTGGCGAGGCACTTCAGGCTGAACCCGGTGTCGGCGCCGTAATAAGGGCAATGGCTGCAGAGTATCCTTATCTCGAAGAAGCCGAAGAAGAAGATGTAGAAAGCCCCGTATACGACCATGTACCACCAGGCCCCCGAGAACTTGGCCGTGATGGCCATGCCGAACCAGCCGGCTACCATGAAGGGAAGGTAAATCATGAAGAAGGCGAAGAGAATGCTCCTGTTCCATTTGCAGTTGATCTGATAGTGGTCGGGGCAGGAGCCGCAATCCGTACCCTCGTCCCAGGTACATAGGTTATGGGGGTTCTTGATAGCCATATCTACCTCCTTGCCGTCTCGGGTCGAAGCGTACCGTCAGTGCCTTTCGCGATAGTAAATTCTGAGTCGAGGATTTCGCTGGCTTTCTTTAATGGATCTTTCTTGTTGCGAGGGGTGTAAGTATCCGGGGACGTTGTATGAGGCTGGAGGGGATCGGCGAGGGAAGGCGGGATGTATGGCGGCGAGATGGTGCCGTCGATCGAACTCACAGCCGTCATTCCAGTTTGGAGGTGATCCGGAAGCGGTAATGATCGCTTATCTCCACGGGGTCTCCTTCGTAAGAATACGACCAGTAGTGGTAGCCCTGGAGAATATCGTCGTTGCGCTTGTCGGAGGTGCGCAACAATATTGGCTCCAGTTCCTTGAAGGATGCACTGCCGCTGTCGGCGTAAGTGGGATCGAAGGGTGCCCAACCGTAGGGCTCGATGTAGGCCTCCACCCAGTCGTGTACGTAAATCCCGGTAAAGTCATCGATTACGAATCCCTCCGCGAACCTGGTGGGTATGCCCTTAGCCCTGCAAAGGGTCACCATGAGGTCGGAGAATTCCGTGCAATCCCCGTTCCCCCTCCTCAACGCCTCCGCTGCTCCCACTTCCCCAGGCTCGTAGCCCGAGTACTCCATGTTCTCCAGCACGTAGTCGTATACGAGCTCGACTGTCTGCAGAGCGTCTCGCCCTTCTATTCCCACGGCCGCCGATTGTATACCCTCGTCCGTCACCTCCAGGTACCTCTCGCCCTCCAGGTACTCGCCGGCGTCCCAATCGTCTCGCGGGCCGGGCACCTCCATGGCCCGTGACAGATCGTAACCGAACAGCCTGGCGTTCCCGCTGATCGTGACGGTGAAATCCTGGACGGGGTACTGGAAAAGAAACCTGGCGTAGCGGTTGTCGCCGTCGTCAAAGACCTCCAGGGGCTGGGGGTTGAAGGAGATATCCCCGACCTCCTGCCGCATCTCCAGGGTCCGGGGGATGGCCACGGTGAAGTCGATACTGGTATTCTCCCCCAGCAGATGTACGTCGTATTCGAACTCGAACGATACGGATAACTCGGACCCCCAGACATCCCCGGTCGATCCTCCCTCCTCGCCGGAGCCCATGAGGTTGTCGGGGAGCAGCCAGACCCAGGTAATCGCCGCGGCCGCCACGCAGATCGCCAGCGTTATCACCAGCAGTAACGTCAGAGGACGCATGCTCCGCCGGCGGGGAGGGGCGGGAGGTACGGGTGGGGGAGAGCCGGCGTCAGGGGGTGTGTAACATTGCTCGGACATGGCCTCTTTCCTCCCGCTCGAGATCGGTGCGCTAACTCGCGCTTTCCTGGGATGTCACTGGTTATATCGGCCGCATTACGGCAGGTTTCCAGTACGATCCCGCGCCGCGTACGGCGGCCCCGGCCCCGGCTACAGGTCAACCACCATCCTGGCCATGCCGGGACACCCGAAGATCTCCTCGAACTCGGTATCGACGAATTCCTCCACTATGCGGAAACCCGCCTTCTCGTAGGCTTTTTGGGCGGGGATGTTGCCTATGAGCATCCTCAGCTCCGCCCGCTTGAAACCCCGATCGCGTCCCTTCTGCAGTATGCGATCGAGCAGCGAGTCGAGCAGGCCCTTCCTGCGGAAGCGGGGGAAGACGGCCACGTTCTCCACCACCCAGATATCATGGCCGTGTACGGGGTAGACGCGCATCAGGGGCTCCAACCTCTTGGCCATCTCCCTTCTCTCACGACGGCCCATGCCCGCCTCCTCATAGGCGTCCCGCAGGACCCGCCCGCCCGCCTCGGGATCGAAGTAGCCGCACAGCGAGCCGGCTACCTCTCCGTCCACATCCGCCACCAGATGATGGGAGTAGTGAAACCAGGATGGGGATTTGGTGGTGAATAGCTTGCCCAGCATCTCCAGGCGCCGCTCCATATCGCCCGGAAACATGAGATCGTAGATGCAGACGTCCAGGTGGCTTTGACCCGCCATGTAGGAAAGCCTCGCCGCCTGTGCGGCGTCTCCCGGTACGGCCGGACGGATTAGAGCTTTCATTCGATGCACCCTTTATGGTATCTTCTGATACCTTTACTCCTGCAATTCAATTATCATCGTATACGCATTTATATCGGTAATGCGACCGGCTTTTCATGTGGTGACGTTCCCGAGATAATCAGGGATCTCTGCGGTTGCCGCCGCACCATCAACTATCCTGCCCGCCACCGCCGAATAACCTCTCGTTATACTGGATACGATAACGTTACCAGCAGGTCCGCCCGCACGAAGTAAAGGTCCAGCTCTTTTACAGGCTCGGAGGTTATGCGTTCCCAGGCGTCGGCGTACAGGCGGAGCTGCGGGGCGTACCTACGGGCCAGGATTTCCGCATCTCCACTCCACGGGCTGTCCGTCTTATAATCCACGAGAACCCAGCCCCCGTCCTCCCTGAATGCCAGGTCCACGGCCCCGCGTAGCAGCAGGGGCACCTCATCGGCTCCTCTTTCCTGCAGGAGCTGGAAGGGTGTCTCAGTGAACCTCGCGCCGCTTGCAAGGGCTCTCTCCCATATACTCGAGCCCATGACCGTACGCGCCGTGGCGGCGGCTTCGCCGGCCAGCGCGGGATCGAGGTCGTTCTCGGCCAGGATGGCGAACGCGGCCTTCTCCAGGTCGGCTTTCGGGCTATCCATGGCTAGTTGCAGCAGGAGGTGGATGGTCGAGCCCCATTCCACGCCGTGTTCGCCCCCCTCGATACCGGGGGCCACCCACGTGTCCTCATCGATATAGGGGGGCGGATAAACCGGGTCCGGTGGAAGCGAGAGTGCGTATTGCTTGGCCCCCAGGACCTCGTAGGTTTTGCCCCGCGCTTTCTCGAGGCGGGACAAGATCTCCTCGCGGGCCGCCGCGGCATCTCGCGGCAGCAGGGTCTCCAGCTCTTCCTTCGGGAGTGATTGGGGACCGGGATCGGGGAGATCCGCGCCGTCGGGCAGATGTTCCTCGAAATAGCGCCAGGGATTGCGCGAATTTCCCGTCTCCCTCTGGGTGATCACGATGGCCGTGCCGGACCGTGTGGCCGCGACGTAGCGCAGGCGAAGGGCCTCGGCCCTCAGGAAACGCTTCTCCCCCTCAGACCTGGCCTCCCATTCATCCGGGTGGGCCAGCAGCTTTCCGCGACCCCAGCCCCGGGACTTCCCGTAGACGGCCATATATCCCAGGATCCTATCGCCCGCTCTGTCTATATGTCTCGTAACCTCGTGGTCGTACTCACCCGTGGGGTCGGCCAGGAACACTACGGGCGCCTCCAGCCCCTTTGCCTTGTGCAGGTTCATGATGCGGACCTCCGGCCGGTCCTCGGAGCGGGCGGATATGCCATCATGGGTCTCTCCGGCCTCGACGAGCCGGCCCAGGTAATCCACCAGCTGGGCCGTGGTCCACGTATCTCGCTGCGCTTCCCGTAGCAGCTCAAAGGACTTGGCCAGGCTCCCGGCCTCCACGTCGCCGCCGGGGCGCCCGGCGGCCAGGGCCATCAGTCCGAGGTCTTCCGCCATGCTCTCGAACGCGGGCACGGGGGGCATAGAGGACAGCCACCGTCGATAGCGCCTCAGGCGTTCGAAGCAGTCCTCGAGGGCCTCCGCCGTCTCGCCGGGCAGGTTGGGTGGTGGTTTAGAGAGATATGAGAAGTGTCCGCCCTCTCTCTTGAAAAAATACAGATCACGATCGCTGATACCGAACAACTCACTGCGCAGCGCCGCCACCAGGGCTACCGGGTCATCTGGGTGGACCGCCGCCGTAAGGCAAGTGTGCAGCAGCTTGAGCTCTATTACGTCGTTGAGGGCGCTTCCTCCCGTGACCCGGTGGGGAATACCGTATTTCCGTAACTCTCGGGCGTAGACGGCCAGGCTCCTTTTTCTGGGGGTTATGATCATGAAGTCACGGGGGTCCATTTCCTCGCTTTTCCTCTCCTCGAGCTGCCGGGGAGTGCGCTGAATCCTCATGCCCGAATCCAGGGTGTCCCGGATAAAGCGGGCTATGAGACCGGCCTCGTATTCTATCGCCTGCTGGTCTTTGGAGCAGTCGCCGGGTACCCTCAGCCCGAGCGGCCCCGAGAGCCGGTCGGAGCCGACTGCTTCTATCCCCGCGAGCAGGGGGACGTAGGCGGGCGATTCCTCCGTTTCGTTCGCCCCGAAGCGTAGTATCTCACCGCTTTCCGCCTCTTGTCCCTCGTCCGGCTCGAAGACCCGGTTCACCCATTCCAGGACGGGAAGGGTGGAACGGAAGTTGGTCTTGAGCTTCAGGATCAGACCCTCCTCGCCCTCCTCGCCTCGCCTGATGATACCCTTGGTCTCGTTGTAGGTGACGATGTCGGCGCGGCGAAAGCGGTAGATGGATTGCTTGGGGTCTCCGACCACGAAGAGGGAGCCCGGCCTGGGCTGGCATCTCCGCCAGTCCCTCTCCCCGGTGTCCGAGGAGGTCAGGAGCAGCAGGACCTCGGCCTGGATGGGGTCCGTATCCTGAAACTCGTCCACCAGGACGTGGGTGAAGCGCCAACCGAAGTAGCGCCTGACGCCAGCGTTTTCCCTGAGAAGCTCCGCGGCCTTCATCAGCAGATCCTGAAAATTAAGTGCCCCCCGCTCCCGCCGTATTTCGTCGTAGATCTCACGCGCCTGGTGCATGGTACGCATCACGGTGCGGTAGCGCCTGCGCCGCCATGCGCCAAGGAGGGGTTTTACGACCTCCGATCGGAAGCCGTCCCAGCGGTCCAGCTCGCGCCTGGCGTCTTCCTTTCCCAGCCCTCGCCCTCTCTCCCATACCTTGAGGACCACGGTGGCTTTCCCATCGAAGAGCTCCAGCACCTCCATAAGCTGCTCGGGCTGGTCCAGCTCGTCGTAATGTGACAGGATCCTGGGCAGACGCTTGAAGCGGGGAATGAGCTTGTCATTGCCATGATCAGCGGGTAGCTTGGGGGCTAGATCCCTCATGTGGGAGGCGTATTCGAGGAGCCTCTCGCGCCCTCTGTCCAGTTCAACCGCGTCCAAGTCATCCCCGGGCTCGGGCCATTCCTCCACGTCGGGAAAACCGGCGAAATCGAGGAAGGCCTTCTCCAGGTCGCTCAGGGACAGGCCCAGGTGGTCCAGTTTCTCCAGGATGCCCCGGTGGTCGTCCGCGATAAGCCTGGCCGCATATTCGTCCCACGCCTCCTCCCGCAGACGTTTGTCGGCGTCCTCGTCGAGTTCGGAGAAGGATACGTCCACGCCGGCTTCCACCGGGCGTTCCCTCAGCAGGCGGGCGCAAAAGGAGTGGATGGTGCCGATAAAGCACTGCTCCACGTGGGTCAAGGCCTCCTCCAGGTTATCCCTCTCGTCTCCCTCGGCCTCCCTGGCCGCTTTCTCCAGCTCCACCTGGAAACGGCTCCTCAGCTCAGCCGCGGCTTTGCGGGTAAAGGTCACCGCGGCCATATGGCGTACGTGGGAGCATTTGCCGAAGCGCAGGAGAGCCAGCATCCTTCCCACCATGCTGGTGGTCTTTCCGGTTCCGGCGGCCGCCTCCACCAGGATGTTCCTGTCCAGCTCCTCCGAGATCAGGTCGCGATGTTCCCGGTCGGGTAAAGCGCCGTGACCTCCGCCCGCGTCAGCGTTCATCTTCTCCCCCGTATCCCCTCAAGTCTCGAAAAGGCGACAGCGCGGCGTTGTCCGGGTTGCCCAGCTTCGCCTTCACTGCCTCCGCCGCGGCCTCTGCATCCCCGAAAGCCGGGGCGTAGTCGCTGTAGGTTATGTCTTCCGGGTTGTCGGTGAAAGGAAAGCATCCCGTGCGGAGCATGCGGCAGAGCTTCTCCAATACGGTCATTCCCTCCTCCAGGATGGAGGAATCCCAGCCTATGCGCTCCCCGTGCTCCCTGGTGTTGGGGAAGAAATAGGAGAATCCCTCCACCTCGCCCCCGGGATGGCATTCCTCCAGGCGGGATCGGACCAGGGCCATGTAGAGCGCGTTCTGTATCAGGCGCCCCTGGCGGAAGGGATCGGCCTCGTCGAAGCCCCAGCAACTCCCGGTTTTGTAGTCGCAGACAGCGAAGCGTTCCCCCTCGCTTCCCGGTACCCGGTCGACGCGGTCGATGTAACCCCTGGCCCGGATTACCCCGCCCCCGGGCAGTTCCACCTCCAGCGGATCCGGGCAGTCAATGGCGTTTCCCCCACCCTCCGGCTCCAGCCCGATGGCGACCTCGAAGTACAAGGGCTGGCTGGAGCGGCAGTATGCCTCCTCCTCTTGCAGGAAGATACGCGACGTATGCTCGAGTTCCCTCACCTCTCGCTCGTATATCTCGCGGTTGGGGGGCGGTTTGCGCGCTTTCCAAGCGGCGATCTCCTCGCCGAGTATCTCCTCCAGCATGGCGAGGTCCCGATCCATCTCCGGAAGCTTTTCCGTGCCGCGGAGACGGCACATGAATTCCCTGAAGACGGCGTGAAGCAGGTTGCCCCTCTCCCCGGAATCCAGCCAGGTGGAGGTATCCACGGCATATTCCTCCGGCGGCTCTATGCCCAGGATATAGCGAAAGAAATATTCCATTGGGCATTTGCCCAGCGTCTCCAAGCGGCTGGCCGAGAGAACGGGACCGTCCGGCCTGGTGGGATCCATGTCCTCCCCGGCCTCGGGGACGAAGCCGTCGTAGGTGGTGAACCGTTTGCTCTTCCTCTCCCGGCGGGCTATCAGGCCGCGGCCGAGGTGGGGGAAGCTCCGGGAGACCGCTTCCTCGGGGTCCGCGACGCCGCCGCTCCCGCACAGGCGCCACAGCCACCATTCCGAGGTGTCGATGCACTTGTTCGGGTCGTCGGGAGCGAAGGAAACCGGGTCGGGCAGCCAGGCCAGCAGGTCGTCCTGAACTCCCTCGCGGTCGCCGGCGATGATGCGGTAGGCGCTGAGCTGGGCGGGGCTGGGGAACATCTCGCGGTCGTCGGACAGGCCGCGGCAGCAGTAGCTCATGGTGACCGGGCCTCTCAAGCCCGCCAGTAGTTTCGCCAGTTCATCCAGGCGGCGGGCCATCCGGCCGGAGGCGATGGGAAGGTCCCCGGAGAGGTGGCCTCTCTCCTTGTCCAGGAGAAGGGGGTCCTGGAGCCCCGCGCCGGGGAAGCGCGTGTCGTCCAGGCCGATGATGAAGGTATGCTTCCTCCCGGAATGACCCCCGCGCGGTATGGGCGTGACGTAGAGACACCCGGGTCGCGGTCCCTGTCCCTCCACCCGCACCGAGTCCGGCAGCCCGGCCAGCCATTCACGGGGTTTCAGGCCGGCTGGCTCCGAGTCACGCAGGCACCCGGCGAATTCCTCTATCTCCCTCAGCAGAGCCCTGAGGCTGTATTCGTCCATCCGGCCGGTGCCGCGGGCGTGTCTCCGCAGGAACAGCGCGGCCGCTTGCAGGATATACAGCCCGTCTCGAGCCGAGGGCAGATCCAGGAGATCGCGGGTGAGGCCATGCAGGGCTTTCAACCCCTTCACGCGCCGTTCCAGCTGTTCCCTGCGATCGGCCCAGGGGGCGCCGCTTTCCCCGTTTCTCCCGTCCATGTCGATGCGAACGCCCAGGGCGTCGATCTCGGCCTCCATGGCGGGCAGGTAGCGCTCCCACCCCTCGCCTATGGGCAAGGAGCGCAGCATGGCCCCCAGGCGTGCGAACCCCATGCCCTCCGCCCCGTCCAGTCGCAGCAATCCGTCCTGGACCATGCGCACCAGGACCGATTGCGGGTACCCCTCCCTTATCCAGTACAGCCATCCCAGCAGGGCCCGCGCCGGCCGCGAGTAACGGGCGGGTGTTCCCCCGGAGAAGGTGACCGGCGGATCGCCGTCCTCTTGGGTGAGGCGCCGGGCCAGTTCGTAAACGAGGGGGGGATAGGTGGAGGAGTCGGTATGTATTATCTCCACCTCGTCGAAGGGAATGCCCTCGTCGACGCAGCGGCGCAGCACCTCCCGTACCTCGTTGACCTCTCCCACGGCGCGGAACATCCTCACCGTGCCGTCACCGGCGGGCCGGGGTGCCGAGGCCGGTTCCGGTATCCATGCCAGCAGGGAGGCGTCGCTCGGGGAGCGCTTCGCGGGCTCGCATGGTTGGTCTACCTCGAGCAGGCGGCGATGCCTCTCGGGAACGGCCTCCCACAGCTCCCGTTCCAGGCCGCGCAGGTCGGTGAGCATGTCGCTGGACAGCAACACCAGGGTGCCGTCCGCCAGGGGAGGTGGAGTCCCGTGCAGCCGCTCCGTGGCCAGGCGCAGTGCGCCGGCGTAATCCACCAACCCGAAACCCTCGAGCTCGTTCTCGTATTCGCCCAGAAGGAAGGCGATGTCCCTCCCCTTGGCCCGGACCTCGAAGGCGTCCCCCTCGAGGTCCCGCGCCGCCAAGCCGGCCAGCCGCAGATCGGCGAGGGTGGAGCGCAGGGTGCCGATCAGACCGGGGCCGGGATCCAGCTTCGACAGGTATTCCCCGCCGCTATCCCGAAGGCGGGAAAGCACGCGGTCGACGAGAACCTCCGATGCGATTCCCCGCAGGTAGGTCAAGCCTCGCCTGTTCATCTCCGGCGCGGCCAGCTCCAGAGCCATGGAGGGCAAGCTCTTGACCCTCGCGTTCAACACCGGCTGGCCCGACCGAGCCACCGTGTCCAGCCACTGGAATCCCACGCGCCGCGACGGCGCAACGAGCCATTTCTCATCCAGGACATGCCGGGCGCAAAGCTCCCGGAGCCCCGATGTAAGCCGGTTGAGCTCTCTTTCCGCCATCGATCACTTCCCGTCCTTCCCCGACCGCCCGGGGGCGTCCGGTGTCTTCCCTTACCCGCCCAATAGCATACCTCCGGGTGGGGACAAGTACGTGTCGAGTAAGAGGGGTAAGGGGTCGGCATAATAGTAAGTATCGTGGAATCGTGGATATGGGGGTGTGGGTTATCCGGAGCCCGTCGAGCATGGTTTGGGAGTAACATACACTATAGTAGACATAAATATATACTATAGTTAATATAGTCATATGCTGATCGAACTTGGAAATGAACTGGGGAAGGCGCGGGAGGACAAGGGATTATCGCTTGCGTCGGTGGCCGATCCGGCCAATATCTCGGCGGCATACCTTCACAAGCTCGAGCGCGGTGTCATCAACAGCCCCTCTCCAAGGGTGCTCGCGCGCCTCGCCGCGGTCCTGGAGGTCGGCTACTTGCGCTTGATGGAGCTGGCCGGATACCTCGACGAGGAGCAGCTTGCCCGGGCCCGCTTGCGTGAGCCGTCTCCGCCGCCCCATCCCCTGGCTGGCCAGCAATTGACCCCGGAGGAATGGCGGGCCATCGGCGCCTTCATAAAGATGCTGATCGCTCAGCGTGAAGCGGAGGGCGACGAGGGTGATTCCCAGCCATAACCCGTAGGTTATCTGCTTCAGGAGGTACGTATTGGAAATGGGAGACAAAAAAGGGAAGGTGCTCTCGATAATCGGCAGTCCTTCCACCGAGACATCGAATACTCGAGCTCTCGTCGAGTATCTGGTCTCATCCGCGGGAGAGTCATTCGGCGAGCTCTCTCACGAGATCATCATGCTGGGCGAGAAAAGCATCAAGTGTTGCAAGGAATGCTAAGGCTGCACGAAAACGGGGGATTGTATAATCGCCGACGACATGGATGAGATAAAGAGAAAAATACTGCAGTCAGACCTTATCGTTCTGGGATCGCCGGTCTTCATGAATAATGTCTCGGGGCAGATGAAAGCCTTTATCGACAGGATGTTCCTGTGGATGCACGCGATGAGGTTGATAGGCAAACCCTTCATCGTGACAACCACTACCGTTTATAGCGGTCAGAGGGCCACGCAGGGATATCTGGTCGATACGGGAATCGGCTTCGGGATGATCCATATCGGCACCCTGAAGGCCAAGGGGTATTATAAGCCCGGACACTTTCCCTCTATGTAGAGAACAAAGATGAAATACCGCGGGTTGGCTGCCGGAACTGCCAGAACGCTGGACGGCAGCCTTCGGCCACGGTCGTCCTTCAAGAACGACTGGCTGTTCACCGGCATGAAGAAAAAGGCCCTTCATGGAGCGGATTTCCTGCCCTATAAGTACGATTACCGAAAATCGAAGGGCTGGTTCGAACTGTCATACAGGAAGGCTCTGGGAAAAGAGAAACTAAACGCCCATGGAATACAGAATGCTTATCCGCCGTCAGACCCTGATTCCCACCACACGGTAGGCGTGCTCGGCTTACGGCCGTTCGCATGTATCATATAGCACGGCTGTTATGATGTAGATTGCATAGAATGCGACGATGCCCGTTTTGACGACGGCCCGAGATCACCCTATTGTAACTACAGGCAGATAAGGCTGGTCGATATCTGGTAGGTGCCTGGAGTGGGAAAAGCATTGGCCCTGTTTACGTTGAGCATGCTCGCCGCTTCTCTGGTTGCCTTTATGCCGGGGTGCGGTCCGAGCAGTGAGGACCAGGCCATGATGTACATCGGCAGGGATGACGCATACGCATACCGCATGGCGAGCGAGGGAGAGAAGATAAGCGCTGCTCTGGAGGGTTTCTTCGACGTACTGCAGGGCCTGAATCCCGAGGCGACGTTGAATCCCGGCGGCTCCCTGGAGCAGTACGAAGACACACAGGGAGATATGCTAAGCAACGTCATACCGGCGGAAGGCGAATACCAGGGCGTGCTTTCGCTGGACAGCGTGGAGGAGGAGAAGGAATACACGACGACGATGATCGAGATCGCGCAGAAAACGGGGAATCCGGGGGAGTTCGTTGATGAATGGTTCGGCAAGGCGCTGGACGTTATAGAGACCCTGAACGAGAGCAAGATAAGGTCGTACCTGACCGGTGGCGAGTTCGAGGACGGCCTGGCGGAGATCGATAAGATGCGGGTGGAGACCGATGCTCTGGCCGGCGAGGCAAGGGATTACCGGCTGCAGAGGGATTTCTAGATTCTCTCGGGTGCAAAAAGCGAGAGGAACGATCCTTGTTAGGATGACGTTCCTATGAGCAAGAGCTGGATAAAGGAGAGAGGCAGCGGAAGTGCGAAGCCCGCAGCATGAACGAGGAGGAGATCGAGGACAGGGCCAAGTTTCTACTTCCGGAGGAGGTCGCCGACACCTTCGCCCGCCAGGAGCATATCCTTACCTTCGACAAGGTACGGAACGCCGGGATCATCATCACCAACGCCGAGAACTCAGAGCTGGCCCCCCTGGCGCAGTACGCGACGGACGAGGAACTGCCCAGGCGGGGCATCGAGGGCTCAACCGGCAGACGCTGGGAAACCTCTTCGTGTTCGAGGGCAACAACGACTGCTCCGCCGCCGCCGATTTCCTCAACTGGAGCAAGAAGCTCGTAGAGGGCTCGTACTTCACCTATGAGGACTACCTGAAAAACAACCGCGTGGCGCTGGTGGAGAAGAACATGGCCGAGGACAACGAGCTCGGGGTCGGAGATCATGTAGAGGCGGTGATTGTCGGTGGGAGCAGGAACAACCGCACCATGGAGATCGAGATCATAGGTATATACGAGACTATCGAGGCGTAGCGCGATTCTGGGAGCGTCCTCGATTACTACCCAGCCGGCAATAAGCTCTTCGCTCCCCTCTCCGTGGTGCAGGAGCTCAACGGCACGCCCGGCTACATGGAGCTGGGCTCCAATAACTTCGACAACGTGGACAGCACCGCCGCCCTGCAGAAGGCCTTCTGGGAGGAGGTAGCGGACGGCAGCAGGTACGAGTTCATAACTGACTACGCGGATTACGAGAAGATATCAGAGCCCCTGGAGAAAGTGGGCAAGACCTCGATGATCGGGCTGATCGGAGCCCTGGGGGCCTGCGCCCTGATCATCCTTCTGGCCATGGCCATCATCATCGGCGGGAGGACCAGGGAGCTGGGCGTGCTCAAGGCCATCGGGGCGACGGGCCGCCAAGTCATCGTGCAGTACGCCGCGGAGGTTATATGCATCTGCCTGTTTCCGTGCTCCTTGCCACCGGGGCCGCTGTCCTCATCAGCCAGGGTATAGGCGACTGGCTGCTCTCCGGGAACGTGCAGAAGGAGGTTGTGAAAGAGGGGGAGAGGAGCCGCAGGAATACACCGCCAACTATCTCACCGACCATAAGCTGTACAAGGAAGGCGGCCTGCATTCCGTCGCCGTCGAGGAGGACGACAGCATCAATTTCAATGTCATCTACCAGGGGGACCTACTTTTCTATGGGATCTTCATCCTTATCGGGATAAGCCTGCTCGGGATGGCGATCCCCGTGATATGGATAACCAGGCTCAGGCCGGCGCGGGTCCTTGGCATGGAATAGATGGTGACGCGCCAGTGGAGGATGTACTCGAGGTTAAAGGCCTTAGCAAGACCTTCAAGTCCAAGGCTGGGGATATCACCGCCGTGGACGACGTGAGCTTCGAGGCCCGCAAGAGCGAGGTGACGGTGATCGTGGGTCCGTCCGGCTCCGGCAAGACACGCTCTTATATCTCCTGGGTTCGCTGGGGAGTCCCGACGCGGGCGAGATAATCATCTTCGGCGAGGATGCCGCCGCCGATCTTATCAGCTACCGCAGAAAAAGGGTGGGTTTCGTATTTCAGTTCTTCAACCTCATCTCCGCCCTGACCATGCTTGAGAACGTCATGCTGCCCATGGACATCGACGCCGTACCTTCACCACGAAAGCATAGTCGGGCGGTGGAGCTACCGGACAGGACGGGGATAGACGCGAGGCTCAAGAAGGCCAAGGCCGACAAGATAAGTGGCGGCGAGAAGCAGCGCGTGGCCATCGCCAAGGCCGTGGCCAACGATCCCGATATCATCCTGGCCGACGAGCCTACCGGCAACCTGGACAGCGCGACCGGACGCGTAGTGGTGGACATCCTGGGCGGGTTGGCGCGCGAGGACAACAAGTGCGTGGTCATCGTCACCCACGATGAGGGTATCCTCGATGTGGCTGACCGTTCCTTCCACATGATGGACGGGAGATTGAGCGCGTTGTGAACGGCTGCGATCCTGCGCGGAAAGGCGCCATTCCTCTATTTCGGCTTTCCCGTCAGTCAAAATGAAGCGCTACTCGTTGATGTGGGCGACATCGTTCGTCCGAAAGCAAGGAGGTTATTCAGCCCACGCACAAAACTGCGGCATCAAAGCGTTTTCACGAAAATGAGCGCCGTACACTGACAGTCGGTGCTGTCACATACGGGGCAGTATACCCCGTCCGAATTCCAGTAACCGGGGACCTCGAGTTGAAGCTCGCCCCCGAGCCTGGCACCCATGTTCTTTGATTCATCACCGGAACCCGAAACCCATGACTCAGCAAAGAACAAATGACATCCCGAATCCTTCAGCCTGCTCACGGCCTCAGCGAGCAGTCTTGACCCGATTCCCGGACCCTGGCCCTTGCCCATCCGCCTGCAGGACTCCTTGACGGCGAGTGCATCCACGGTGCCTGTTTTTTCTTCACGCAGTAACGAAAGCGATGCGAGCCGTTCGGTGCCCATACGCCTCTCGAGGGTCTCGAAGTCCTGCGAGTTCAACGCATGCGCCACGACGACGCCTATCAATACATTCCGGTGGAATGCGCCCATAACAACGTGATGTATCACGTGGTGGAGCAGCTTCTCGATGGGCATGTACTCTTCACCTAGGACCGACAGTACGTCAACGGCATCGGAGATGGCCCGGCCGTCTTCCGGGTCGAGCGCGCGGATCTCCAGCCCCTTCATATCCGTATCGCTCACAGCGCGTTCACCTACCTCTTTGTTTAAGTCATCTTCACGACCACTGCCGGGTCCGAGTGCCGGGACACTCATATTCCCTGCTGATGGAATACATGCCCCGTTACGGCCGTGCCCATCTATCAGGTTGCCTGGAATATCGGTTGTTCCCATATCGGGCTCTATAGCCTGTTTGGGGGATTATCCATCGGTTGCTAGATGGCAGGCGATGGATTCCAATGGGGATTATTGCCGGCCGTCAACGAGATAGACGAACTGTACAGTCATATCCCAGTCGGTATCTTTTCGGAATCGCGGGACTCACGGGAACTGAGATATGGAGGCGGGAAAAGGAGTCTGAAAAACCGCCTTGTTCCGCTGTGCCCGGAGGAACCGTATAGGCTCACATCCTTACAACAAACCTCATTTATAATTACTATTTAAGGGGAAAGCGGATAAGAGAACGGATGCTTATAGTATCCATGTGGTGATTAAGAATTCTTTATCTCGTTGGCAGATTTAATATGAAGCATACTACCGAAAAGCAAGTTACAGATGGTTGGTTTTAGCGCCTCTGCTGTTCGATAGAGCCGTATGTTGCATGAGCGATACATCGAATGTTAAACAAAAGGAGAACAAGGCATAAAAGAGCAAAGCCGTATCATTAAACCCGCATTTATCATATCAAATCCCAAAGGGATACTTGCTAGCTTTGCTTAACAATGCATCAGAACAGGCTTATCGGTAAGACAGGTATATCATAAGGAGAAAGCCCTATGGGTGAAGGCGAAAACGGGCGTCTGAGGCTTGGTTTCGACGGGCATTTAAGGCTGGAATTCAGGGGGGCAAAGGTCACAAGCGACGCGGGATTGCTGGCGGTAAGGGAGCTGGGCGAGGTGCTAGGACTG
>JAXHVT010000063.1:12425-28794 GCA_034188985.1 Actinomycetota bacterium | reverse complement strand
CCTCAACGCCTGGAAGCAGATATCAACCGAGAGCATCCTGGGCATGAAGAAGCAAAAAGGCTAGTTGAGCTGGGAACTTAATTCGGAGATATCTGTTCTGAGATGTGCGGAATGAGAGCCCGGCCGGTAGCGCAGCGCCTTTGCGTAGGATTGTCCGGTTACCAAGGCCACTTCGCAGAATACTCTTACCACCAGGTGCTTGTTGGGGCCTATCCTCCCCAGGAAGAAAGGGAACTTATTCAAGGTGGAGTCCATAATCTCCTTGGCCGCGTTTCTATGGGCTTCGAAGACGAGATGGGAGATAGAGACGCACATATGTTTCTCGATACGGGCGAAGAGCTCGTTGAAGATGTTGGATCCGATCAACACCGTCCGCAGATCCGGCCGATAGCGCTCGGATATGGTGCCGTTGTCGTTCCAGCGGATGATCTTCTAAAGCCAGAAAGGGAAGCCGCATTTCCTGCATTTAAAGATACGCATACTACAGTCCTTTGACGGCAATAAACCTGGTACTTGGATAATGATTTAACTTCTGAGCCGTGAAGCCCAGGAGACACGACACATCGCTCAGGATGGGATGGGTTGAAGGATGAAACCCAGGCCACTTATTTGTTGGCGGCCGGGGCGGTGAAGAAAAAGGTGGCGCCCTCGCCGGGGGAGGATTCGACCCATACCTCTCCCCCCCATGCCTCGACGGCCCTCTTCACGATGGATAGACCGATGCCCAATCCTTGAGGCTGCATGACCGCCGCCCGCTCGAAGGGCTTGAAGATGTCATCAAGTTTTTCAAGGGGTATGCCCGTGCCGTTATCATCTATGTACAGGATGATCCTGTCGCCTTCCACCATCGCACCCAGCTCTATCAGTGGCCGTGGCTCGTCGACCGTATATTTCAGCGAGTTGCCGATGAGGTTCAGGAATACCTGGCGCAGCTTGAGGGGATCTACCATTATGGCTGGAAGGGGATCCTTTATGGTTACACTGGCTCCTTTGTTCACGATCTGCTGATCGAAGTCGGTGAGTACCTCCATCAAAACCTCTTCCACCTCGGTGCGGCATATCTCTCCCTCGGGGTGGCCGGCCCGCGCGTAGCCGAGAAGGGAATCGATGTATCCGTCCACGCGTTTTGATACCTTCTCGATATGCTCCAGGCTCTCCTTCAACAGCTCCATATCACCCTCATCCAGCGCGCCCTGTGCGGCCTGGGAGAAGCCGTCGATAATGGACATGGAGGCTTGGAGGTCGTGGGATATGGTGTGGGCGAAAGCCTCCAGCTCCTGGCTGCGGGTAATCAGCTCCCTCTCCAGCCACTTGCGTAGCGTTATGTCCCTGGTGAAGGCCACCATGGCTTCCGATCGGCCCTCTGTGTCCTTTATGACCGACGCGTTCAGTTCGGCGATGAAGCGCGTATCATCCTTCCTGAGCAGCGTGTATTCCGAGTTTCTGACCACTCCCATGTCAACGATCCTTCCTAATTCCTCGAATCCCTTTATGCGGTCCTCGGGGGCTATGAGCTCGAAGGCGCTGGTCCCTAAAAGCTCTTCCTCCGATCCGTAGCCGTGCAACTCCACCGTGCGTGGTGATATGAAGGTTATAGTGCCTTTTAAATCGGATATGGTTACCCCGTCCGGAGAGATGTTTACGAGCGCCCTGTGGGTTTCCTCGGATTCCTTCAACGCCTCCATCATCTGCCTGCGATCGGTGATATCGCGGGCGTCGACCACTATTCCCTTGACGGATGGATCGTCCATCAGGTTGCGGCCTATAGCCTCGAAAAAGCGCCAGGAGCCGTCCTTGTGTCGCACCCGGAAAAGGAGTTCCTCCGATACGCCCTCGATTTTCAAGCGCCGTTCGAACAGTCGCCTCAAAATCTTCGTGTCCTCAGGCGCTATAAAATCAAAGGCGTTGCTCCCCTTGACCTCCTCCACCTTGTAACCCAGAAGGCGCTCCACCGATGGGCTGACGTAGAGCGCGGTTCTCTTTTCATCCAAGATGATCACTAGGTCGGAGATGCTTTCGGCCAGGGCGCGAAAATAGGCCTCGCCGCGTTGCAGCTCCTCCTTGGCTTTACGCAGCTCCGCCGTACGTTCCTGGACCATCTCCTCCAGGCCGTGACGATGCATCTCCAGCTCCTCCTCCACGCGCCTTCTCGCTGTGATATCGTGGGCGATATTTATAATCTCGTATACCTCTCCCCGGTCATTTGTTAACGGCACCGCCACGGTGTTCACGATCGCGGTATTTCCGTCTTTCCTGAGATAGACGAGATCCTCGGAGGTAACCGTCTTCCCCTCGAAGAGGAGTTCGACGCCTCTTTTAACCATGTCGATCTCGCCGGGATGCAGGACGCCCAGCTCAAATATGTTGCGGCCGAGAAGCTCATCTTCTTCGTATCCCAATATCTCGCAGGCGGTGCTGTTTACCTCCGTCAGTACGAGATCGGGATCATAACTGAAGATGGCATACCCGGCGTATTCGTGCAGAAGTCGGTATTTTTCCTCGATCTGCCTCAATTCGAATGGCTCTCTTGACGGCCCTTTTTCCTCGTTCTCCACGTCATCCATGAGGAGGCCCCCTGGTATCCGATTGGCAGCTTAGGAGTATGCGATGAAAGGATCAACTTGATTCTATTTTATCAGCTCGGCGGCCATTCTGATAAAGCACCAAATAAAACAGGCCCCAGAAGGGGCCTGGAATGCCGACCGGTAACTCAAACATGAGCTATCTCTCGCTCACCTACCCACAGCGCGCCACTCCCTATCCGCCAGCTTTGATCCGGAATCTCTCCCGCTATCGTTAAAGCTTCGCTTATCAATTCTCTCATATCGAAGTGGATAACAATATCGACTTTTGGCAGTATTGCTTAACGTTTGGTAAGCTCCGCGGGCGATGCAGGGTGTACGATGCGCCGTTATATGCAGGGGGGGATGTATCTAATATAGACTTGTTACGAGAGTTTAGATTACCGGGCCGAAAAAAAGGTTTTGTGCACGATCTTAGGGAGAAGATATTCCACGGGGTGGCCGGCAGGGAGGGGACCGCGGTGATCTTCGCGGACTGAGAGGGCATCATCGCCTAGACGGATACGGCGGCCAGGGAGGCCGAGAGGCTGGGCTTGTCGGTTGAGATGATACTGGATGACGGCAGCCGGGTTGTCAAAGGAGAGGAGATAGCCAGGCTGAGCGGGGGGCCTAGGGGATAGCCCTGGCCGAGGAGGCGCTCATGGGCCTTATGGCTGAGCCCTCGGGTATCGTCACCGCCGCGAGTGATTTCGTCTCGGTGGTAGGCGATAAACTAAGGGTGGTCTGCGGTGCCTGTAGAAGGATGCCACCTGCCATGAAGTGTGTGGTGCGCAGGGCGGTGGTGATCAGAGGGGCTTACCATCGCGTGACCAGGGAACCCTTCGTCTATCTGGACAAAGAACTACGTGCGCATGTTGGGAGGCGTGGCGGAGAGCCTTTGGGAGATTGAACATATTCGGGACCGCATAAAAGTGGTTCAGATCAAGGGAGAACACGAGTAGGTCTCGGCCCAGGCCTTCGAGGCTGTGAATAACGGGGCCGATATACTCTTCGTGGATACCGGCGTGCCCATGTACGCACTGACCGTAACCTTTGAGTTGAGGAGCAAAGACCTCAGGGACAGGGTTGATATAGCCTTCGGTGGGGATATTAACCTCCACCATATCAAGATACTGCGCGGCGAGGACGTTGATATCATGGATATCGGCAAGGCTGCAATCGACGCGCCGCTTCTGGATATGAAGATGGAGGTAATCGCCATGGAGGATAGCGCGGAAGGGTCCGCCGAGTCATGATTCCCGTAATAGAACCGATTCCACCGCTCGCCGGGGTGCGGCCTTGTCCGGTGGATGGGCATAGCCGATGCGGAACAGGAGCTGCGGCAGCACCCCGATGTCCAGAAACGCCTTGAGTTTAACGCGTAAAGCGGGTACCTCAACCGGCAGATTGAAGAAGGAATATCCCATACCCATATTGGTCAGCGTGAGGGTGAACCTTTCGAACAGCCTCCCGGCATCCAGGAGATTGTCCCTGCTGTCGGATCCCAGTACCACGGCGATGGCGGCGCTTTTCGCCGCCAGGTCGGCGTCCTTCTTTCCCTGTGATTTGCCAATGTTGAAGGTGCGCATCATCCACGGGCCGGCCCAGGAAAGAAATCCGGGGATGCCTATGCTGTCCGTCATCAGCCCGTCATCGGCGATGCTTTTAGCGGGACGGATCCAGTCCCCCAGTTCCTTCCTGAAGGATCTATCCGCCATCCTCACCCTGTCTCCCTCGTCGATGAGTTCGGCCAGCCTGTCTTTCATGCCCTTGTCGGTGACAAGCTGAACCGAGGTCTGGCCAAAGGTTGAGTTCCTGCGCAGCTTCTCGAGATCCCCTGCCTCCAGCTCCCTGTCCTTGAAGGCGAGGCGGTTGGTGCGCCTGCCGGTGATAGCCGGGAAGAGGTCCAGCAATCCCTTGTCGGCATCGCCTTTCTGCAGGATTACCCTGGCCATGAGCTCCTTGTCGTTACCGGAATGGTAACGTACCTCGTTCTTTAAACCGAAGTGGGCCGCCGCGACCTCCAGGTTGGTTATGGCGGCTCCGATACTCATCGTTAATTCCCGATCATCGCCGTCCGCCACCGGCAGCCGCCTGGAGTAATCGGCGTATACCTCCACGCTGTTGCTCTTGATGGCGAATCGCCAGGGCTGGGTGTTATGACCGGAGGGGGCGAGTATGGCGTAGCTCACGAGGAATTTCGCCATGTCCTCGAATGAAGTCAGGGAGGAAGAAAGCGATTCATCGATGCTCCACGGCGTTATCCTCGGACGGTAACCCTCTTTCATGTCTCGAACCTCCTCGATAAGAACCGAAAACCATGACTGGTGTCGACACGGATTACGTACCCGCCTCCGCGATCCGTTCCGGCGCCTGACGCCGTCCATATCCCATGTATATATTCCCGTTTCCTGGAGGTGGCAACCCGTGATGGAACACCTGGATTATCATTTGACCTGCCCACGGTGGGTATCGGCCATAGGGACTATTTCGCGGCGCCAATCATGTCATTTCCATACCGTTAATGATCGTTCAAAAGGGAGTCGAGTTTAAAAAAGGGGTTCGCTGGCCATGTAGTGTAGGGAGGATAATAATGGAAAGGGAGGCTGGACATGAGCGATAAGCCTATTTCGAGGTTCAAGTGGATAGGGACTGAGGAGGAGATAAAGGAGAGGCTGGCCGCTGGGAGTGAGCTGGCGGAGACAGCGGCCGGAAAGATGGAATACGCGCTCGAGGGCCAGGGCCCCCCAGGTACTCAGCGTTCACGGGGTGCCGGGAGGATACGATCAGGCCATCATGCTGGGACGGCCGTTCACGAAAAACGGCTTCGCCACCATATGCCCGTCACGGCCCGGATACCTGAGGACTCCCCTGTCCACCGGCAGGACCATCGAAGAGCAAGCCGATGCCATGGCCGCCCTCCTTGATTACCTGGAGCTGGAGAAGGTCGGCGTGGTCTGCTGCTCCGCGGGGGGGCTCCGGGATACACCTTTGCCATCAGGCATCCCCAACGTACCGGGGCCCTGGTGGCCATCGACGCCGTCTGCTGTAAATACCTGATGCCGGAGCAGGCCGGCAAGCTGGCCCAGGCCATCTACCTCTCCGATATGGGCGTATGGTTCAACGAGCTCCTGGCGGCGAACTTTCCCAAGCCGGTGGTCAAGGAGATCCTGAAGACGGAGGGGTATCTCTCCAAGGAGGAGCTTAGGGAGCGCATCAAGCACATGCTCGCCGATACCCGCAAGCTTGAATACGTCATCGATCTCATGCAATCCATGAATCCCTACGATCCCAGGAAAGCCGGTGTGGATAACGACCTCGAGCAGTACGCGAAGATCGATAAGCTGCCCCTGGAAAAGGTCGAGGCGCCCACCCTGGTGATCCATGGCACCGCCGATGCCGACGTGAAGTTCGAGCAGGCGCGTTACGCGGCGGAGGCCATACCCGGAGCGGAGCACTACTGGATAGAGGGAGGTACGCACCTAGCTTTCTTCGTCTCCGACGAGGCGGAGGAGGCGCAGTGGGCGGCGGCGGACTTCCTGCGCCGTCACCTGGCCTGAGAGGCACTGGGGTCAGGCCCCGATAAGTGCCTGAGGCGACGATAACGTCATCGCGAGCAGGCGTGCTCGCCTGCGAAGCGATCTCAAGGCTCTCGGCCCGGCCCAGGCACAAAGGCCGGAAACCGGGCCTATTTTAAAGAGAAGCGGCGGATTTCCGGGGCAGACCCCCTCTTAGGTGAAGGCCTTGCTGTTGTTGCAGGCCGGTAGATCGTGCCAGGCCCGAAATCACGCCCGGTTATTTCAGGCCGACCTCGCCCTTCTCGGCGTCGATTCCGAGGGTATCGCCGGTGCTGACGCCGCTCGCGAATTCCCTGTCCAGGCCGTAGAGCAGCGGGATTCCCGCGGCTAGGCAGCCGGACATTATGGGCACGTAGGCAATGGATTCCGTGGTTATGATGGCCTTGGGCCTGTTATCCACCATGCTCAGGAAGAGGGGGATGAACTCGGCGATAGTGGCCCCGCAGAGGCAGGGCGCTACAAGTATCTTGTCCTTGATCGGCTTTCCCTCGTGTTCGTGCACGGCCTCGAAGGTGCCGGAGATGGGTTCGATGGAAAGGAGGTCGAACGGCCTGAAGATCACGACAGCCTCCCCCTCCGACAGCGGCGTCGATGTGCAGTATCCCTGGACCTTGCTCGATTTCATGTCAATCCTCCCATCTGCCGCTGACCGCCGCCCGTATGCATCTCTCCGCGTTTCCGAAGCGGATGTCGATGCCGGGTACGAAATCGGGGTGCTCCACCCTGATTCCCGAGGCGCATGCCGAGTTGGTGGCCACGGCCTTTATGTCCCATATCTCGATAACACCCAGGAGCAGCAGGCCCACCGTGCACATGTCGGAAAGCACCAGCCACCGGCTTCCTCTATGGGTTTCACCAGGCCCATCCTGTCCGCGAGCGACTTGACCGCCGCGCTGGTGCCGATGAAAAGCCGGGTTCCATCGCTGACCCTTTTCCCCTGCAGCAATCCGGCCAGCTCCCCGAGTTCCTCCAGGGTGCAGTGGGGGCATCCTATGCCCACTATGTCGATTTCCCGCTTGTCCGTGGTATTGAACGTCCGGTAGACGTCCTCGATATCCGTCCTGGAGATGGTGAAAGCCTCCTCCGGTTTCCTTCCACCCAAGGCCGCCTCCAGGGTTGGTGCCTCCGGCGTAGCGCCGACAACATGGAAAAGCGCGGATGAGCTGTGAGCGACCTGGGGCTGCATGTACTTGGCCCGGGTGGCGGTGAAATCCTCCGGGAACCCGACGTAGACGGGAACGCGGTCATCGCCTATAATCTCTCCGGTGCGGTAGCTTATGGCTCCGAAATCGGCGTTGGTGAGCTTGGCGGCATCCACGTCATCGGAGAGCCTCACCAGGACCCGCCCGTGTCTGTTCTCGTCGAGGTACAGACCGTATCGCGGTGTTTTGCCGGTGATGGCCGAGGCCAGAGCGGTCATGTCGCCCTCCATGTTGCTCATCATCCCGTACCAGGAGTTGACGAATATGCAGACGTTGGATTCGGTCAGGGCGTAGTGATCCCCGAGCTTGGGTTCGAAGGGATAATGGTAGTTGCAGCTGTAGGTGGGTATTACCCCGGAGTCCCGGACCAGGGTCTGGAGCCTGGATATATTTTCACGATGGGTGGCGGTGAGGTCATCGGGAAGTCCCAGCCTTTCCGCCAGGTCCAGATTCAGGGTAAGGGGATTGGAGGTGCAGGGGACCTTGACCCTCTCACCACCCGCCATATCCACTAATTTCTGCAGGACCACGTTTCCTGGCAGGTCACCTGCCACCTTCCAGGCGAAGACATGGGCTCCCTTGATGTCCAGCATGTTCTCCGCTCCATAGGCCTCGCCGAGCTCCGTGAGCATCTGCATGGCCTGGGACACCGCGGCGCCGTATTGGCCATCCAGCATCCTCTTTTCAACCATCCGATAAGCGCATCTGGTAATCGCCCCCTGTCAGGTTGCCCTCTCCGCGGTAAATGCCATCCTGGATTTAAATCTTTCACATGATGGCCGGTAGGTGGGTGACACTTCAGGTACATTATCAGGCTTGACCTCTGTCCCTCGGGCTTATCGCTTATAATGTAGAGAATATCCGGATTGGCGCGTTTCATATTTCGGGAATCTATAGAAAGGGGCATCGTTATGTCGGGTAACCTCAGGTGTGACTGCAAGAGAGCCGTGCTGTCCCTCATGCTTGCCTTATCCTTGCTGGCCCTGATAGCGGTAACCGTGCTGCCCTCCGCCGCGGCCGAACCGCCCGGGGATGGTGACCCCGTTTCCACCTCTTCCTCCCGGGACATGAGAGACCTGGAGGATGCCATCGGCGAAAGGCACGTGTATTACTCGCCGGAGGTGGCGGGGGCCTACAACCCGGAGGCTGATGAGCAGCTGGAGGAACTCTGCGAGAGCGTGCCCGATGGGCTTCTCCCCGAGTTCCTGAGCCCGGAGCCCGGCGAGGAGACGGAGTTCAGTGCGACCGGTGAGGTAGAGACGGCGGGGACCGGAGGCTGGATGCCGCTGACCCGTCCCTACGATCCCAGTGCGGCCGCGGACGTCGTGTATAATGTGGGAACCTCCTGGACGGATATGGACGACAACGGAAGGTTGCATTGTTTCTACGATGGGATGGTTCGTACCGATATCTCTCAGGCCCCGGATCCTGCCGGAACCAGGTACGAGTACCTCGCGGATAACTACCATGCCACCTACTCCGAGGGCGCGTGGTCTACCCCCTCTAACCTCACCGGGGTCTCGGGTTTCGAGGATTCAGCGCAGATTTTCTTCGGCGTGGACGGGGACGGATACATGCATGTGATCTACTCCAGGTGGACCTGGGTAAGAAACCCCAATACCGGCTTGTACCAGCACGAGGAGGAGAACCTGTTCTGCCGTTGCATGTCGCCCGACGGCGCCTGGGGAGTGCCGCGACAGCTCACCGCATACGCCGGCTGCTGGGGCCTCGTGGGGGCGGAGTTCACTATGCACGGCGACCGGCTGTACGGCACATGGCTCATGGTGCTGAACAACGAAACGGTACCCACTTCCTACCGCTGCCAAGTGGGTTTCATAGAGGGTGCGTACGATGATTGGGGCGCGGTGCACGAGATCACCCAATGGGATTTCAGCGATGACCCCGGCCAGCAGCATCCCGTCTACTTTCCCTCCATCGATGTCTCGGATGCCGGGGGGGAGGTGACGGTGGTCTATTCCGTCAGTACCATGCCCGGAGCTCTGTATACCTCCAAGATCGACATCCACGGCGCGGTACGGGATATAGCCGGTGCCTGGTCGGGCCCGGTAAACGTCAGCAACGCCGCCAATAACATACAATGGATACCCATATTCGTCTTTTACACTGAAAACCGGGGCATCGCGACGGTGTTCGGCATAGAGATCACCATGATCACGGACGCGGCCCACCCGGAGCGGGGGAATTTCTATGCGATCTACCAGAGGGGCGGGACCTGGGAGGCGCCGGTGAGCATCACCCGGGCTGTGGACGGGCAGGATGGTAACGTAGTGGACATCCTGATAGACCCCTTCGGTTACGTTCATTTCTGCTACAGCTTGACCAACAATGCCTGGGATGGCGCGGACTGGCAGCCTCGGGGGGACTCGCTGCGCTTTACCCGCGAGGTCGAGGGCGGCTTTTCAGACCCCGCTATCCTCCTGGGGTACCTTAACCAGAGATATATAATGGACCTGGACATGGTGATAGACAGGAACGGCGGCAACCAGATCATCTTCGCCACCGTCATGTACGACGGCGTAAACTTCTGGGATTACAACGTGAATTACACCACCAGCGCTCCCACCGGAGACCCCGAGGCGTTCATCCCCGCGGAGAAGATAAGGCCGGATACCAATAGCAACCTGGATTGGCTGATCATAAGCGCTTTCGCCGACGGCGGCATACTCGCCTCGTGGTTCGAGAGTGAGTTCGGCGCCGGTACCCCAACGGTGGGGAGGATGTGCTCCCGATATAATGACGGGGCGGGGTGGAGCGACACGGTGACCGTCTCCGACGTGCCGGACCTGGTGCATTTCTCCGCTGCGGGCTGGCCGAGCTATGTGGACGTGTGCCGGACCGACACCGGGGAGCAGCAGGCGGTGTTCGAGACGGCCAAGTACAATAACATCGCCGCAACGTATTACGACTTCAACAAGCATTTCGCGCAGACCGTCAACGGGGAATGGACCGCTCCCGAGCTCATCTCCGGCCTTGAGGCGGCCGGCGCTTACCCGTCCATACACAGCGATGACAATCAACGCTTATTCGTACTGTACGACGTGGAGGACGCCGCCACCGGCAAGGATGTTGTCTACGCCACCATGCAGAGGGATCCGACGCCTCCCGCCACTACATACTACTTCGCCGAGGGAACCACCCGGCAGGGGTTCGAGGAGTGGATCAGCATCCAGAACTCGGGGGAGGAGGACGCCAACGTCACCATAACCTATATGTTGGAGACGGGGGAGAATATCGACGGTACCCTGGTGGTCCCCGCCCATGCGCGCTCCACGGTGAACGTCAACACCGCGGTGGGAGAAGATCACGACGTATCGGCCAGGCTAACCGCCGACCGTCTTATCGTGGCCGAGCGCCCCATGTACTTCGACTATTACGGCTGGCCGGGCGGCCATTGCTGCGTGGGGGCCCTCAACACCAGCCGGGTATGGTTCTTCGCCGAGGGGACAACGCGCTCCGGCTTCGCTGAGTACCTCACCCTTCAGAACCCATCGGATAATGATACCCTGGTGGATATCACCTATATCCTGGATGACGGGACCACTTTGCTGGGCCAGGTGGAGGTTCCCGCCCGGACCAGGGCAACGGTCAACGTCAACCAGGAGGTGGGAGAGGGTCGTGACGTCTCCATGGTGGTGCGGAGCCCGGAGGTGGCCATAGTGGCCGAGCGCCCCATGTACTTCGACTACCACGGCTGGGCCGGGGGGCATTGCGTAGTGGGTAGCACCTCCCTGGCCAACCGCTGGTACTTCGCCGAGGGTACCACCCGCGAGGGATTCGATACCTATATCTGCTTGCAGAACCCCTACGATGTCGATGCCGTAGCCAACCTGACCTTCATCCTAGGCGACGGTTCCACCGTGGTCCAGCCTATGTCCGTCCCCGCCACCAGCCGTCAGACCCTGAGGGTAAACGACGCCATAGGTTCCGGTCAGGACGTCTCCTCAGTGGTGGAGTCGGACAGTCTGCTGCTGGCCGAGCGTCCCATGTACTTCCTCTATCACGGGGCCTGGGACGGCGGGCACGTGGCCACCGGGGCTCTGAATCCCAAGAACTCCTGGTACTTCGCCGAGGGCACCACCCGGAACGGTTTCGAGGAGTGGCTGTCGCTTCAGAATCCCGGTGACATTAACACCATCGCTACTCTCTCCTTCATGCTGGAAGACGGCACGGTCGAGGATGTGGAAGTGGGCGTGCCCGCTCATACACGGGTAACGGTCAACGTGCCCGCTGCCGTGGGTACCGGTCATGACGTGTCCGTGGCTATCTGGAGTCCGTGGGCCATAGTGGCCGAGCGCCCCATGTACTTCCTCTATCACGGGGCCTGGGCCGGCGGCCACGACGTGATCGGCCTCTGATAACGGATGGGGTCAGGCACTGACATCGGACACTTCGCAGGTCACAGCAGGATAGGGGCAGGCACTGACATCGGACATTTTATGTCGGGGCAAACACGTTCGATCCCTCAGGGTCTGGGGGTCACACCCGGCTTCGGCCCGATCATACCGCCGATGGCGGTGACGGGGATCGAAATACGACGACGACTTAGCTGGACCGTCGACGGTCTGAATCCCGGGTACCTGGCGATACGGTAATCGGCAGCTTAGAGGGGTGGGTATTCCAGGGTTTAATCACGCCAGGAGGTGAGGTTGGTTAAGGAAAGAGGGGTTTTATAATGCCTGAATACGGCGCTCTCGGCAGCCAGCCCCTGTTCTCGGACCAGGGGGGTATCGAGCACTTCGGCCACGGCGTTCACATGCTGCGGCTTTTCGCCAATTCCTGTTTTATCGAGACCGGCGAGGGAGTGGTGGTGTTCGATACGGGCCTTCCCTTCGACGGCCCTTGTATCGTGGAAGAGATAAGGGCGATCACCGAACAACCCGTAACCTATATAATCTACGGTCACGGTCACGCCGACCATGCCTTCGGGACGGGAGCCTTGCTCGACGACGCCCGGGAGCGGGGATATCCCAAGCCGGTGATCGTCGCCCACGAGAACCTGGTGAAGAGGTTCGAACGCTACCAGCGCATGCTTCCCTACCACGAGCACATCAACCGCATCCAGTTCGCCATACCGGAGGGTATCCCAGCTTTCGTCTGGGACTATATATATCCCGACAGGACCTACTCCGATGAAATGACGCTTCAACTGGGCGATGTCACCTTCGAGCTGCGGCACGCCCGCGGTGAGACCGACGACCACACCTGGATGTGGATACCGGAGAGGAAAACCGCCTGCGTCTCAGACATGTGGGTATGGTCCTGCCCCAACGTGGGCAATCCCTTCAAGGTGCAGCGTTATGCCGCCGAATGGGCCGATACCCTGGAGGCGATAGCGGCGAAGGAGCCGGAGCTGATGCTACCCGGCCATGGCATTGCCCTAAAGGGGATGAGGGAAATCGGCGAAGCCTGCCTGACCGTGGCCCGGGCGCTGAGGTTCCTGGACGAACAAGTGGTGGAGATGCTTAACCGGGGCATGTGGCAGAAGGAGATATCGCGGAGCTTCGAATGGCCGGAGGAATTCGCCATCAGCCCCTACCTGCAGCCCATCTACGGCCACCCTTATTTCGTTGTCCAGGCTTCGCTGCGCCAGTATCACGGCTGGTATGACGGAAATCCCTCCCATCTCTTCCCGTCGAGCAGCGGGGACATAGCAAGGGAAATCCTCGACCTGGTGGGGAGCACCGAGAAGGTGATAGAGCGGGCCCGTGTCCTGGCCGTGGAGGGATTCGACCGGCTGGCCCTGCATATCGTGGACCTGGCTATAGACGGGGAGACCGGTCCGCCACGGGAGGCCCTGGAGCTAAAGATCCAGCTGTTGGAGAGCGTGGCCGGGAAGGAGAAGAGCTTGATCGCCAGGAACATATACCTGGGTGGGGTACGGCGGATCAGGAGGGAACTGGGCGAGGAACAAGCATAGAGAGGAAGGTCCTCGGGCCATGCAAGCCTTTACCATAGGCTTGGCGGCGCTGGCGGTGTCCTTCATCTTCTCCATGATGGGGGCGGGCGGTTCCCAGATACTGGTACCTATCCTCTTCTGGCTGGGGCTGGATTTCAAGACCGGGGCCATCCCCCTGGGCCTTCTGGCCAGCGCCGTCACGCTTTTCTCGGCCGGGGCCCTGTACTACCGCCGCGACATGGTAAATATGAAGACCGCGGCGCCCTTCGCACTGGCGGTCCTGGCGGGCAGCCCCATCGGGGCCCTTCTCGCCAGGCCCACATCGTCCACGGCCCTGATGATCATCTTCGCCCTTCTCAACATCGGCGTCGGGCTGCTGGTCTTCAGGGGTCGCAGCATGGTCAAAGGGGACCTTTCCCGCCGCAGGGAGATCGTCACCTGCCTGCTGGTCGGGCTCGGTGTGGGCTTCATGATTGGTTTCGCGGCCCGTGACGGCGGCCCTTTCACCATGGCCATCCTGGTCCTCATGGGATGCGAGGCAAAGGAGGCGGCGGGCACCGCGCCGGTGATAGTGGCCATGGGATGCCTGGCGGCCTTTGGCGTCCATGCATTCAACATGAGCGTGGACTGGATACTCATCCCCTCGGTTGTCGTGGCCAGCCTGATGGGTTCACAGGTAGGAGCTCACTTCATGAGCGCGCGCATGGAGTCCAAGAGCATAAGAAATCTCTTCACCGCGGTGATGATAGTGGTGGGCGTGGTCATCCTCATCCAGGCCTTCTGAACGGCGTTCTTTCACGCGGTCACCGGGGGAGGAAACGAGTAGCGGGGTGATGGTGTAAGGCGGCGGTCAGCATGGCGGTACTCGATGGAGAGATCTCCTTCCGGGATCCGCCCGCTTCGCGGCGCTGCCGTCTCGCCCCGGGGGATGAAGATACCGGTCTCGAGGTATGCGCCGGGGCACGGGGCACGTTATGCAGTGGTAAACTGTCGGTTATCGGTATAGCGATTCCTACCGAAGGGGGAAACAGCGATGGGAGAGATCCACGGAGGCCATGTAGTCGCCAGGTATCTTAAGGAAGTAGAGGGCATCGACACTATATTCTCTCTTTCCGGCGGGCATATCATGCCCGTTTACGATGGTTGCCTCGATTACGATATCAGGATCATCGACGTGCGCCACGAGCAGGCCGCGGCGATGATGGCCCATGCCTGTCCATTTATAAAGGCGAGCCGGGGGTATGCCTGGTGACCGCCGGTCCGGGGTTCACCAACTCCCTGACCGGCGTGGCCAACGCCTTCTATGAAAACGCACCCATGGTGGTCATAGCCGGCATGGCCGCTATACGCGAGCTGGACAGGGGATCGCTGCAGGACATAGACCAGGCGGACATGGTCAAGCCGATCACCAAGTAGGCGGGAAGATGCCACGAGGTCGAGAGAATACCCGAGTACCTCGAAACCGCCTTCAGGGTCGCGGTTTCCGGCCGGCCGGGACCGACCTACCTGGAGCTTCTCATGGACGTTCTCTATCCGCGGGTAGGGGATAAGGAGATCGTCTTCCCAGCCAGGGGGGCAACCACTGAGGTGGCGATACACGATGAGGCCCTGTTGTACGAGGCGGCGCAGCTAATCAATAATGCGGAACGACCTGTGCTCATAGGAGGAGACGGCGTTGGCTGGAGCGATACAGGCGCGTGGCTGAAAACTATCAGGGACACCTTCGCCGCGATGGTGGAGGAAGACAGGCAGCGTGGTGAGACTCCCTCGGATCCCATCCACCCCACGAGGCTGATGCATCAATTGAGGAAGACCGCCGGAGACGACGCCATATATATCGTGGACGGTGGTGACACGGTGTACTTCGGCCTCATGGCCCTGCGGGCGAGACGGAAGGCCGGTGTTATCGCCAACGGTCTGCAGTTCGGGAGCCTGGGTATCGGCATGCCCTTCGGTATAGCCGCCAAGCTGGCCCGCCCCGATGAACGGGTCGTCGTCGTCTCCGGCGACGGCTCCTTCGGGCTCAACGCCATGGAGTTCGAGACCGCCTCGCGCCACGACGTCCCCGTCGTCTGCGTTATCTGCAATGACCAGGCATGGGGATCGGCGAAGCATGCCCAGGAGCTTTGCTACGGTTTCGAACAGGTTTGCGGGACGGAGTTGGGCCTGGTGCGTTATGATCGCATGGTTGAAGCCCTCGGCGGTCACGGCGAGTTCGTCACCAGGGACGAGGAGATCGTCCCGGCTCTGGAAAGAGCCCTGCAATCCGGCAGGCCCGCCTGCGTGAACGTGCTCACCGATCCAGCGGTGACCAGCGCCTCCACGGTCGTCTACGCCGAGGGCATAAAAGCCATGTGAGGTTTTGGGGCGGATCCGTTTACTACGAGTTCTTTATTCGTCAGGATGAGAACCCCATCACGTCGGTGCCCCCGGTCCATACGCCGTTGTAGTTGAAGTACATGGGGCGCTCGACCACGATGTCCTGGTTGTTGACGTTCTCCACCTTGCAGGAGAAGTCGTGGGCGATGTCGTTGCCCCTGCCCAGGATGTCGGGAACGAAGATGGTCGAGCGGGAATGGTCTCCTACGGAGACGAGCTGCTCCGTAATGGTTCCGTCGCCCTTCATGCAGGTTACCTTGACCTGAGCCACGGCGATTCCCGGGTTCTGTATGGTCAGGTAGGGATCGAAGCCGGGACGGCAGGTGCCCTCCGCGAAGTAGAAGGTCTCGGCGGGGGAGATGGCCCCCACCACGTCGGTGCCCCCGGTCCATACGCCGTTGTAGTTGAAGTACATGGGGCGCTCGACCACGATGTCCTGGTTGTTGACGCTCTCCACCTTGCAGGAGAAGTCGTGGGCGATGTCGTTGCCCTCTCCCAGCTCCGCCTTGACCGCGATGGTGGAGCGGGTGGTCGGGGGAACGTTGAGCATTTGAGTCCGGTTGGTGCCGTCCCCCAGCATGTAGGTTATGCGCACCTCGGCGATGCTGGAGCCCGGGTTCTGTATGGTCAGGTAGGGATCGAAGCCGGGACGGCAGGTGCCCTCCGCGAAGTAGAAGGTCTCGGCGGGGGAGATGGCCCCCACCACGTCGGTGCCCCCGGTCCATACGCCGT
>JAXHVT010000063.1:0-12325 GCA_034188985.1 Actinomycetota bacterium | reverse complement strand
GTTGGTGCCGTCCCCCAGCATGTAGGTTATGCGCACCTCGGCGATGCTGGAGCCCGGGTTCTGTATGGTCAGGTAGGGATCGAAGCCGGGACGGCAGGTGCCCTCCGCGAAGTAGAAGGTCGGACTGGTCACGGTGAAATCCACCCCGTTGGACGTGCCCCAGGGAGTCTCTACCTTCACCGATCCGGATGTGGCTCCGTGTGGGACACTCAGGACCACCTCGTAGTCCGACCAGGAGACGTATCTGGTGGCGGGAGTGCCGTTGAAGGTAACCGTGGAGGAGCCCCTCGCCTTGCCGAAGTTCTTTCCAGCCACCGAGACGAGCGTACCCACCTGGCCCCGGGCCGGATGGAGATTGTCCAGCTCCGGCGGGGAGGGCGGGGCTTCATGGATAGTGAAGACGTTTTTCAGAGGGCGCGGCGTCTCGCTTCCGGTTATCACGTTTACGTCCCTCATACCGGGCTGGGCGTCCGGGGCCACCACGATACCGGCGGCAGCGTGATCGGCGTCGGAAACCTGGGTGGCTTGTACGTCCACGCCGCCCCCCGAGATCTGAGCCGTGCTCTGCCCCTGCCGAAAATGGGTGTTCTCCCCCAGAATATCCAGGTCTATGGTCTGCCCCTGAACCACGCCCCTGGGAGAACAGTCCTTGATGCTCGGGCTCTGCGGCGCGGTGACCGTGAAGTCGATGCCGTTGGAGGTCCCGGCCGGTGTGATGACGGTAACCGGTCCCGAGGTTGCCCCTGAGGGCACCTGGCAGATGACCTTGCCGTCGGACCAGGAGTCGTATGCGGTGGACTTGGTGCCGTTGAAGGAGACGTAGGAGGAGCCCCGTGCATCCCCGAAGTGCTGCCCGGCCAGCGTCACGTGGGTGCCGACCGAACCGGAAGTAGGATCGAGGGAGTCCAGCCGCGGGGGCGCGGGAGGAGCTGCCTTCACCTCGAATCCGTTCTCGAGCGGCTCCGGGGTTTCGTCTCCCGTGACCACGTTCACATCGCGGGAACCCACGGGGGCGTCCGGCGCCACCGTGATGTTCGCCATGGCGTGGTTCGCGTCGGTTACGTGGGTTGAGTTGACCGTGATACCCGTTCCGGAGAAAGTGGCGGCGCTGGTCCCGTCCTTGAAGTGGGTGCCGCTCCCGGTGATGTCTATGTTAACGGTATGTCCCTGCACGGCGGATGTGGGATCGCAACCGGCGATGGAGGCGGGACGATACTGTACCTCGAAGGCGTTTGGCTTGGTGCCGCTCTTGCCGTCGTCGTTGTGCTTCACGTACACGTCCCAGTCCCCTATGGCGGCGTCCCCCGGAATGGTCAAGTCCCCGGTTATCCTGACGGCGCTTACGTTCTTGACGTCGATGTCGATGGTTGATGCGCCCTTCTTGAGCTGCGCGGTTACGTTGGATACCGGTCCCCTGAAATCCCCGCCGTTTATCTCCACATCGATCAGTTTTTCTCCCCGGTTGCCGTTGACGGGATCGATCGCGTTGATGGTGGGCGCGGGATATGTCGCTCCCCTGAAGATCCTGGAGGATTGCGTGCCGGCGTAGAGTATATCGTTGGCGCCGTCGTAGGCGAGACCGTTCACGTTGCCCCCCGCCAGGTCACCGCAGTCGGACCAGGCGCTTCCGGTTCCAGGATCGGCGTTCGCGTACACGTGGCCGTCACTGCCTCCGGCGTAGAGGATATCGTTGGCGCCGTCGTAGGCGAGGCTTACCAGAGACCCATACCATGTAGGACTCCCGGCTTCGGACCAGGTGCTCCCGCTTCCCGGGTCGGTGTTGCGGTACGCGTCGCCGTTGTCGCATCCCGCGTAGAGTATGTTGTGTGCGCCGTCGCAGGCGAGAGCGTAGACGTCGCCCCCCGTGGTATCTCCGGCGTCGACCCAGGTGTTCCCCGATCCGGGGTTGGTGTTGCGGTACACGTGACCGTTGTAACACCCGGCGTAGAGGATATCGTTGGCGCCGTCGTAGGCGAGGCTCATCACGTCATTCCCACCGCCGATTTTCCCGGTGTCGATCCAGGTGGTTCCCGTCCCCGGATTTGTGTTGCGGTACACGTGACCGAAATCGCACGCCGCATAAAGATTCGTGCCGTCGAATGCGAGGCTGTTGATTCCTCCCCCCGCGGCACCGGCGTCGTCCCATGTACTTCCCGTCTCCGGGTTGGTGTTGCGGTAGACGTGATTGTTGAATGCCCCGGCGTAGAGGATATCGTTCGCGGCGTCGTAGGCGAGGGACTGCACTACCGTCCCCGTCGTGCCTCCAGCGTCGTCCCAGGTGTTCCCGGATCCCGGATTCGTGTTCCTGAACACGTGACCGAGGCCCGTGCCGGCATAGAGGATATCGTTGGCGCCGTCGTACGAGAGGCATAAGACGAACCCGCCTCCCAGCAGGCTGGTGTCGGTCCAGTTGTTCCCGCCCTGGGGATTGGTATTGCGGTATACGTGACCCTTATATGTCCCGGCGTAGAGAATATTATCGGCGGCGTCGTAGGCGAGGCCGTTTACCCAATCCCCCGTTGTATCGCCGGCGTCGGTCCACGTCGTTCCCGTCCCCGGGCTGGTGTTGCGGTATACATGGCCGTTCCACGCTCCGGCGTAGAGGATATCGTTGGCGCCGTCATGGGCCAGGCTGTAGATGGCGCTTCCCGTCGTATCCCCGGTATCGTGCCAGGTGCTCCCGGTGCCGGGGCTGGTATTGCGGTATACGTGGCCGCTCCACGCTCCGGCGTAGAGGATATCGCCGTCGCCGTCATAGTATAGGCTGTATACTATCCCTCCCGAGGTATCCCCGGCGTCGCTCCAGGTGCTCCCGGATCCCGGATCGGCGTTGCGGTAGACGCGGCCGTTCTTACACCCCGCGTAGAGACTCGTTCCGTCGAAGGCCAGGGCGTAGACTATCCCCCCCGTGGTGTCCCCGGCATTATGCCAGGTGGTTCCCGTCCCCGGGCTGGTGTTGCGGTACACGTGACCGTTCCCGCCCCCGGCGTAGAGGATATCGTTCGCGGCGTCGTAGGCCAGACTGAAAATGAATTCCGCTCCCGTATCCCCGGTGGTATCCCATGTGCTTCCCGATCCCGGGTTGGTGTTGCGGTATATCGCGCTGCTGTTGCAGCCCGCGTAGAGGATATCGTTCGCGGCGTCGTAGGCGAGGCAGTTCACGTCGAATATAGTCGGCGCACCGGCGTCGGACCAGGTATTCCCGGCGGAGGGATCGGTGTTCCTGTGCACGTGATTGTCGGTGCATCCCGCGTAGAGGATATCGTGCGTGGCGTCGTAGGCGAGGCAGTGGACGTCGTCACCCCCCGTGTTCCCCGCGTCGGCCCAGACGTTTCCCTCCGAGGGGTCGGTATTGCGGTAGACGTGACCGTCGGCACATCCCGCGTAGAGATTCGTGCCGTCGAACGCGAGGCAATAGACGTCTCCCGCCGAAGCATCCCCGGCATGGGCCCAGCTGCTCCCCGTTCCCGGGTTGGTGTTCCTGTAGACACTGCCGTCGGAACATCCCGCATAGAGGATATCCAGTGCTCCGTCGTAAGAGAGGCTGTCCGGAGTTGACCATCCCGTCTGCCCGGCGTCGTCCCAGGTGGAACCGGTACCGGGATTGGTGTTCCTGTATATGTGGGTGTCGTTACAGGCGGCGTAGAGGATATCGTTGGCGCCGTCGTAGGCGAAGCCGCTGACGGACTCTCCCGAGGTATCCCCGGCGTCGTCCCAGGTGGATCCGGTCCCTGGGGCGGTGTTCCTGTATACATGAGCGTTATTGCACCCGGCGTAGAGGATATCGTTGGCGCCGTCGTAGGCGAAGCTCTCCACCCAGGCTCCCGTCGTGCCGGCGCTGTTCCAGGTGGTTCCGGTTCCGGGGTCGGTGTTCCTGTACACGCTTCCGTCTGCGCAACCGGCGTAGAGTATATTATGGGTGCCGTCGTAGAGGAGGCTGCCGACGGAGTGGTCATCCATTCCTCCTCCGTCTTGCCAGGTGTTACCCGCTCCCGGGTTGGTGTTTACGTACACGTGGCCGTCCGTGCAGCCGGCATAGAGGATATTTCTGGTCTGGTCGTAGGCGAGACCGGCGATCTGTTCCCCCAAGGGTGCCGGGTTCCCGGCCTCGGCCCAGGCGTTTCCAAGCCCCGGATCGGTGTTTCTATACACGTAGCCCAGGTCGGTACCGGCATAGAGGATATCGTTGGCGCCGTCGTAGGCGAGGTCGAGGACCTGCCCTCCCCCCAGTTCCCCGATGGTGGTCCAATCCAGGGAGCCGGCGAGTGCGGGCGCGGGCACGAAGAGGAAGGTCGAGGCAACGACGAGGAATGACGCGAGTATCACCAGCGTCACTCTGCCCGGTGTTGGGTTGTTTCGTTTCCGGCTAAAGGCTTTCATCCATGATTCTATCGGCATTCCAAGCAGCCCCTTTAAAATCGCGATTTCGGCGCTATTCGGGCTATTCCATTATCGAGGAGGAGAAGTCCCTTCCCGGCGTTGCTTCCCTTCCCCGGCGCTGGTCCGGGGCCGGCCCGGCGATGCCCGGACCGATAGTAAAGGCAGTGGCCTTAAACGGCCGAATAGAAAATTACCATATCGAAAAGGAAGGGCGAGCCAGAGGACCGGAGGGGAATTCGGAGGGAGGCCTCGATGAATAAGATCGTTACTATCTTGACCGTCATGTTGATGCTGGTCCTGCTACTGGCCGGGTGCGGGGGTGGGGAGGAGGCGGAGCAGCCGAGCCCGGGGATGAGGATCAGCACCTCGGATGCGTGTTTGGCGATCCCGCCTTCTCCTTCCAGCTGTTGAGGACCATGGGCGAGCCGGTCTACGATTGCTCCGACACCGGGGAATGCCTTACCACCGCCTGTCGAATCGAGGAGGGGGACATGGAGGACTGGTACTCCGAGTGGTACGAGACGGCGGAGAGGGTGCGCGGCTATGCCGAGGAGAGCCTGGCCGGGGGGCATACCGTGAGCGCGCATGAGGCCTACTTGAGGGCCATGAACTACTACCGCGCGGCTGAGTTCTTCTTGCACGGCGACCCGGACGATCCCCGCATACTGGAGACCTGGGGTATGAGCCGGGATTGTTTCGCTCAAGCGGCGGAGTTATTCTCCCCGACCTTCGAAGCCGTGGAGATACCCTACAGGGAAACGACCCTTCCGGGTTATTTTTACAAGGTCGACGATTCCGGCGAGCCTCGGCCCACCCTTATCCTCCAGACCGGCTTCGACGGCACCCTGGAGGAACTCTACTGCTGCGGCGCGGAGGCAGCCCTCCGCCGGGGCTATAACTGCCTCGCCTTCGCGGGTCCTGGACAGGGGGGAGTCATCCGCGAGCAGGGCATCCCCTTCCGGCCGGATTGGGAGAACGTGATAACCCCGGTGGTCGATTGCGCGCTGACCTGCCGCGAGATAGACCCCGACAGGATAGCCCTCATGGGGATAAGCCTGGGCGGTTACCTGGCCCCCCGCGGCGCCTCGGGAGAGCAACGCCTGACCGCCCTGATCGCCGACGGAGGCGTATATTATCCCGTCGCGGACCTGATAAACAACATTTCATCGGCGAGCGACCTGCCGTCCGACCCCGATGAATTCCTAGAATACGTCGAGAACAACCCCGATGAGTTCGAACAGGAGATCGAGGAAGCCATGGGGGAGAGCACCACCCTGAGGTGGTTCATGGATAACGGGATGTATACCTTCGATGCCGGCAGTCCCAGCGAGTTCGTCCTCAAGTGCTTCGAGATGACCATGGAGGATTACGCGGAAGGAATAACCTGTCCCACCCTGGTCATCGACTCGGAGAACGACCAGGATTTCCCCGGGCAGCCCCGGGAGCTCTACGACCAACTCACTTGCCCCAAGGACTTTTTGCTCTTCACCGCTGAGGAGGGAGCTGGAGAACACTGCCAGATGGGAGCCTTCCTGTGCTTTCCCATCAACGCATTTTCGACTGGCTAGACGATAAGCTGGGCCAGCCCTAGGCGTTCGACATGCCGGATCGGAGAATGCCTGAAGCGGCGTGAGTGAAGGAGGTTGAGATGGTTACCGGGGAATATCTGCGCAACATCATCGAGACGTGGAGAAAGGGCATACCCAACAGGGATTACGATGACACCGTGGGGTTCTGGGCGGAAGACGGCACCTTCTCGGTATACGAAGGAGAGGGCAATCCCAAGGGCTGGGGGAGCAAGATCACCAAGGTGGGACCGGAGGGCGCCCGGTTCTTATTTAAGGAATTTCATGACCATTGCGAGACCTTCGTTTACGATGTGAAGAATGTGACCATCGACGCTGAAAACAGTAGGGCTGCCTGGATCGTGGTCTTCGAGGGCGAGAGGGGCGGCGAGAAGATCAGCATGGAGAATTCGTTCATGATAGAGTTGAACGACCGTGGAGAAATACAGGATGCGTTTATATGGACCGGGAATCCCTGACCCTTGTTGGTGTATTATATCGGAGTGTTATATAAAGACCGTGCCCGTGAGAGAAGGAGGAGCGCCTGATGTTTGACGGCATATTCCATATCCGCAAACCCGATAACGAACCGGTATTGCAATACGCGCCGGGCAGCAGGGAGCGGGCCGAGCTGAAGGCCATGCTGGAGGACATGCTGGCCAACCCGGTGGAGGTTCCATGCATCATAGGCGGCCGCGAGGTGACCACCGGAGACCTGGTGGACATGAGATGCCCTCATAACCATCAGCAGGTGCTGGGGCAGTATCACCGCGCCGGGCCGGAGCAGGCGGAGATGGCCATCGATGCCGCTAACGAGGCCAAGTTCGCATGGAGCGAGATACAGTGGTCATCGCGGGCGACCTTGCTGCTCAAGGCGGCGGAGCTGCTCAGCACAAAGTACCGTCAGGTCCTCAACGCCGCCACCATGCTGGCCGCGAGCAAGACCTGCCATCAGGCGGAGATCGACGCCGCCTGCGAACTTATCGATTTCTGGCGTTTCAATCCCTACTTCATGACCCAGATCTACGACAACCAGCCCCTCTCCACCCACGGCGTGCTCAATTACATGGAGCACCGGCCGCTGGAGGGCTTCGTCTTGGCCCTCACCCCTTTCAACTTCACCTCCATAGCCGGCAACCTGCCCACCTCGCCGGCCCTGATGGGAAACGCCGTGGTCTGGAAACCTTCCTCGGACGCGGTTCTGCCCGCCTATTACATCATGAAGGTACTCCAGGAGGCGGGCCTTCCCGACGGCGTTATCAACATGGTGCCCGGGCCGGGGCCGGTGGTGGCACCCCCGGTGCTCAACCACCTGGACCTGGGGGGAGTGCATTTCACCGGCTCCACCTATGTGTTCTCCACCATCTGGCTGACCATAGGCTCCGATATACGTAAGTATTATTCCTACCCGTGCATAGTCGGCGAGACCGGCGGAAAGGACTTCATCTTCGCCCACAACTCGGCCGACATGGATGCTCTGGTCACAGCCATCGTGCGCGGCTCCTTCGAGTACCAGGGACAGAAATGCTCGGCGGTAAGTCGGGTGTACATCCCCGAATCCATCTGGCCCGAGGTCAAGGATAGGGTGCTGGGGGAGGCGGCGACCATCAAGATGGGCGACGTATGCAATTTCGGCAACTTCATGAACGCCGTCATCAGCAGGGAGGCCTTCGACAAGATAACGAAATACATCGAGTTCGCCAGGGAGGACCCCAACCTGGATATCCTGTGCGGCGGTACCTACGACGATTCCGAGGGCTATTTCATTCAGCCCACGGTGGTGCTGAGTAGGGATCCCCGATCCAAGCTGATGTGCGAGGAGATATTCGGGCCGGTGGTAACCGTCTATGCCTACCCCGACCAGCAGTACGAGGAGACGTTGATGCTCTGCAATACCACCAGCCCCTACGCCCTCACCGGTGCCATCTTTTCCCAGGACCGCTACGCTATCGTCACCGCGGTGAAGATGCTGCGGCACGCCGCCGGCAACTTCTACATCAACGACAAGCCCACGGGGGCGGTGGTGGGACAGCAACCCTTCGGCGGCTCGCGCGCCTCGGGCACCAACGACAAGGCGGGAAGCTGGCTTAACCTGGAGCGCTGGGTTTCAACTCGAGTAATCAAGGAGAACGTCCTGCCGCCTGGAGATTATCGCTATCCCTTCATGCAGGATTAGTAAGCTCGAAGAGCCTGCGGCGGAGGGCCCCGGGCAAGGGAAACGCTTGGGACGACCCCGTTTTATATAAGGAGGGGGGCGGTACCGGTGCCCTCCCCCCGTCTCAGGTTTCCTCCGGGAGGATGTACATGGTCGGATCAGAGGCGGTGTTGGGATCGAAAGCCCGTTTTATCCTGTGCTGCCATACCTGGTAGTTGTCACATATGGGGCCCATGGTGTCGTGGCCGCACCTGCCCTTGGGGGAGTCGGTGAGCTGCCGGTGCGGGATATGCCCCAGGCGGCATTTATGCTCGGTCATATGGCCGTCCAGGTCCTCCAGCAATTCCAGTACCATCACGCAGGCCTCGGGGTCGTTCGACTTATACATGGTTTCGTTCCCGCATGCGGTCAGGCGGCCGGGTGATCAACATCTTCTGCGTCATTGCCATCGCGGTAAACACAGACGGCCATCGAGAGGTTTTAGGCTGCGACCTGGTGACTACGGAAGACGGGGTGGGCTGGACGGCTTTTTTACGGGGCCTGGTGGCCCGGGGGCTTTTGGGTGTGCGCCTGGTCATGTCCGACGCCCACTACGGCCTCACCGACGCCATAGCCTCCACCCTTTCGGGTGCGACCTGGCAGAGGTGCCGCACCCATTTCGCCCGCAACCTTCTCCGCAAGGTCCCCAAGGCCTCCCAGGACTTAGTCGCCACGGCGGTGCGCTCTATCTTCGCCCAGCCCGACAAGAAAAGCGTCTTGGAACAGCACGCCGTGGTGGTCGGGCAACTGGAGATTCGCTTTTCCGAAGCGGCGGAGATGCTGGATGGTGCGCGAGATGACATACTGGCCTTTGCCGTTTTCCCCAAGGAGCACTGGCGACAGATCTGGTCCAACAACCCTCTGGAGCGCCTCAACCGGGAGATACGCAGGCGCACCGACGTGGTGGGTATATATCCCAATCGGGACGCCGTGATGCGCCTGGTTGGCTCGGTGCTCGCCGAGCAAGACGATGAATGGCAGGTAGCCCGGCGCTACATGAGCCTGGAGCCGCTCGCAAAGGCGCGCCTTGCCGTAATCGAGGGCGGCGCCGTCGAAACAGAGAAGGAGGTGAAAGAGTTAATGCCGGCGGCTGTTTAGGCCGCCATTATGAAAGGGATGCCATGATGAATTTTCTTACACCACTTGACGGGACTCGGCCGATGTGAGGACCAGATTAAGAGAAGCGACGATGATTGGTTTAAGCCTATCATAGCTAGATCTGAAGAATTGCAGTTTCGTGAAGTGCTCGAGGTAATCTCTCCCGGTGACGATGACTACGAAGATACACACTTGACTGAGATCAACCCGGACAATGAAGAGGCTTACCGCCAACTCGAAGACCAGAATGTAGTCCTGCCTTTCGAGGGCGAAGGTGAAGATGGGCCCCACCCGCCTCACAGGCGATATCATCGCTGACGCCCATACAGCCGTGAATGAGCAGCAGGGTGGATACAGGATAGAATTAGAACTAACCACACTGGGCACCTGATCAGCGAAAATAAATTCTGAGGGTCGCGTTGACTCACTGTTTTCGCTACCGAAATGATACCGTTGCCTCATAGGGTTGTTACCCAAAAATCTAAGGAGGCACGCATGAAAAAGGAGATCAGCAAGCAGTCCATGCAGGAGCTGACAGCAGTTATTCAGCAACGCTACTCCAAGGCACCCAGGAAGGACAAGAAGAGAATCCTGGATGAGTTCGTTCAGATGACCGGGTACCACAGAAAACATGCCATCCGCCTGCTCAGCTCGAACGGCCAACACGCCGCTCCCACATGCCCCTGCGGCAAGCGGATATACGATGAAGCCGTCAAGGAGGCCTTGGTTGTCCTCTGGGAAGCAGCTGACAGGATCTGCGGAAAGCGGCTGAATTATTTAAAGACAAACGGACTTGCCTGTTCTCTTTCACGGGCAGAGCGGTAAGATGAACCTCAGGCACGCAGCAGGTATTTCCACAACGGGATAGCGGAGATCTCTGTCCCGTCGATCTCGAGCCGATCGGTGGCATCGCGGGTGACCACCGTTAAGTTGCGGCAGCCGGGGAATCTGCGCAGGAACAGCCGTGCCTCCCGTAAGCGCCGGCCCTCCCACTCGAAGCTGTCATTATATTTCGATTCCACGACCTCGGGACTGCCGGGCTTGCCGGTGGCGAAATCTACCTCTCCTTCCCCCTCGGCGTAATATCCGGGTCGCATACCTCGTCTCAAGAAATCCATGAAGATAGCATTCTCGGCCTTCGCCCCGAAATCACCCCTCCCAGTCAGCACCGTCTTCATGCCCGTGTCCAGCAAGTAGGCTTTCTTCTGGGCGTAGACGCGCTCGTTATGCGACGTAGTCCACTTGTTAATGGTCTCCACGAGGTAGGCGCTCTTCAGATGCGAGAGGTAGTCTTTCACCGTGTCAAGGGAGATATCGAGGCTCTTGGAGAGGCGGTTGTAACTTATCCTGGAGCCGACGCTGGATGCCAGTAGAAGCATCAGGTCCCGCACAGACTCGGGCCTCCGGATATGCTGGAGCCTTATAAGGTAACGCGAGATCACGTCGTCCAGGAGTTGGACCAGGTAGGTCTCCGAGGGCTGAAGAACGTTCTCCGGATATCCTCCGATTTGCAGGTATTCCTCCGCCCGGCTTATCTCCTCTCCCCTGAAGGCGAGGAACTCATCGAAACCCAGTGGATAGACGATGATTATTGATTGCCTTCCGGTGAATTTACCTCCCTGCGCGGCAAGCAGGTCGGAGGTCGAACCGGTGCATACCAGCTTGAGGTTCTCGGTATCGTAGAGGGCCTTAAATTCCGATTCCCAACCAGGACTCTCCTGAACTTCGTCCAGGAAAAGCCAGACCTTACGATCGCGGCGATGTCCGAAGAGCGCTCGAAAATCACGCAGTATCTCGCTTGCGGATATCCCGGCCGCGCGGGGATGGTCCATCGCCATGTAGAGGAGGTCTTTGGCGTCAAGCCCCCTTTCCAGGCATGCGGCGATGAATTGCCTGACCAGGGTCGTCTTTCCGACCCGGCGGCCCCCCAGGATTATCTCGATCCGCTTTCTTCCCTCGGCTTTCTGCAGGAGATTCATATAGCGGATGCGGAGGATGCCGGTGTCCGGAAATTTCCCTCCCACCAGGGATTCATCAGGTAAAGCGTCACATCATCCATATATATCACCTGAGAATATCGTAACAAGGTTGCATCAATATCTCAGTACTATAATCGAAACTATTGGCCAAATTATTCGAATATATATGAATAGTTTTGGAGTAATATTCAGGTCGTTTCCTACTGGAGGCACTGGACGATCAAGCGGAAACTCACGGAGCGAATGCTCCCGTAACCACAATATGACTAAAAAACAGGATGTGACAAGGAAGAACAGGAGACAGGTGCACAAAACAAGAGGCACGTCAAACCCATTCTCCATGCGAAATAGAATACCTTCATCCCCAGATCCTCCAGCAGCAGAAGATCGACTGAGGAGAGGCCGGATATAAGCTCGTCCCTCTCCCCGAGCGCCTCGGCCTGCCGCATGTCCCCCACCAGGTCGAAGGCGGACACGTGCAGCGCGGTGTGGCCGCAGCTGATGGCCGAGACCGCCAGGGAGATGGCGATGTGGCTCTTGCCCACGCCCGAGGGGCCGATGAGGAGCAGGTCCTTCCTCTCGCGCACGAACCTGGCCGTGGCGAGCTCCAAGACCAGCCTCTTGGGGATCTTGGGGTTGAAGGAGAAGTCGAAGTCGGATAAGGACTTCACCTGGGGCAGCTTGGCCCGCTTGAGCCTGCGGGCGAACAGCCTGTCCCTCCTCACCTCAAGCTCGTCTTCTGTAAGCAGCTCCAAGAACTCCCGGTGGGGGAGATCTCCCTGCTCCGCCTGCAGGAGCCTTGCGGGGAGACTCTCCGCCATCCCCGAGAGCCTTAAGGAACGCAGTCTTCTCTCAAGCTCTATGCTCAACTAAACTCACCTCCTCTCCTATCTCCGTTAGCGGCCTTATGAGCTCGTGGGTCTGGATGAGCTCCGGGGGCCTCTCATGCACGTACGCCCTCTCCACCAGCTTCTTCAGTGACTGGTAGTCCCTCCGTGCCAACATGAGTGAGACACCTGCCCCCTATAATTTAAGGTAGAAGAGGGCGAGAAGGAGAGAGATATCATGGAGGCTCAAGGAGGGATCCTTTTGGAAGAAAAGGAGGGAAT
>JAXHVT010000062.1:0-27913 GCA_034188985.1 Actinomycetota bacterium | reverse complement strand
TCTCGGTGCCGCCGGAGATGTTGATGATTGGGAGCTCGGATTTCCCCACCTTCTCGAAGAACCACATCCAGGACTCCGGGTCCCAGGGCTCGCCGGTGGAGCCCAGAAGCCTGAGGGAGGAGAGGTCGTGTTTGTCTATCCAGGCCTCCCCGAAGCGCATGAGCATGCGGATGGCGGTGGGGGAGATGCCGAAGGTGTTGATGGCGTGGCGCTCGGTGAGCTCCCACAGGCGGTCGGGCTCGGGGAAGTCGGGCACCCCCTCGAAGATCAAAAAGGCGGCCCCGAAGTTCATGACCCCTATGATCATCCAGGGGCCCATCATCCAGCCGATGTCGGTGAGCCAGAAGAAGACGTCGTCGGGCTGGACGTCGAAGTAGTACCCCAGCTCCTTGCACATCTGGGCCAGGCAGCCGGCGTGGGTGTGCACCGCCCCCTTGGGGGTGCCGGTGGTGCCCGAGGTGTAGATGATCATGGCGTATTCCTCGGAGTCCATCTCCTCGGTGGGGCAGTCCTCGGGCATGCCTTTGACCAGTTGGTGCATCCAAATATCCCTCGTGGCGTGCCACGGCACATCTATACCCGCTCTCTTGTACACGGCTACATGCTTGATGCTTGGAACCATATCCACCGCCTCGTCGGCGTTCTCCTTCACGGGGAATATCTTTCCCCTCCTCATGGAGGCGTCGGCGGTTATCAGCACCTTGGCCTCGGCGTCCCTCAGGCGGGTGGCCACGGCCGCGGGGCCGAAGCCGGAGAAGATGGGGATGGCGATAACGCCTATCTTGAGGCAGGCCAGGAGACTGAAGACGATCTGGGGGCTCATGGGCATGTATATCCCCACCGTGTCGCCCCTGCCCACGTGCAGATTCTTGAGGGCGTTGGCCATCTTGCACACCTCGCGGTTGACCTGCTTGTAAGTGTAGCGCCTGATGGCCCCGTCGTCTCCCTCCCAGATCAGGGCCAGCTTGTCCTCGGTCGGTGTGCCCATGTGCTTGTCCAGGCAGTTGTACACGATGTTGGTCCTGCCCCCCAGGTACCACTTGGCCCACTGGATTCCCTCGGAGGTGTCCAGGACCTTTTCGTAGGGCTTCATCCAGCGTATGTCCAAATCCTCCATGATGGCGTCCCAGAACCACTCCAGCTCGGAGCACGACCTCCTCACCAGCTCGTCGTAGTCGGAGATGCCGTGCTTGCGCATGAAGCGGGTGATGTTGGCTTTCTCGATGTAGTCGCCGTAGGGTCGCCAGACTACCTCGTTCACCTTTGTTCCCCCTTTCGTTGGCAGACGATCATGACGATGTAAAAATGCGGTTATTCCTGGTGTGGTTTTGCCCCGTTGAAAAAGTCCAAGATAAAGCGAAAATTCCTTTTACATGTTTATACCTTTATCGCCTTGAAATTACAAGCAAATGCCACCGGCTTCGATCCAAAGCAATATATCCTTGCATGACCCCTGCTCTGATCGCCTTATGAACGAAGGCCCGCACATTTTGGGAGGAAAAATCGAGTTCCCGCGCTGAGGTTCCTTTCCAGATTGCCACCCGTTTTACTTAATGATATTCTACATATCGACTTGCACGATGCTGACACCACGTCAAGTTAGAGGGAGGGAGAGATCGATGTTCGATGTCATAGCAGAGGGCGACGGACCCTTGTTCATGGACCCGGATGCCGACAAGGCACGTGAATACTTTCACGACAAGGATCGGGCCATGGTCAGCAAGATCATGACGGTCAGTGAAGCGGTCGGGAAGTTCATTCACGATGGCGATTACCTGGCCATTGGAGGATTCGGAGCGAACCGCATCCCCACCGCGGTCTGCCACGAGATCCTGAGGCAGCGCAAGAAGAACCTCATCTTTGCCGGGCACACCTCCACGCACGACTTTCAGATACTGGCAGCCGGCGAGGCATTCAACCGCCTGGACATCGCCTACATCATCGGCCTGGAGGCCAGGGGGCTCTCTCCAGCGTCGCGCAGATACATGGAGAGCGGCAAGGTAGAGGTGTGCGAGTGGACCAACTACGCCATGGCCTGCCGGTTGAAGGCCGCCGCCATGGGCGTATCATTCATTCCCGCCCGTAATATCCTGGGCACGGACACCTTCAAGCACAGCGCAGCCAAGGTGGTGAAATGTCCTTTCACCGGCGAGAAATACGTGCTCTACCCGGCGTTGTGGCCGGACGTCTCCGCCATCCACGTCCACGAAGCGGATGTCTATGGCAACGCTCGCCTGAGGGGAATCTCCATCGCCGACCTGGAGCTGGCGCGGGCATCCAAGAGGCTGATCATAACCACGGAGAGGCTCATCCGCAATGAGCAGATACGCCAGGAACCCACCTCCACCGGGATTCCCTTCTATCTCGTGGACGCGGTATGCGAGGTGCCCTTCGGAAGCTACCCCGGCAATATGCCCTACGAGTATTTCTCCGACGAGGATCACCTCAGGCTCTGGCTCAAGGTCGAAAGAGATCCGGAGGAGTTCAAATCCTTTATGGACAAATATATCTACGGCACCACCGACTTCAGCCATTATCTGGAACAATGCGGCGGTTGTGATCGCATCAACCAGCTCCGTGCCGTCGAAAATCTCATCGATGCCTACGAGGAGGTGTAGGGACATGACCGAGCACAACACCATGGAGATGATGATCTGCGCCGCGGCCCGCAATCTCGAGGACGGTAAGGCGGTGGCGGTGGGCACCGGGGCTCCCTGCGCCGCCTCCATGCTGTCGCAGAAGACCCATTCTCCCAACCTGGTGATCATATTCGAGGCCGGGGGTGTGGCCCCCTTGCTTCCCACCATGCCAATCTCGGTAGGCGATTCCCGTACCTTCCACAAGGCGGTCATGGCCAGCGGCATGTGCGACGTCATGGAAACCATCCAGAGGGGAATGGTCGACTACTGCTTCCTGGGCGGCGCTCAAATCGACAAGTACGGCAACCTCAACAGCACGGTAATAGGAGACTGGCACAACCCCAAGGTCCGTTTCCCGGGTTCGGGCGGTGCCAATGACTTCGGCTCCCTGGCATGGCAGATCATGGTCATTACACCACAAGACGCCCGCCGTTTCGTGGAAAATGTGGATTTCATCACCACCCCCGGCTACCTGGACGGACCCGGATCCCGCGAGGAAGCCGGCCTACCCGCCAATAGCGGCCCGCACAAGGTCATCACAAATATGGCGGTCATGGGTTACGATCCCGAGACCAAGCGTATGCGTGTCGAGTCCGTGCACAAGGGACATACCTTCGAAGAGGTGCAGGAGAACACCGGCTTCACGTTGCTCAAGGCCCCGGAAGTCATCGAGACTCCCGAACCAACCGAGGAGGAACTCGAGGTGTTGCGCGAGGAAGTCGATCCCAACCGTTACATAATCGGCAGGTAGGTTGGGGTTCGATACGCACCGCCATATAAGCCAGGCTGTCAACCAACCTATACCAAGGGGCAATAAGCCTACGAGAGTGATGCTGGCCGGAACGGCCGCCGCGGCCTTCCGGCGCCGGAAGGCCGATCTGCCATGACGGGGTAGATTCACATGCATAAAAAGAGGGCGCCTTTATCGGTACCCTCTTTGGCGTTTGCGGTATTCCTTACGGTCAGCGTTTTACTCTTTGCCGTTCCCCAGTACCACCAGGGCATCCACCGCCACCGGCCTGGGCCCATCAATAATAACCGGGTTGATATCGATCTCGCGCACCTGCTCATATTCCATACCAATATCGCCAACGGCGATGAGGATATCCGCCAGGAGATCGCGATCGACGGGCTCCTTGCCCCTGAAGGGCCCCAAGATAGCCTTGGCCTTGATCTCATCCATCATCTGCAGGGCGTCGTATTTCTCTATTGGGGCCACCCGGAAGGAGGTATCCTTGAGCACCTCGGTGAATATGCCGCCCAGCCCGAACATCACGCACGGCCCGAACTGTGGGTCCCTAACCAGCCCCACGACCAGCTCTCGCTCACCCTTGATTAGCTCCTGCACCAGGATCCCGTCATAGGGATCGTCTCCCAGGTTCTCCACGATCACCTTGTAGGCCTCGCGAACCTCCTCCGGTCCGTCCAATCCCACTTGTACCAGGTTGCGCTCCGTTTTATGACTGATGTCCGGACCGCAGGCCTTGAGAACCACCGGGAAGCCCATCGCCTCCGCGGTCTCGACGGCCTCGTCCTCGCCCACGACCAGCTCCTCTCTGGTCACGGGGATATCGCACTGGGCCAGTAACAGCTTGGCCTGGTATTCCGATAGCGCTTTCTGGCCCCTGCCCACTGCCTCATCTATTATTCCCATGACTTCCTCCGTCTTTAATATGTCCCCCTACTACATATGTCCCCCTACTACGTGATGAAAATATTATCCCATATCTCTTAGGGTGGCAAATTATCGCATTGATCCATTGAAAGAGGCGGCGGTTATAGCGGTGGAAACGGGCGTCATCTGTTGTCGAACGTCGCTGCCACCACCCCGTAATCCCGGACCCTTTAAGGGGTGCAGCATGCAACTATTCTTATAGCCGTGTTACTCGCCGTAACCGGAGGCCACATGACCTCCCGGTAGAGACCCGCCGTAAAGGAAATACATGGGCCTCTCCACCACGATCTCTCCCGGTTCAATTGGTGAGGTATTCTTAAACGCCTTTATACGAAAGGATACGTTATGATCCGCGCCGACATCCGCGTTGACATCACGCGTATACCTCGACTCGGGAGGTATGGTGAACTCCACCTGCTCATAACCACCGTTCTCCATGAGATATTCCACAACAACGTTTTGGGACACATCCAGGGGATTCAAGATGCAGAGATACGTCTCGATACCGTGCCAGGTGGCCCCCTCCGCCAGGTACCACTCGTCAGTCGCCTGGGCCACCGCCATGTTATCGTGGCCCCCTTCCCATACGTAGTTGTAATCGAAATAGATGGGCCTCTCGACCACGATGTCCTGATCCGAGGTCACCTGGAACGAGAACTCACCTTGACCCATCACCGCGTTTACGTCTACCGTCTGCCTCGAGTACCCGGGGACGTTGAGTGTCTGTGAGTTAGTATAACCATCGGAACGCCGGTATTCTATGATCACCTGTGCGGTCTCCAGGCCGGGATTGAGAAAACACAGCCAGGTGTCGAAATTCCACTGGCAATAACCCTCCGCGAGATACCAATTTCTGCCTGGATCGGTCTCGCCCAACACGATGTGCCCGCCCTCCCAATCGTCTTCATACTGGAAATACATGGGGCGCTCCGCGATAATACCCTCCGCTCCTTCCACCTTCAGGCTCACATCCTGGTAGGGTTCATCCAGCCATAGCTCGGCCACCTCGGTATTGACATCTATGGTGAAACGGTGACGCGGCGCGATGTCGTAGCTCTTGACCTCGACCGCGCTGGTGGTGTAGTAGGTCACAGTGACCCTCTGGGAATCGTCCTGGGGATTCTGGATACACAACCATTCTTCGAACCCCGGCCGGGTGGTTCCCTCGGCGAAATACCACTCCTCGTTGGTGGAATTCACTCCCAGGACGACGTGCCCTCCCTTCCACTTGTCCTTATAGGTGAAATATATGGGGCGCTCGGCCACGATCCCCCTTTCACTCTCCACCCTTACCGATACGTCCAGTCCCTCATCCATGTAGACGTTCACCAGCACCGTGCCGCGGGACACAGGAGGTATGATGTGGGTGTAGGGGCCCATTTCTCCCAGGTTGGTCATATAGGTTATATTTACCTCGGTCTCCTCGCTGCCCGGATTCTGCATGGAGATATACTCGAAAAAACCTTCGCGTGTGGTCCCCTCCGCGAAATACCAGGTGGTAGGCAGATCGGGATCGGCCACGCAGGGATTAACCGCTAGTATAAACCAGGAGAGCGAGACCAGAACGAAGATCGTATATAGAGATACGGTTTTCCTCAACTTGCACCTCCTTTTCCAGGCCTTTTAACGTAATACGCCCTATTCCTCCCGTTCATCCCACCTGTAAGCCATACAGAGATAATAACTATTGTACTATACCTCGTTCTCCCCCTATCATTTTATACGGCCGGCGTTCAACCGGAAGCGGCCTTCGTTTCCTCTCGCTCGCCCCTAAGAACGTCCGTTCCCCACCCATATTGCGCCGTTTGCCGGATTATTTGCCTGGATAAAGGACAGAAATCGATCTAATTAGTAGATATTTGATCAGAGATTCTTAAATCGGGGCAACCCGCGTGGAGGAGGTACACTTTGCTTGGCAGACCAAGAAAAGATGGATCTAAGAAGATCATTGCGATTGCCGGAGCGCTCATCCTGGCGCTCGCTTATTCGCTGTTTATCCTGCCTGGTGGAACCGCCGAGGCGGCGGAAATCTCCTGGGTGGAGGACCCGTCCAATCCTGTCTTTGATCCCGCCGATCGAGCCTATTATCCCTGTGTGCTCTACGACCAGAACCAATTCTCATCCCATGGCGCATCCTATTACTACAAGATGTGGTTCGGGGGTTATGGCGGGGGACATTACGAGGCGATGACCTATTCGGACGACGGCGTCAACTGGTCTGCTCCGGTAGAGATGCAGGGTATCGACGCGAACGGTTATCACGCAAAAGTGCTGTATATCGAGGGAGGATACGGCGCTGGACCTTATTACTACAAGATGTGGTATTGGGCGGGCACTATGACTTACAGCATAAACGATCTTCGCACGGCCGATTCCACCGACGGCGTGAACTGGGTCAACGACCAGGTTCTCACTCAGGATGCAGGCTCCTCACTGGTGACCGGGGTCTCTCCGGATTGGAACCGCGGTTCCTACGGTCCGGTATCCATGCTCTATAACCCCAGCGCCTCCAACACCGGCGGCCATCCCTTCGATTACACCTTCACCATGTACTACGACGGGACCACCGGGGGGGAAGAGGTGATAGGCCTGGGCTATAGCGCCGACGGCAATCACTGGTACCGCTACAGTAGCGATCCCGTGCTTGACCATGGAGGCGCGGGAGACTGGGACGAGGATTACGTCACCAATGGCACGGTGATACCAGGCGTCAACGGCGAGTGGCACATGTGGTATTCGGGAAGCGGTCCCTCCGGGGGAGGCAACCAGGGCATAGGCTACGCCACCTCCCCGGACGGCATTAACTGGACCAGGGATGCCTACAATCCGGTGATGTATTACACCGATGGCGTGGCATGGCGCGACGTGCGCACTTACACGCCCAGCGTGCTCTATAGTTCAACCGGCTTCGACGGCCACGGCGGGTCCACCCTGTTCAAGATGTGGTATACGGGAAGAACCAACACCCCCTCCACCAATTACGCCGTGGGCTACGCCGAGAGGACCAACATTATACCCGTTGGGCCCACCAGGAAGTACACCGCCATCCAGTCGGCCCTCGAAAACGCCTTCCCCGGAGACATCATCGAGGTGGACGCCGGGACCTATAACGAGGAGCTCTTCATCGAGAAAGCGGTCACCGTACGCTCGGTATCCGGTGCCGCTGACACAATCATCAACGGGCCGGATAATCGGCCTTACGTGGTTCGCATCAGGACGAGCGACGTCACCTTCGACGGCTTCACCGTCACCAACCCGGAGTACACGGGCGGCTCGGACGCCTCCGGGATCATCGTCACCGAGGATCCCAGCATCTCCGGAGTGCACATCACCAACAACATGGTCCATGATATCGGCGTCCCGAACCGCAGCCCGGTAGTCTATGGCACCACCGGTATAAATCTCGGCAGGTGCAGCGATACCGAGGTGGACAGCAACGAAGTGTACAACATCAGCCATGGCTACGTGGATCCCTCCAAGGATTACTGGGCCCAGGCTATATGCATCTGGGGAGCCGGTGAGACCCTACTGTGCTCTGATATCAATATCCACGACAACTACATCCACGACGTTACCTCCCCGGGCAGCAGGGATTCTGGCGTGGGTGTCCAGGGATTCGTCAGCGACATCGTCGTAAAGGACAACGTCCTGGAGAACACGGGTGAATACGGCGTGGATACCTGGAACGACTGGGGTGGTGCCTATAGCCCCACCATCATCGAGGGGAACACCATAAGCGGCGCTTCCACCGCCGGCGTGAAGATTGTCTACCCCGAGGCCAACCCCATCACGAAAAACACCATAAACGACTGCGACACAGGTATTCTCGTCACATCCAGCGGAAACGCCTCAACCCTGCAGTGCAATAACCTGGAAAACAACGCAAGCTTCGGTATCAACAACCAGTCGGGCAGCGAGCTCGATTCCAGGTGGTGCTGGTGGGGGGACGTCCACGGTCCCAGTTACATTGGCATTTCTTACGGCGACAACGTCTCGGGCGATCTGGCCTTCCGCCCCTGGCTGGAGACACTGTGCGGGGGAGGCGGTCCACCCACTACACCCATAAGTATAACCACTTCTTCGCCCCTGCCGCAGGGGTGTGTCGGCGCGGAGTACAGTACAACACTGGCCGCCGCTGACGGCGCTCCACCCTATTCGTGGTTCGTCTACAAGGGTACCCTGCCTCCGGGGTTGACCCTGTCGCCCGAAGGAGTCATCAGCGGGACTCCCACCGCCAGGGGGACCTACGAGTTCAGCATCGAGGCAGGGGACGGACAACAGGCCGACTTCAAGGAATTCACTCTGGCCATAGGGGAAGTAACCCTCGCGCTGGAGAAGACCGCCGTGCCATCCGGGACTATACAGAGGGGCCAGGTAATCACTTATACCCTGCGGGTGTGGAACCAGGGCGACCTTGCCGTGACCGGGGCCACCGTTTCGGATATCGTTCCCATCTATACCAGTTACGTCAACCACACCACCACCCTCAACGGCGACCTCGTACCCGATGTGGACGGCAACAGCCCCCTGGAACCGGGGATGTACATCAGCTCCCCCGGCGAGCCGGAGGGAGAGATAGCGCCTGGCGAGGAAGCTGTGGTGACTTTCCTCGTACAGGTGGGTGGCGACCTTCCCATGGGCGCCTCGGTGCGCAATGTAGCCGCCGTGGAGGCCGACGGGGTAACGCCTATCGAAGCCAGTTACGTAAACGATTCCTCTGCCGAACTGCCTAGCACCTGGTATTTCGCCGAGGGGAGCACCCAGCCCGGTTATGACGAGTATCTACTTCTCACCAATATGGGCGGCGAGGACATAAACGCCACAATAACCTATATCAACGAGGCCGGTACGGAGAAGAACTCCGAGCACCTGGTACCCGCCAATAGCCGCCGTACCGTGGTTGTCGGCGCCGAGATACCGGGCGAGGCCAGCGTGGCGGCCATTGTCCAGTCCTCGCGGGGCCTGATGTGCGAGCGTTCCATGTATTTCAATAACAACGGCATAACCGGCGGTCACGACGTTATCGGGGCCAACGCTCCGTCGATCGATCTCTACCTGGCCGAGGGTTTCACGGGAACCGAGGGCAGTCCCTTCGACGAATGGGTTCTTATCCTCAACGCGGGCCTGGAAAACGCCCATGTCCAGGTCGACTACCTCTTCCCGGCTGGAGAGACCCTCTCCAGGGAATACGAGGTAGGCGCGCGCAGCCGCAGGAGCATCAGCGTGGACAAGGAGGTGGGAGAGGGCAAGGAAGTCAGCGTGCATATGCGGTCGGACAACCCGGTGGTTGCCGAGCGAGCCATGTACTTCGTTTACAACAACATATACCCGGGCGGACACTGCGAGAAGGCGGTTACCGGGGCTCGCACCGACTGGTACCTGGCCGAGGGCTATACCGGTTGGGAGGGAAGCCCCTTCGATGAGTGGATCCTGGTGGCCAATCGCAACGACCAGCCGGCGGTGGTCAGCGTTACCTACATGTTCCCCGACGGCGACACCCATACTGTCGACCATGACGCCGCCCCCAACGGCCGGCTTACCGTATACGCCGACGCCGAGGTGGGACAGGGCCAGATGATCAGCGCCCATATCCACTCTGATCTGCCCGTGGTGGTGGAGAGAGCCATGTATTTCGATTACCGCAACGCCTGGCCGGGCGGCCACGATACAAATGGCGCCACCAACCCGGCGGCCGATATATACTTCGCCGAGGGATATACGGGGAATCCCTCCTCCCAGTTCGAGACCTGGCTGCTTATCCAGAACACCTCCGGCGAGACCAAGACCGCCCAGGTGGAGTACATCCTCTGGGTAGGAGAGAGCGTAAAGCAGGACGTGGAACTTCCCCCGCAGTCACGCACGACCATATTCGCCAACCAGGTACTGGATCGCGAGGCCACCGAGTTCTCCATGCGGGTCACCAGCAAAGACGGCTCCGCGTGCCTGCTGGCGGAGAGGGCCATATATTTCAACTACACCGGCTCGTTCGGCAGTTGCACGGGCGGACATGACGTAGTCGGTTACTGAGAAGTGGATAGGGGCCGCCCTCCCTCCTGGCGGCCCCTTTTCCGTACAAGACCTGCGGCCGTCCGTATCTCCCGCAGGCTATTATTGCGGGCTGTACTCGAAGTACATGGGTCGTTCGCAGATGATAGAGGTATCCGATTCCACGGTCATGGAGAACTCCCTGTCATCGCCTACGTCGGTATTAACATAGAGTGTGGTGCGAGAACGGGCGGGCAGCACCAGGTAACGCTCCGTCGGTGGGAGCCCGCAATAGAGATAGGTCACCTTGACCGGGATATCGACTTCCTCGGGATTCCCGAAGCACAGCCAGACAAAAAATCCCGCGCCGGAATAACCTTCGGCGAAGTAATAGGCGTGAGTGTATCCGCCCATCTCGTCCAGTTCCTCTCCCATTACCAGCCTTGCCTCCTCCCATACGGCGGGGTCCTTGCTCCAGGATGTCGTCCCGCCCGCGGCGTCGCCGAAAGCGCTGGTTATGATCTCCCTCACCAATCGATCTACCATGTCCTTTTCTCCCCGCTGTTTCAGCAACCACATGTATTCGTAATCCTGGGCCCCCCTTCTCCATGATTTAAGACGCATGGAGCAGACGGGACCGGGGATACTCCGGGGTTTTCCTGGATAGAAGAGGGTGCCGTCGCCGTTACCCCAATCCGGCCACGTGGTTCCGGAGCGTCGCTGGTCGAAGGTGAGCGGGTCGACCCAGACTTCGTTCTCCCAATAGCCATTATATATATCCTTGAAATAGCATACGTCCCAGAGCAGCCAGCACTCCACGCCGTAGCGGTGCGATATCCATGCCCAGCTGCGGGGCGCCAAACCGGAGGTGTCTATTATCTGGCTGCCGGCGTAGGGCTCACCCCCATTGTAGGTCCATCCGCTCTCGCCAGCCGCCTGCCTCTCCCGCATGGGTCCGGGCCATGCGTCGCCCCCGGAGCACCATATATCCACGTAACCCACCAGGCTCCCCCAGGAGGGATCCTGGGGTCGAGGCGACTCCGTGACCATGAGGGGAAAACCGCTCCCCGAACGATCGACGAGCTCCCCGTAATAACGCACCAGGTCGTAGGCGTCGGCATCATTGGGCTCGTCGACTATGTAAAGGAAGGAGCTATTGAGCCAGCCTCTCTGTGCGAAGTGTTCTCTGAACTGCTGCAGCATGGTTGTAAAGGTATCCTCGAACTCCTGGCTGCCCAAGCCGCCGTGATCCCCGGGGTCGGGATAATCCAGTCCTATGGGCAGAGCATACAGGCTCAAACCGCGGCCATCGGGAAAGATGGTGCCGTCCAGGTGACGCTCGACGAAGGTATCGTGCCAGGATTCCCACACTATTGTCGTGCCCGTACCGCTGCCGTGGTATTCCGGGTACACGGATGTGGAGAAGTTGCTGCGATGCAACCTGGCCATGCATGCGTACTCGGCCTCTATGGCCAGGTACTTATCCCCATACTTCGCGACCTCGTGGGCGTCGGCTATCTGCCCGGGCTGGTAAATGAAAAAGGAATCGAGATGCGATTCCACGGGAAGTGTAAAATCCCAGACCTCGAGCTCCAAAGGCATCTCCTCACGGGCCCCTCCCTGGTAGTATACGTTTACCGAACCCCGGTATAGACCGGGCGGCGTGCCTTCCGGCACGAATATATCCACCCAGATACCCTGGTTTTCTCCCGTCATTACCTCGAATGGGGCGCCGCCGTCGGAAGCTTCCAAGGGCACCAGCGGATCCGGATACCAACCCGGCCCGGTGGTGGACTGATCCCCGTACATGGAGCTGGAGGGCTCGGTGACGTGGAGGTAGTGCTCGCGATACAGGTAAATGTTTTGCGGGGAAATGCCGTTTCCATTACACTCCAGCTCTCCCGCTTCGGCGCTAACGCCGGCCAGATCGCCGCCCGATGCGGTGATCATCAACTGGAAAGCGGCATATTCGTTTCGTGCGGCGTGCAGGCTCACCTTTCCCTCCTGCCGCGACCAGACCGCCGAGGATTCCCAGGGAGACTCGCCGCGCAGCACCTTGTCGCAGTCGGACACCGCCCATACCAGCATCGTGACCTGGGCCCCGGCCGGCCGGGGCGGCAGGAGCAGTATCGCGATGAGGGCCGACAGGAAGATAACCGCCGCCTTACGAATACCAAAGGTAACTGGCATCCTCAACCCGTCCCCTCCTCCTCGTCTGGCAACATGGATGTACCCCGCAGAAGTCCTCGCTCGCATCAACGTGACGCCCGCCGGCGCTTATTCCTCTCCGCACCCTCCCGGTAGTGCAAAAACCTGTTCCTGAACAAGGTGATCCGGCACGTGAAGAATCGTCACGCTTAATAGAATACTAGTTATCTAATCGGCATGTACCCGCCTATTGCTTATCCCGCAATGCACGCCTTGGATACCTGTGAATATACGCTTTTCGCGCTGGGAATCGCCGATGATACCCGTGAAATGCGGTTACTATTCCATACCCCGATCGTTTGCGAGATAATGCCCTCTCGGAGTAACGCCGCCGGCTCTTCCACGGTATCGAGATATACCTAGGTGCTTCCCCCGTCGATGCCCCCGCGGTAATTGAAATAGAAGGCCCCCTCGACCACCAGGCGGGCTCCATCCTCCGCCCTCAACTCCGCGCTGACTCCCTCCCCGGAGAGGAGCTCGTTCTCCTTTATGGTGAAACGCGAATGCGGGGCAACCTGGTACTCCCCGCTCGCACAGGATCCGCTCTCACCGTATATGTCGACCCTCACAGTAACGGCCCTGTCCTCCAGATTGGAAACCAGTATCCAGCTCTCGAATCCCCCCCCCGTGTATCCCTCCGGCACCAGCCAGCACGAGTCGGGCTGGGATGATCCTCCCGCCACGTGACCTCCCTCAACCTCCCCCATGGAGCCGCTATAGCGAAAATACATGGCCCTCTCCGCCACCACGCCGGGTTCCGTAGCCACAACGGTGGCCGATACCTCCGCATCGTCCAGTCCGGTCACCTCGTCTACGTGCAGGGTGGCGCGGGAATATGGGGACAGCGCCATCTCCCTTTCCACTATCATGCCGTCGCCGTGCTGAAATACGATGTCGGCCTGGATCTCGTCCCCCGACGGATTGGCCAGCAGGATCCACTCGTCGAACTCGCCACCGGTGTAGCCCTCCGCGAAATACCACTCGCCGGATATCTCGGACGATCCCGCCGCCACGGATCCACCCTGCCTGCCGCCGCTGTCGAAGTACATGGCCCTCTCCGCCACCACCGGCCGGTCGGACGTCACGGCCATGGCCATCTCCCTGTCGGGCAGGCGGTCATCCACCTTGAGGGTCAGCCGGGTCAACGGAGGCAGGTCCAAGACATCCTCGTGTACGCCCCCTGGCTCCATCCAGCTTATCTCCAGGCGTGCCATCTCTTCCCCGGGATTGAAGACCAGGAGATAGGTATCGAAGCCGGGGCCGGTGTAACCCTCGGCGAAATACCACTCGGATGAGGCGGGGCAGCCTCTCGATGTATGCCCTCCCCGCAATCCATCGTAATCGAAGTATATGGATCGTTGAGCCTGTACCCGCGATCCCTCCCCCAGCCGGACATGCGCCGCAACGTCTCCCGGTGCAATCATGTCATTCAGGTGGAAGGTCATCCTTGACTTGCCCGCTACCTCCACGTTCAACGACGTTATGGGCCCCTCGCGCCCGAAGAGTTCCAGCCTCGCACTCGAGGCCTCCGGTGCCGGGTTCTCCAGAAGTATATAGGTGTCGAAGCCTGGGCCTGTATAGCCCTCGGCGAAATACCATTCCACATCGCCGAGTTCATCTTCGCGTTCCTCATCCTCGAGACCGAGGGCTTTGTCCACCCTCAGCAGGCCCCACCCGCTGCAGCTGTCGTACCCCTGTTGCCCCAGATCCAGGGCGCTGGAACACAGCTTTTTCCCGGCCTCGCCCGAGCTCAATCCCGGATAGTGTGAATAGAGCAGCGCCATCGCTCCCGCCACCTGTGGAGCCGCCATGGAGGTTCCGCTCATATAGGCATAGCTTCCACCGGGATAATCCGAGTATATGGAGACCCCTGGCGCCATGAGGTCCAGGCCCTCGCCCCGGTTGGAGAAGGAAGCGGGGCGATCGTCCGAATCCGTGGCGCCTACCGCTATGACTCCCTTGCATGCGGCTGGATAGCTGAGTGAATCGAGGCCGTCGTTTCCGGCCGCCGCCGCCACCGCCACACCCCGCGATAGAGCGTAATCCACGGCCTCCTGCAGGGCACGGGAGTCGGCCCCACCGCCGAGACTCAGGTTTATAACCCCTGCCCCGTTGTCCGCCGCGTAGCGTATTCCCTCGATAACGTCCGAGTAGTAACCGCGCCCTCCGTCATCCAGCACTTTCACCGGCAATATCCTTATCCTCCACGCCAGGCCGGTCACCCCCGTGCCGTCCTCGCCCGAAGCGGCTATTATTCCCGCCACGTGCGTACCGTGGCCATTGTGATCGCAGGCGCTGCCGTCACCATCTACGAAGTCGTACCCCGACAGGATGCGACCCGCGAGATCGGGGTGGGAGGCATCCACCCCGGTATCGACCACGGCCACCACTACGTCATCGCGCCCTACCTCGACTTCCCAGGCACGATCCGCTCCTATCTGGGGAAGATACCATTGATTCGTGTAATATGTATTTTTGCACGACGAATCAACACTTACCCTGGTATCCGGCTCCACGTAGAGCACTCCCGGCAGCGAGGAAAGCTTCTGAATGGCTTCCTCGATCTCGATTTCCCCTGGAAGCTCCACCGACTGTATGTAGGGAGCCGACCACCTTCCCTCCATCAATTTCTCTATAATACTTGGCACCCTGACCAGAAGATCATCGAAACGCGGTCCCTGCTCTATCGTGTCCAGCAGGGTCTCCAACCCCTGCCTCCCATTCTCCCAGGCTATTATCAAGCGGCTTTCAACTTCATCCAGGCCCGCAGCCTCGGCTTCTACCCCCGCTCCAATTAGAGGTACTGCCATAAGGATTACGGCAAAGGAGATGGCCGCCACTATCGCAAGTTTGATTTCTTGTAACCCTTTCGTGACGGCCATGTTTTTCACTTCCCTCGCTATCCACTAAATGGCTCGGCTCCATAGGCGCGCAAGCATATAACGCATAGTTCGTATTGAGGGAGTACAAATGGGTGATAGGTGGAGCTTACGCGACAAAATACCCTTAAATGTTCACATCCACTCCGGGACTATCTTGCCAGTGCAACTTGCCGCTGAGTCCCGTTATGTGCATCGCTCACCTGGAGGACCATGGTGTCAGTGGAAACTTTGCCGCAATCCTAGGTATCTACTTGCCACGGCGGGCCTAGCGCAAATCGTAGCCGGACACCAAGGCTCAGGGATTCTTTAAGACAAGTTCGATGAAAAAAGATTGCTCACGCATGTGCAAACACCACCTTAATGGCCATATTGACATCGGAGATTTTGCCGCCATCAATGGTTTCTACTTACCACGTCGGGCTGATCTCAAATCGGAGCTTGACACCAAGGCCAAGGTATTTTAAGCAACATAGTAAGCTCGATACAAAGGCCATATATGTACCATACCCACCCTGGGTACTATTGTGTCCGCACAGCCTTCCGCTTTACATGAAGCCGCGTTTAACTTCTTTACTACGTGCTCAAAGTCATGCATTACACAAAGGCCCAGGGAGTTACATATACTATGTGTATAAGAACTAAGGAGCTGGACATCAATGCCCCAGGAGCTATATATACAACGTTTTTGCAAAACGAAGCTGCCCACCTGGTTGATCCCCTCCGCCAGGTCCTCCAGCGATTTGTCGGTGCACCGGTGCCGGCGCCAGCGCCTGATCACCCTTCTTATCTCTTTTGCCACCTCGTTGCTAACCGCAGGCAGGAACCCGGTGAAATAGCCTCCCTTCCGGTTCCTCGCCTTTCTCGCCCTGAACGTGAACCCGAGGAAGTCGAACGAGCAATTGGGGTAGTCCTTCCGTCGCCTGCCGTCCTTGCAGTAGAACACCCTGGCCTTTTCCCCGTTCAGTTCAAGTCCACACCTGGCCCGTCGTCGCCCCTTGATCTGGTCTAGCAGCCACCTGGCCTGCGCCTCGCTGCGACAGTGGCAGATGATGTCGTCGGCGTAGCGCTCGAGCGTGATGTAGGGCTGGTTTGCCCTCATCCAGTTGTCGAAGGCGTGGTGGAGAAAGAGATTCGCGAGCAGGGGGTTTATCACCGCCCTACGGCGTCCCCTTCCCCCTTTCCTCCCGGATGCCGCCCTCCGCCATCACCGATACGGGGAGCCATCTCTATATGTGGAGGAGCACCCACCTACAGTCGGTGTGCTTCTTGACCATGTGCATCATGAGCCCGTGATCGATGGCGTCAAAGAATCCCTTGATGTCAAGGTCGAGCACCCAGTCGTAGCGCCAGCACCTCTCGTGTGCCACACTCACCGCTTGCACGGTCGACTTACGTGGCCGGTAGGCGTATGAGTCCGGATGGAAGTGCCCCCCCCAGCTTGGACTCGAGGTACATCTTGGCCACCGTTTGTGCCACCCGGTCCGCGACCCTGGGTATCCCGAGCGGTCTTGCTCCCCCGTCCGGCTTGAGTACCTCCACCCTGAGCACCGCTCTGGGGAAGTATCTGCCGGACGACATCCGGTTCAAGAGCTTGTAGGGGTTGCCTTCGAGGTCAGCCTCGAACTCCTCGATGCTCTGCCCGTCTACCCCGGCAATTCCCTTCCTGGCCTTTACCCGCCTGAACTTTTCCCGGAACCATTCCATGGGAACGTCGAACAGCTTTGCCCTCTCCGAAGGTTCTTCCCTTCTCTGGTTGACCTCCATCGAAGGCTGGACGATGCAGCCCCTTCGCTCCGTTCCCATTACAGGGCCTTCCTCACTACTACGAGCCGCTCCGCCCCTGCGCCCCGCCTCGGTGCTCTCGCCCTTGCGGGGTCCTCCCGCTTGGGCCTCTCCCTTCACATCAAGGGGACAGGTTCCCACGTTCCACACAGGAGCCGCAGGCCAGGTTCACGCCGCCTACATGCCGGACGCAGCCCGGCCGGTGAGGAGGTTTCCTCCGGGCTCATCCCGGGACAGGCATGTTGCCCCGGTTTTGACGTCGTCTATGCGCTTCCGACACCTCACCGGCGGTTCACTCACGTTCGTCTCCCTGGTCCCTACCTTACAGAGGCTTGCCTGCCTTTTCCTCGACGCTCACAACAGCGATTCTTTACCGCTTCAGCTCGAGGTGGTTTGAAGCCTGCTCCTGCAATCCGGCTTCGAGGGGCCTTCCCTCATCTCCTATGTAGCCTCGTGGCACACCATGCCCGGCACACAGAAAAGGGCGCGGAACCCCGCGCCCCTATAAGCCGTATGCGTAAGGTGCTAGCGCAGAAGATGGCGGGCGATGACCACCCTCTGTATCTGGTTAGTACCCTCGTATATCTGGGTTATCTTGGCGTCGCGCATCATACGCTCCAGGGGATATTCGGTCATGTAACCGACTCCGCCCAATATCTGTACGGCGTCCACTGTTATCTTCATGGCCGTATCGCTGGCGAAGCACTTGGCCATGGCCGATACCGCCGAGGCCTCGCGACCGGCGCTCTCCATCATAGCCGCCGAGCGGTAGACGAGATGCCTGGCCGCCTCCACCTGGATGGCCATGTCGGCCAGCATAAACTGGATCCCCTGCAAGCGGCCGATCGGCCCTCCGAACTGCACTCTCTCTTTTGCATATGAAACCGCGTAGTCAAGCGCACCCTGGGCCAGTCCCACCGCCTGGGCTCCGATGGATGGGCGGGTGCGGTCCAGGGTCATCATGGCTATCTTGAAGCCCTCTCCTTCTTTGCCCAGGAGGTTCTCGGCGGGCACCTCCATATCGGTGAAGACCAGTTCGGCGGTCCTCGATCCCCTTATTCCCATCTTATGCTCTATCTTGGCCACCTCGAAGCCCGGGAAATTCTTCTCGACTATGAAGGCGGATATTCCCTTGACCCCTACGCTATCGTCCGTCAGGCCGAAGACGGAGTAGGTATCGGCTATTCCCCCGTTGGTTATGAAACACTTCTGCCCGTTTATCACGTAGACGTCGCCCTTCTTCACCGCTTTCGTGGACATGGCAGCAGCGTCGGATCCGGCACCCGGCTCTGTCAGCCCGAAGGCGCACTGTACATCTCCCCTGGCCAGGGGGGGTATGTACTTCTTGAGCTGCTCGTCGTTGCCGGCCAGCATAATGGGCTGGGAGCCCAGCTTGCATACCCCCAGTATAAGGCTGGTATTAACGCAAACCCTCGCCAGCTCCTCGATTGCCAAGCATACCGTGAGCAGGTCAGCGCCCGCCCCATCGAGTTCCTCCGGGAAACAGAGGGCTAGCAGGTCGTTATCGCGCAGCAGCTCGAACATGTCCCAGGGATATTCCTGGGTGGCGTCTATCTCCACCGCTCGAGGTTCTACTTTATCCTTGGCCAGCTGCCTGACCGTCTGCTGCAGCATCTTCTGTTCTTCGTTTAGCTCATACATTTTTACCCTCCTAAGACCTCGGCATAATCTCCATTTTCCGTTATATATATGCCATTATATGCCACAGAAACAACGCATGCGCCAGAAAGATCTGTCCGGATACTCAACCCACCTTGATAATCATGGCGTCGCCCTGACCCCCTCCACCGCATATACCGGCCCCGCCGTATCCTCCTCCACGGCGTCGCAGCTCGTAGGCCAGGGTCGTGACGATACGAATTCCGCTGACACCGATGGGATGACCGAAGGCTATGGCCCCGCCGTTAACGTTAACCTTGTCCATTTTCTCGGGATCCATGCCCAGTAATTCGGTCGAATGCCAGGTTACACTGGCGAAGGCCTCGTTTATCTCCACCAGCTCGAGATCCTTTACCTCCAGGGCCGCCTTTCCCAGGGCCTCCTTAAGCGAAAGGGCGGGACACGGATGAAGGTCCGTGAACTCACCGGCGTTCCAGCCATAGGAGACCACGCTTAACAAGGGCTCCAAGCCCATATCCTCGGCCTTCTCTCGGCTCATTGCCACCGCGGCACAGGCGCCGTCGTTTATCTGGGAAGCGTTCCCGGCCGTTATGGCGCCCTCCTTGTCGAAGGCCGGATTGAGCTTGGACAACACCTCCACCGTGGTGCCTGGCCTGATACCCTCGTCTTTGTCGAAAACAACGGGGTCTTTCTTCTTCTGGGGGATCTCTACCGCGACTATCTCCTCCTTGAGGCGCCCGGACTCGGTGGCATCCGCCGCGCGCTGCTGGCTGCGTGCCCCGATGAGATCCATCTGTTCACGGGTGACGCCGTACTTGCGGGCCCACCTAGTCGCGCCCAGTCCCATGTGGATATCCTCGAAGGCGTCCCATAATCCATCGTAGATCATGCCATCCACCAGCACACCGTCACCCATGCGATAACCCATGCGCGCTTTTTTCAGTATGAAGGGGGCGTTAGTCATGGATTCCTGCCCGCCCACTACTGCGATATCTATCTGGTCGAGCTTGATCATCTGGTCGGCCATCTCCAGGGCTGACATGGAGGAGATACATACTTTATTCAGGTTGATACACCATTTTTCCTTGGGTATTCCCGCCTTGATGGCCGCCTGGCGAGCGGGTATCTGACCCTGTCCACCGGTGAGCACCTGACCCATGATAACGCAGTCCACCAGCTCCGGATCCAGGCCTCCCGCCCTTGCAAGGGCCTCCTTTATGGCTATGCCTCCTAGATCCTGCGCGCTGAATCCCTTGAGCATACCTGACAAGCGGCCAAAAGGAGTTCTCGCCGAACTTACTACAACCGTTTCCTTCATCTCTATCTCCCCCGCTATAGTGCTTCAATTACTTCCATCGTTGCTGCTTAAGAAGACGTCTTTACCTGACTCCCAGCTCCCTGGATATCACCAGGCGCTGCACCTCCGATGTCCCCTCGCCTATCTCCAGGATCTTGGCATCGCGGAAATACCGGGAAACCGGGTATTCATCCATATATCCGTATCCGCCGAAGATCTGAACCGCCTGGGTCGTGCCTTTCATACACATCTCGGAGGAGAAGAGCTTGGCCATGGCCGCCTCCTTGGTATGGGGAACCTTGGCGTCGCGCATGGCCGCGGCCTTATAGGTCATGTTCCTGGCCAGCTCTATGTCGGTGGCCATATCCGCCAGCTTGAACTGGATGGCCTGGAACTCCGCTATCGGCCGTTTGAACTGCACCCTCTCCCTGGCGTAATTCATACTCTCATCAAATGCTCCCTGGGCCGTACCCACCGCCATGGCCGCAATAGCTATACGTCCGCCGCCGAGGCAGTCCAGGAACTGCTTGAAACCCTCCCCTCTTCCACCGATGATATTCGACTCGGGAACGCGGCAGTCATCGAAGTGCAGCTCCCGGGTATCCGAGGCATGCCAGCCCATCTTGTTGTACTTGGGCGCGATATTATACCCCGGCGTCCCCTTGGGGACGAAGATATTCGAGATCTCCTTCTTGCCTTTATCGCAGACGCCGGTGGCTACGGTCAAGGTCACGACACCGCTGATGTCGGTGCCGGGATTGGTTATAAAGCACTTAGTGCCGTTGATCACCCACTCGCCGTTGACCAGCTCCGCCTTGGTCTGGGTGTTACCGGCATCGGATCCCGCCTCCGGCTCGGTGAGCCCGAACGATGCCAGCATCTTGCCCTGGGCTAAGGGAACCAGCCACTCCTGCTTCTGTTCCTCGGAACCATAGTAATAGAAGGGGCTCGAACCCAGGGATATATGCGCTTCCAGGGTTACGGCACATGCGCCATCCACGCGGGCTATTTCCTCCACCGCTATTGCGTAGGCTAGGTAATCACCTCCAGGCCCCCCATATTTCTCTGGCCAGGGTATGCCCATGATACCCAGCTCACCCATCTGTTTGATGATATCGTAAGGAAACTCCCCCGTCTCCCACAGGTGATCCACCTGGGGCCTTATGACATCCTCGGAGAAGTCCCTCACTGTCTTGCGAAACAGCTTCTTTTCCTTGTCCAACTCGTACAGCAACGCTATCACCTACCTTGTCTCCCAATCCCTGCTTTTTCTCCGATGTATCCAGTGAAGCGACCAGGATAGGACAAGCGGGAAAACCTCCGGATTCCCCGTTAAGGAGCCCGGCTCCCCCAACGGATTATATATTATATTGACCGGGTCTCCAAACCGCTGAAATAAATCTGTATCAACGCCTCGGGAGGCCCGTAATTTAGCGATGAGGCACCTCCCACCAAGCCCCTCTACATGCCACGCCCAGCAGCCGGTTATCCTCGCTTAAATCCATCTGGCTCGGCCTGAAATACCCCCGCCTGACCTTAATGGTTACCACGGCCGGCAGCCTCCGCCCCACCGCATACCCGTGGGGTATTTCCAGACGAAACGTCCTCCAGCCATGCCGATCCAGGCGTATATCCCCAGCTTTTACCCATCCCACCCTTACCTCTACCAGGGTGGGATGGGATTGCGGAGATGGATGAAACGTGGCCAGCTCGAGTGCCAATCGTGCTGCCTCATGCGGCGGCGCCAGCAGAAAACAGGCGCGTGCGCCCGACCATCGAAAGGGCTCTGCTTCTCCCTCCTGCCGGTACCAACCCGGACCCCAGTTTCCCTCCTCTCCGGCCATGGCGCTATCTCCCGCATGGCTCAAACCTAATCTTGCCTTGAAATAGTCCGCCATGTCCCCGGGATAAGAACGCATAGGCCTGCCCGCTGCCAGTCGCCTGGAAGCGCTCAATATCTTGCGCGGCAACGCCAAGACAACGAGAATGCCGTATCCGGCCCAGGCCTTTATGCGGTGTGAAGGCGGCAAGCCTCCACCCGCCTTCGACGCGCTGACCTTGAAGTGCACTGCACCCTCACGCCCCACCTCGAGTTCAATGAGGGTCCAACCCGCGTCGCCCAGCATGTGCAGCCACCTCGCAAGGGAATACGCTCCCTCGTGAGCCCCCCTTTTCTCCTCCTCCGTTATCTCGCGCCAGGGAACGTACAGTGGCTCGTTGGCGGCTATTAGTACGCCGCCTTTCTTCATAACCCGTTTGATCTCCCTGAAAAGGGCGGCGGGATCATGCGAGTGATGCAGTGTCGCGGTAGTCACTATGGCGTCGAAGGAGCCCGCCCCGAATGGAAGATGGTGCATATCGCAAAGGACTCTCTCGAAGTGAATCCCCTCCTCCAGGAAGACCTCCGCTGAGCCCAAGCCAATACCCTCCGCCTCCAGCACATCCACGGCTACAACCTCGGCCCCCAGGCGGGCCAGATGCGCCGAAAGCCAGCACCTGCCGGCGCCCAGCTCGAGAACGCTTCGACCCTCCAGGTCCTCACCCTCACACATGCCGAAGGCCGCGCGTCCGTGCCGTCGCCAGGTATCGACTTCCCATCGCGGCGCCCCCTGTCCTTCCAGGAAAGGAAGGCTCAGCAGCCGCTCGCGTGAACGCTCCCCGGCCTCCGGATCCCTTTCACCACACGCAAGAAAAGATTCCCAGGCCTCTATCTCACGCAACACCTCGGCGGTGGGATCGTGCAGGAGATCTACTATACCTCCTCGAATCTGGAATCCTCGACTACAGCGACCACAGACCAGCACGGCCTCCTCTATTTCCGCTTCCTCCCTGTCGACACGGGCCAGGTCCAGGATCCCTTTCCCGCATGCCGGACATGCCAGCAAAGGTACGAGCTTCCTCTTCATGCCCTCGCCTCTCTCCCGTTTTCCTCGATAGGACTCGATGGTTTCTTCCCGCCGAGAATGGCCGGCATCGGAGATGCCCTTCGGCCAGGTCTCACTCGACGGCCAGAGCCTGAGATTATTATATGTTTCTCCGAACCGTGGTGGATACGATAACGCGGCAGCATTATACCGCGGCGCAACGACGCGGAAAAGCAGCGCCTCACGGACGATAACCGGATATATCGAAGTAAGAAAGAGGGAGCTTTTGGGCCTCCCCTTTTTTCAGTTAGGCAGGCTTCAGGCCGGCTCGAACCACATCAGAAGCAAGGGGTGGTTTACCGGTTTTGTGGTGTAGGCCACCTTGACCGGCATGCCGACCTTGATATCATCCACGCTCTTGTAGTTGCGAAGCTGGTGGGCGAAGAGCGTATCCGCGCCGTCCATCTTAGCCAAGGCCAGGACGTAAGGGGTTTCCACGTCCATGAATGCAGGTACGAAGTTTGAGACCGAGTAGCTGGCTAGGGTACCCGTTCCGGGCAGCTCTTTCCACCTGGTGATGGTCAAACAATCCGGGCAGAGGGGGCGCGGTATACCCCAGACTTTCCCGCATCCCGGGCATTCAGTGGTTATGAACCGCCTGTTGAGAAGCTCGATAAAGAACTTGGAGTACTTGCCTAGAACGTGCTTATAAGTGAAGTCCATCTTCCACTCGATGCGCATGATCTCGCGGAAATCCTTCCAGGGATCCCCCTCGGGATGCTCGAAAGGCACGGGATCTTCTGCAGTGAATATCTCCATCAGGTTTGCAATGAGCTCTTCTCCCATTCTTAATCCCTCCTCTCGAAAACGTTCACGACGCAGAAGGTCCCTGTTCCTCCATGGCTGTCCATGCCGCCCCTCTTTGCGTTTAGCTCTACTTGACGCCTGGGATCGGCTTCCTGCCTCAGCTGGCGCAGGACTTCGAGGCCCTGGGCTATACCGGTAGCGCCAACGGGATGGCCGAATCCGATAAGGCCTCCGGAGGTGTTGGTCGGCAGCTCTCCACCTATGTCGAAGACGCCCTTCTCTATGAGCTTGCCGCTCTCGCCCTCCTTGCAGAAGCCGAGATCCTCATAGCTGACCAGCTCAACCCCGGAGTATGCGTCGTGCACCTCGAAACAATCGAAATCCCCCAGGGGATTCTTGACCCCGGCCATCCTGTAGGCCTGCTCCGCCGCCACCCTCTTGCCCCTGAAATTGACCACTCCCGGGAAGGGAAGAGGGCGATCGGCCAAGCGCATGAAATCGGTCCCGCAGCCCGTTCCGGTCAACTCGATGGTCGGCTTTTTACCCCAGGAATCGCAGTGCTTCTCCGCCCATTCCTCCGTTGCGAAGATGAGGCATGCCGCCCCGTCGGATAGCAGGCAGTTATCGAGAAGCTTGTATGGGTAAGTGATCATACGCGAGTTCATCACGTCTTCCACGCTGATATCCATGGGATAATGGGCCTTGGGATTATACATGGCATTGCGGTGATTCTTAACGCTGATGAGGGCGAACTGCTCCTCTTTGGTGTCATAGTTATCCATATGAGCTACCATCATCAACGCGTAATAAGCGATGTAGAACCCCGCGACCTGGACCTCCCAATCGCTATCCGAAGCCAGTGCTATGAACTGCTGCGCGATGTCGGAAGGAACATGCCTGCCCATGTTCTCGGATCCGAAGATGATCATGGAATCGCACAATCCGGACATTACGTAGGAATAGGCGTTACGGATGGCCAGACCACCCGTGGCGCCGCCTCCCTCCACACGTACGTTTGGCTTTGGACACATGCCGATGTTATCGTGGAATATCGCTCCGGCTTTCAGTTGCTTATCGAAATGATCACTGAAATAGCTCGTCGTGCTGTGCTCGATATCATGGATATTGACCCCGGCATCCTCCAGAGCCTCCAGGACGGCCTCGTTTATCCAGTCCCTCATGTTCCCATCTACGCGTTCGGCTGCGAATTTTGATACTCCACCCCCTAATACATAAACCCTTCGCTTCTTGTTCAGTACCTCCATAGATTAACCTCCCTCTGCTTCTAGCAAACGGTACTGCTTGCGATGGCCTATACATTATTGCGCGTGTGCGGCCTGGCGAACTCAAAATATGCTTCAGCTATTTCCATGAGCATCTGCTCATTTTCAGGTGGGAACTCTTTGGTCACCCTGGCGGGTATCCCCATCACCATCGAACGCGGCGGTACCTCTATCCCCTGCGGAACCACCGCTCCGGCGGCGACCACGCTTCCGTGTCCCAACACCGCCCCGTCCAGGACAACCGCCTTCATACCGATAACGCAATTCCTCTCCACCGTCGCGCCGTGCAAGACGGCGGCGTGACCCACGATTACATGATCCGCCACGCTTACCGGACCGTGGAATACACAGCAGTCCTGGACGCTGCTATATTCCCCCACAGCGATCTCTCCCCTGTCCCCACGCAATACGGCGTTGAACCATATACTGGCGTAGGCCCCTACGCTGACTTCTCCGATCAGCTTAGCTCCCTCCGCCATGAAAGCTTGCGGTGAAACGTAAGGCTTCTTATCCTTGAAAGGAATAAGCATCGCAAGAAAGCACCCCTACTGCTATCGGCCTCCTTGGAACACAATTATCATGAGGCCTAACCTCTATCGTGTCTAAGCAAGCCGGAAAACGATATCCCATTATATCACCCCTCGAGATAAGAACATCTCGTGCAGTAATCGATTCCATACGAGCCATGGTGCCGATACGATTCGCGCCGCTGCCCCTGCCCGATCTTAGCGCCTTGGTTCACGTAAGAAACAAAGCCTGATACGGGGTACCGTGAAGTCGCCACCATGCCCACGCGCAAGATCGGGAAGGCCATGAGGCCCTCCCCTTGTCATAATATGCTATCAAGCCAATGAGGCGGGCTTGAAGCCCTCTATATGGCTCTTACGCTCCTTCTTGGCCTTGAGCATCGGCTTGACCGCCATACTCACCACTACCTCCTCGGGTTTCACGCGAATCAGGTAGTGGACCATGCGGCAATCGGTTCCATCCATATCTATGAGTGCCACTATCGCGGGCTTCTTCTTGGGCGATTCGTCCAGTTTGAAGTGGACCACCGTGTAGCTCTAGACCTTACCCGTCCCCGGAACCTGTAACGTTCCCTCTATCTCGCTGAAGACACGGCCCTGAATACAGGTGGCCCCGTAGCTCTCACATCGCGAGACAATAAACTTGCCCTGGTCCTTCAGCTTCCCGAAGAACTCCTCCAGGCCCAATCATTAAGTATACACGTAGTTGACGGGTATATCGCCCTCCCACCAGGAGAGATCGACGTTACTGTTTATCCTCTCCTTAAGGCCTATTTCCTCACCTCCTCACCGGCTTGAAGTAAAGGATGCCGGTGATCGCGCCCTCACGTTCGTCGGGCTTCTTCCAGACAACCTTTACCTTCATGCCTATCTTGATATCCTCGGGTTCCGCCTCTCCGAGTACATGCAGCATCCCCATGCTGGGCGATGCTCCGTCTATCTCTACGACGGCCGGGAGATAGGGCTTCTCTCCCTTCTTGATGCGGGAAGCGTCCCAGTTCACGTAGCATATGGAGAAGGTGTTTATCCTTCCGGTATCCTTGCAATATACCCACTCATCGGTGGACTGCCAACACAGTTCGCAGAACATTCGGGGCGTCAGCATGATCCTGCCACACCTGTTGCACTTACGGGCGATTAGGCGATCGTTCTTCATCTCCACCAGGTACCTGCCTATGACCACGCCGCCATCCCACGCGTAGGCGAGGCTAGGCTGCCAGGGCAGGCTGAGCAGCTTGCCTTCCGCTATATCCTTTTCCCTGTAGTGGGTGCCTCCCGGCTATTACCTCTCGAGTTCCATATCGCACCCCCTTATCTCCCCAAGACCACTACCGTGCCAACCTGCATGAGGTCGCCTCAGGCCTAAGCAAGGCCGCATCGGGGATTGCCACGAACCTGGCGGGGTCCCGCTTCCCTCTCAACTGCAGGAAAATCTCGATGACCTTCATCAGGCAGGTGGCCGCTATGGGATTCCCACACCAGGGCCACGCCGGAAGGACACATAGGCCTGTCTCCGTCCCTCTGGGCGACCCCGTCTTAGAGCATCTCCACCACCTTGCCGCGGTCGGCCATCTGCAGGCCATCCATATGATGCAGTTCCTTGTAATCGAACGGGTTGTAGGTCTCGGTTATCTCTATCTCGCGCTTAGGCTCGACGATGTCCGCCATATCGTAGGCCGTGCGTGCGGCTCTCTCGACGTAGCGCGTATAGTCCAGCCCCTGTTCCTCCAGTAGGCGGTATCCAGGTTCCAGCCGACTCCCTCTATCCACATAGGCTTGTCAGTTATGCGCTTTGCCGCATTTTCCGAGGCTAGAACGATATCCGCGGCTCTATCGCAAGCTAGGCTGATATCCAGGCTATTCATCGTCTAAGCCTGGGTCTCGTTTTTCATGACGTCGTCCACTGCGATATCCATTAGGATCTCGGCCGCGGGATGGTCTATTGTGTTCTTCTTGTTCTTTACTGAAACCTTGGCTATCTCCTACTTGATGATGCCATAGGTATGTATGAAGCGATTCATCTCCAGTGCGAAGATCCATATCATAGCGTTACACAGCGGCTACTCCGTGGTGTGATCGAATATAGTCAGCAAAGCCCCCCGGGGATGGGTGTTTCACGAGCTTATTTTCTCGTAACATACCACCCGGCAGGTATCGAACATCCCCGAGGCTGCATGCAGCCACCCGTGGATGAGGGAGAAGACGCTCGTGCCGCCTCCTCGTATTCGTCCCTCAGGTAGGCGTAGCGGCGGTTGGCATCCGCGCTCGCCCGGGCCTTGAGCTTGGCGCCGCCTATGGCCAGCGGGCCGGGTTTCGCCATTCC
>JAXHVT010000061.1:0-27819 GCA_034188985.1 Actinomycetota bacterium | reverse complement strand
GAGATAGTTTGCCACGTCCTTCCTCCTCTCTTTTGAGAGGATTCTGGACCCTGCTCCTTTCTATCTCAAGTGGCCGGCTTTGAAGTGCCGATTGCTGGCCGCTTTTGAGTGCTGATCAACATGCCCGTGACCCTGCAGGTCCCGGCCGCCCTATGCGATACTATGGAGGAGATACCGGGAGTGGTGATATCCGAGAACTGGGCCCTTCACGCCCAGGTAATGAAATAGAAAGCGGCCGATATCATGTGTGCCTTTTCCAGTGACCGCAATCGTCGTTCCGTGATCTTCCATCTGCTGATCTCCCTTCTCCTGCTGTCGCTCACCTTCATAACCTCTTGCGACACTGCCTCCGCCCCGGCCTTGAGCCGGGAAACCCGGGTCGGCCTGGGGGCAGCGCTGGACGAAGCCCTTTCTCAATCCGGGTCACCCGGCGCTATCGCCGGGGTATGGACTCCGGAGGGAGACTGGGTTGTGGCCAAGGGCGAGGCGAACCTGGAAACCGGGGAATCCATGCAGACCACCGACATCTTCCGCATAGGTAGTATAACCAAGACCTTCGTGGCTACCGTCGTGCTCACCCTGGTCGACGACGGCTTGTTGAGTCTGGGTGATAAGCTGAGCGAATACTATCCCGACTTCCCCAGGGCCGACGAGATAACCGTGCGCATGCTGCTCAACCATACCTCTGGCATCTTCTCCTGGGACGAGGATGAGGCCGTCTTTGAGCGGATATACGAAGACCCCGACGCGGGATGGACTATCGAGGGGATGATCCAGCTGTCCGCCGAGCATCCCTTCTATTTCGATCCCGGCACGGGCCAGCACTACTCCAACATCAACTACTTTCTGCTGGGGATGATCATCGAAGAGGTGACCCGCCAAACCCTGCGGGAGGCGATCGCGGAGCGCGTCACCGAACCGTTGGGGCTCGAGAACACCTTCCTCCCGGATGGCCCCACCTATGAGGGCGAGAGTATGCGCGGTTACGACGAGGTGGACGGCGAGCTTGTGGACGTCACCGGAAGCGGCGTGGAGAAGGTGATCTCTTACGATCTGGCCTGGGCCGCAGGGGGCATGGTCACCACCCTGGCAGGCCTCAAGGTCTGGGCCAGGGCGCTGGCCACCGGAGAGCTACTCAGCCCGGCCATGCACAGGGAACAGATGGACACGGTGGACACCACCCCTGAGGGCGGTCCGCTGAAAACCGGGTACGGCCTGGGTGTAAACGTAACCGGCGATTGGGTGGGACACAGCGGGGCCGTGGTCGGGAGCATGTGCAATATGGGCTACGATCCGGTTGAGGACGCCACTATAATCACCTATTTCAATAAGCTCAGCACCTCCAGCCTGGAGGCCAACGAGGCGGACATCGAGGCCTATAGCGGATGTTTCCATGACATGGTGGACGTACTGTATCCTGAGCAGGGGGAGAATTAAGGCAGTCAGACAAAAATAGGACGATGGTAGCTGTAAACGGAGTTCACAGAAGTTAAAAAAGCCCTTTACCGCCGACATCCCGCACAAACAAGATGCCACCCGTTTATATAATAACCGTCGTCCGGATCGGGTCTCGTATATCATGTAAAGTACCATATTATACTTGAATACTGGATATTCGAGGCCTTACCCCATCATTGGTGGGATTGATTCTTCATCCACCGTCTTGCATTATATCTACGGCCATGTAATTCGGATGCCGGGCTTGGATCGGTCGGGTCCAGCGGCTTTCGGCCACGAACAGCGGTGATTTATTATTGCGTACCTTGACGACTGTGTTTCGTCCACGGGAAGGGGGTAAGGAATATGGCTTTAGCATTCGATAAGACCGCAGTAATCACCGGTGCGGACTCGGGTCTGGGAAGGGCCCTCGCCATCGAACTGGCCCGCGAGGGCTTCAGGATCGGCGTACTGGACGTGAACATGGATGAGGCTCGCAAGACGGTAGAGATGGTCGAGCGCGCCGGGGGCACCGGCGAGTCTTTCTTCTGCGATGTTAGTGACCTAGAGCAGGTACAAGCTGCCGCGGACCATTTCTTCGACGCCTGGGGAAAGGTGGGCGTGCTGGTCAACAACGCCGGAATCGCTTCCTTCGGTGTTATCGGCGACCTCCCCATAGAGGAATGGAGGAAGGTGATAGACGTCGACCTCTGGGGGGTTATATATGAGTGCCACGCCTTCGTCCCCAGTATGAAAAGGCAGGGGGGGAGCCATATCATCAACATAGCCTCCATGGCTGGCGTAACCCCGCCCCTGGAGGAGGGTCCGTATAACGCGGCCAAGGCTGTCATCTATCTGAGCAAGACCTTGAAGCAGGAACTGGCACCCTGCGATATCGGCGTCACCGTAGTGTGCCCCCTCGGCGAGAAAACCAATATACTGAAGTCCACGGACTACGCGGGGGAATTCATCTTATCCATGTGGGAGGCGGCCTTCGAGCACCAGAAGCTTACTCCCGAGGAATACGCCAGGAGAGTAGTGGCCGCCGCCGGGAAGGACAAGCTCTACTTCATGCCCCACGCGGTGGGAAAATTCTTCTGGCTGAACAAAAGGCTCGCGCCGTCCGGGCTGATAAAAGCCCTCGCATGGCTGAACAAGAAAGGACTGGAGTCACGCTTCTGTTTTCTGCTGGCCCGTCTGGGATGGATGTGAGTCGGTATCATTTATAGAGCATATCAAGCCCGAACAAATCCATCATGTCGACGCTTGGGGTACAGGGCGATATCCTTTATCCCACCGAGATGATATATTTGAATACCGGTGAGGATATGAATAAACATGGCATGAAAACCGATAAGCGGCTCCCCGCGTCAGAGCGGAGAAAGATCATCCTGGACGCCGCCATGAGAACCTTCGTGGAATACGGGTACCAGGGCGCCTACATGGAGACTATCGCCGAGAGGGCTGACGTCACCAAGCCTATCCTCTATCGCCATTTCCCCAGCAAGCTGAGCCTGCTCATTGCCCTTCTCGACCAGGCGGGCGAGGAACTTCGCGGTTCCATACTCAGGCCCTTCGACACAAAGGAGGACCGGAGGGCCTTTATCCGGAAGGATGTGCGATCTTATCTGGACTTCGTCGAGAACTACGAGGGAGGATATCGCCTGATATACACTATCGGCCTGGGCATAGACAGCGAGGTCTCGGAACGCATAGACAACATACGCCAAAACACCATGAAGATAGTGGCCGATCACATTCGTTGCTTCGTGGATACCGACTCCGTGCCGCCCGAAGACATCGAGTTGACCGCAGCCATGGCCGTCGGCATGGCCGAGACGGCGGCGCTATACTGGATAAAGAACGAGGGTATCACCCGCGAGGGCTGCGAGAGCAATCTCATCCGCTGCGTCACGAATATCCTCGCCGATCTCCCACCTCGCACGAGATAGAGCTGCCTCTATTGCCTTTCATCGGTTCCCTTGATTGACGGGAATTACCGAATCTGGACACCGATTACCATAGTATTCCTGCCGTTCGGAAGTCCAAATATGCTCTGGATCCTTGGCGTAGATGGCAGGTTATCTCGGCCAGGTACGAGCGGGGGTCAGTGATCATCACCTCTAATAAGGGGGTGCGCGATTGGTGAGAATGAAGGCCTCTCGGATCCCAAGCTTGCCGCTGCCACTCTCGACCGCTTGCTGCATCCGGCATCTTCCCACCTCCTTGGACATAGGATTATCCTTATTTCGTGTCCAGGTAAATCGGGTGCACTATATAGGTTCCAGATCTTAGCCGATGCCGATGCTTCAAGACCCCAAGGGAAGGAGGCCCCTGTGATACACCCTGGGGATCTACGCCTCAGCGGTGCAGGATTCCTGTCTGTTTCATTAGGTAAAGGATCTGCTTATCAGCGATTTTGCCTTATATGGCTACTGCAAGATTGCCTAGATCGTATGGGCTAACTGTCCTCCTTTTTTTGAAGATAGTATAGTATCCCGGCCGCGTTTACCTCCATTATCCCAGACATCAATCCTGATTCCTCCTCCTTTATCTGTGGTAGATCATTTAACATATAATCAGTGAGAAATCGCAGGTTTTCTTCTGGGCTTCCCCCCTCTACCACATGGACAAAGCGCTCAAGCCGCCTGATGAATTCATCGCAATATTCCTGAACGCGATCAGATGAACCGAAATGGTTAAACAAAAGCAGAGTAGGCTCAAGATCCGCCAATTTCTTAGCGCTGGCTATGGAAAGCTCCATATCGAATTCCGGTGGAGGGGTCGCTGGGAAGATGTAACCGCTCCCCTCGATAAAATGACCCAGGGAGTCCCCGCAGAAAAGGGCTCTGGTGCCTGATTCGAGAAAGGCGAAATGTCCACTAGAGTGCCCGGGTGTATGCACCGCCCGTATCGACATTCCACCGCCTAGATCGAGGTCGTAACCGTCCCGCAAGGGGATTATCTTCTCCGCAGGTATAGGGCGCATCACTCCATAGAAAAGGGCGATATCCCCCAAGGCCCGACCGGCGCTTCTCACGAGCTTTTCGGGATTGACAAGATATCTAGAGCTGTTCTCACTCACGAGAACGCGGGCTTGCGGGAAGTGGTCCAGCAGGAAGGAGGCTCCCCCGGCATGGTCCAGGTGGATATGAGTCAGCAGGATATAGTGTACGTCCATCCCATCAATGTCCAATCCCTCAAGGCCCTCGATAACATGCTCTACCCCTTGGGAAGGGCCACTATCTATCAAGACGTTCTTCTCGCCGCGTAGAAGGTAAACGCCGCACTGATCTGGTAAACCTGCAAAAAAGCAGTCGATTAGAAAGACATTCTGCGCGACCTCGTTCACCTTTTTCATGCCCTGATCCTTCCCTCACAACCAGTGTACAAAATTTTATTAAGTGGTTCTCTTATATTGTTTAAACTTAAACCTGAATAGATTGATATGGAAAAGGGTCTTTCTCAAATCACGAATCACCCCCCGGCAGTGGGAAGGAAGACGTGGAGGACATCTCCCTCTTCTAAAACGAACCGCTTAAGATTTCTAAGATTAATGCCATTAAGTAAGAAAATGCAATTTTCCTGCATCTTTCCGCTGGTATGTAACTCCTGTCGGAATCGAGAACCAATCCTCTCTTCTAAAAATGCTATCGCTTCCTCAATATCGGTTGCTTCCAGGAATAGAGAATCCACACCTAGCTTGCGGCGGAGGATCGTGTAAAACCTGACATTTATCAATGCCACGCATTTACCCCTGTTTTAATCTACGGCTTCTGTATAAAAATCAGTGAGACAGCATTTACAGTCTACATAAAGGACTTGAGGTGGCAATTCTTGAGCGTAGCCTATTTCTAGGCAGATATAACACTGTCTTTTTCTACAAGCAATATAGCCAGATTTTCACCTTTTTCCTGAGGGGATTCACCTTCTACAAAATAGCATTCCTTCTCTATTTCAGGTTTATACAAATCGACTATCCCTAATCTCCTTAGCTTCTGTTGGTCTAAGCCAAGATCATCATCATTCCATATATCCACCGGTTCTTTGCGGGCTTCTATGAGCTGTTTAACAGAGACATACCGCAGTTCGCCGATCTCGTTACTTGCGGTTATCAATGCTGGAATCTTTGTCTTGGCTACTTCGTATCCATCCGGTTTTACTTTTTTCACTATTAACTCTCCATCCTCGACCTCCACACTTCGGACTAGATTTATGCTCGGAATCTGAAGGAATTCCGCAAGTAATAACCCTGTTTGACCGGAATCCCAATCTCCGGCCTGCCTTCCCGTAAAAATGATATCGTATTTACCGATCCTCTCGATTGCTTTCGAAAGGACATATGCCCTAGAGTAGCTATCTAGATCCTTAAGGTTTGCATCGTTTATAAGAATCAGCTTATCAATGCCTACCGCAAAGGCCTTGCTTAATACCTGTTTCGACTTCTTTTCGCCCAGACTAAGAACTGTAATATACCCTCCATTCGCTTCTTTTAAGCGGATAGCTGCCTCTAGGGCGTTCTCGTCGAAAGGATTTATCATGGGAGCTACCCCGGTAAATGTAACCCTCTTCGCTTCTGAATCGATGCTTACAGCCTTTGGTGGAGCCTCAGGGTCTGGGATCTTTTTAATGCAGACGATTATTTTTAACTCGCTCATAATATTTCCTCCAATTTCTGCTTAAAAGCCGGTAGGGTTTCCTCGTATTCTCCAACAACTCCGTAGTCGGCAATCTTGAAAATAGGGGCTTCTGAACTCTTATTTATAGCCACGACCTTTTTTGCCCCCGATATTCCGGCTACATGCTGGCTTGCACCCGATATCCCTATCGCTATGTATAATTGCGGAGCCACTTTCTGCCCAGTCAATCCCACTTGGTGGGGGGAAGATAACCAACCTTGATCTACAAGCGGCCTGCTACATCCAATCTCTCCACTATCGAAATACCTTTTAAGGAGATCGAGTAGCTCCTGCAGCTTCTCGAGATTCTCAGGCTCTTCAATACCTCGACCTGCAGCAACGATAACCTCTGCTTTATCCAGTTCGACAACCTCTTCCTTGACCCTCTCAATCGATTCCACCTTGATCATGGATCGATCTATATCGGGATTAAAAGGAATGATTTCACACTTGGCAGAGCCTCTCTCAACAGGCTCAAAAGCCTTCGTCCTGACTGTCACGAACTGGGGCTCTTCCTGATACTTAAAGACCCCTGAAACATTACCACCGTATACCGGCTTCGTCCTCAATAGTAGCCCGTCCTCTGCATCAACATTGAGATCCGTACAATCCGTGGTAAGCGGTGTATTCAGCTTGAAAGCCAGCCTCGGGGCTATATCCATTCCCGTTGCAGTCTGCCCCATGAGCAGAATCTTGGGCTGTATTTCCCGATACAATCCATCTACAGCCTCTACCCAGATATCCACGTTCAAGCCTTCCAACAACGGGCTTTCTACCTTATAAACCATATCAGCACCATAGTAAGCAACTTCTTCGGCTGCCTTTCCTATCCCATCCCCAAACAGCGCCACGATGAGTTTTTCGCCAGAGCTTTCCGCAAGTCTTCTCCCTATACTCAATAATTCCAAGGTTATGCTGTCTATGTCTCCTTCCCTGGTTATCTCCCCGCATACTAGTACTCCATTCACTGACATAGATTACCTCCTAATGCTTTTCCACCTGTGTATCACTACAAAGGCACTTCCGTCTCTATTACCAAACGATCTATACTGTTCTTTACCATCACCTCGTCCTCGGGAATTTTCTCATTCTTAAAAAACATTGTGTTTCCTTTGCGAATCAAGGGGACGGGAATCACTGGATGTGTCAGGTAGAAGGCATATTCCTGGCACTCTTTTTTGCAGGGAAAGATCCCTATCTCATCTTCCTCGCCATGCACATCGCAAGAGATAGCGAGACACAGCCTCGTGGTAGTGATGTAAGCGTAAGGGATGTACAGCGAGCAATTAATTCCCGTCCCTTCAAGACCGATATCTATGCCCTGCAGAAGATTGTCCAATTCTACTCTTCTGACACCATTCTCTATCAGAAACCGTTGGTAAAGAGGGGCGTCAAGGCTACAGCTCCTGAAATAATCGATCGTGGTCTGGGGCAAGATATCCATAAGCTTCATAAGCCTTGGCCCTCGTTTCATCTTGTGCAGTAGCCTCCCCATCACCGGTTCCAATTTACGATATCCCTCATTTATGCGGCGCAATACTCCCCAATCGTTAAACACGACCTCGCTGCCCGGCCTTTTGTTCTCTAATTTTTGGAGGAGCATCTCCAACTTTTTCAAACCCTCATTGGTCACGTAAGGAGTGATGAGGGTAAATCCCAGATCTTTTTCCAAAGCAAGGTCTATAGCTTTATCTAGATCATCTACTGACGGGATAAGGCGCTGGCAGAATTCGTTGCCGAAATAAAGCCTTGAGAACTTTTCATTATAATGCTTAAAATCCGCCATTCTGGTTGCATACAGTACCTGCTCCATGATGTTGTCCTTACTCATCTACTAAAAATTCCGCTTTTACACTATCACCTCGGGAAAATTGCATCTCATGTCTAGAGAGGTGAACCTGTAGTTATTAAAATACGGCTTGCCTGGTCTTTCAAGAATAAACACGAAAGTTTCGACACACAAATTACCTTAATTGCCTCACCCTACCTTGTCTATTCTATTTTCCTCTTTCAGTTCAATCTATGCACCCTCATATTTGAAAATATTTAAGCGTTTCAGCGCTAAGAAAATCATGCCAGTGTTGAGTTACAAATCCGCTTACAATACCCCTTAAATACTCAGGGTCTCAAATCCCGTTTTCGCGTCAACATAACGGACCCACTCAGGATTAACCATAATTATCAGGAACTCCGGTTCTTGAGATCCCCTTCTATTACTGGGAAACATATCCAGCATGTTCTCATCTATTATCGTCTTGTATCCTGGAAATTTGGCCATTAAAAGCTCGATAATTCGCTGAGTTACCGTGGGATCTCTAATCACCTCCGCCCTTCCTATGTATTCCAATCCCTTGGTCTCGAGCAAGTCGGAATAGTCCTTATAAACAGTCAGGGCCACATCCGGATTGGCAAGGATATCCCTGACCTTCATGGAATTTGCCTTGGCGGCAAAGTAAATGGTTAAGCCCTGGCTTATGTATGAAACCGTTGCCGCATGCGGTTTGTTCTGCGAACATGTAGCAATGGTAGCATTGTAATGCTCCTCCAGATATTGGATGATCTTCTCCTCTGTTTGCATGGTTGCTCCTCAGATCACACCTGTTACGACTTCAGCAAACTCATCAACCTCTACGGCCTTCAACTCAACAATAGAACAGCCTGCTTTCTCCACCAACTCTAGGGCCGACCTGTAGATGAAAGCCGGGGGGAGGATTATTATCACCCTTATATCCATCTTTACCAGCTGCTCGATTTCACGCGTTACCTCCTCGATATCATGAAATCCAAAATCACTTATTATGATGCATTCCCTTTCATAATATCTGCCATCCACCATAGTTAGTTGCCCCCTCGCCCACTTGAGCGCATATTCACCCATGGTACCCAACATGGAGCGGGCCGCGAGCATCGAGGCAACCGCCTCTTCCAAGGGCATCTTGTCAAAGAATCGCTTGACGATGTAATCGTCGCTCTCAAAAAAAGCGAAGGCCAGTTCATGTTTCCGCAGGGCATAGAGCAGGATCGCCCCGTAGATCAAGGAATATTTCAAAATGTAAGCCATGCTACCACTTATATCCTGGAGGATGACGACCGCTTTGCGTTGCCCCCTTCTTTGATGCATTATCAAATCTTCATAACGAGCCCCTGAGGGGTCTTTGCCCTGGCTCAACAGGCTTTCGAGACTCTCCTCAAAATCCACCAGCTCGGGGTCATCACCCCGGCAAAAATAAGAGAGCCTCTCTCCTTCCAGGGGCCCGCTGTCCTCTTTCGTAAGATAAGTATAATCACATCTCGAATTGGCCCTTAGTATTATTTTTTCCGCCTGGGTTCTAAGCTTGTGTCGATATTCTTTATCCTTGCTTAACTTATCCCACCATTGCTTAGTGAGCTGCTGACCATCACCTATCCCTGTGCCACTTTCCTCAGATATCGGTAGCTCAATCGAGGCTCCCTCATCTTCCTCCGTCTCCTGACCGAAAAGGATCTCCATGGCCACCCTGTAAGCGGTGGATTGATCCTCGGGTTGAGAGGTAACCACTGCGGCCAACACCAGGTCTTCCGGGGTCAATAATGCCTTGCGTAAATACCTGCTTGTTAAAAGGTTGGGGATAGAGATACCCTGGCGACACGTCGGCTTAAAGGACACTTCGTTCTCCCCCCTCATGCGCGGTATAAAAAGAGAGGTGAACTTTAGGACATCCTCCTGGGATATCCTTTTCTTGTAGCCCAACTTATCAATATTGCGCCAGTGCTCCACTTGAGATCTCCTTAATCATATTGCGTGTAACTATCCATTCCGTTTCATGCGACGAGCCAAGCAGGACATGAGATGCATAGTTGACCAAAACTTCGTCGCTCATCTCCCTTCCCTGGGAGATATGACGGGAGATAAGCTTGGCCATACTGATTCCGGCTCGAATGGACACCGGTATCTCTAGATCGGGGTTTTCGCGCACCGCCTTGACTATGCTATAGATCTTCTCCAACAAACTCCCATCCAATAACGCCTGGCCGCAATTCAGTGTTATGATCTTAAGCTCCGTCTCCATGTCCGGATAGGTCAATGGTATCCATACACGGAGACGGTCCCGCAAGGCCTCGGAGATCCTGTGTGTTCCTGCCAACTCGGCCGGATTGGCGGTGGCGATAAGGATGAATTTTTCGTGGGCGTTCAAGCGGCCTATTCTGGGGATATAGTATGATCTTTCTTCCAGAGGCTCAAGCAAGCTGTTTTGACAGAATTCACTGGCACGATTAATTTCCTGAGCCAGGAAAACTCCCCCTTCCATCATCGCCCGAAGTAAGGGACCGTTCTCAAAAGCGTCGCGGCAGTAGCCTTTTTGCAGTACAAAAGCCGGATCGAAGGAACCGATCAGATATCCTGGCCTCATGAGTTCATCAAAAAATACCTCGTCAAACATTCGCTGAGTATCAATGGCGAATTTGCGCACAAGCAGTGATTTGCCAACCCCTGGAGGCCCAATTATAATGGGAGTCAACCCCACGGATACGGCATCTTCAAGCACCTCATAAGCCGCTTTATACTGACCTTCAAGAATTATCTCGACTTCATGATCCTTTTCCATTTTGTCACCTCAATTCGATAACGATTTTCACTTAACTCAGGGGCACGCCAAACACACATTCTCCTATTACAATTGCATATCCTTTTATTCAACTTCTGTTATAATTCCCTGAGCTAAAGAATTAATCGCAACTCGAAATAACATACCTTTCCGAGCCTTCATCTCCATAGTTTCATATCCTGAATATACTAATTTGGGCTGAAGGCTCATATATACCTTATTTCGATTTTACATATTATCAGGAGCACACTTTATATAAGTCAATATTAGTCCTTATTTAGGCTGTCACCGCCTTATCTTATGCTACTGTCATACTTTCATGAGCTAAAGGCCTATTGGGCCTATTGCATACCTTATAGCTTATCCCTTTTCGCTTATTAATCGTGAGATGCCTCCATCTCGCTTATCCACGACTTGAACTTATCGAGGTCGCCTCCTTGCAGCTCATCCGGAGCCTCTCCCCCCATGGATGTCATTACCTCTACAAGCCTGGTAATCGATTTCATGAACTTCATTGCGTAGGATAGATCTCCTTTGACGTCAGCCTTTCCGCTCATAATAATCGGGCCAAGGTCCGTTACTTCCCCCGCAAGCATTTCCTTGAACAATGGGTAGTCTACCAGAATGCAGACCTTCGCCTCCACGGCATCACTTTTGCCGCAATATCCCAGACCTTTCAATTCACCACCTGTAGCATCGATCTTATAGAAGTTATCTTTTGTTGATAACTCAGGTATAGGCTTGACGCCGATACTGACGTTTCCCTCCCATTTCTTCATTCCGTCCCTGAACGCGCTATCTTCGTTTACTTTGCTTACAAGTGCCTCAAACCATTCAGGCGTTAACGCTATCATTTTTTCTCCTTCCTAGAGCCTCTACGTTCATCTCCCGGCTATACTCATAAATTTATTAAACCAACGAATCTAATACTTCACGCTCGTCGAGTATGATCTCTTCTCTCACCCCCTAACCTATCAACAACACCCTTCCGCTAAGATCCAAGAGAAGCTTCTTCAGACAAGACCTCGGGATAGTAACAACTAATCTTTTGACAGGTAACTCCATAATGATACCTATGCAATTCGCGCGCTTTCTTTCTGTATTCCTCCCTCGAGATCCCTTCATCTTCTAATGCTGAAAGCATGATACGGATGAACCTGATATCCCCTATCTTTCTGCTCGTTAAGCTGTCCCTACCAACGATCTTAGCATAATCCACGCCCATCTCCTCGAATTCATAGAGGGCGCATACGCCGCATGGTACATTATCGATATGGGCTCTGTCCCATATTCCCTGTTTGACCAGTGAACTCACCAACCTTGTCTCCTCTTCCTCGCTGAGTTCCTCTTCCGTTTTCGAAAACAGGGAGATTATATAGGGGAGCATGCACGCGTTCGTCCAAACCGGATCCTTGCCCCTGTTGGCCGGAGGGAAGCTCTTTCCATTATAGTAATCGCTCCATACCTTCTCGCCCAGCAGTTTTGCCGGTTCCGGACATTTGAGGGCGGTATGATCAAAGGTGCAGAGGCCATCGATGTTCGCACAGCGGATATTGAGAATAAATACGCTTGTTTCCAGACCTGATATATCGCATACTATATCCCTTATCTCGCCGATTTTTAAATGCCTGGGCAGCGTTATCCTCGATGCGCCTAAATCATGGTAAAATCTAGCCGCCTCCGAGTTGAAAGTCGCTCCCCCTGTACTTATAGCAATTGGGATATCTATACCCCATGCCTCCCTCAATGTCAATATCAGAGCGGCATCCGCGATCATCAGTGAATCAACGCCCGCTTCGATGGCCATCTGCAGGTATCTCTGAAGTAGAGGATATTGCTCCTGGATATAATAATGTTCGTTCACACAGAAGGACACAGGAACATCATAAGAGTGAGCGATATCCGTAATACGTCTAAGCTCATCAAAGGAGCTTAGATTGGAGGATTTGTTGGCCCTCCTATTAGCGGCGGCAATGGTGTATTTCTCACTCCATTCTTTCCACGCTACGCCGCAATATAGTTCATCGGCCCCTTCGTTTATGAGCTCCTCTACCTCTTCCACTTTGTTGGTGGGTGCAGATATTTTCATTGATCCTCGCGAGAATAGTAGGCTTTATTGCTCCACGTTTTTCCTTGCATTTTATAATTCTATCTCTCTTACCGCGTTAAACATGACTCCCTTGCTATCGACCCTTTCCCTGATCTCGTTGATCTTGGGAAGTAGTGATATAGATGCCCCCATGAGAGGCGATAGATCGGAAAAGGCGGGTAGGTCCTTCGGTGATTTTATAGTCAGCTTCCCCCTCGAATAGAAATCAAGTATTTCTGGAACGGGCGCGATTTTCCCTTCCTCCAACACCGATGATAAGACATCCAGGATATCATCAAACTTAACGCGAACCCCGAAGATATCACCCTCGATCGGGCCGATACCGTATTCCAGCAACTCAGGCAGCTCTTTGATGGTGAAGGTGATCCCCATACTCCCGGAGTCTATTCCCGTTATCTCCACGAATATCTTCCTTCCGAGCGCGGGTTGCATCTTCACTTCAAGGGCTTTCTTTACCTCCGGATCGGCGCCCAACCTGGGAATCATCTCCAGCACATCACCAAGAAGCTGCGTCATGACCGTGAAGAGGTTGGACATCGGGTTCTCTCTGATTTTCGCGATGATCTCCTTACCGCGCTCCTGAACATCCTGCGGTATCTCAGTCACCAAGTTCTCAAAATCAGGCAGGTCCGCTATGGCCATTTCAATGCCTCCTTTTTTCAAGCTGACTCCATTATTCTTATTTCTCTAATCCTTACTCTAATCCAGCAGTCGTGACATAGAACACGGGGTTGGCAACTGCCTTCGGGTCGAACTCCCTCTTAATCCTCTTCAGCCACATCTGGTAATCGGTGGCGGCGGGACCGTACAGCTCGGCGAAGGGGCCCATCTTCAACCCCCAGAACATCGAGAAACCACGATCGGCCCACGGCTTAATCGAACTGACCATGTAATCGAAGCACCCCGCGACCGATTCCGCCTCGCTGGGGTCCCACTGCCAGATCTGCTCCGTGTGCAGGCCCGACAACATGCCTCCCTCGTAGGCCACGCCCCAGCCGGCGTCGCCGTCGTCCAGGAGCACTCCTTTCTCACCGTACTCCTTCTTGACCTCGGTGCTTATTTTGGTCCCGTCTATGCAGGCGTCGGTGGTGTCTATATAGGAAACTCCGGCCAGGAAGGCGCCGGCGGCCTTGAATACGGCCGCCACGGACCCGGCGTTCCAGCTCAAGTGGTAGTACAGGCGGGAACGGCCCGCGGGAGTCAGGTCCAGCAGGTCGTCGATGGTGTCGCCTTCCGTCTCCTCCAGTATCTTCATCAGGGTCTTCTCCTGATACTCTATCTCCCGCGAGGAAAAGGCCCCCAGGGAGAAAGCGAAGCCGTATTTACACCTCTCCTGGAAGACGCCCGTCTGGAGCAACGCCCAGACCTCGTCGTTGGAGTCCGCGACCACGAACGGGAGCGCCGCTCCCCAGATCCTGTTCAACATGTACCCTATGTTAGCCTCGCTTATCTTATAGACGGCCTCGGCCATCCGCTCGTAGGAGGGGAAGGCCAGATAGTAGGCCTTCAGCTTCTCCGGGTATTTCTCAACCAGGTAGGTAGGCGAGACCCCTGTGTGCTCCTCCCCCTCCCCGGGCCAGGGGTATATCTTGGTCGCGCACTTGGTGAAGACTCCGAGGCCGGCGGAGGTCCCGAACCCCCCCCGCAGCGTTCCCCACACGCTCACTCCCGGGCTATCGGGATAGAACCATCCCTGCCCGCTACCCCGGGATCCTATCCTCGCCACCTCTCCGGTGGGGGTCACCCACTCCACCCCCAGGACGTTGCGCCCGCTGTAGCTCATGAAGATGGAGTCGAACCCCATGCCGCCGAAGGCGGCGGCGCTGGCGAGAACGGATTGCGTCGGGCCTGCCCCCGTGCAGTGAGCGGAAAATCCCAGCTTCTCCAACACGCCCTGCAGCTGGCCCGCGGAGACGTAGGGCTCCACCACCGCGCACATGTTCTTCTCGTCTATCTCCAGTATCCTGTTCATCCTCCTCATGTCCAGCACTATCATGTCCTTGGAGAGGGCGTTGGTCCCGCTCAGGCAACCCCAGCCGCTGCTGGAGACGTTGGCCTGCAGCCCATACCTGTTGATAGCCTTCATTATCGCCTGAACGTCCTCGGTGCTTCCGGGCAGGATAACGGCGGGGGGCCTTTGCAGGTAGAATCCCGCGGAGAACCCCGTAGGCCCGGAATGGCCGCCGTCCAGTATCACCGGATCATCGGATATGTTCTCCGGACCCACTATATCCTCGAATACCTTGTACTGCTCTTTGCTTAAAGCCATATCCTAAACCTCCTCTACCTTCAGAGCGCCTCCTGCACGATGTCTATGATGTCATAGACCTCCATCCTATCTCCGGTCTCTTCGAGGATATCGAGGAAATTCCTCTTGCACCAGCCGCAGGCCGTTACCAGGGCCTCGGCCCCGGTCCCCGCCGCTTCCTTCAGCCTATTGTCCGCCTTACCTTTCGGACAGTAGGCAGGCTTCTTTTACTCCTCCGCCGCGATAGCTGTATAGAAGAAGGGGTTGGCAACGGCCTTCGGGTCGAACTCCCTCTTAATCCTCTTCAGCCACATCTGGTAATCGGTGGCGGCGGGACCGTACAGCTCGGCGAAGGGGCCCATCTTCCCGCCCCAGAACAACGTGAAACCACGATCGGCCCACGGCTTAATCGAACTGACCATGTAATCGAAGCACCCCGCGACCGATTCCGCCTCGCTGGGGTCCCACTGCCAGATCTGCTCCGTGTGCAGGCCCGACAACACGCCTCCCTCGTAGGCCACGCCCCAGCAGGCGTCGCCGTCGTCCAGGAGCACTCCTTTCTCACCGTACTCCTTCTTGACCTCGGTGGCTATTTTGGTCCCGTCTATGCAGGCGTCGGTGGTGTCTATATAGGAAACGCCGGCCAGGAAGGCGCCGGCGGCCTTGAATACGGCCGCCACGGACCCGGCGTTCCAGCTCAAGTGGTAGTACAGGCGGGAACGGCCCGCGGGAGTCAGGTCCAGCAGGTCGTCGATGGTGTCGCCTTCCGTCTCCTCCAGTATCTTCATCAGGGTCTTCTCCTGATACTCTATCTCCCGCGAGGAAAAGGCCCCCAGGGAGAAAGCGAAGCCGTATTTACACCTCTCCTGGAAGACGCCCGTCTGGAGCAACGCCCAGACCTCGTCGTTGGAGTCCGCGACCACGAACGGGAGCGCCGCTCCCCAGATCCTGTTCAACATGTACCCTATGTTAGCCTCGCTTATCTTATAGACGGCCTCGGCCATCCGCTCGTAGGAGGGGAAGGCCAGATAGTAGGCCTTCAGCTTCTCCGGGTATTTCTCAACCAGGTAGGTAGGCGAGACCCCTGTGTGCTCCTCCCCCTCCCCGGGCCAGGGGTATATCTTGGTCGCGCACTTGGTGAAGACTCCGAGGCCGGCGGAGGTCCCGAACCCCCCCCGCAGCGTTCCCCACACGCTCACTCCCGGGCTATCGGGATAGAACCATCCCTGCCCGCTACCCCGGGATCCTATCCTCGCCACCTCTCCGGTGGGGGTCACCCACTCCACCCCCAGGACGTTGCGCCCGCTGTAGCTCATGAAGATGGAGTCGAACCCCATGCCGCCGAAGGCGGCGGCGCTGGCGAGAACGGATTGCGTCGGGCCTGCCCCCGTGCAGTGAGCGGAAAATCCCAGCTTCTCCAACACGCCCTGCAGCTGGCCCGCGGAGACGTAGGGCTCCACCACCGCGCACATGTTCTTCTCGTCTATCTCCAGTATCCTGTTCATCCTCCTCATGTCCAGCACTATCATGTCCTTGGAGAGGGCGTTGGTCCCGCTCAGGCAACCCCAGCCGCTGCTGGAGACGTTGGCCTGCAGCCCATACCTGTTGATAGCCTTCATTATCGCCTGAACGTCCTCGGTGCTTCCGGGCAGGATAACGGCGGGGGGCCTTTGCAGGTAGAATCCCGCGGAGAACCCCGTAGGCCCGGAATGGCCGCCGTCCAGTATCACCGGGTCATCGGATATGTTCTCCGGACCCACTATATCCTCGAATACCTTGTACTGCTCTTTGCTTAAAGCCATATCCTAAACCTCCTCTAGCTTCAGAGCGCCTCCTGCACGATGTCTATGATGTCATAGACCTCCATCCTATCTCCGGTCTCTTCGAGGGTATCGAGGAAATTCCTCTTGCACCAGCCGCAGGCCGTTACCAGGGCCTCGGCCCCGGTCCCCGCCGCTTCCTTCAGCCTATTGTCCGCCGTCCAGTGCGCATAATCCGGGAATGTGTCGATTACCCCTCCACCGGCACCGCAGCATAGAGCATAGGCTTTTATCCTTTGCATCTCGTTAAACCTCAGGCCGGGGATCTTTTTAAGGATATTCCTGGGTTCCTCGTAGATACCTCTCGCTCCCATCCGCCACACTTTCGGTACATCATAGACCCAGGCGAGCTGGCCCATGACCTTTTTCTCCGGCATCGTATAGGGCTTGCCGGGAGCGACGTAGGTATAGGGCTCGGAAAGTCTGCCGAGATGGCAGGGGTCGTGATAGGTGACGGTCATCGGGACCTTGTTCTTGAGTTTCAATTTTCCCTCATCTATTAGCTTGTCGAGGTACTCGACCAGGTGGTAGACTTCGACCTTGTTGCCGAATCTCGAATACCAGGCCTTGAACGTAGCGTAGCAGTCGGAACAGGGGGTAACCACGGTTTTTACCCCGGCGGTTTTCCAGTCCTCCAGGTTGCTCTCCATATACTTAATCAGTTCCCCTTGGAAGCCCATCTCATATGCCCTGCCACCACAGCAATTCTCATCTTTCCCGAACACGCCGAAATCCACTTCGGCTTCCTTGAGAATCTCAATGGATTTGCGCAATGTGGGCCACAGCTCCTCGTCATAGGAATACCTGCACCCTACCCAGAAGCAAACCTCCGCGTTCTTCTTTGTAAGATCCTTCACCTTCAGCCCCTTAGCCCATTTGCCTCTATCCGCCTTGGGCTTCTGTAGCATGTTGTCATCGCTCCGAAGCCCCTCTATAACAGGCATCAGTTGGGGAAGAACCTGCCCCTCCTCAATGCATCTGATTCTCCATTCGAGCAGCGCCTCGTAAGGCTCCATGTTCCTTCCCGCGGCCTTACACGCATTGTCGCAGGCGCCGTCCATCTGACAGCGGTAGATCAAATCCAGCAGGCTATCGGAGTTGTCCTCGAAATCGATCCTTCCATGCAGGAACGCAGCCAAAGCCTTCAAGCGTCCCGGCAGCCCATACGCATAAAAATTGTACCTCATGATGCTGGGGCAGACCTCAGAGAGTTCGATATCTCCCCATCTACCAAATATGGGAACGAACTTACATGAGGAACACATCTCACAACGCATCGCGTCGCCTTTATAATCTTCTAGCGCCATCTTTCTCCTCCTTATTCAGATTCATAGGAGTTGGATTAACATATTCCTATTAAAAGCACAGCTTTCCCGGGTTCATGATATTGTTAGGATCAAAAATATGCTTTGTCTTCTTCAGAGCCGTCAACTCCTGCGCGTTCATATGTCTGTAGGCGACATCACTCCACTTGCCGTATGGACGGGTGAAGAGGGCCCCTTTATTCGCGAGCAATTCTGATCCTTCGTCCACGATCTTTCGTACCCGTTCGCTCTCCTTGGGATCCTCCGGGTCAAAGGGGAAATCAAACTCGCAATGGCAGCAGCAGCCCTGTATCATCGGCTGGATATAGACCCCTAAATCCGTGTTCGGATACCTGTGCGAGGAGGCCAAGCTGTATATATCGCCGATAAAGCCCTCAACCTTGTCGAGAGTGCTTACAAAGAAGAGCTCCTCGCAGCCGCCTTTATTACGAAGCTTATACGGAACGCCGTTTGATGGTTCGTAGAGCGCCTTCAGGATATCGTCTCCACGTACATCAGGCACCCACTCACCTATTCTCAATCCGCAATTCCCGGCGAGTTCCTCGATATCCGCCTGCTGTGCTTTTACCCTCTCCTCGGGGTAATAAACGAACCCGGCCACCCCAATGAGCAGGGTCCACGGCGGTAAGTATCCACGCAGGGCGTTGATATCCTCTTGGTTTTCAGCCATTATTGATGCCAAGGTATAATCGTTCAAGATGAAGAGCTCTTCTCCCCACCTGTACCTCAACACTTTATAGGCCAGGTCTATCAAGGCCTCGGGGTCTTCCGAGGGAACTAATAGAAGCTCGTGTATCTCGGGCATCATCGCGCACTTCATGGATAACCAGCAGGTGATGCCTATTGTCCCCTGCGAGCCTTGCGCGACCTTTATGGTATTGAACTGGGTCATATTGAACCATTTCTGGGCTTTCTTCTGCGCCCATTGCTCCTGCAGAGTGTACATGTCCGCCGAGCCCATCTTTATCATGTCGCCCGATCCCAGGATCTGCATGGTATTGAGCACGGGGTCCTGCGACTCCCAGTGATGCCTCGGCTGCAATATGGGCTCCTTCTCCATATAGCTCCCGACTACCGACTTCGAACTCCGGGGCATTAGGGGCATAAAGGGCCTCAGTCCCTCCTTCGCTAATGCCGGGGTGAGCTGATCGAAAGTTACGCCGGGCTCGACCAGGGCGACCCGCTCCTTGTAGTCAACATGAATGATCCTGTTCATCTGGCTCATGTCGACTACGACGGCTCCCCCTACATTCGGGATGGTATCGCCGCGAAACCTCGGGGGGGCTGAACTAACCGGTATAAGTGGGGTTAACGTATCGTTCGCCCATTTCACGACGGCCTCTATCTCCTCATGGGTCTTGTCGGGATCATCGTCGCCCTTTATTTTCACTACGCACATTGGCTTCAGTGGCTTGACAAAGCTCGAATCCTTGGAATATTCCTCTAGGGTTCCCGGGTCATCAATGACATTGTCAGCGCCAACTATCTCCGTTAGCTCCTCTTTTAGAGTCATCCTACACCTCCCTATCTCCGTCTATCACTTATACCCTAAATTCCTCCCTGAGCTCCTTCATGCGAGCCACGTGCTTCTCGAGTTCGTCCGCGGACATATCGTCAGGCCAGATGGTTTCCACCCGGTTGTAGTTCTCCACCAATTTATCGCCGTAAGGCGCGAGTGACACCAGGGCCACCTTATCGCCGATTATGCACTCGATCTTGTGGTACTTCTCACCGGGCACTAACGTCACAACGTTTGTGACGAACTTGTCATTCTTCTGGATAACCCGCTTCCAGTCGGTAGGCGAAGAAGCGATGAGGAAATATTCGTCGTACTCTCCCTTGCCCACCCCCTCGTGAGCCTCCTCCATGGAGACAAACCTCGTGGGCTCCGCCATAATCCCATCTTTGACACAATTGCAGAAGCAGATATCGGATTCCAGGCCGAACTTCGGGTCCGCCTTGACCAAGTAACAGAGAATCAGCCCTCGCGCCGTCCTGCTCTTGAAAAAATCAACATTTGTTTCGTCCCCCTTGTACGAATCGTCCACTGCTTTGAACCACTCCGGCGTACAATACGTGCTTGGCATACCCAACCTCCTTATACTCTCGCGCTTGTACCTTGCTGGTGGGGGTGGCTTCCCACGATTATCTCCTCCCTATCGCTCGAGGCCCGGAGCCACTATCCGAGCTCTCCCTTCTCCTTCATCTTCTGTACCTCTTTTTCCCTTAATGCCCTTTTGAACAGCTTCTCGGTAACGGTTAAGGGCAAATCATCATTGAATTCGATGAACTTCGGAATAGCATACGGAGGCAATTTTTCGCGGCAATGCTCTATGAGATCCTCGGTCTTTATCTCGCCCTCGTAATCATCCTTGACCCTGATGAAGGCCTTTATCCTCTCACTGCCCGCGCGCTCGGGATCGGGAACCCCGATGGATACAGCCATGGAGACTGCGGGATGGGTGAACAGGACCTCGTCGACGACGGTAGTATAGACCTTGTATCCTGAGATATTGGCCATATCCTTTACCCGATCTACGATATAGAAATAGCCATCTTCATCCACCTTGGCAACGTCGCCAGTGGTCACCCAGCCATCATCGGTCAAGCCATCTCCCGGCGTCGGCCAGTAGCCTTTCATAAGCTGGGGGCCACGGAGATATAGCTCTCCCTCCTCATCGAAACCGATATCCTCACCCGTGCCGGGATCGACCAGCTTGACCTCGGTATCGGGAATCGGGATACCGATGCCACGTTTAAACATGCGCATGAATCCGGTGACCTTGGAGAAGGACGAGACGTTCATATGAGTCACCGGACCGGTCTCGGTCAGTCCATATCCCTCGGATATGGGCATCTTCAGTTCCTCTCCTATGTCGTCCGCGACCTGGCTGGGAAGAGGCGCCGCGCCGGACATGATGGTTACGGGCATCCTGCCTATCTTCTTTCCCACCAGGCGCATGAGCTGCGTGGGAACGACGCAGACCAGGAGCGGGCGGTTCCGCTGCATCAGCTCTACGAGTTTATCCATGTTTCTCGGGTCCGGAAGCAGTATTATACGCAGCCCCATATACATAGCGCTATGTAAGACCCAATGGCCATATATATGGAACAGTGGAACCGGTATTATCACGGAACTCTTGCCCTTGATCCCCCCCATTAGAGGAGAATACACCCAGGGCAGGCCCTGCATCACGTTGCAGTACCTGGCGGAATGGGTAAGCATCACCCCCTTCGGAATCCCAGTAGAACCTCCGGTAAAAGCGAGGTAGGCCAGGTCTTCTGTGGGATCGATGCCCGGATCCGGGGGCGGTGGATCGCCCTCATGCTCGGTTATCAGGTCCACGAATCGATGAGTGCCCGGAGCCGTCTTTGTCTGCGCTGCCGCTCCCTTATCAGCGTAGTCCCCGATGTCCGTCACTATTATATTCTGCAGGTTCGTCTTATCTTTCATGGACTCAAAGAGTTCCAGGTCCTCTTCCAGGCAGATTATCGTCTCCGCTCCGCATTTGTTCAGCTGGTACTCCACCTCTCCGGCCTTGTGCAACGGGCTTATGGGGGTAGTGAAGGCACCGGCTTTCAATATAGCGAAATCACCGATAATGTACTGGGGGCAGTTGGGAAGGTATACCACTACGCTCTTCCCCTTCCCCACCCCCATGCCCAGAAGGGCATTGGCTAGGCTGTCCGCCATAAGCTTCAATTCCTTATAGCGTATCCTGCTGCCTTCGTAGTCAATGGCCGCCTTATAGGGATAACTGGCCGCCGAGTCATCCAGAATGCTATACAATGGCACCTTGGGATACGGGCGGAGTGTCTTCGCCAATTTGTATGGACCAAGCATATAATTCTTATGCCAAAGCCTCTCTTCTGTTATCTCCGTCATGGCTACCCCCATAAAGTAGATATGCACTCTTCCAGGCCTAATTCCTCAAGCTTTCCCCGGGTTGGTCTGCCGCTTGCCTTATCCCATCCCCGCATCTCGTAATAGGCTTCTAAAAGCGGCGCCAGGTTATTGACTTGCCCCTTAGCCGGCCCCTCGGGAAGCGGCTCCTCCAGCAGGCGGCCAGGCAAGGTGTCGTCAGCCGCAGTCAACCCCTCTCTTACGCTATACGACCTGGCAAGGTTGTAAACCCTTTCGCCAATAGTCCTGAATTCGTCCACGCTGAAATCGTCCCAGCCCAGACCGTACCTTATCAGGTCTATCCACTCCTCTATGGCCAAGCACATACCCATGAACTTACACGCCCCGGCACAATCGAACACGGTAAGGGCGTCCTCCAGGTCTTTAGAGATCTTGACCTCCTCCACGTTCTCCACCAACGGGTCTTCTATCATGCTCTCCTCGACGACAAGAAAGGGGACATCCAGGTAAGTCGGGCCCTGAACGAAGGCGGTGATGTGGTCTCCGCCGCGATTCGCAGTTGCATAAGACAGCCCAGTGAGCTTGACCGCCCTGCTGTCATAGCAGGGAAGCTCCAGGCCCTTGACGTTCATCGCGAACCTCTCCGAGCCCTTGCCCAGTTTCTCCGCAACGCGCCTTGTGCCCTCGGCCAACAGGTCCCCGATTCCCTCCCTCCTGGCTATCTTATGTACTAGGTCGATCATGACCTCCGTATCTCCGAAATTCAACTCCAACCCATCGGTATCGGACTTGGTCAGTATCCCTTTTTCATAGCATTCCATGGCGAAAGCGATGGTGCTCCCCGTCGAGATGGTATCCAACCCGTAATCATTACAAAGGAAATTCGCCATGGTGATCGCTTCTAGATCACCGATCCCGCACATGGCACCGAAGGCGCCCACGCTCTCATATTCAGGACCCTCTCCCCTCTCACCCTTGTAAGGCCCCTTTCTGATCTCACTATCTCGACCGCAGTAAATAGGGCAGGAAAAGCAAGCCTTCTTTTGCACCAGAATCTTCTCCGTGAGAGCCGTTGCATTTATCTCCTCCACCTGCGGGAAAACACCGGTCTGCCAGTTCCTGGTGGGAAACCCCCCCCTTACGTTCACCATGTCAAGAACCATGTTCGTGCCGAACGCCTCCAGGCCGATCTTCAACATATTCTGGTTAAGCAGCTCAAACTGCTCTTTTGCCGCTTCCTTAAAATGAGGACGATCGGCGATCTCGAACGGGTGTGATCCGTTTGCCGCGATAGCCTTCAAGTTCTTGGAACCCATAACAGCGCCGCCGCCGCATCTCCCCGCGGCACGATGATAATCGTTCATTACCGCGCTGTATCTAACCAGGTTCTCCCCGCTTGTCCCGATGCAGGCAACCCTGAACTCCTTGCCCAGCTCTTCCCTTATCGAATCGGTGGTATCCGCGACGTCCTTCCCCCAGAGATGAGAAGCATCCCTTAATTCGCCTTCATCGTCAGTCACCACTAGATAGACCGGCTCCGGCGAGATACCTTCGAATATAATTCCGTCGAAACCTGTTTTTTTCAGGCTTACTCCCCAGAAACCGGCCGAATTCGCCTGCCCCCAAATGCCTGTAAGGGGAGACTTGAACACCACACTGTATCGCCCCGTACTGGGGGCGGTAGCTCCCGTTAGAGACCCCGTCATGAAAATGAGTTCGTTCTCTGGACCCAACGGGTCGGCTCCCTGGGGAACCTCTTCCCAAAGATACATAGTAGCTACGCCTGCTCCCCCCATGAATCTCCTGAATAAGCCCTCATCAATACTCTCTTGCGAAATAACCCCGTCGCTTAGGTTGACTCTTAAGAGCTTCCCATGGAATCCAAACATACTTCCAACTCCTTAATCTCGTAAATCCTTAATTTCACGATCATTTGCTGAGATCCAGATGATTCCTCACGATTCTTATAACAAGCCCGCTTAAGGTCATGTCAAAGCCCCTGCTGAAATTTCTTTGAGATGACTTCCCCCCTCGTTCACGAAATCAGCTACCTCATCGAAGCTGCGGTTGGTGCTGTCGGTGTTGGGGAACACCCCCATAGGTTTGGTCCTTCGTCTCACCTCCCTGAAGGACCGCTCCAAGATGTTGGTGGTCCTTATCTTCTTCCACATCTCCTCGGGGAAGTCGTAATAGTGAAGGCAGTTGTATAGCTCCTTCTCCAGACACTTGACCGCCCTCTCCTCCCTTATGATCCACTTCTTCCTCCAGGCCTTGAAGCGCTTTAAGGCCTCTTTCTTGTTGGAAGCCTCGAAGATCAGCCTGGCCTCATCCATGGCAGGTTTCTGGTTGTGCCTGCGGAGCTTCACCGCCACGTTGCACATCCTGTGGGAGATGCAGCGCTGTATTTTGTGAAAGGGATAGATATCTCCGATGGCCTTTAAAAGGGCGGGGTTACCATCGGAGATGATGAGCTTGATGTTCTTGCCTGAAAGCCCCCTGGCATTGAGATTGGCAAGGAAGCCCTTCCAGGAGGCTGTGTCCTCCTCATCCGCCATGCGGAAGGAGAGTATCTCTTTGCTCTTATCCGCATGTATGCCAAAGGCGCAGAGCATAACCTTTTTCTCCACCCCTATCTCCCTGACCTTCTCTGAGATGCCGTCTAAGAAGAGGAATTCAACGTCGTCTGTGAACTCTCTCTCCTGGTAGTGGCGGAGCTCTTCCTCCAAGAAGGCGGTAGTTGTGGAGACCGTCTGAACCGAGACCAGGGCTCCGTAGACGTCCTTGGCCATCCCTTCGATCTTACGGGTAGACACCCCGAGCAAGAAGAGCCTTCCGATTATGGCATCAATGTCCCAGCGCCTGTGCTCATAGTGATCGAAGAAGGTGAAGGGGACCGGGCCATGGGCATACCATGGAATGGAAAGGTCGGGGGTATGCCCGAAGCTGGCGATAGGGTCCCGTTGGTAGTGGCATCCCCGATAGCCCTCTCTCTCGTCGGTGCGTTCGTACTTGTCGGCTCCCATCCAGCGGGATATTTCCTCCTCTAAAAGCTCCCCAATGAGGGTCTTGTGGTTCATCACCAGCTTCTCCTCGATCTCCGCCCAGACCTGTTCCGTCAGATTATCGATCAACTCAAGGGCTACCTCTTCCGATTCAATCTGCAGCACTTAGTACTCTTGCATTGGGATGCTCTTTTCTCTAAGGCTGCTTTTTTTTGAAAGGAAACCGCCCCACCTGAATTTCAGCAATTGATCTTACGTTACCTCAGTTAGAAGCATCCTCGACTTTACCTGAAAAAACAATAAGAGTACTTTGAATTTTCGATAATACCCCCATAAATACGACATAACTAATTGATGCTATTTGAGTACTCAGCCAATAATATATTCAGAATGCTCAAATTGTCAACACACCGAATTGATTTGTTATCCAAAATATAAAACTGGACATTTAAGCTTGAAAAGTGGCACCAAGAAATTCCTGTAGATATTACTTCTTAGTGGATACATGCGTGATTAGCCAAGACATCCTGTGGATTTTCAGTTTCGTTAACAGGAGTTTCCTAGTTAAAGGAATTCCTCTCTGAAAACTGCCTGCACAGTATGGTTGTCACTGGCTAAGAGGCTGTAAGACCCAACGCTTGTCCACTATGTATCCCAGGGCTTTTAGGACTTCGGCCTTGGTCTTCATGGGCGTCTCCAGCCTGCGGACAGGCTTCCTTCCCTTATCGGTTACAGAGAGCACGGAGTGGAGATGGTGCATATCCTTCATGACATCTCCGGCGTACGCCTGACCCCTGCCTCGGATAGTCTCCTTTCCAACCCGCGCAGGTAGGTGAGCGCCGCCACGCAGCAGAAGAGATGGCAGCGGATCTTGGAATCGGTGAAGTGCCTGATGGGCTGCACACCCACCAGGTCCTCGTCCTTGGACTGGCGGAAGGCGTCCTCCACCTCCCAGCGGGAGAGCGAGGCCTCTATGATCTCCTCCGTGGTCCAGTCGATGTTATCCGTTACGATCATGTTCTTTCCGAATCTCGCCTGCCTCTTCTCCACCGCGTACCGGTTCTTCCTGAACTCCATCAGAAGGCCTTCGGATGTCTCATCGACGGAGACATCGTACCCTGGATACATCCTTCCGCTTAGAGGCGCTGGAGGAGGCCGTAGCCAGGTACGGCCGCCCCGATATATTCAACTCAGACCAGGGCAGCCAGTTCACCTCTCTTGATTTCACGGACGCTTTAAAGGATCACAAGATCGGGATCAGCATGGACGGCAAAGGCCGCTGGATGGACAACGTTTTCATAGAAAGACTGTGGAGAAGCGTCAAGTACGAGGAGGTATATCTCAAAGCAAACGAATCATTGAGCGAGGCGCGCATCGGGCTCGGGGGCTACTTCGAGTTCTACAACCGGAGGAGGCGGCACCAGGGCCTTGACTACAGAACACCCGATGAGGTCTACTGGGATACGCTTCCCGGGAATGAAACGGCAGCATGATGATGAACAGGACGAGCAGTACACCACCTAAGGATCACGAAAAGCTGTCCAACGAACCCCGGCCAGCTCTGGACCAGCTCTGGGGAAGGAAAGGAGTTCTCCAAAGTAGTGGCATACAACAGTGGCGTTCTGAGGTGAGCCCGATATTCTACACGGGTAGAACCCGACCTGGATGACTGGGCAACCTCGGTTCGAATAGAAGTATTGTGCCTCTCGCCAGAAGTACGGAGAAATGGTTGAACTGAACTAGCCATCGGCATAAGAATGTATGAATGTATAAAGGAGTGGCCAATGACGGGGTAAGAGGCCGCTTTCTCAGAATAAATAAAATATTAACATCAGGAGGTGCATATGGAAAAGGTCGGAATAACATAACCCCTGGGAAACTCGGTGCCTTGAACGGGTAGACCATCTGGTGGCTGCCCATGTATGCAAGGGTTTGCGGATCAGTCACTGCATCAACCTTGGTTCATGGACGCCTGATAAACCTTGGATGAGGGAAATGGGGAGAAAACATGCTCATATTTATCGGCGTGACCTTGGCCTTGCTCACTTGCGGTACTTATTACAGCGTAAGAGAAAGGAACCTGACCTTTTTCCGTCATCTGGGAGGTATGTTACACTACACGCTATTTAAGGGAAACAAAACAGTGTCAGCTCTCTTTTGGACCACGGTGGGATGCAGCGTTTTTCTGTCCAACCTCCTGGGGGCCAAAGATATCAACCTGACCATCTTCAACCCCCTCTCCCACTTCCTTTTCGGCTATCTGTCCCGCGAGCTCCTCTCCCTCTCCAACGAGTATTACCCCTACCTAGACAGGCTGGCGGAAAGGTTACCGAAAAAGGTGGGAAGGCGCATCAACCCCACCACCATGGCCTTCGTCCTTTGCATGGGGAATGGTATCCAGGAGGAGATACAGAAGCTCATTCCCAAACTGAAATCATTGGTTTGGACCAACCTGAGGGATCAGATCACCGATGCTTTCATGGACACCGGGGGAATACTGTTCTCCGCCTGGCGGTCCCGGTCCCGCACCGCTGCCACGGAACGGGAAGCAGTCCGGGAAGATGAAGCCAAGAATACGACAAGCTAATGCAGCCTATGGCCCGTAATACGTATTGTGGCGCGTTATTTAAACTCATCTTCTACATTTGAACCCCGTTTAACTCATCTTCTACGGTTGACCCCCGATATTGACCGGTTTCGTTCGTAAAATCCCAGGTAGATGGATTCTGCCCTCCGAAACGTTGCAA
>JAXHVT010000060.1:0-25511 GCA_034188985.1 Actinomycetota bacterium | reverse complement strand
GGACCTCCTCCAGGACCTCCCCCGGCAGGAGAAACCGTGGCAGAGGACCTTGGGCTTGGCGGAAGGGCTTCCCACCGGGCGGGTCATGATGTGGTCTATTACCTCGTAAAGCCTGTTGTTGACTTTCCTGGGCATATTTCAGCAATACAAGCTATGGCTCCTTGGAGGTTTAAAAAGAGAAATGCGGGGTTGTGTATACATATGCGACGCGAGCTCTTATAATTGGAGATTGGGCCCGTACCCTGTTTAAGGGTTGAGATGGATCATTGATGATTCACAGGATACGGGGTTATATTCTCAAGTATAATGTTGAGTGGAGGAGGTTATTATGCCCATATACGAGTTTAGGTGCGAAGAATGCGGTAAACGTTTCGACTCCTTTTTCCGCAGCTCGGAGGAGGTGGAGACGAAAAAGGTAACCTGCTCCAAGTGTGGTTCGGAGAAGGTGCGCAAGCTCTTCTCGGCTATCGGTATCGGAGGATTGGATAAGGGCTCGGTGGGGAGTGAGTGCAGCACTACATCCACGTGAAGCCCCTGGTAGGGGTCCGGTTCGGACCGAGGTAAGAGAATTGATGCAGATCCTTGTGATCATCCTGGTTATAGCCGCATGGTTGATCCTAAGCGCGGTTATTCTGCCGAGGTTGGGGGTCGATACCTGAATATCCTCCACCTGCCGGATTCGGCAGAAGGAGGAGGTAGACGAGGACCACGCGGATAAATGCGGGTTGCCCTAGCCCCTGAGCGCCGCCTCCGCCGCGTCTATACCGCTTCGCAACGAGCCCTCGACCGATGGCATGTACATGTACTCGCCGGCCAGGAAAAGCCCCTTGACGTCCCTGTAGCTCTCCCTTTTCATGCGGTCGATCTCCTTGAGCATGCCCGGGGGAGAGAGGCATACCGCCTCGTCCCAACGGTAGATCTCCGAGAAAAGGGGTTCCCTGGGCATGGGGGGTATGTAGCTGGCTATCTCGTCCCTGAGGCGTGAGAATACCTCCATGTCGGACATGCGGTTGAGCTCGAAGGCGTGCTTCCCGAAGGTGAAGCAGTGTACCATGCCTCCTCCCTGCGGAGTGTAATAGGAGGACTTGATGGAGTTGTCGGTGAAACCGGCAATTGATGACCCTACCCTGCGGGGTAGGCCCACGGCGTACCATCCCTCGGGCAGCAGGCGGTTGCGAAGACCGAACATGACGTGGCAGCAAGCGCTGTAGCTCACCTTCTGCAGAGGCCTGCGCAGGGTATCCGGGAGGTCTGGAATCAGCTCGAGGGCCTTCGACGAGGTGGTGGCGCATATCACTGCGTCGGCCTCCATAAGGCCTCGGTCGGTCTCCACGCCCTTTACGCCTCCGTCCTCGATTACTATGCGACGCACCGGGGTGCGTATGCTTATGCTATCCTCGTTTTCTTGGTAGAGCTTCTCGGCCAGTGAACCGATACCTCTGTTAAGCGTCCACAGCCCGTGCAGGGCATACCATATCAGGGTCAGGCCGTATCCCGCGCCGACGTCCTCCGGCTCTCCCAGGGTGAGACAGGATACCACGGGCTGGAAGAGATATTCCAGCACCTCGTCGCCTGCACGGCGTAGCGAAAGCTCGGCCAGGCTCTCATCGTCCAGGTCCAGCATGTTCTGAAAATCCACGAGATGAAGGTCCTTATACCTCCTGAGCAGCAGGGGCGCGATACGTGCCGCCTGCAGCATGCCTTTGAGCGAAAAGAGGCGGAAACGCAGCATATCGCCGCGGTTTTTCCATAACACCCTGGGGTCCAGGTTAGCCACGGCAACGTTGGGGCGCCCGTCCTTCCATATTGCTACCTTAAAGGGGAACGGTACGATATCGTCGTCGATACCCAGCTCACGGCAGAGCTGGAAGGTGGTGTCGTAGTACTTGAAAAGGAACTGGGCCCCCAGGTCGAGTATGTAGCCGTCCTTATTCTCTCCAACTATGCGTCCCCCGGCACGGTCCTTGGACTCCAAGGCGGTGACCTCGACGCCCTTTTTTCTCAAGGCATGGACGGCAGAAAGGCCGGAGGTACCGGCTCCCACTACTATGACCTTCATCTGCTTCCTCCCTGTTGCGTTAGTTCCTCTTGAAGAGGCCGGATAATTCAAATTATAGCAGTGAGAACAAGCAAAGCGATGAAGAGAGAATTCGGTATATACGATACAGGTCCGCGGGATGGCGTGTTCGGTAATGCCTGGGTCGAGGTTGACATGCCCGGCTCGGTGAAATCCACGTTCGGGTGCGCTGGAACCTCCGGAGAGGGATACGCTTCAGCCGGCCCGGTTACCCTAAGTGGCGGGAGCGTGGGTGTCATGGCGATATCTGAGCAGCCGGCGCGAAAGCTCGGGCCCGGGTGTCGGCTGGCGGCGCGGGACCGGTTTATACGGGCCCGGCCTGTCGAAGCCGATCAATCGTCCCTACTCGGATCCTCTTCCTTGTCCCCGGCATCATACGGATAACGCTCTTTCTCCTCCGGCGGCTTTACACCCCTCAGCAGTTCGACGATCACCAGGGATACCAGGAGTACGACGAAGGTTCCGATCACCGCTCCCGCCGTCAAGCCGGACCAGGCGAGGAGGACGATTATGGCCACGGCCAGACCCCCGATGCGGAAGGCCTTTTTATAGGTCTCCACGAATCTTCCCACCGGGCCGGGCTCTTTAACCCCTCTCAGGCGGCGGTCCCGCCAGTTCTCGAACAGCTCCGCCGTTTTTCGCGCAGCCACGTCGCCCACTTATAAGGTCCGGCCACCGCCGACCCCAATGCCACCACGGCGCCCAGGGCGAAGAAAGCCCAGGTGATCTGCATCAGGCTCCGGAATACGCTGTTCCAGATGACCTCTATGGCGGCGATGTTGACCTCCACCTTACCCAGCAACTACGCCTTGGTGTAGTCCACCAGTATCAGGGATACGGCCATGGCCAGGTAAGTGCCCGCGACCATCAGAAACCTCCTGCGATCGCCGCTTATGATCACGGCGGCGGCGAAGAAGACCAGGGCCGGCAGGGGCAGTATCCAGTTGAGGGTGTCCAGGATACTCACGCCGTCTTTCACCACCCCCAGTTTCTTGGAGATGAAGAGCACCACCTCTCCGGCGTCATCGGGTATGGGCACCTTGTCGAGAAAACCGAGGCCGGCGTTCACCATCCTGTCATTGACCTTCTGCAGGAGTTTATCCAGGTCGAGGATGACTTCCCCTTGCGGCTAGAGCTTAACTGCGCCTCCACCCCTGATGACTTCGATGGCGGTGGAACGGGCCAGCCGGACGGCTTTTTCCCACAGCCATTGGAACTGCATGCTGGTTATCATCTTATTGGCCGTCTTGACGGCGAAGTCCTGCAGCACGTCGGTTATGGGGCTGGCTATGAAGGATATCTGATCGGGAAGCACGCTCTCGAGTTTTACCTCGATGTTCAGCTCCTCGCTTATGGCCCGGACGACCTTCCCCTCGTCGATAAGAGGGCCCACGATGTCGACGAAGGCTTCGGTATCAAGCAAGGTATCGTGGCTCCAGGTGGCGATGGGAGCAGCCAGGGCGGTCAAGGTGGCCATGACGATGAGAATACAGGCGACGAAGTTGCGCCAGGGAAAAGGCCTGTGTTCATTGGGTTTTCTTTACCCAGCTCTCGCTGTAGGCATTCCTTTTCGACGTGGAGCTTCTCCACCTCCCGCCTGAACTCCTCGCAGCTGAGTTCTCTACCTTCTCGCCCGGCGTTTTTTTCAACCATCGGTAACCCCCTTGCCCGCTTTAAAGTACGGGGACCTTCATCGTCCATACCAGGTTAGGAGGCTTGTCGTGCGGCGCGCCCGATGGCCAGCCGTCTGCCGGTATGGGGGAATCGGGCCGGGGAGAATCCAGCCCCGGCCCAGACAACCTTCCTCCGGGTGAAAGCGAACGAGCCACGCGAACCATCCACGGAATGGGAAATCGGCCCGGGGCGGTCACGGTTTCAATCCTCCCGTGATGGTAATAATTAAATATGGATTTGAAAAGCGCGAGGTTTCTTCTCGCCGTCTGGTGGCGGCGAAGCGAAAGGAGGTTCTAGCATGCCGTTGGCAGCGGAGACTATGGGGTTCTGGGGCTGGTTTTTCCTGCTCCTGATCTTCATACCCCTCACCATCATCTGGGTGTTCACCCTTATCGACATCTTCTCGCGCAGCGATCTATCGGGTTGGGCCAAGGCGCTATGGGTTGTCTTCGTGATTATCCTGCCTCTCCTGGGAATGTTGGTCTACTTCATCGCTAGGCCGATGACCGCCGAAGATGTGGAGGCACAAGAGGAGTACGTACGTATGAAGGATTTCTCCGAGGCCTCGGACGCCGCCGATAAGCTGCATAAGCTGGCCGAGCTGCGCGACAAGGGGGACCTGAGCCAGGAGGAATTCGAGACGCAGAAGGCCAGGCTCCTGGGAGGCTCGTAGTCCCGATAACCGCTAGCCGCCGGTGGCGGCCGATACCTTTACCCGGCCCCGGTGATCGCCGTCAGGATGTCCGGATATACGAACGCCGGCTCGATGCGCGCGGTGTGCGGCTGCGTATACGGATCGGCGGCTTCAGTGATTTAAGGTGTGGAAGATAATGATGCTGAGGTTATGCACCAGTTCTTCTTTGTCGGCCGGGATGCCCTGATTCACCCACTGCATAGTGCAGTACTCGAGCATTGAAAGAATTATATAGGGCATGATGGAGGGATCGATATCCTTGCAGAGTCCTCTTTCCAGGTGATCCCGCACCCTTTTTTCAAGGATGTCAACGAAGGGCTGGTTGAACTCCTTCAGGGCTTCCCGGAATTTCTCGCTCTCCAGGCTGGCCTGCACGATCACGGGGTGGAGGGAGTAGTAGCGGAAGAAGATCTCCATGACCTCACGGATTATACCCTCGACCTCGGGCAGGGTCGTCGCCGGCAGGTCCTCGAAGTTAGCCCCGCCGTACCAGCTGAAGTCCTCGAATTGGTCCACCATCTCCTTGAGTAAGTAGAGGACGAGGTCCTCCTTGTTCTTGAAATACAGCCAGAACGTGCCATGACCGATATCCGCACGGGAGATGATATCCGCCACGGTGCCTTGGTTATATCCCTTTTCCGCGAATACCCCCAGTGCCGCCTCCAGGATACGGTGTAATGTTACCCGGGATCGGTCCTGTGCGAAGCGCACCCCGCGTACGGTGCTCTTATCGTGCTTTTGAACGCTCATCTTATCACCTGTCTCCGAGTTCGAAGTCACCGATTTTTCAGATGACAACCGCCTATCTGGTGGATATAATGCGGTTGCACCAAGCCGTTTTCGTTACCGTCTACCGCCTCCCGCCAAGTGCTTATTTCAAGGCCCATGATTATGACGGCTAGTCATAATTTATCATTGCTGTTGTGCCAGGTCAATTCCAGCCGAGGAAGATGTCCGTTTCCTTGACTTCCGGATGGCGTCGGTTATAGAATGTTTGTAAAATGAAAAATATGAATAATGCAAACTTATCAAAAAGCAAGGATAGTTCTCAGGACGTATTCACCGAGATGGTGGACACCGTTTTTCTCTTCATCCACCAACACTACGCGGATTTCGGCGCTGTCCTCAACGAATACGGCATCAACTATACCCAGTACGTTGCCTTGATCACCGTGTATATGAACGTCAGGCTCAGCGAGGGAGACCTGACCAGGATGATGTTCGTGAATCCCTCCACCATAAGCAGGATGGTTTATTCCCTGGAGAAGAAGGGCTGGATGAAGAGCGAGAGGGATAAGGATGATCGCCGTAAGGTCATGGTGAGTCTGTCGACCTCGGGCAAGCGAAGGATGGAGAAGATAAGGACGAAGCAGGCCGACGTCCTGGCCAGACAGGTGGAGAACCTGGATAAGGAGAAGAACGATTTCGTTCTCAAAGTGGCTGGGTACGTCAACCAGGCCTTGAGGTACATGATAGAGAGGGAGCCCGAAGAAGAGAGTGGATAGAAATTGAGCTGGTTGTTCGAGAGAATAGCCACGGCCAGCGGTAAGAGGCCGTGGCTGATTTTAGCGGCCATAGCCATTATCACCGTGGTTGCGTTAGTGGGAACCCTGCGCATAGAGATGGAGTTCAGCCAGAGGGCCCTGCTCCCCGAGGGCTACGAGTCCATTGATGCCGTCAGCAGGTGGAGGAGGAATTCGGGGGTATTAGATACGAGAAGGTCTTGCTCTCAGGCGAGGACTTTACATCCGCCGAGGGGGCTCTGGCGCTTTACGATTACGCCGATGAGCTCAAATTCAGTAGCGACCCCATGCTCTGGGATGTCTATGCGCTCAGGGTGGAGAGCTATATCAGCTCCCTGGCGCGCAACCCCGATGTTGAGCCGTTGTTCGAGCTGCTCTCGGGGGTGAAGGGCTCCGATTCCCAGGATGAGCTGGAAGCCGCAGTGGAAAACTTTCTTTCCTCGCCGGGAGCGGAGACCCTGCGTTCTTACCCCGACGCCGCTCCTCTTTTCGAGGCTCTCTCCTTGGTCGGGAGCTCCGGGACGCTGGAGAGCATGAAGGCCTACCTGGAGATGCTTCTGGAGGGCGCCGTTGAGGAGACGATCGCGCGCTACCTGGATACGCAAGCAGCCGATTTCGTTGTTGGCAAGACCGTGACCGAGGATAGCCGGAACGCGCTGGTGAGGATCCAGGTCAAACCCGATCTGCCCCAGTCCCTGATGATGGATTACGCGGTGCAGATGAGGGATCTCAGCCAGGACTTCTTCTCCGCCCGCGGTATACAGGCGGAGGTCAGCGGAGAGACATTGATGATGAAGGAAATCCAGGACATGTCTTTGCGGGACGGGATTCTCCTGGGGATAATTGCGATGATCTTCATCATGCTGGTGCTTTTCCTCACCTTCCGCAAGGTGCTGGACGTTCTCCTGACACTGGGTGTAGTGGCTATATCAATGGCCTGGGTCTTCGGCCTGATGGGCCTGGTGGGTATCAAGTATACGATAATGAGCATCGCCATAATCCCACTGCTCCTGGGCATAGATATCGCCTATGCAATACACGTTCTCACGCGTTACTACGAGGAAAGGGCCAGGGGGTACGACGGCATGGCCTCGGCCACCAGGTCGGTGTCCACGGTGGGCGTGGCGGTATTCCTCACGGCGGCTACGACGATGTTCGGTTTCCTTTCCTTCTTCATCTCCGACATGCCCCCTATGCGCGACTTCGGTATCTTATGCCTGTCCGGCGTGTTTTTCAGCTTCCTTCTCTCCATCACCCTGCTGCCGGCCGCCCTGGTCATCAGAGACCGCAGGCGCGGTGATTCCGTGAGGGAACGGCAAAAAGGTCATCGCCTCCTGAACTGGGTGGACCGTGGCCTCGCCGGGGTATCGATGTTGGCCGAGCGCCATCGCCGCGCGGTCTGGGGCGTGTTGCTGGTGTTGGTCACGGCCTGCGCGGTTCTCGCTTCCGGGCTGTCCACCTCGGCCGATTTTCGTTCCTTCGTTCCGGAGGATATGCACTCCTATCAGGTGATCATGGAGGTGGAGGACTATTTTGGTGGGCAGGATGCGGCCGTGGCCCTGGTCGAAGGGGATAACGTGCTCTCCCCGGATTCACTGGCGACCATAGACGCCTTCATAGAAAGGGTTCTAACCGATCCCCGCAACCTCACGCCGGAGGGGGAGATGCGCTACTTCGAGGATAGCCGGGTCAGCAGCATACCCACCATCCTGGCGGCCGTGGAGGGGGAGCTTCCCTCATCCATGGAGGAATCGGAGGCGGCCTTGGCCAGGATAGGGGATGAATACGGTTTCGATACCTCGGCGCTGGTTACCGCCGATCACACCAAGTCCCTGGCGGCCTTCGACGTTTTCTTCATTGACGAGGAGGGGGAAAAGGAGATGGCGGCCATGCTGGAGGACAGTGCGTCGGAGATATCTTCCGGGTCCTCGCTGCGATTCAAGGCTACCGGGATGCCGCTGATAATATCCGATACCCTGGGGAAGCTGTTCTCCACCCAGTTGAGCACGGGAGGGTTGGCCCTGATACTCTGCGCGCTGCTGGTAGTACTGGTTTTCCGCTCCGTCTATTACAGTCTCGCTACCACCTCGGTGGTCTTCCTGGCTATCGTCACGGAGCTGGGCATCCTGCGGCTTATAGGGTGGCCCCTGGACATCATGACGGTGATGATAGCTTCCATGGTCATCGGGGTAGGCATAGATTTCGGCGTCCACGTTACCCATCGCTTCCGCGAGGAGGTGTACGATACGGGCCTGGGCCCCGAGAAGGCCATCAATTCATCCGTACGCGGTGTGGGCACCGCCCTGATCCCGGCGGCGGTGACCACCTGCGGCGCTTTCCTCATCCTGGCCATGTCGAACCTCGCTCCCCTGAGGAGGTTCGGGGTCATCACCTCTATCGCCCTGCTCAGCGCGCTTTTCTTGGCCCTGATTATCCAGCCCACGTTCCTGGCCTCCATCGCCATACGCAAGCGCAACAAGGCCCTAAGGGATTACGAGAGAAAACGCCAGGGCCGGCCTGGCGGCGTGATGGAGCGATTACAGCCCGTGGCCGGACGCTTGCTCAAGCGCCTGGGTATCCGCTGCGGCCGCGTCGCCGAGAGCGGCGATAAATAAATCCACCTCGACCCCGCCGCACCCTTGCCGCCGTGAGGGAAGAAAAACAGCACCGTCCACATGGATCCTATTTGTGTGATATACACGGCGCGGAGTCAATCGGGCCAGGCTTGGAAGAGTGGTCCCTCGCCTCCGCGTCTTCGCCTTTCAAACGGCCGCTCAAAAGCCTCGAGGATCCCGCTCCAGTTGGAAATACTCCTCCGGACGGAATAGCAGAAGCCGGGCCGGCAGCAGCTGGGGGAAGCTCTGTATGTAGGTGTTATATATCCTGACCGCGCCGTTGTAGTATTTTCGGGCCGCCGCGAGATGGCCTTCCACCTCGACTAGGCCCTCCGACAGGCGCCGGAAGGATGAGTCGGCCTTCAACTCCGGGTACTCCTCTTCCAGCAGCAGGTATCTATCCAGGTCCTCGGACAGGGAGTGCTCTATTCGGCCTTTCTCCCCGGCTCCAGAGGCGCGTATGGCCTCGGCCCTCTTCCTGGCTACCTCCTCCAGCGTTCTGCGCTCGTGCAGGGAATACCCGTCGGCCATATCCACCGGCAATGGTATGAGCTGGTGACGCTTCTCGAGCTGCACGTCTATATCCTTCCATGCGTGCCTGACCTTATTGCGCCTGGATACCATGCGGTTGAACGTATAGGCGGCGTAGCCCAACAGGAAAGACGAGCAGGCGATGACTATGTATACCCAGACGTTCATCCCGCCTCCTTCGCGACAGTTCAAAGCCATGTCGTCCATGTGGGATCAAGGTTATGCGGCGAGCGGTTCTCCGGAGCGGCCGGCTGTCGGCGCCGCGCGGTGATCCTCCGATCCATATTATGTTACATGTTATCGGTTGACCCCATATAATAGTCTCGTAAATGGAGGAGATGCTATGGCTGGTCTGAGGTTTTTGCATACCGCGGACGTCCACCTGGGCGCGGCCTTCCGCTTCTTGGGGACCAGGGGCAAAGAACAGCGTGCCCAGCTCAAGTCCACCTTCTCCCGGGTGGTGGACCTGGCGCTGACCTCCGAGGTGGACGCGGTGCTTATCGCCGGAGATCTCTTTGAGACCGCCTATCCCCATTCCGCCCTGGTCGGGGAGGTAATCTACCAGCTGGGACGCTTGAACGCCGAGGGGATATGGATCTTCATTGTGCCCGGTACCCACGACAGGATCGTGCCCGGTTGCGTATACGAGAGTGACGATCTTGCCGGTCTGTCACACCTGCATATCTTTATGGACAGGGAGATGTCGCCCCTGTATATCGAGGGCCTGGACCTGACCGTTTACGGCAGGGCCACCTGCGCTGAGCACGGGGACGTGCTGGAGGGCTTTCATGCCCATAACGGTTCTCGCTGGCGGGTGGGAATGCTGCACGCCTCCTTCTTTATACCTGGAAAGGTGGAGGACGACGAGATGATAGTCACGGAGGAGAGCATCTCCAGCTCCGGCCTCGATTACCTGGCACTGGGCCATTGGCATGACACGGCGGATTACAGTCGTGGCGGGGTACCGGTTTTTTACAGCGGTTCGCCGGAATCCCTGGAGATGGGACGGGGGGAGGTGGGAAAGGTTGTCCTGGTGGACTTGGAGGAGGGATGCGACGCCGCGGTTAAATACGTGCCGGTAGGACGGAGGCGGCTGCTGCGTATGGAACTGGATGCCGCCGACGTGGGCGACCCATCCCAACTTTATGCCGTGCTGAGGCGGAAGGCGGACCAGGATCTTGGCCTGGAGGTACAGGTGAAGAACGCCTGGGGAGAGGAATGGTCGGAGTGTGACTGGGATGGCTTGGAAGAGGAACTGGCGTCCCTCTTCTTTCATCTGGTCCTGGAGCCCGTCCCCGGGGGATTGACGCGGCAGGATGTACAGGCTTACCCGGAGAAGACCGTGGTCGGACGTTTCGTACGCATGGCTTCCTCGGAGATGTCCGGTCTGGAGGGTAGGGATGCCAAGGTGGCGGAGGAAGCTCTACGCCTGGGGCTTTGCTATATCCTGGGGGGTTCGGACGCAAGATGAAGGTGGAGAGGCTTCGCTTATGTAACTTCCGGCGTTTTCGTCACGCGGATGTTTCGCTCGCCGATGGTATAAACGTAGTAAAGGGTCCCAACGAATCCGGTAAATCAACGCTGGTTCAGGCCTTGCTCGCTGCCCTGTACTGGAAGGTCGATTCCAATCGCCGGGAGGTGCGTGACAGCATTACCTGGGGTGAGCGGGAGGGCTTCAACCTGGAGTTGCAGGGCGAAGTTGAAGGAGTTTCCTTCCACCTGGTCAAGGATTTTTCCTCCAGGAGCGCTCGTCTTTCCTGGGACGACGAGGAGACGGAAGACGGTTCGGAGATCGGCGATCAAGTCAAGGATTGGCTGGGTCTGGGCTCGGAGCTGGCTTTCCGTTCCACCGCCGCCATACGGCAGAACGAGGTCTCGGAGATCGCGGCTGGAAGGAAGGAGCTGAGCGAGAGCCTTCAAGCCACGGTCACGGGCTCCGAGGGTGGGGAGAACGCTCTGGGGGCCCAGGCCTCCATGGAGAAGGAGATCACCAGGCTTCTGCGGGGAACCAGGGGACCCGCCAGGAACCCTGGTGAGTTGGCTCGTATCATGGAGGAAATAGAGAAAATTTCGAACCGGCGCGATGAGCTGCGCCACGCGGTGGAGCGGCTGGTCGATGCCAGGCAGCGGATGGAGGAGGCGAGCGGGGAGTGCCGGAATGTGGAGGGCAGGTTGGAGACCCTGCAGAATCTGTGGCGTGATTCGTTGGAGCAGCAGGATATCGAGGAGGATATCGAGGACTTCCAGAGGCGCTACCGTTTCCTGCAGTCAGCCTGCTCCCTCGTCAGGGAAGACGAGGAGCTTATGCTTCGCGAGGGGGAAGTATACGGCGACCTGAGGCAGGTGCTGGAGCATAGAAGGGAGGAGCTGGGGGAACTGGAATTGCGCCGGACCGGCATCGCGGAGGGCCTGGGCATGATGCACGATAAGTTGGTGGAGGAAACCAGGGGAGCCCGCTATGCGGCATGGGCACCCTATCTTCTGGTGACGGGGATAACCTTGATCCTGGTGGGCGCGGCGGGTTTTGAGCTTTCCCCCTATATGCTGATGCTGACAGGAGTGGGTTTATGCCTGGGTATGGTGGCGCTGTTTCCCGGCCGCTACCTGGGTTTCATGAGAAAGGGTGGGGAATTCAGCGCCCTCGAGGAGCAGGCCAGGGATCTGGAGGCGAAACGGCGCGAGGTGGAGGGACTGGTCGGTGGGATCATGGTCGAGGCGGGATGTAATTCCGCGGAGCGCTTCAACGAGCTGAAGCTGGGCTACCTCGAGCTGCTGGCTCACCGTAAGGAGATCGCGGATAAGCTGGAGGTCCTGGTGCCTGACGGCGATATAGGCATGGTGGAGGAGGAGGCCAGTCGCCTGGCCATGGAGGTGAGCCTGAGGGAGAGGAGGCTCAAGGAGCTAAAGGGAAGAAGCGTGGGCCCATACCGTCTGCAGGAGATCAAGCGGGAGAAAGAGGAACTGGAACAAAATCTGGGCCGGCTCAAGGACGAGCTTATACGGCTGGAGGTGGTGTTGAGCGACGAGGGGGTGGAGGAAGAGCTGCTGAGGGTCGAGGAGGAGCTGGAGTTCCTCGAGAGCAGGAGAGAACGGCTGCAGATAAAGGCGGAGGCTCTCGAGCTGGCCGTGACCTGGCTCGAGAAGGCGAGGCGAGAGATCCTGGCCTCCGCATCCCGTCGCCTGGAGAAATCGATAGGGGATTATATGGGCCGCATCACCGCGAATCGCTATTCCAGCGTATATGTGGACGAAGAGGACTTCGCTATTCGGGTATTCTCAAGCGACAAGGGCGACAGGGTGGAGCCGGAGATACTCAGCCGCGGCACCGTGGATCAACTCTACCTGGCCGCGCGCTTTGCCCTGGTGGAGGTTATCTGCGAACACGAGCATCCTCCCCTTCTCCTGGACGATCCCTTCGTTACCTTTGATTCCGGACGTTTGAGAGGGGCCATGGAGTTGATAAAAGAATTAGCCTGGGAGCGGCAGGTGATCATCTTCACCTGCGGAGATTATTACGACGCTTATGCCGACCACGCTGTGGAGTTGGAGGCGGTATAGGCTGAGTGTGCGGTGTGTTACGGAGGGAAGGAGTGGTACTGCCTCGAGATATGCTTCTGAAAGAACGCTTTGAAGATTACCGCGGCCGTATACGCTTCAGTGACCTCGACTTGGCATCAAGGGCCGTGGCCATGCTCTGGCTGGGCGTCTTCCAGGAAAAGGTTTTTCGCAGTTGTTTTCCCCACGTGGCCTCCAAGAGCCTTCTCCGGGAGGTGGGCGAGATCATCGATTCCGTTTTTCTGGAGGGATATATACTGGCGCGCGCCGCGGACGAGACCGGTACCGGGAGCATATTGTTCACCGATCCCGAGTTGCCGGGATCGGTGGAGGACGGCGTAGAGAAGCTTCGCCTGATGTACGAAAACGAGGTAATAGGGGACCTGCCCTTCTCGGGCGAGCCCCTGGGGATGGAATCCCTGGCGGAGTCCCTGATAAGGGAGATAGCCTACGGTCCTCGCATAACGTGGTTGGAGGAGAGGGAGCTCTTGAAGGTGCACCTCAGATACGCTCTTTGGGCCGGATATAAGCTGGCTCGCTTTGAGAGGAGGGTGAAAGGTGAAAGAAGTTAAAGGGCCTTCCACGCTGTTTCTGCCCAAGCCGGTTACGCTCATCAGCACGGCTTGCGGCGGCCGCGATAACGTTATGACCGCGGCTTGGGTGAATATAGCGTGTATGGATCCCCCACAGCTGGCCGTGGCGGTGCGTTCCAGCCGCTACACCTATGAACTGATGCAGGAGAGCGGTGAATTCGTGGTTAATGTGCCTGCGGCCGAGATGTGGAAGGCCGTTGATTTCTGCGGCGTCAACTCCGGAAGGGATGGAGACAAGTTCTCCCGCACCGGCCTGTCGCGGGAGCGGGCCAGCGAAGTGGAAGCTCCCCTGGTGGCCGAATGCCCGCTCAACGTGGAATGCAGGGTCACCGCCATCTTGCCGCTGGGATCCCACACTCTCTTCGTCGGCCTGATCCTGGCCGTGCATATCGAGGGAGAATGCCTTGGCGAAAAAGGCAGGATACTGGTGGAGAGATTCCGCCCTTATGCCTTGAACCAGCGCGAGTACTGGTCGATGGGCGAGAAACTGGGGGATTACGGCGAGACGGCGGCCGAGTTGAAGGTCATACCATGAGCGGACGGGAAAGGTTGTATCGATTCAGGTTCGTCCTCTACCATCCGGCTATGTGCTATTACCAGGGTCGCTTGAGGCGAGGTGGTGTGAGATGCGGCCCTTACGTATGGATATCGGGCAAACCGGACGTCGCCCTGGCCGGCGAGTCCAGCTGCAGCATCGGGGAGGGAACCTTCATACCGACCATGATCCAGATACGGGGAAACGACCGCGGCCGCATCGTCGTCGGTAGAAACTGTTCCCTGGACACCCTCTGCCGCCTGTTTGCTGCCAACGATGCCACTCTATCGATCGGTGAAAACGTGGGGGTGGGTCCGTACGATATCATCAACGCCTTCGATAATTGCACGATTGGCAAGAATACCATGCTCAGCCCGTACGTCAATATCAACTGCGCCGACCACGGTATGGAGCTGGGGGAGCCCATGCGCCTGCAGGGGGGCACTTATGGCCCGGTGGTGATAGGGGAGGATTGCTGGATAGGTTCCCAGGTTGTGATATTAAAGGGCGTGACCATAGGGGAGGGAGCGGTAGTAGCTGCCGGGGCCGTGGTATCCCGGGACGTACCCCCCTATGCCATCGCCGCCGGGGTGCCCGCCAGGGTTATCGGTGATAGAAGGGAGCACGCAAAGGATAGCGGCGGGTAGGATGGCCGAGCCGGGGCTCAATCGATTTCAATACGTTGCAGTTTTTCCTCACCCTTCCCGGATTTTTCTGCCGCTTTCTTCCTTCGCTCGACCCTCTCGTCCTCCATGCGGATGGCCTCTTCAACCAGGCTCTTGATGCCCAGCAGGATTTCCTTACGGGCGTTGGCCATATGAATGTATAAATTCTTGTTTTCCATGCTCTGCAGGAACGAGCACATGTGTTCGCAGGCGCCGAAAAACTTGGCCACCGGGCAGTCGTCGCAGGTGAAATCCTTTCCGCTCTCCTTTTCCCGGTATCGTTCTCCGAGCCCGGGGATCTCCATATTCTCGCTATGCATGATCTTCCTCCTCATCTGATGAGGGGACGAAGTCCAGGATCAGGCGTTCATCCTGGAAGCGGGCCCCACTGGCACGCATACCGGCCAGCACTCGTGGCAGGATGATATCCCTTTTATAGTTTCCCACTTTCACTATGAGCTCGAAGTCCCGCTGCAGAAGATCCACGTCCTTTTTCTCCACCATGGGAAGGGGAATGGTCATCTCGTAGCCTTTTCCTTTCTTGACGACCTTCTGAGTCTCTCCCTTGAAGAGGATCCTGGAGGGATCGGTATCGCCAAAGACCTTTTCGGCCGTCCTTTTCAGCATATCCAATCCCACGATCTCGCGGTCGAAGAGGGGAAGCTTGAGAATGGGAAGAGGGTAGAATTCCTCCTCCACCTCTTTGCCGTACAGCTCTTGGATGTGTTTCCATTCCTTGAAATAATCGTCGTGCACCTCTTCGGGGATAAGGCGGTTGGCCACCACCGCGTCGCAGCAGAAACCAAACAGGTTGAGGTAGGTGTAAGTGCGCTGCGCCTCCTTTATGACCATCTTCTCCGGGTTCAGCACCAGGCGGATGGAGGAGGTTTTGGGGTCGGAGAGGATCATATGCAGCTTTTCCATACGGTTGAAGAAGCTCTCGATGGAATTGTAGAGATTCTCCTCGGGCATGGGTATACCGGCTACCGCCTTCATGTCCTGGGTCACCGGGAACTTGTTTATGGCCTTCATCAGCGGGCGGGCCAGATTGGTTGCCTTACGCCCCAGGGGGAACAGCCGCTCCATCCACCAGCGGGCTATATCGGGAAAGCTCAGCATGCGCAACGTCTCCCCTGTGGGAGCGCAGTCGACCACGATAACCTCGAAATTCCCCCGGTCGTGATGCTTCTTTATCTCCAGGAGAGAGAATAACTCGTCCGTACCGGGGTAGGACATCAGCTCGTCCACCAGGATCTCCTCTATGCCCCCCCAGGCGAAGACCTCCTCCACGTATTTCTGGATCACCACCCAGTTCTCTTCCATCTCCTTGAGTACGTTGATCTCCTGGCCCCACAGGTTCTCGATGATCTCGACGGGATGGTGCTCAAGCTCCATGTCCAGGCTGTCGGCCAGGCTGTGGGCGGCGTCGGTGCTTATCACCAAGGTGGAATAACCCATCTCGGCGATGCGCAAGGCGGTTGCTGCGGCGATACTGGTCTTGCCCACACCGCCTTTTCCTGTGTAGAGAATTATACGCACGATAAACCCTCCTCGGTTTAAAATAATACCACAGGAGGGCGGGCACGGGGCGGGCCCGCATCGAGAGCTGTTCTCGTCCTTTACTGGTCCTTGGGGCGCAGGTCTACCACCCGGTAAGCCTTGAGGGCCGCCATGGGATCGTATATCTCTTGCATGGGGACGAATTCCGCCTTGGGCCTCATCTCCACGGTTGTGATGAGCTTGGTCTGTATGGCCTGTTCCAGTTCAGCCTTGTCGAAACTCTCCTCGTGCGCGATCTTGATCACCACCTCATCCAGGGAGTAGGGATCCTCGATGTAGAAGTCCCTTCCCTGCTCCTCGGCCTTCATGATCAAGTGGCGCATGAAGCTGGCGATACCCAGCCATGTCTGGATCTGGTTCTTCTCTGTGAGATCCATGGTGTAATCCATGGAACGGTGAATCGGGAACTCGGGGTAGGTCATTCCCGTGGCGCCGAAGCAGGAGAGGGTCCCCACGCCCATTATCCCGATGTCACGTGCGCGGAAGAAACCGATATGGGGCACGGGTCTCAGGGGAAAGAGGTTGATTCCCCTGGCGTATGGCGGCAGGCCATCTATCTTTATGCCCCTGAAGAGCGGATGTCATGGGCGTCGTGGATGGTGTTCCAGAAGGGCGTGGGTACTCCGGTGGTCGAGCCGGTGGTATAGGTGACTTCGAAGTCCCAGTCGTACAGCGTGGGCTCGCTGGGCTTCAGCTTGAAGGAGTCCGGCTCCGTCATATTATCCTTCTTGTAGGTCAAAGGAATTTTTCCTGGTCGTCCAGGCTCTGTATGTCCCCTTGCTCGATGCCCTCCGCCTCGAACAGCCTCTTGTAGTAATCGTACCCGTCCCAGATCCATTCCATCTGGCGTTTGAAGTTCTGTTCCTGCATCTCCCTGACTTTGTCCCGCGACCAGAAGAGCAGATCGTCGTCGTCCCCGTACAGAGGGACGCTCTCTATATACTTGCGGGTGTTCTCCGGGGTTACCGCAAGTTCCTGGTAGGAGCCGCCGTCTTTCATAATGTAGAGAACGCTCAACTGAATACCCCCTTAATCAGGTCGCCGGACAGTTTAAGCAGAGTTTCGGCGCAGCCCTCCCTGCGGCCTAGACGTAGTAGTATTCTTTTATCCACGCAATTTTCAAATAGCCCGGCCGGTGCCGATATAACGGGCTTAACGGTTACCGGATCACCATTCATTGCGATGCGGCCGGCGCGGTGAAGAAAAAGGAGGTGCCCTCCCCGGGTGTGGATTCGGCCCAGACGGTCCCACCCCAGCCCTCCACCGCCCTTTTAACGGTGGACAGACCTATGCCCAGCCCCTTGCTGCCTCCTTCCGTTTTCAGGCGTGTGAAGGGCTCGAAGACAACCTTCAGCTTATCGGCGGCTATCCCCATGCCGTTGTCGGTCACGTGGAAGGTGACCATGCCGCTCTCTTTCTCGGCGCCGACATCTATGCGGGTGAGTGCCCCGACCGCACCGTACTTGATGGCATTGTCCAGGAGGTTGGAGAATACCTGGCCAAGCTTCACGGCGTCCGCCCGGATAGGCGGCATTCTCTCGTCCACCGATATCTCGGTATCCCTGTCCCTCTCCGAACCCTCCCGCTCCTCCAGAATCTCCCGTAGGACCTCCAAGGGCTCCACTCTTTCTATATTTCCCCCCGGTCGTCCCGCCCGGGCGTAGTCCAGGAGGGAGATGATCAAACCGTCCGTGTTCTTTATGGATTTTATGATTTGCCCCAGCCACTCATTGCCCTCCTCGCTCAATCTGTCGGCCTGCATCTTCTCCAGAAGGCGCGCGTAACCGTATATGGAGGCCAGAGGGCTGCGCAGGTCGTGGGAGAGGGTGTGGGCGAAGGCCTCCAACTCGCGGTTGGCGGCATACAATGACTCCTCCACCCGCTTGCGTTCGGTTATGTCTCTCACTATGCCGACCGCATGCCACCTTCCCTCGATGAGCAGCGATGACAGGGAGAGCTCCATGGGGAATTCGCTGCCGTCCTTCCTCAGCCCACCTATCTCGAAGGTCTTTCCAATCACGGGTCCCGTTCCGTTGTCGCCGAAGTCCTTAAACCCCCTCACGTAGGCGTCGCGGTATCTCTGGGGCGCGATCATCATATGCAGCTCCCGACCCAGGGCTTCCTGGCTGGTGTATCCGAATATCTCCTCGGCGGCGGGGTTCCAGTAGGTTACGTTCCCCTTATCGTCGATCATTATTATGGCGTCCTTGGCCGTGCTGCTGATAGCCCGAAACCTCTCCTCGCTCTCACGCAGCGCCTCCTCCGCCCATTTTCGTCTGGTTATATCGTTGAAGATGTTTGAGACCCCTATCACCTGACCCTGTTCGTCGAAAAGGGCGGCACCGGTCATCTCGGTATATATGAACGAACCGTCCTTGCGCAGTAATCTGAGCTCTTCGACGTAGACATTCTCACCCGAGAACAGGGCCTCAATGCCCACAGCCGCTTTTTCCACGTCCTCGGAATAGAGGATACCCAGCTCCATAACGTTTTTTCCCAACAGCTCATCCTCGGTGTATCCGAGCTGCTCGCATGCCTTGTGATTGATGCTTCTAAGCACCAGGTCGCGGTCGTAACTGAAGATACCCACACCGGCTTCGTCGTGGAGCAGGCGATACCGTTCCTCCGATTCCCACAGTGCGGAGAGCAGGAGGGAGCGGGCCAGTGCCTGGCCTATCTGGCTGGTTATGATCTCGATCACGTTACGCGACTTCCCGGGTATCTCATCCAGGGTATGCGAGGCCAGGTTCAAGCAGCCGGTCAGCTTCCCTTTATGGATTATCGGTACGGATGCCAACGATCTCAGGCCCTCTATTCTCAACAGGTCCTCATTGGTGAAGATGTTGTCAGCGGCACCGCGGTAAACCGGCTTACCGGCTTGTAGCAGCCCTATTTCGGGGGATTCCATATTATAGTCCCGGGCTGCCTCGACGAAGGAGTCGGAGACGCCCCGGTGGCAGGCCAGTTCCACGTTCCCCGTCTCCTCGTTCAGGATGTATATCCCCCCGCAATCCAGCCCGCTGGCCTCCAGTACGGCCTCGAGGGATGACATGAGAATATCGTGCACCTCGACCGTCTCGCTCAACTCCAGAGCCAGGTTCCTCTGTATCCTGGAGATCCTCTCCGCCTCCACGAGCTCGGTCACATCGCGGTAGTTGACCACGATCCCTCGCACCGAGGGATCCCCGAGGAGGTTTCTGCCCACTGCCTCCACCCAACGCCAGGAGCCGTCCTTGTGCCGGAAACGGTAGGTAGCATTCGCCGTGAGGTTGGGGATCGCCGATCCCTCGGACACTATCTTGAGGATCTCGGGCAAGTCGTCGGGGTGAATGTAACTGAAGGCGTTACCCTCCGCGAGTTCATCCGGTTTGTAGCCCGCCAGCTTCTCGAGGGAGGGACTGAAATAGCGCATGGTCCCGTCGGCGTTGATGACGGTCACGGCGTCGTAGGCGTTTTCGATCAGGGAACGATAATACTCCTCGGAGCGCCGCAGGGCTTCCTCCGCCAACCTGCTCTCGGTGACATCGTGAAATATGCCTCGGATATTTACAGGCTTACCGCCCTCGAAGCGGCAACTGGCGCTACCCTGCACCATCACCTCTCGGCCGTCCTTGGCCACCAGCTTGACCTCGATGTCACCCGCTTCCTCGCCGGACATGACTTTGCGCAGCATCTCGATGCAATGGTCCAGGCTGTCGGGGTGGATAATGTCGAATATAGTCAGCTCCTCGAGATCGTCCTCATCGTACCCGAGTGTATCCCGCCAGGCGCGGTTTACGTATGAGAAGCGGCCCTCCGGCGTCATGCTCTGTATAAGGTCGCTGGCGTTTTCGAATAGATCGCGGTATCTTTCCTCCGATTCGCGCAGCGCTTCCTCGGCTTCCTTGCGCTCCGATACGTCCCTGCCCACACCGCACACCGCATAGGGATTCCCCTCCGCGTCCCTGAGCAGGGTGGAACGAAAGTAGTATGGGATGTGCCTGCCGTCCTTGGTGACCACGGGAGCCTCGATGCTCGCCCAGCCCTTTTCCAGCAGCCTGGAGTAGAAGGCGAGCCGCTCTTGAAGGCTATCTTCATCGAAGAAATCGAAGACGGTCATATTGAAGAGCTCCTCGTCGCTGTAGCCGCTTGTCTCGGAAAGCATCCTGTTCCAGCGCAGCATCTTGGCGTCGGTTCCCACAACGTAGAAGGCATCCGTAAGGGCGTCGAGCGCGTTCTCGGTAAATGCCTTCTCGTCCAATAAGATTTTTTCGGCCCTGAATCTTTCGATTATCCTGCTCAACCTCTCGGCCACTATATCTATCAGCTTCCTCTCCTCAATGGAGAACGGGCCCTCGAACCTGACCGGTTTTTCCTCCAGGTAGTAAACATGCAATGCCCCGGCTTTGCGGTCCGAGATAAAGAGATCTCCGCTGAGTAGCCAGGGGGATTCCGCGAAGTCGGCGGAGACATGTTCCCGGCCCTCGAGGAGAATGCGCATGCGCGTGCAATACGGGTAATGGAAGGCCTGAGGCAGGATGTCTACCACGCCCTGCAGTATCTCCTCCAGGGTAACGCCCGTCCTCTCGACAATACGGTATATCTCGTAGAGGCAGTCCAGCTCCCTCAACCTCTCGTCGAGTTCCTGGGTTTGCATCAGAAGCTCCTCCTCGGCGTTTTTCAGCCGGGCTTCCGATTGTTCCAGTTCGGATACGCGCCGTCGCAGCCTCTCGAGTTCTCGCTCGGTATCCTTATCCGCGTTCGCTTTTCTGTCCATATCCGCTCTCTCCGCATCACGTCCGCACCGTGCGATCCCGCTGCTTTGTCGGCTGGTTGTCGTAGGAGCGGTGCTAGCCCGTGTGGTTATGTTCCTATCACGGTGGGGCGCATGTCCGCGTTCGCCTTCCAGTTCCGGGTGAACCCTATCTGCGGCGATTCCGGCCCGTGGCGCCGCCTAACTTTAATTCGGAATATTTACCATATGACTGAAGGACAAGGGCTTCATTCCCGATGAGACCCGTCGATACGCCGGGGCCACCTTGATTTCAATGCCCTTCCTTGCGTTCTCCGGGCATGGGTGCTTCGAGCCGCCGCGCGAAAACGTCCTCGCGTTCGCCAGCGAGGGTCGGCTGAAACCGCTGAGCGATGAATAAGCATCGGCAAACTTAAAAAGAGCGTATGAAGCCCTCCAGCAGCCGCCCGGTGTTATCGATAAAGGACGGCACTATCTTGTCGTAGGAGTCCTGGTAGGTATGGTACCAGGGATCGTCCTTGTATTCTAACCATACCGCCGGGATGCCCGCTAGCTCGAAGGGTTCATGGTCGGAATAGCTACCGCTCAGCATGTAGGGCAGGTGGATTCCCGCGTCACTCGCGTAAGCCATCATGGCCTTGCAGAGGTCCATGGGACCCACTCCCATGTTGCGGGCGTAGAGCTGGGCTCCCACTCCAACCATGTCTATTATGATGGCGCCCACTATCTCCTCCTTCTCCCGGGAGGTCAGGCTCTCGACGTAATAGCGGGAGCCGAAGTGATGGAGGTCGGTTCCCTCCACCAGACGTTCCTCCCCGCCGAAGAAGATGAAGCGCAGGTCGGGACGGGCGGGTAGTTCCGCGAAGCAACGGGCCAGTTCCAGGGTGACCACGGTTCCCGAGCCGTTGTCGTTGGCCCCGGGGCTCCCGGTATTTATCTTGGTGTCGTAGTGGCCGCCTACGACCAGCACCCCCTCTTCCCCCGTTCCAGGCAGGTCGGCTATGACGTTGCGGGTGAAGGAACCGTTGGGAAGGGGCGCCTCCTGGATCCAGGGCTGGTAGCCGTAGCTCTCCATTACGCCGGCCAGGTAATCGGCCGCGGCCAGTTCTCCAACCGTGCCCTCCACGCGCAGCCCGATGACCACACTCAGGTCCCAGAGGTGGTCCATGGCGTTTTGTACCATGAAGCCGGTTCCCGGGTTATAGAGGGATCTCTCGACGGCGACGGGCTTGTCGGAGCGGATCTCGAAGGAGACATCCTGGTCGCCGCCCGCCCGCTCCTTTACGTTAACGGTGGAGCGCGAGCGAGCCGCCATATCCAGGCTGCTGGTTGTGGTGCCGCCGGGATTGCACACGAAATCGACCTCGACCCGGGTCTCCTCATCCCCCGGGTTCACCAGGCACAGGTAGGTATGAAAGCCGGGTCGGGTCGTGCCCTCGGCCATTCTCCACAGCGCGCCGGCGCTCTCCACGCCCGTGGATACGTGACCTCCACGGCAGTGGCCGTTGTAATTGAAGTACATCGGCCTCTCGGCCAGGAAGGGCGCCTGGCCGGTCAGCTCGAGGGAAACGTTTCTTCCCTCTCCGGCCAGTTGGTTGATATTTATGGTATGGCGTCGTTCCTTGAGCAGGGAGACACGGTGCACCTCCTCCTTACCGTCTTCGAAAAGGCAGCTCAATAGGACGTCCGCGGAGTCGGGACCGCCCTCGTACTCCGGCAGGTAGAGGCACAGCCATTCCTCGAAACCGGCCCCGGTGTATCCTTCGGCGAACAGGTAGCTGGTTCTGGGTTGGCTCGATCCCACCGACGCGTGCCCTCCCGGCCAGAATCCATGGTAGTCGAAGTACATGACTCTCTCGACACATATGGGTCTACGGGCTTCCACGCGGGCACTCACGTCTTTATCCTCCCCCACCGCCTGGTTGACGAATACGGTCCGCCGCGAGCGCGGGGGCAGGTCCAAGGCGAGGGAGATGGTCTCACCGTCCTGCAGGCAGAAGGATATCGTGGCCTGTGAGTCTTCCTCGCCGGGATTGGCCAGGAGCAGCCATTCCTCGAAGCCCTCGCGGGTGCACCCCTCGGCGAAATACCAGTCGTTGGACGCGGAACTGGTTCCGCCGGTTGTGGAACACCCCATCCACTCGGAGCGGTAATTGAAATATATAGGCCTCTCGGCCAGGATGGGATACTCGGATCGCAGTGAAAGGGATACCTCCTTGTCCTCACCGGCCAGGGTGTTGATACGCAGGGTTGTCCTGGAGCGGGGCGGGAGCTCGATATCTACGAATTGCGAGGAGCCTGATGAGAACAGGAGCTCGAGGTCCAGGTTTGAGGCCTGGTCCTGGGGATTGAGCAGGCAAAGCCATTCCTCGAAGCCGGCCCCCGTGTATCCTTCGGCGAAATACCAGTTACGAGAGGCCTCGCTACGGGCTTCGCCGCAGGTTCCACCGTCGGCACAAGCCCTTTCCACGAGGCCGGGGGCGGTGGTGATGGACAGCGAGAACAGGGCCGCGAGCATCGTAGCCGCCAATACCGGCACCATGCGTCTCAAACCGTACTCACCGCCCTTAGGGGAAGGCTGATTACGCTTTCGCTCCGACCGTAGAGAACCTCCACGCCTTTGCCGGTGACGGGCAGGGCGAAGGGGAGATTGCAGCCGCTGAGTGTGAGGCGTATGTGGTGATCTTTTCCTGATGCGATAAGATCTGGCGATAAGCTCTACGGTCACCTCTAGCTCATCGCCGGGATTCAAGCCCTCGAGGGTGGCCGTGCCGTGGGTGATGAGGCGGGGCCTGCCCTTGGGCGGTACCTCGTATAGCAAGGCGTTTACCTGCGCTCTCTCCTCCGGGGACAGGAGGGTAAGCCTGAGCTCCGGTATGCCCAGCAGCTCGTAATCTCCATCCGTGGGGTCGGTGGTAAATGAGAAATAGCCTTTCCCGCTGTCGCGTCCGGGGCCCGGCACGGTTATTCCGAAAGCCCTGGGACAGAGCAGTGTAGGCCCCGAACTCACGGGAGAAAGTAGCTTGGGCACGAGCGCGGCCCGTCCGTGGATCCCCGGGGTCTCTTCGCTCAGTACGCGCCGGCCGTTTTCTCCCGCCAGGTAAAAGTCACGTTCCTCGACATCACCTGGAGGCCGTTCCTCCTTGGTTGCGTAGCTGCGCGTCCAGGGTCGGTAAAGGCGCACGGCGGGCTCGGAGAGGATACCATTGTCCTCCTCCTTCAGCCAGTAGTCGAACCAGCACCGGGTCAGTTCCCATATATCCTTGCCCCACAGGCGGGGCCCCACCCCGGGATCCATGCCGTGCAGCCCGTTGGAGAAATACAGCATCCTGGGGGCGTCCACTTTTCGGTAGTACCACATCATCTGGTTGGGTTCGAAGAACTCATCGTTCCAGGCCCCCACGATGAGCATGGGGCAACCAGCTTTTTCTACCTCGTATATGGCGGACCTGGAGTGCATGTCCGCCTGGTATGATTTTATTTCGTCGCGTTTTAAGAAGATGGTGTAGGTCCAGCGGTAGAGGATATTCGCGGGGTTCAGCCTGGTAGCCCAGGAGGCGGAAAACAGCAAGGCCAGCCTCCAAAAGATTTTCAGCGTGCCCTGGAGGGTGATGCTTTTCTCGAGGTCCGTCCAGCCGCACATGGGGACCACGGTGCGAACGCGCCGGTCCCTGGAAGATACCAGGAAGGAGTGCCTCCCTCCGTAGGATATACCGGTTATGCCCAGGGCGCCTTCCTTGAGCTGCAGGCCGCTTCTCTCCGTCAACCAGTAGATGGCTTCCATGAGATCCTTTATCTCGGTATCGGGGTCGGCGTATTGCACGGAGCCCCCCGAAGGGCCCCAACCCCTGCAGTCATAGGAAAGCACGACGTACCCCGAGGAGGCGAAATACGGGGCGTAGAGATGGCATTGCCAGCGGGAGAGCATCCAGGAGTGAACCATTATAATCGCAGGGAAAGGGCCTTCTCCCACAGGCACGTAAAGGGCGGTGGACAGCCGTTTGCCGTCCCTGGTGTTGAGCTTGAATTGCCTTACTTCGTAGCCCTTACGCTCCCCCTCTTTCCGCGCCAGCCAGGCAGCCAGACGTGGCAGGAAGGGAAGGAGCATCAGAAATATATGTGGGAGATATCTTCCGATACCGGTCGGCTTACCCTTGAAGCGTTTTATCTTCGACATCTTGTATCCCCCTGTATCAAGTTTCCCCCGTCATCATTATCGAAAATGATATCAGATAATCATCGCTGGGGAATTGCGAACACCGTTCCTCGATTCTCTTGCTCGAACATGCTGGCTGGATATCCTGGAGGCTTGGTGTCCAGCTCCGATTTGCGCTCGGCCCGCCTTGGTAAGCAGACACCTAGGATAGCGGCAAAGTCTCCGCTGACACAATAGTCCTCCAGGTGGGTGCTCATACATTGGCGCCTGAGGCTGCGCTGTCATCATGGTTCCCCAGGTGGATGTGGAATATATGCTGAAATGCCGGGGGCGCCGTGCAAAGGTGCGCCATTCTAGCCGGTGGAAGTCCGGCCCGGGGAATTGTCGGCTCACCCCGGTAGCTACCTGGACGGCGGCAAGGGCGACACACCCGTCGAAGCTCCAGGGACAGTTGTCCTCTCTTAGGAGGGCTTGCAAGCGTGCGGGCCTCACCCTCCCCTTCCTCGCCGAAGGCCAGCTGATCCTGGTTTTTCCGCCGCTTGCCGTCCATATGAGTCACGCTTCCTTCCTGCCGCTCCTCGCCGTTCGGGCCTTCGGTGGA
>JAXHVT010000006.1:0-18086 GCA_034188985.1 Actinomycetota bacterium | reverse complement strand
TTGAGCCCTTGCGCTTCGCCAGCCCTCACCTCCGTCAGGTCGGACAGGGGATTTTCACCCCCAAGCCGCCGAACATGCCCTGCATACTATAAAAAAGCCGGAGGTGGAAGCCTCCGGCTTGTCTTGTAGTATTGACGATATCAGGCAAACGCCTCCGGGATCTCCAGCAGCTGCTGGTGCGAGAAAACCGGTCCGTCTTTGCATACGTAGAGATGGCCCACGTTGCAGCGGCCGCATTTCCCGATGCCGCATTTCATGCGGTTCTCCAGCGTGGTATAGACCTGGTCCGGCTTGAATCCCAACTTCTCCAGGTTCTGCAGCACGAACTTGATCATGATGGGAGGACCGCATGTCACCGCTATGGCGTTCTCGGGCGATGGCGCCACCTCCATGAGCAGGGTGGGGACGAAGCCCACGAAGTGGGGCCACTCCTCTTCCTCCACGTCTATGGAGAGGTGGCAGGCACAGTCGTTGCTCTGCTTGAAATCATCGAACTCTACCTTGAAACAGTGATCGGCGGACGATCTGGCTCCGTAGACAAGCTCAAGCTCGCCGTAGTCCTCGCGGTGATCCCTCACCCACTGGATAACCGGGCGCAGGGGCGCCTGGCCGATACCGCCGCCCACGGTGATGATATTCTTGCCCTTCCAGTCGTCGAGGGGGAAGCTGTTGCCCAGCGGTCCTCGTATGTAGAAGGAATCCCCGGCCTCCAGTTCGTGAAGGGCGGTGGTGTTCTTGCCCATCTTCATTATGCTGAAGCGAAGGTATCCTTTCTCCGTGGGAGACGAGGATATGCAGAACATGCTCTCCCCCACGCCTGGGATGCCCACCATGGCGGACTGTCCCGGCAGATGGCTCCAGTCGTCCCACACCTTCTCGTCGGCGAAGGTCACCTTGAAGGTCTTGATGCAGCGGTCACCGGGGGTCTCGTACCACGCTTCCAGGATATTTACCTGGTAAGGAATATATGGGTTCTTCATTAGGCCTCCACCACCTGTTCGAGGATATCCAGGATATCGATGTTAACCGGGCAGAGATTGATGCAGCGCCCGCAGCCCACGCAGGCTATAACGTCGAATCGCTCGGGGTAATACGAATACTTGTGGTTTATGCGGTTGCGAGTCCTCTCCTTACGCGTGGGGCGGGGGTTATGACCGGAGGCGTGTACGGTGTACTCGCTGAACATGCAGGAATCCCACATGCGGGCGCGGCGCCCCTCCCCCGTCTCCTCCACCTCGTCCTGGATGTCGAAACAGTGGCAGGTGGGGCACAGGAAAGTGCATATACCGCAGCCCAGGCAGGAATCCGATACCCTCTTCCACAGTTCGTGCTCCCAGAGCTGCGGAAGCTTGTCCGGGATACCCCCGGGATCGATGCTGCGCTTGATCTTGTCCTCCGCCTGCGAGGCGAGTTCCTCCGCCTTCTTCTCGTCGCGGTCTCCCGCGTCGCCGAGATAGTCCGCCAGGGTCTCCTGCAGCTTTTCCCCTTTCTCGGTCAGCGCACGCACCAGGTAGTTATCGTCGCTCAGGTCCGTGAGCATCATGTCCAGTCCCTCCGTTCCAAAGGGGCTTCCGCCCACCGATGTGCAGAAGCAGTTGATGGAGGGTGGCTCCACGCAGGCCATTCCCACCAGGGTGGTCAGTTCCCGGCGCTTTTGATAATAGGGATCATCGTAGTCCCAGCCGAAGAGCTTATCCACGATGGACATGGCCCTGGCGTCGCAGGGGCGCAGCCCGAATATGACGGTGGTACCTTCTTCCTCGACGTTCTTCTCCGCCAGTTCGGGCTTTCCCACCTGGAAACGAAAAAGGGTCTCCGTCTGGGGAAAGACCATCTTCTTTGGGGGCACGGTGGAATTGCCGTAATCCAGGAAAACCTCCCCGGGATCCTGGATCTCCTTGAAGATAACCACCTCGTCCGACTTGGCGGGCGCGATTAGGCGGAACTTCCCGAGCTCTGCGAGAACGTCCCCCATCTTTTCCTTGCTTAGTTTTTTAACTGCCATGGTACCCACCCTTTACATTATGTATTCCTGGCTGTCGTCCACCTTGAAGGTAGACAGCAAGGGCTCGGCCTCGGTCTCGGTGCCGGGCTCGTAGTCGAAGAGTTCCTCGACGTCCTTGTAGAACTTGCGATTGAGCTCCATGAGCGGGATATCCACCGGGCAGACCCTCTGGCACTCGCCGCACTGTATGCAGCGACCCGCCAGGTGATAGGCCCTGGCCACATGAAACGCCGTGTTCTCACTCGTATCGACGCTGCGCCGCATCCATTGCGGCCGCAACCTGTCCAGCACGCAGTCCTCGCAATAGCACATGGGGCATACGTTCCGGCAGGAGTAGCAGCGAATACAACGTGAGAACTTCTCCTCCCAGTATGCCCACTTTTCCTCACCCGAACGTTTCTCCAGCTCCTCGATGTCGGAATAATCATCCTCGGCGAAGCGCTTCACCTCGTCATCGAGAAGCTGGTCATAGACCAGTGGTGTGGGATAGCGGCACCTCCGGCACTTTTCGGCCAGTAGTTCCTCCTTCGCGACCTTTTCACTCTTGCCGTCGAAGGAGAGCACGAACTTATCCCCCTCGAGGCTGATCTCCCCGGTCTCCAGGATTCCCGGGAAACGGGCCTCCACCTTAGCCATGTCCACCACGCCCGTGCAGGGGATGCCCAGAATCAATATACGCTCTCTATCGTAGGCCTTCTCCTCCAACTGCTGCACCAGGGCGCGAGAGTCGCAGCCCTTTACCATTACCGCAACCTTGCGGGTATCGGGCTCCTGCCCCCGCGGCACGGGAAGTTTCTCCTCCAGGGTGATATAGGTAGCCAGGTTGTTAACGCAGGCCGGGGTGTAGATGAGCTGGTCGACCTCCCCTGGTTCGTAGACGAAGGCGGGCCGGGTTCGAAAGCCATAGGTCCCGGGGCGGTAGCCTATCAGCTCCCTGACATCATCCCTGGAGATTACCTCCCCGGCTATCTCTCTGAGCTTGCTTAAGTCTACCAATTTAACTGCCTCCGTTTGAATTTGTCCATGGGCCCCACGGTCTTGACGCCCTCCGTGACCTCCTCGATCACTTCCTTCCACCTGATACCATCGGAAGCCGAAACCCAGCTCATGCGCACGCGCTCTGGCTCCACTCCCAGGTATTCCAGGAAATTGCGCATGAGGTTGAAACGGCGCCGGGCGTAGTAATTACCTTGCATGTAGTGGCAGTCCCCCGGGTAACAGCCCGAGATCAATACCCCGTCCGCCCCCTGCTGCAGGGCGTTCATTATGAAGAGGGGATTCACCCTTCCAGAGCACATCACCCTTATGATCCTCACATTGGGGGGATACTCTATGCGCGATGTCCCAGCCAGGTCCGCCCCGGCATAGGAACACCAGTTGCACAGAAAGGCGACGATATTGGGCTCGAAATCGCTGTTGGTTTTCTCCGCCATATGCTACTTCACCCCCAATACCTTTATCTGTGGCAGAATCTGGTTGTCCTTGAAGGAACGCTGCTGTATGGAGCCCGATAGACAGCCCGCGACGCAAGAACCACAGCCCTTACACAGAGCCGCGTTGACGCTGGCCACCTTCACCGGCCAGCCCATGCGGTTGACCTCCACTAGCTCGATGGCCGAGAAGGGACATATCTCGACGCAGAAGCCGCACCCGCGGCAGGTAGCCTCATCGACAACGGCTGTCTGGGCCTCCATCTTCACCTTGCCCGAGGCCATGGGTATCATGGCCGCCGCCGCGGCGCCCTTGGCCTGCGATACGGCGTCGGGTATGTCTTTGGGCCCCTGGCATACGCCGGCCAGGTAGATGCCGTCCGTGGCCGTATCCACCGGCCGCAGCTTGGGATGTGCCTCCATGTAGAAGAGGTCCGAGGATTGTGAGAGCTTCAACATGTCGATGATCTCGCGATTGTCTCCGCGCGGCACCAGGCCCACGGACAGCACCACCATGTCCGCCTCGTGCTCGAGGGGAGTGGACGTGAGGGTGTCCTCGGCCTTTACCACCAGCTTATCGCCGTGCTTGAAGATCTCGGAGGGATTTCCGCGAATGTACTTTACCCCCTCGCGGCGCACGCGGTCGTAGAACTCCTCGAATCCCTTTCCGAAGGCGCGTACGTCCATGTAGAAGACGGTTACGTCCACGCCGGGAATCTTGTCGATGGCCAGGTGGGCCAGCTTGGCGGTGTACATGCAGCACACCCTTGAGCAGTACTCGTTGCCCACGCTCTTGTCGCGCGAGCCCACGCACTGTATGAAGGCTATGCTCTTGGGGTGCTTGGGCTCCTCCGGCTCCTCGTCCTTTTTCTTTTTCTTTTTCTTTCCCCTCTCCAGCATGACGATCTTTCCCTCCGAGGGGCCGGCGGCATTTACCAGGCGCTCGAATTCCAGCGCCGTCACCACGTTGTCATAGACTCCGTAGGCGTACTCGGGCTTGAGCCTGGCGTCGAAGACATCGTAGCCAGTGGCCACGATAATGGTGCCCACCTTGAAGTCCAGCACCTCGTCCTCTATCTCGAAGTCGATGGCATCGGCCTGGCAGGCATCCTTGCACTTGGGGGAATCCCCACACTTGCCCTTGGTCAGCATCAGGCAGCGGTCCTTATCGATGGTGTATACGGCCGGAACCGCCTGGGGAAAGGGCAGGTAGGCGGCCCCGCGCATGCCGATCCCCTCGTCGAACTCATTGGGTATGCGTCCGGCGAGGCGGCAGGCACTTGCGCAGTCGCCACAGCCGGTGCATTTATCCATGTCTATGAACCGTGACTTCTTGCGCACCCTGACATCGAAATTTCCCACGTAGCCGGAGATCTCCTCCACCTGGGAGTAGGTCAGCAGCTCTATGTTGGGGTGATTGGCCACGTCCACCATCTTGGGGGTGAGAATACAGGCCGAACAGTCCAGGGTGGGGAAGGTCTTGTCCAGCTGGGCCATGTGGCCGCCTACCGTGGGGCTTTTCTCCACCAGGTAGACCTTGAAGCCCGCGTCGCCGATATCCAGGGCCGCCTGGATGCCTGCGATCCCTGCTCCGATTATGAGACAGGCCGGCTCCACGTCTACCTCGCCCTGCTCCAGCGCCTCCAGCCGTCGCGCCTTGACCACTGCGGCCTCAACTATTCGTTTGGCCTTCTCCGTGGCGGCAATGGGGTCGGCATGTACCCAGGAGCATTGCTCGCGGATGTTGGCCATCTCCAGGTAGAAGGGGTTGAGATCCGCGCTGTCGATGGACTTTCGGAAGGTAGGCTCGTGCATGCGCGGGGAGCATGAGGCCACCACCACGCGGTTCAGTCCCAGTTCCTTGATGTCATCGGAGATCAGCGCCTGCCCCGGGTCGGAACACATGTAGCTGTAGTTGCGCGATACCGTAACGTCGGGCAGGGTTCCCGCGAACTCCGCCACTTCCTCCACGTTCACGGTGGCCGCTATGTTGGTACCACAGTGGCAGACATAGACTCCGATCTTTGGCTTTTCGTTCATTCCTCTCTATTCCTCCTTGCGCCTACGCCTGAGGTTTTATTCCTGTAATTACTATTATGGGCACCGGGGGAGTCGGGGCTCATTGACAATACTTAAGCGCCCTTCAACTCCTTTATCTTCTCCACCAGCTTCGGCACTACCTTGAACAGATCGTCCACTATTCCATAATCGGCTATTCCGAAGATGGGGGCATCCGGGTCTTTATTGATGGCCATGATGACTTCCGATGACTTCATGCCGGTCACGTGCTGGAAAGCACCGGAGATGCCGATAGCCAGGTAGAGCTTGGGTTTTACCGTCTTACCGGAGATGCCCACCTGGCGATCCGATGGCATCCATCCCGCGTCGACTACGGCTCGCGAAGCCGCCAGATCGGCCCCCAGCGCCTCGGCCAGCTCCTCCGCCACGGGGAGATTCTTGTCCTCGCGAATACCGCGCCCCACGCCGATCAGCAGTGTTGACTGGGTGATATCGACCTCGCCCGCCTCGGGCTCCACGTACTCCAGGAACTTGCGATAGGCGATCTCCTCTGACACGGGATTATCCACCTTGACGACCTCGCCGGACTTGGAGGGCTCATCGGCGGGGAACGTGGCCTCACGTACGGTCAGGATATACACATCCGCGTCCTTCATGGCCATATGTGCATCCAGCTTGCCGCCATAGTACTGGCGGGTCGGCTTGGGCTTGTCTCCCTCCATCTCGATGGCGGTGATATCCGTGACCAGGGGAGCTTCCAGTTCGACCGCCAGCGCTGGTGCGATGTCCACTCCCTGGGCGGAGTTTGGTATCAGGATCATGCCGGGGTCGTGCTCCTTGATCAGAGCCGAGAGGGCTTTCTGGTAGGCCTCGGCGTTGAAGTTCTCGAACATGTCATCGTTTACATAGAGGACCTTATCGGCATATCCGGCCGCCTTGTTCGCGAATTCATCCACGTCCTTTCCCAGCAATACCGCGACAACCGACCCTCCCAGTTTCGCGGCGCCGCTCAGCATCTCGACGGAGACATCCCTCATCTCGCCGCGGCGGTGCTCCAACAGAACGAAGATGTCTTTCATTTACACCAGCCCCTTTTCCTTCATAACGTCCGCGAGCTTGGCCGCCGTCTCCTCGGGCTCGCCCTCGAATATCTCGGCCATCTCACCGACAACCGGAGGCGTGAATTTCTCCAGGACCGCCCAGGAACCCGCCTCCCCCACATCGGAGGCATCCAGGCCCAGGTCGGAGGCGTTCTTGAGCGCTATCTCCTTTTTTGCTGCCTGCTTAATGCCCTTGAAGGAGGCGTAGCGAGGTTCGTTTATGCCGGTCTGTATTCCCAGCATGCAGGGGAGGTCTATTTCCAGGTACTCCATGAGACCGCCCTCTAGCTCCCTGCCCACCTTGGCCTTCTTGCCATCCTCGAGGATCTCGACATCCTTCACGTAAGTAGCGTGGGGAACTCCGATCAGCTCGGCAAGGGCTACTCCCGCCGCCGCGAAGCCGTCGTCATCGGTGAGAGCGCCGGTGAATATGATATCGTACTCCAGATCTTTAACGGCGGCGGCCAGAGCCTTGGCCACGGCCAGGGCGTCACCTCCCACGAAGGCATCGTCCTCGAGGCGCATGGCCTCGTCTCCGCCCTTGGCCAGCGCCATGCGGATGACCTCGTCGCTATCCTTGCCGCCCAGGCTGATTATGGTAACGTTCCCTTCCAGACGCTCCTTTATCTGGATGGCCTCCTCCACGGCATAGTTATCGCACTCGTTGATGCCGAATGATAGTCTGCTCTTGTCGATATCCTTCTCCGAGGCATCGATGTGGACCTCGGACTCCGCGGTGTCCGGGACCCTCTTCACGCATACCACCACGTTCATACGCTTTTCACCTCTTCCCATCGATATTTCATGTACTCAAGGTTTACACCTGGGCCATATATCTATAAAGCCTCAGCCAGGAGTTCGAGGATGTCTATCACTCGCATCTCCTCGTCTATCCCCTTGACCTTGGTGGCATCCTCCAGGGTCAGGAGACAGAAGGGGCAGGCAACGGTTATTATCTCGGCTCCTATCTCCTTGGCATCCTCGACCCTTTTCTCCGCCAGCCGCTCCTCTGTCGACTCGGTCTCCACCCACATCTTGCCGCCCCCGCCCTCGCAGCATAGGCTGCGCTCGCGGCAGCGGTCGAACTCGCGGAATTCGATTCCCGGTATGCGGGTCAGGATGTACCTTGGCTCATCGTATATATCGTTCTGTTTGCCAAGGAAACATGGGTCGTGATAGGTGACGACGTTGTTCAGCTCTTTGTCGAGCTCGAGTTTGCCGTCCTCCAATAGCTCGGCCACCAGCTCCGTATAATGGAGAATGGGATAGTTCAAACCATGATATTCCTTCTTGAAGGTGTTATAGCAGTGAGGGCTTATCGTTACTATGCGGTTTACGTTGTATGAGTTGAAAAGCTCCACGTTCTCCTCGTCGCACATCTCGAAGAGACCTTCCTCGCCCATACGGCGCACCTCGCTGCCGCAACAGCTCTCGTCATCTCCAATCAGACCGTAGTCCACACCCGCCGCGTCCAGAACCTTGATCAGCGACTGCACTACCTTCATGACTCTTGGATCATAGGCGTCCGTGCAACATACGAAGAGAAGCACGTCGGTGGTCTCCTCGGCTTCCGGCTCCAGGATATTCACGTCGAGTTCCTCGGCCCAGTCCATACGCTTGGCGCGCGGGGAGCTCCAGGGGTTTCCGTCCTTGAAGATGGACTCCAGGGCATCCCTGACCGTGGGCTGAATCCTGCCCTCCTCGATCTGCAAGCTGCGCAGACCTATCAGCACCTCCAGCGGCTCCAGACCCTTGGGGCAGCGGGCGGCGCAGGCAAAGCAAGTGGTACAATCCCAGATCTCGGGCTGTTCCGAAAGCTCTTCCAGGCGGTCCTCATTCTGGGTGTTATACATAAAACACCTCACGTTAAGAGGTGTTCGCATGGCCACGGGGCAACCGCCCGTGCATCTTCCACACTGTATGCACCCGAGGAGGTCGTACTTTTCCACAAAACCGACTTCTTCAGCACACATTTCAAACCTCGCTCCATCTCGTTTTCCAGCCTCTGTCGCCAATGTTATTCTATTTCCAAGCGCCTTGGTTCGCCTATTAAGGATTGCATCGTGATATGCGCTGCGACCTCGGCACAGGCCATCCCATTATATTAGATTTTTTTTCAGTCTTTCAAGCCAATATAGAGCTATCACCTCCTCCTTACTCCAACTCTTTTCGTAAAAAGCCTACTATCTCGGATATAGACGTTCCCGGGGTAAATATGGTCTCCACGCCTATAGCCATGAGCTTTTCCCGATCCTCCTCGGGTATTATCCCCCCACCGAATACCCTGATGCCCTCGCCGCCCCCTCTTTTGAGGAGTTCAATGACACGTGGGAAAAGGCTCATATGGGCTCCGGAGAGGATGGATAAGCCTACCAAGTCCACGTCTTCCTGCAAAGCGGTTTCCGCGATCTGTTCCGGCGTCTGATGCAGCCCCGTGTATATCACCTCGTAACCCGCATCAGCCAGACCGCGGGCCACTATCTTCGCGCCTCTGTCGTGCCCATCCAATCCGGGTTTTGCTATGAGTATCCGCGCTTTCTTCGATGTCATCTGCTACCTTTGTGCTATAGAGCATGACCGTGAACAGGCGAAATCATCTTAAATAGTATACATCAAATCGGCGGTATATATACCTTGTTTTCTCCACTCGCGGATATATCGAGCCAAGTGGCTTTCGACATGCTTTTCATATATTCGATCGCGGACTCGATCGCTGCGAATCGCACTGTGCCCCGATTCGTATCCCGCGGCTCCCAAGAACTCTGCTTCGATTCATGTAGAGTCTTCCCAGGCCACACTGGACTATCCCCGGTCTTATGCCGATCGCCAACATGTATCACTGCATTTAGTAGTAGAATTGGCTCCGAGGGCGCACCGAAACCGACACCGGAGGCATCAGGGTCTGTGCATATGATCCTATACGGAGGTTGGCATGTATTTCAATTCATTGACCGTGGTAGTGGACAACAGGGCCAGGGAAGGATTCCAGGCCGCCTGGGGACTATCCCTGCTCCTTCAAGGCGATAGAAACGTTCTCTTCGACGCCGGGCCGAGAGGTGAGATTCTCCTTCACAACCTCGAGCTTTGTGGGATCCGGCCGACGGATATCCAGCTTTTCTTCCTCTCACACAACCATGCGGACCATGCCGAAGGCATGAGGGCACTTCTCGAGGCGGGTTTCGAGGGTGATATATACCTGCCGTCTGACATCTCCACCCCTTCCGAAGACGATCGACGGGACGAGCCTGATGAGGGCATATCGAGCGTTGGAGAGGGCCTTGACTCCATATGCCTGCGCACGGACATGTTTTATGAGCAATCCCTGCTGGCCAGAACGAAATCCGGCCGCTTACTCATCGTAGGCTGCGCCCATCCCGGACTGGAGAGGATATGGAACGCGGCAAATACGCTTGGGGATATAACCGGGGTGGTGGGTGGTTTTCACGGCTCCCCGCCCTTTCCCCAACTTGAGAAGGCCAACATCCTGGGCCCCTGTCACTGTACCTCGAACATCGATTCCTTTCGCAGGGAGTTCCCACGGGCTTTTCGAGATATCGCCGCCGGCGACCGTATCGAGCTGTAGGAGGACGACATGAGATTGGACGCGGAGTGCTATCCATGCATGATGTCGCAGGCGATGAGGGCAGCTATGCTCAGCGGACTGGGGGGAGAGAAGCTGCTCGATGTCATGCGTTGGACCGCCGGTTTTCTCCAGGAACTCGATCCCTCCACCACCCCTCCGGCCGCCGCCGCCGTTTTTTACGACAGGGTCAAGGAGCTGTCGGGGCATGAAGACCCTTTCAAGCTCCTCAAACACGAGAGTAACATCGCGGCCCAGCGGCTACTGCCACGTCTGCTCTCGGAAATAGATGCATCGCCCGAACCCCTGGCCTTCGCCCTTAAGACCTCAATCGCCGGGAATATCATCGACTTCGGCGCACACGAAGCTCCGGCCGATCTCGAAAGCAATATAGATATGATCATGAACCATGATCCCTTTATCGACCATACCGATCCGCTGAAAAACGATCTTGAGGTGGCTTCTACGGTCCTTATGATCTGCGATAACGCCGGTGAGATAGTCATGGACCGTCTGCTTCTGGAGGTACTCTCCTCTCTCTATCCCAATATAGACTTCACCGTGGCCGTCAGGGGAGGCCCCGCTATTAACGATGCCACCCTGGAGGATGCCAGAGAAGTGGGAATGGAGAAATTCAGCCGGGTCATCACCACCGGCCTGGCCATGGCCGGCGTGGATCTGGAAAGCTGTTCGCCGCAGTTCAGGTCCGCCTTTCACAACTACGATGTCATCATCGCTAAGGGTCAGGGGAACTTCGAGACTCTCGATCAGAGATCGGAGAATATATACTTCCTCTTCCAGGTCAAATGCGACTGCGTCTCCAGGTTTCTGGGGGCGGAGAAGTACTCGGCGGTTCTCTGGTCCTCGAGGCGGGGAACACAACGTGATTAGCCCTACCCATACATTGGTTCTCGCACAGCCGTGATTTCCGGCCACGCCGTTATCGCGCCGAGGTCCTGGGAATAATATATCATCGTGGAGTAGTAATCCGAATTGACGGCCACGGTAAGGATTTAATGCAAGAGAGGTAGATCGCATGCTTGCAGCCGAGGGCATAGGTTTCCGGCAGGGTTTCCTTCTTCTTATTATCTGGATTCCGCTGGTAACGATATGGGTCTTCGTTCTGATAGACCTCTTTCAGCGCACTGACATGTCGGGCTGGTTGAAGGCACTCTGGGTAGTGGTGATTATCCTCATCCCCTTCTTCGGAGCCCTGGTCTATCTGATCTTCCGTCCTTTCGGTATGCAGTACGAGGAGAACGAGAAGGGGTACGAAAGGATGAAGGAATCCTCGCAGGCCTCCAATGCCGCCGACAAGCTTTACAAGCTCTCCATCCTGCGGGATAAGGGCGACCTGTCCCAGGAGGAATTCGAAAAGCAGAAGGCAAGGTTACTAGGTGATTAGTCAGAAGAGAACCATTTCCTTGTACACCCCGAAGACCTGCTTCAGGGTTCCGATGATCTCTCCCTCGGTGCAATAAGCACGGGTGCAGTCGACGATCAGGGGCATGAGGTTGGCGTCGCCCTCCGCACCCTCCTTCAGAGCGGAGAGGCACCTGTCCGCCTCCGCCGAGCTGCGCTCAGCCCGGAGCTTTGCGAGACGCTCCCTCTGCCTTCTCTCCACCTCAGGGTCTATCTTCAAAAGATCGATGGAGAGAGACTCGTCTTCGTTATAAAAGCGGTTGACTCCCACCATCACTCTGTCTCCCCTCTCGACCTCCCTCTGGTAACGGTAGGCGGCGTCGGCTATCTCGCGCTGGAAGAAGCCCTCGTCTATGGCCGAAAGCACCCCTCCCAGCTCCTCTACCCTCGCGAAATATTCCTCGGCCTCGGACTCCATACGGTCGGTCAGGCTCTCTATGAAATAGGATCCGGCCAGGGGATCGATGACGTTGACCACCCCCGACTCGTAGGCTATGACCTGCTGTGTTCTGAGCGCTATCTCCACCGCCTTCTCCGTGGGCAGGGCCAGGGTCTCATCCATGGAGTTGGTGTGCAGGCTCTGGGTGCCCCCCAGGACGGCGGCCAGGCCCTCCAAGGCGGTGCGTACGATGTTGTTCTCCGGCTGCTGGGCGGTTAAGGAGCAGCCCGCAGTCTGGGTGTGGAAGCGCAGCATCCAGGAGCGGGGATCTCGGGCCCCGTACCTCTCGCGCATGTGACGCGCCCAGATGCGGCGGGCGGCCCGGTACTTGGCTATCTCCTCGAAGAAGTCCAGGTGGGAGTTGAAGAAGAAGGACAGGCGTGGGGCGAATGAGTCCACGTCCAGCCCGGCGGCCATGCCCGCCTCCACGTAGGCGAAACCGTCGGCCAAGGTGAAGGCCAGTTCCTGCACGGTGGTGGAACCCGCCTCCCTGATGTGGTAGCCGGAGATGGAGATAGTGTTCCAGCGCGGCACCTCTCGAGAGCAGAAGGCCAGGATATCGGTGATTATCCTCATAGAGGGCCGGGGGGGGAAGATCCAAGACTTCTGGGCGATGTACTCCTTCAAGATATCGTTCTGGATGGTCCCGCCCAGCTCTCGGAAGGAGGCCCCCTGCTTCTCGCCCACGCAGAGGTAGAAGGCAAGGAGTATGGAAGCGGGGCCGTTGATGGTCATGGAGGTGGTGATATCGGCCAGGGGAATGCCGGAGAAAAGGATCTCCATGTCGGCCAGTGAGTCCACCGCTACCCCACAGCGGCCCACCTCGCCCAAGGAGATGGGGTCATCGGAATCGCAGCCCATGATGGTGGGCATGTCGAAGGCCACCGATAGACCGGTTGTGCCCTGCTTGAGCAGGAACTTGTACCTGGCGTTGGTGTCCTCCACGCTGCCGAACCCGGCGAACTGGCGCATGGTCCACAGCCGGCCCCGGTACATGTTGGGATGCACTCCCCTGGTAAAGGGATAGGAGCCGGGATAGCCCAGGTCGCGGTCATAGTCTAGGGCGGCGGCGTCCTCAGGGTTGTAGAGCGGGTCTAACTCCTCGCCGGAGATGGTTGTGAACTCGGCCTCACGCCGAGGGACGGATTCATAGGCATCCCTCAACCAGCTTTGCTTATCCATTTACATCCACCTTCTTGCGCGAGTCTCCTATGTTGAATGGGGATCGATCGGAGACGAAAGCTCAGTATTCGATCCCCTTCCTCATAAGCACGCCTTTCTGGTAATGGTGCTTGATCTCCTTGACCTCGCTGACCATATCCGCCGTATCTATCAACTCCGATGGGGCATACCTGCCGGTGCATATCACATCGATACCCTGGGGGCAAGAGCGCAAGAAATCCAGCACCTCTTCGAGTGGCAGGAGACCGTAATCGATTGCAATGTTTATCTCGTCCAGGATCAGCATATCGCATCCCCCCTCCGCCACCACGCTCCTAGCCAGGTCAAAGCCCTCTCTCGCCATTCTCAGATCCACTTCCTCCAGGGAACCCTTTTTCACGAATTCGTCTCGACCTGACATCACGATGGTGAGATCTGGAAGGCAGCGTTGGGCGGTGAGGAGTTCGCCGTAGGTACGCCCCTTCATGAACTGGATCATGTAAACCTCGGCCCCATGCCCCATGGCTCTCAGCGCCTGACCCAGGGCAGCCGTAGTCTTGCCTTTTCCGTCTCCCGTATATACCTGTATCATTCCTTGACCTTGGTGCCGCAATCCGGGCAGAAATTCGCCGATGGGTCGCTTATCCGCGCTCCACATCCCGGGCATGAAAGAGTTGACTCGACCGGTTCATCCTCGCCGGACTTGGCCTGGCCTTCTGCGGCGTTTTCCTCCTGTCCCTTTTCCTCCGATGATTCCTGCTCCTCGGCTGTGGAGGCCTGCTTCTTTTCCTCTTCCGCCTTGATCCCGGCTTCGGGCTCCGCGGACTCTTCCTCCTCGCTTGCCGCCTCTATCTCCGGCTCCTTGTACATGGTATTATCCTCCGGCGGGGAAGGTGGTATTTCCACCTCTTCCGCAGGCGTCTCCAGCATATTCTCAACCGGCAGCGATGGCGGTGCCACATCCTGTAAAGGAAGTGGCGGCGACTCTGTCGCTAACCGGAAACCGCAATTGCCACAGAAAACGGCGCCAACGTCAAGTGAAACGCCGCAGTTCGGGCACTTGCCCGCCTCTGGCATGGTCGGGACCTGCACCGCCTCGGCCGGTGCCGGCGCCGCCGCCGTGGCCGAAGCGGCCACCGGTGGTACGGGCGCCGCCGACGGCATCGCAGTTAAGGCTAACGATGCGCCGCATGCGGGACAAAATACGGCTCCCTTCACAACCGCGCTTCCGCATTGGGGGCAGCTGGGTCGCTGGGCAGCCGCTTTCGCGGCCTTTATCTGCTCAAGCTGGGCTTCCCATTGCGCTATCTGTTCTCTAACGTCTTTAAGCGTACTATATGCATCCATCATACCTGGATCTTCCAGACTGCCTTGCTCGGCAGCCTGATAGGCCAGTTGACCCAGGTAATAAACATATTGTTCCTGTCTCTGCTTGAGTTGCTTAAGATACTTCTTGATCTGTCCCGCACTCAGTTGTGACATCTCCCGCCTCCTTCTCGACCCATAAGCTGTACATAAATGAAATGGAACAGCGTGAAGTCGCAAATACTCTCTTTACCTTACCAAATAGCGGCGTTCATGCGTACCCCCTTGCCGTTAAAGCATGGAAATTAATTGATTTTTGGCTGGCGTCTGTATTAGGATTAGTGTGTTTCCCAAGATCCCGTAAGGGGAAAAAGAGTTTTGGCTAGGTATTAAACAGGGAGGACAGGAGGTGTTCTTATGTCTCTAGAGGACAAGTGCATCATCACCGCAGCACTGGCAGGAGCCGCGACTATGAAGAACCAGAACCCGGCCGTTCCCTACACGGTCGATGAGTTCATCGAGGAGGCTTACCGCTGCTACAACGCGGGTTGCGCCATCGTCCATATACACGCCCGTGATCCAGAGACCGGCCTTCCCAGCTCAAGCATAGAGACCCTGACAGAGATCGTCAAAGGCATAAAGGACAAGTGCGCCATCGTTATTAACCTCTCCACCGCCATCGGGATCGGCGCCACGCCGGAGGAGCGTATAAACGTCGTCAAACAGATAAAGCCCGAGATGGCCTCACTTAACACCAACTCCATGAACTTCGCCCTTGGGGACTGGAAGAACCACGTTATCCTGGGCGAGACGGTGTTCACCAACACCTTCGATATGCTCGTAAGTTTCGCCAAGGAGATGAAGGAGGCCGGAACTAAACCCGAGCTCGAGGTCTACGACCTCGGCGGTATTTACAATACCCTTTTTGTCCGCCACCAGGAAATCTTCGTGGAGCCCCTTCATTACCAGTTCGTTTGGGGCGTGCTGGGAGGCTGTGGCCTGGATCTGGGCAACTTCCAGCGCTTCCGCGATCTCATCCCCGATAGCGCCACCTGGAGTACCTGTGGCGTAGGTCCCGCTCAGTTCCGTGGAGCCTTTATCTCCGCCGCCGAGGGTGGACATATCCGCGTCGGCCTGGAGGATAACATCACCGTACGCAAGGGAGTCCTGGCAAAAGGCTCCTACGAGCAGGTGGAAAAGGCCGTTAAGATAGCGGAACTGGCCGATCGCGAGGCCGCTACTCCCGACGAGACCAGGCAGATTCTGAGCCTCAAGAGCGGTCCCGACGTTTAGAAGCGGCTAATAGCTGGAATTTGCAGGGGCGATCCCGGTGATCGTCCCTTTTCTTTCTCCTCTGGATCCACGGATCCCCGCTGTTACCGTTTTGAATTACACGTTGCTATCATTCAGCTCGTGCAAGTATCCAGAGTATTCAACGCCGTAATCGACGTCCGTTATCACCGAAGCGCAGATAATACCGCTTAACAGGCACAGTCCATGATTACTCCATAGCCTCTCGCGGTCTCCCCTGCAAAGTAAAGGCCGTCTATGCCGGAGGCTTTGACGTCGGGATTGAGGCTTCATACCTGGGTTACGCTCTTCGCCACGCCTTTCAGCTTAACGCATACGGGACAAAGAGCCCATTCTATACAGCTCTTGAAACTGGGGTAGACACCCTCCAGTAAATCCGGCACCGCCCTGACCACCTTCATCACCAGCTCCCGGTCGCGCTATTCCCCCTCCGTCAAAGGAAGATCGGCGGTGAAGAGATGCTTGCCGGCGGGGGCGCATCCCGGCTCGATATAGGATTGTATATTCCAGGCCATGTATATATCCCAATCGAAACCCTTCGACCTGGGAATTACGCAGAGCGTCTTCATCAGCCTCCCGTCGTGCTCCTCGGGCACCGGGAGAACGGAGAGCCTGATATACAAGCTCAAGCTTCCGTAGCCGTACAGCCTTTTATCCTGCGCGACAATTCCCGGGGGAACGCCCTCTCATCCACGTATTCGAAGACCTCACGTATGAGGACGTTCATGACCACCAGCGGAGAGGGCGTAAAGACCTCGTCCCCCGCTTCTCTCACGCGTACCCCCCACAACGCGGCCATTCTCGACCTCCACGGCTGTCTCCAGGGTATCCAGGCGCAATTCGTCACCGAAGTCCCGGAACCTGGCGATCACGGCCTCCGGCAACTGCATTACGCCGTTCTAGGCAAAACCACCAACATATACCTCTCCTTTTCTCAGGATCACGGTCATCAGAACCCAAGTGGTATAGCGCAGAATGTCTCCAATCGATATCTCGTGGGGGTTGTTTATGGTGGTAATCAGAGTTCCAATGCAGCGAAAATAACTTTACGGCACCTCGCTTTGCGCAAATCCCATGTTTACCAGGTGATCGTGGAGCGATACCTTGTCTAGCCTTTCCAGCTCATCGGGGGTAACGGCTGTCAGATCACCGGAGAACTCCAGAAAATGCTTGCCCAGCCGTTCCAGCTCGGCGTGGATTCTATCATCCAGGTCGAGGTTGTTCAACGGCGGTTCCCGATAGAATCGCCCACCTATCCAGTAGCCGGTCAGAAAGGGGTTGATAACTACGTCTCGCGATCTGTAGCCCTCTATCAGTTCGCGCAATGTCGCGAAATAGCCCTCTCCCGCTACGCTTACTCCATGGTAACCCAGTTCGAACAGGTAACCATCCAGCATTCCACGCTCGGCGATATCCTCGAGCGCTGGTTCCGATTCCGCCAGATACGATTATTTCCCAGCCAAGATCCGCCTGTATCAATCCAGGCCCTTGTCGCTTACTTCCTCGTCCCGCAAGGACAAGGCCCTTCCTCCCACCCGGTCCTCCTTTTCCACCAGCAGCACCCTCATGCCCTCCCTGGCAAGCAGGACCGCCGTCGAAAGACCTCCTATCCAAGCCCTCACCACTACTGCGTCCCGTTCATCAGGCATGCTTCCTCCTTAAGAGAATACAGCTCTACTCGATCTCAAGGATTACCGTAAAAGGATTCGCGCGGTCATGCATGGGGCCGGCAGTCTCTGCCGGCCCCTTTTTCCAGCCTTTTACGTTTATGGGATCTCTTATTTAACCGGTATCTCCTCCAGCGCCTCGGGGTTCTCCACCGATGCCAGGTCGCCGAGCTCCTGCCCCAGGTACTTGGCCTTGATCAGGCGGCGCACGATCTTGGCGGAGCGGGTCTTGGGGAGGGACTTAACGAAATACAGGGCATCCGGCCTGGCGATCTTGCCCAGTATCTCTCCTACCTTATCCCGTATGCCATCATTGAGATTTTCGTTAGGCTCATACTCGTTCCTCGTAACCACGAAGCAGACGATGGCCTCCCCCTTTATCTCGTGGGGAACCCCGATGACCGCCGCCTCCGACACCGCCTCGTGCTCGATCAGGGCGGCCTCTATCTCCGCCGGCCCGGTGCGGCGTCCCGAGACCTTGATGGTGTCGTCGCTACGGCCGTGCAGGAACCAGAAGCCGTCGGCGTCCACCGAGGCCCAGTCGCCGTGGTACCAGACGTCCGGCCAGCGCGACCAGTAGGTGTCCAAGTAGCGCTGGGGGTTGCGCCAGAAGCCCCGGGTCATGGAGGGGGCGGGGCCGGTGGCCA
>JAXHVT010000059.1:0-25583 GCA_034188985.1 Actinomycetota bacterium | reverse complement strand
ATGTCAGCCAGCTTGTCGGCAATGGGGAGGTTCGGGCAACAGGCTCTCAGGCCCGAGAAACTGAGGTTTTCTGACCTGCTAAGATGTCAGATATCGGTGCTTGCCGTAATACCATAGAGAGCGAGGTTGATCATGGAGATGCGTTGGACGGAACGGATAGGGCGGGACGGGATAGCCTCATACGGAGCGTGTATCCTGGAGAAGGTATCAAGCGGAGAGGAGCAGATACTGAAATGGAGGTCGTGGCTGAAGGGTTACGAATGCGGGGAGGATAACGACGATCGCTACGGCTGGCTGGCCGCCGTCCTGGCTCTCAGGGCCGTATCCCAGGGGAACGGGGGAGTGGGGTGCGTTCTGGTAGACGGGGGTGGAGATGTCATCACACACGGGCATAACACCGGTTTCAAACCCTATTTCCGCAGCGATCTGCACGCCGAGATGGTGGTGATGGACCGGTTCGAGGACTTGCACTGCGGAATCGGCCTAAGTGGCCTGAGCCTCTACACCTCGGTGGAATCCTGCCCCATGTGCCTGGTGCGCCTGATATGCTCTGGGGTAGGCAAGGTACTGCACATGGCCGACGACGAAAAGGGAGGCATGATTTCCAGGATGTCGGGACTGCCTACCATCTGGGCGGAGCTGGCAGAGGGGAGGACCTTCGAGCACGCGGACTGCTCGCCCGAACTCATCGACGCCGCTTTGCGCATATTCTGCATCAACATCGAGGAGCTCTTCGACTACATAAGAAGCCTGTGAGCTGACTCGAGGTCGGGTTTCGTGAGGGAAACGGCGGTCGGGTTCAAGGGCCCGAAGCCCCGCGGTCAGTGGTATCGACTGTAGAAGCGTCAAGAACGAGAACGGCGATTCGTTCATACCGAAGAGATAGGCCGGGTCTCAGGATATATCTCTACGTATCTCCATGAAGCTGGACGAGAATCCCTCATCTAGGGCGTCATCGAAATCCTTCAACCATTTCTCTATATAGTGCTCATCGTATGATGGGTTCTTGGCCAGGATGGCTTTCACGTCTTCGATGTCCCGTGGCCTTGCGGCGATGATCTTATGGATGACCACATCCTCCAGGGAGGCGAAATTCACGTAGTGCTCGCCCAGCTTGATCTTGTTACTCCTTGATATCGCCTGGTTCTCATAGTAGGAGTAGGAGAAGATAAAGTCCAACCTTATACCGGATGGTTTATCTATTGCGGGGAATACGAGTGTTCTACTCACAAAGTCCATGGGATCCGGAACCAGCGGTTCCAGGCCCAGTTTGTCTGCCAGATCGATTACCCTGGCCGCCTCTAACGCGCCTATCCCCAGGGTGATATCGATATCTCTGGTCAACCTGGGTTCGCCATAGAGCAGAACTGCCTGGCCGCCGATTATCATATAGGGGATTGCGCTGGAATCCAGGGCGGATGCCGTCCTCTCCAGCAGATTCTCAAACACTGTTCACAACCCTCGCGATGCGTTGGTCTACCTCTATGCCATCGAGAGGGTCCCGCGGGGGCAGCGCTTCAAGCAGTATCGCCTCGTCATACATGGCCTCTACCAGCCGCAGGTTCCTGCGGTAATCAGGCCTCTCTTTCCTCAGAAGCCCCAATTCGAAACGGTTCAAAGATTCCCGGTCTTTTATCATCTTTCCAGTCTCTCCATGCTCGTTTCCATGGACTCGGCCATTTTTACAGCGGTTGCCTTCCGTCCATCCAGATATGCGCCTACATAATTATACCAAGGGGAAACGTAGGTATGGTGGCCAACCGCTGTCATCGAGGACTCCGAGGGATTACACCTACCGTGAAAAAGGATTGATGTCAATAAATAGAGATAGTATAATAGCGTTATAATAAATAACAGTGTTATGTTAGTTTGATAATCTTGCCTTACGTATCCGGGTTTTTCCGGTACTCAAGGAAAAAGGGATTGCTTCAAGGGAATTTTGAAAGGGCTTCATCAAGGGGGATCTCTCAAGGGGGTTTTGCACTTGAAGGACATCATCGCCAAGCGCAAGGAAGCCGAACGCCAGATACGTATCGATACCATTCTCAACGCGGCGAGAAAGCTCTTCCTCGAGAATGGATACCTGGGCACCTCCATCAGGGACATCGCCCGCGAATCCCATCTGTCCACCGGCGCCTTCTACTTCTATTTCGCCGACAAGGACGAGGTGTACGGAATCATTTGCGAGGAAGCCGGCAGAGTCTTCGTGGATCATCTGAAAAAGGTGATGGACGAAGGAACGGACCTCAAGGAGAAGATTCGTCGCATGGCCTGGTCTTACATCGACTTCTACAGAAACTACCCCGAGCAGTTCGAGCTGTTCGTCTTGAGGGGGACGCCCTTCACCAATTCGGGATTATCGGAGAACATAGCCAGCAAACTGGCCGCCACAGACTACGAGATAGACCGGCTGCTCGAGGGCATGGTAGCCGAGGGCATGGAGCGGGGGCTCATCAAGAAGGGCGACAGTACGATGATAGCCACCGAGCTCGCGGCCGGAATCCTGGGGTTGCTCCTTTCTCATAAGAGAGAGCATTTCGATTTCGACCTGGACGAACAGCTGGAATGCCACCTGGAGGTTATCTTCAAGGGTATCGCCCCCGACTGAACGGCTTCTAAATCTGGATGCTTTTATAAGAGGGGATTGCGGCGTCCCCATGATGAACGGAGGTAGATGATGGGTTTCATGAGAATACGCAGGTTTCCGCCCCGGCCGGCCGATTACCGGCCCAGGTTCGCATCCCAGTATCCCTATAACCAGGAGCCTGATATATCCAGGTGTTCGAAGCCCGAATACGACATCAAGGTGGAGAGGGATATATGCGTGCCGGTATCAGACGGGGAAAGGATAAGACCAATATCTGGGGAGATTTGGCCAGGCTGATGTATAGGATTTGTGCCCAGCATCACAGGTTCGATGATGAGTGGATGCACGAGCGTTCGGGGTACTGGAACGAAGGCGATATAGAGATACCGGTGTACGTCGGCTCCGGCTGGGAGTACGCCGTTGGCCTGCATCTCAGGGGCGTCTTCGATGTCTTCTGGCAGGCCAGAGGGCCCAGGCGTATGCATGTGGGACCGCCCCAGGTTCCCTATCGCCCCTACTCCTCCTGGAGGATCGAGTCCTTGAGATGGTATGATCGCTGGCTCAAGGGCATAGACACCGGGGTGGAGGATGACCCGCTGGAGTCCGGAAAGATCTACGAGTTTCAGACACAGATTTGGCCGATATCCAACGTCTTCCATCCCGGCCACTGTATACGCATCGAGATATCGAGTGCGGATTCTCAATATCAATATTTCCCCTCGCCTTACATCGGGAAGGCGAAAATCCACGGCTCGCCGGAGCATCCCCCGAAAATCACCCTTCCCGTGGTGGACTCGGAGATTGCCTTCGATAAAGCGGAAAGAAACCTGCAATTCGCGGTGGAGTTCGGCAGCATGTACGCAACCAGGGGCAAGGACAAGATCTTCAGCGACGCGAACGAGTATGTCGTGAAATAGTCAGTGCGATCCCGCCGCGGGTCCATCCCGCGGCGGGGTTACATGTTGCCCCGGGGTCTGGTCTTGGCGGAATGACCGATTAAGAACGCCGACAACATAACCCTTACCGTGTCCAACGGGCAGGCTGCAACCGGCACCCTGACCGTGGAACTGTGGTGAATTGACTTGGAGGCCGGTCAGTCTCAAGTCGTTGACAGCGGGCCGATAAGCATCGTCGTCACCGCCGATGTCTCGGGTGTCTACGAGGGCGGTCAACCTCTGGTCGAGACGCCGGAGGGGACGACCGAGCCGACGGACGAGGGGCAGGGCGAAGGGACCGCGGAGGGGGGCGCCGCCGATTCTTCCGAGGTCGAGGGACAGGGCACATCGGAGAGCCCTCTCAGGGGGGCCGCCGCCTGCCTATACGCGGCCGCCGCCGCGGTCCCTTCTCTCCAGGGGATTGGAGCATGGTGGTGGACGGGGCTGCGGCTGTTGGGGGCTTCTTCTCCCGCCTCCTCGGGAGCAGGATGGAGGTAGAAGCCGCGGGCTCCGCTCAGGAGATACCTCCCGAACCCCCGCTAGAGTCACCGCCGGAGCCCCCTCCCGAGCCGGAAACGGGGATATCCGATAAAGAGGCACTGCTCGACGCGCTTCCGGCCGAGGAGGTTATAGAGATGCGGGAGGAGAAGGTGCTCAAGCCTAAAAGCATGGCCCTGGAATCGAGGCTCAAGGCCATGCGGGTTAACTGGTGGCGGGTTGTGGTCAAGTGGGAGGGGAGACCGAGATGACCCGTTATGGGATAGATAGAGGAGGCTTTGCCGACGGCCGGGAGGCGGATTATTACCGGATACAGGGATATAAGGTGAGGATGATATGACCTGATGGGGATGGATGCTGCAGATAGTAGGCCTTTCGGTACTGGCTCTCCCCATCGTCCTGGCGGTGGTAAACACCAGAAAGAAGAAGCCCCCGATCTCTTTATCCCCGGTCGTATCCGCTGCGGCGGCCGTCGTCTTCTCCGTCTTGAGCCCGGCCAAACCCCCCGCCTACGCCATGGTCCTGGCCATCGTGTTCGGGCTGGCGGCGGGTATCGGCCTTTCCCTCGCCGCAAAATTCAAGGTCGCAGGCAAGTAGATAACCTCCCCCCACGGCTACCTGCATATGGTGGCCTGGTCCTCCTTTATCCCGCTTTCTTCCATACTGGTCATCATAAGCTCCGGGGCCGCCGAGGCGGCGGTGGTGACCATGCTGCTCTCGTCCCTGGGATTGGCCGGGTACGCGGCCATGCTCTACAACCGATACCGGGTGAGCGCCTCCAAGGTCGTTGAGGAAGCGGTGACGCAGGAATAAAGAGTCAGGCAAGGGGTCGGATCTTTGGTCTTGCATATTTATCCAGAAGCTACCAGTGGTGGGTAGAAGATCTCGGTGGTTGCCCCATTCCAGCACTTATGGCCTAAATGGAGGAGTTGGCGTCAGGTCCCATCCGCCGCATCTATCGCTTATCGGAGTTACTTTGGTTATCAAGGTTTTTATGATAGATTGCCAGTATAGCTGGAAGATAAGAATAAGGGGTTGAGAGTAAGTCAGATAAGGAAGGAGATGATCCCATGGCCATGAAGCTGTTCGAGGAGAGGAGGAGCATCCGCAAATACGGGGACCGCCCGGTGGAGGACGAGAAGCTGGAGGCGGTGCTCCAGGCGGCCAGACTTGCGCCCTCCTGGGCCAATAAACAGTGCTGGACCTTTATCGTGGTCAAGGACCAGGCCGTAAAGGAAGCCATCGCCGAGACGCTGGAGAAGAATCCCGTCCAGAAGGCCGCGGCCTCGGCGCCCGTGCTCATCGTGGCCTGCGCCGATCCCGAGCAGTCCGGCCAGATGGGGGACCAGAACTACTACCTGGTGGATATCGGCATTGCCGTGCAGCAGCTATGCCTGGAGGCATGGAATCAGGGCCTGGGAACCTGTTGGGTCGGCCTGTTTAACGAGGATAAGGTAAAGCCCATCCTCGGGGTACCGAACAATATACGCGTAGTGGCCATGACCCCCCTTGGATATCCCGCCAAGTATCCGGACGAGCGCGGCCGCAAGCCGCTGGAGGAAATAACCTTCAAGGACAAGTGGGGCCAGAAATAACGCCGGAAGCCGGGATTATCCAAGAATACGTCAGAAGGCGGGGTTCAGCCCCAAGGATCTGACATTCTTGGGTCCAGGGTATAAATAGTCTAAACGGTGTCGCGGTCCCTCGATATGCCTCTGGGCCGAAGCCGGGTGTATCTCCACGGTTCTGATGCGAAAACGTCAGAAGAGGGGATCAGGCATCGACATCGGACATTCTGCAGTCCGGAGTAGAATGGTCCCGACGGTGTCGCGGTCCCTCGATATGCCTCTGGGCCGAAGCCGGGTTTGTAATCCCCCTCCCGATACGAAAATGCCCGATGTCGGTGCCTGACCCCATGCGGTGAGAGATTGTTTGGTGAAAGCTGTGCTTGGGGATAGCTTATACTCGGGAAGTAGAGTGACGAGATAGAATATGTTGTATCATGGATTGAAAACAGGAACTGAAGAAGCTGGTCATACGATTATTTGATCCGGGAGAGGAAGGATAGAAGGGTTGGTCAGAAGCGACAACGGAAAGGAACTGATACGCTTCGAACAGGTATCCAAGATCTACCCCATGGGTGAACTGGAGGTCGTAGCCCTGAAGGACGTGAACCTGGTCATCGAGGAAGGCGAGTTCATCGTCATGCTGGGCCCCTCGGGTTCCGGCAAGACCACCATACTCAATCTCATCGGGGGAATGGACACCCTGACCGAAGGGACACTCACCGTGAAAGAGAACGATATCTCGAATCTGGATTCCAAGCAGCTCACGGATTACAGGCGCACCCAGATCGGCTTCATCTTCCAGTTCTTCAACCTCATACCCACCCTCACCGCGCTGGAGAACGTGGAGTTCGCCCTGGAGCTTATCGAGGAGGACACCAGGGAAAAATCAATGGACGCCCTCAAGGCGGTGGGCCTGGAGGAACGCGCCGACCATTTCCCGAGCCAGCTCTCGGGAGGCGAGCAGCAGCGGGTGGCCATAGCCCGCGCCATCTGCAAGAGCCCGCCCATCCTGCTCTGTGACGAGCCCACCGGCGAGCTGGACTACAAAACCGGTAAGAACATCCTCAAGGTTATGCAGGTTATCAACCGCAATCAGAACCAGACCATAATCCTGGTCACCCATAACTCGGCCATCGCCGAGATGTCCGACCGTACGGTTCGCCTGCACAGCGGCTCGGTGGCCGAGATAAACACCGTGGAGCATCCCAAGGAAGCCGAGGCGCTGGTCTGGTAGGAAAAATTATGTCCACCGGGAATTACTCGGTCAAAACTACCCACTATTGCACGAGGCGCTGGTCTGGTAGGAGAAATTATGTCCACCCTACACCGCAAACTGCTCCGGGATATCGTTGCGGGGAAGGCCAGGTTCTTCGCCGTCACCTTCCTTGTTTTCCTGAGCTTGTGCCTTTTTCTCTCCACCTGGCTTAGCTATCGCAGCCTGGACCATTCCTACAGTTACGCCAGCGAGGAACTCAAGTACAACGATATCATCATCAAGGTTGCCGAGGCCCCCGACAGCGTGGTGGATGGGCTCGAGGGTATCGAAGGCGTGGACGCGGTGATATCGCGCCTGGTGCTGGGGAGCGGCTGCTACCTGCCCAACGGCGAGAATATAGTGTGCCAGCTCGTGGGGATGCCCGCCGGGGAACAGCCGCCGTTGAACCAGGTTCTGGTGGAGGGGGGGGAATACCTGCCGGCAGGCGCTACGAACTCATGCCTGGTCGAGGTGCACCTGTCCGACTATTACAACATCGCCCCGGGGGCCACCCTGCAGGTGGTCGCCCCGGAAGGGAAGCAGGCTATGCAGGTGGAGGGCACGGCGGCCAGCGCAGAGTTCTTTATCGTCTCCACCGAAAAGACCATGATAGCCACGCCCCGCAATTACGGTGTGCTCTTCGTCCCCCAGAACTGGCTGCAGCAGTCCTTCGGATGGGAGGGGAACTCCAATCAGTTCTGCTTCAGGGTCAAGGAGGGCGCTGACGCCCAGGCGGTAATGGAGGCGGCCGAGAAGGAGCTGTCTCAGTACAGCGTCCTCTACGCCAGCTTGGGGGACGATACCGAGGCCCGGCAGTTGTTGGACCTCGACGTGGAGGGATTCCGAGAGATATCGTTATTTTTTCCCATCCTCTTCCTGATAGTTGCTGCCCTGAGCCTATATATGATACTCACCCGCATGGTGCACATGCAGCGCCGCCAGATAGGGACCATGATGGCCCTGGGCCTCGGCCGCAGGCGCATCACCGTCCATTACCTGTCCTATGCCTTGCTGGTGGGGGTCGTGGGGGCGGTAGCGGGTCTGATCGTGGGGTACTTCGTGGCGGGATGGCTTACCCACGAGTACGCCAAGAGCATAGGCATACCCCTGGTCAGCATGGTGATGGAATGGGAGGCGGTCGTGGAGGGCCTGGTGGTGGCACTGGCGGCCTGCTTCCTGTCCAGCATCCTACCCATAAGGCGCTTGCTCAAGCTGAAGCCGGCCGTGGTTATGCAGGAAGAGATCGGCGAGGGGAAGGTCTTGGTGGATCACGTCTCCCTGATCGAGAGGATCATATCTCCGCTGTACCGCCTCAAGGCGACCTGGAAGATGCCGCTGCGCAACCTCTCCCGGAACCGCCGCCGGGCCCTGCTCAACATCATGGGTATTACCTTCGCCTTCATGCTGGTACTGGTATCAATGGCGCTTCTGGACTCCATGGACGACGCCTTCAGCTTCTACTACAATGACTTCGTGCGCTATGACGCCAACGTCTACTTCAGCTCTCCCGTACCTCTGGACGATGCCTCCGGCCTCTCCGGGATATCCGCGGTGAAGGGGTTGGAGCCTTACCTGATGGTTCCCTGCAAGTTCCAGAAGGCCGGGGATACGCTGGGGGAGGGCCTGCTTCGGGCCGTGCCCCAGAACTCGGACCTGCTGGGCCTCTACGGCACCGACGGACAGAAGATGCAGCTTCCGGACCAGGGAGCCTTGCTCGCCAACTGGTTCCGCGACGGCCTGGGGGTAAAGGTGGGGGATACGGTGAAGGTAGTGACCTCGGTGGGGAGCATGGACATGAAGGTCGAGGGCTTCGTGAAACAGATAGGCGGCTTGGCCGTCTTCGCTAACCTGTCCTGGGTGCAGCAGACGGCGGGAACCGACCTGGTCAACGGTCTCTTGGTGGCCTCGTCTGGGTCGCAGGGAGACGAGCTTCGCGACGACCTGATGCAGATACCGGGAGCGGCCGGGGTGGAGATAACGGAGTTCACCGAGGAGATGATGCGCGATGAGATGATGGGTATGATGTATATCTTCGCCGGCATGATGATCCTCTTCGCGGTGGCCATGGCCCTGGCCCTCGTCTACAATACCATCAGCATCGCCTACCTGGAACGGGAGAAGGAGATATCGGTGATGCTGGCCCTAGGCTCAAGGATGAAACTCGTCACCGGCGTCTTCACCGTGGAGAACCTGATAGTGGCGGTGATCGCGGTCATCCCGGGCGTCCTGGCGGGATACGGGCTCTCGGTCCTGATGATGAAGCTCTTCAGCAACGAGTTCTTCAGCGCCCCTGCGGTGATACGGGGCGCATCCTACGCCGTCACCATCCTGGGGGTGCTGCTGGTGGTGCTCCTGGCCGAGCTACCCAGCCTGCGCCGGGCCGGGCGTATAAACCTGGCCGACATCATACGCGACCGCTCCCGCTGAACTCGTGATAATACGGGCTCAACACCGTTGAGGCCGTAAAAACCGCGGCCTGACAGCCAGATAGCCGCCATCGGCTACTTCTATAGTTATGAAGAAGAATGTCTTCTAGATCATGTAGTCTCGAACTGGAAAACAAATCTTTATCTAATTCCCATTTGAATGGATTTATATGTAAGTATATACTCCCTTAGCTTGTTCAGTTCTTTTTGTTATTTCGAATAATACGCTCGGCATAGTTTCTTTGCCATGCAAACTCTTCATAGCCGTTTCTTCTGCATCAGGATGTAAGCACGGCCTTGTAAGAACGTATCATTGACCCAATAGACCCGGTGATCAGTTTCTGGTACTTGTTTTAGTTGTTCGATCCTGTGGAATCGCAACCTGAGTATTTGATGAGAACTACTCCGTGAATGTGGTTTGGCATGATTGTGAATTGGTCTAATTCCATATTTGGAAAGTGACTTGGGATATCCAGCCAGAACTCCCGTGCTTTTCTCCAATAGGAGAAAAAACGACTTCCCTGTCTTTCAGATAGCCGAAGCAGCATTTCTTGCTTTTCGTGTATATCGTCAGGAAATAGAAGCCGCCTTGGGAGTAATCATGCATGCTAAGACGCAGTGATTTGCGCTGTGGAAGACTTTTTGTTTTTCAATTTTTTAAATATGATTCTTGGCGGGCTCAATGGTGTTAAGTCCCTACGACAGGATGGAGGGATTCAGGTGCTCAGCCAATGGAACAATGGCGTAATTACAATAGGCAGCTAGAGCAGGGTCTGGAGGAGGTTGATCAGGCCGTCCACGCCATGGACGGTGAGGTCCGCCACCGCCTCGAGCTCGATGGGGGTCTCCGGCGAGAGGACGGCGATGGCCACGCCCTCGAATAACCCCTCCTTCATGAGATAGCGTAGCCCGCGGAAGCCGGCCACGTCGGAGAGGTCGTCCCCGGCGTAGAGGGCGCGGCGAAGCCTCCACCCCCGGGCCAGCCTCACCAGCACGGTGCCCTTGTCGACCACGACGGGCGGGACGATCTCCGCCACCTTGCGGCCGCGCTTGACCTCCATCCTCAGGGGCTCGGATACCCTCTGGGCCAGGTCTAGAACCTGTTCCTCCAGCTCGGGCACGCTCCTGTAATGCAAGGCCAGCGTGACCAGCTTGTCCTCCATGTCGATACCGGGAAGGGACTCGAGAGCGGGCACTATCTCCTCGCGAACCCGGTCCAGGGCGGGCAGGTGGGGCAGCACCTCCGGTTCCGTCCTGGTGTTACCCTCCAGCCATTCCATGCCATTGACGCCCACGTAGTGGATGCGGGGAAGACCTACCAGTTCAGCCAGCCGTTTCGCTTTTCCGCCCGACATGACACAGAGGGGATAGCGATGGGACAGGCGGGGTAGGAGGTCCGCGGCGCGCGGGTTGAGACGGGCTTCCCCGGGGATGGGGGCGATATCGCTTATGGTGCCGTCGAAGTCAAGGAATACGCCCGATTGCCGCGGCTCGTCCACGAAGCCCTTTGTCCACCCTCCACCGTCGCTCATCTGGTCCGTCTCCTCAATAACCCGTGCCTGGAACCTTGCTTGCGGGAACCCGCCCCGGTCGTCTCCAACAGGTCCTCGCCGGACAGCACCCGGTTGGGGTTATCTTCCAGTATGGTACGGACCGCCTCGTCGTCCAGCAAGGCTCGTAGGGATCGGGCCGCCACGAGGAGGTCGGGATTCCTGTTTCGGGGCGAATGGGCATCCGAGGCCATCAATCTGGCGGTGCCCTCCTTGAGCAGCCGCCGGGCCGTACGCCGGGCCGACTTCCCGTAGATACCCTCCAGGCTGCCGGAGTTGACCTGCAACTCCACCCCTCTTTCCACCAGTTCCCTGATCACGGAAGGGTGCTCCACCAGATAGCGGTTGCGTTCAGGGTGGGCCAGGATGGGGCCGACGCCGCACAACTGGACCTGGAATAGGATATCGGGGGTGGCGACGGGTATGTCCACCAGGGGGAGGTCGAGCAGAACGTACCTGCCTTTTCCGCCCAGGCGCAGCTCACCCATAGCGTCCCCCTCTTTGGCCAAGTTGAAGAGGCCAGCGTTGATGCGTATCTCCACCCCCGGGGTCAGCACAAGTGCCAGACCCTTTTCCGCCAGGAGGCGGTTGTACTTCTCCACGGCATCGGCGATCTCGCCCGGACCGAAGGAGAGATTCTCGAGGTCGTAATGAGGGGTGGCGGCCATGGTGGACGTGCCTCCTCTCACCGCTACCCTGGCCATTTCCAGGAATTCCTCGTCGCTGGAGGCCCCGTCGTCGAATCCGGGCAGGATGTGGGAATGGATGTCGGTGAAGGGCAATCGCTACCTCCCGAGGTTGCCGCGGCACCAGTCTATGGTCCTGGCCAGACCCTCCTGTATCGAGGTACGCGGTTTCCATCCCAGGACGTCCTTGGCCTTGTCCGCCGTCAGAGCGATATGATCCAGCTCGCCCTCCCGTGGTGACGCGTACTCCGGCTGCCCGTCCAGGTCCATGAGATCCGCCATGGCGGCATAGAGCTGGTTTATGGACGTCTCCTGGCTGGTGCCTATGTTTATGAACTCCCCGTCGCCCTTCTTCATGGCTTTGCGGTAGGCCTCCACCACGTCCTCCACGAAGACGAAGTCGCGGGTCTGCTCCCCGTCCCCGAAGATAACCGGCGTCTCGCCTTGGAGCAGCTTGCCGATGAAGATGGCCACCACTCCCGCCTCACCAAAGGGGTTCTGGCGGGGGCCGTATACGTTAGCCAGGGCCAGGGTGCAGTAGGAGAGGCCGTGGGCTCTCTGGTAGTAGCGGATGTATTCCTCGGTCACGTTCTTGCTCACACCGTAGGGGGAGTCGGGAAGGCGGGGAGCGCTCTCGCTCACCGGGAGGGATTCCGGCTCGCCGTAGACGCATCCGCCGGAGCTGGTGTTGATGAAACGACTTACGCCGTTCTCCACCGCCGTCTGCAATATATTGATGGTGCCCAGCACGTTTACGTCCGCGTCCAATACGGGATCCTTCACGGACACCCTCACATCGGGCTGGGCCGCCAGGTGGATCACCAGCTCCTGCTCCTTGCCCTTGAAGGCCGCCAATACGGTATCTTCCCTGATATCCGTGTGAAGGAAATTAAACCGGTTCTTCTTGGCCGCCTCCTTGACGTTGAGGAGATTCTCGAACTTGCCGGTGGAAAGGTTGTCCACCACGGTGACGGTGTGCCCATCGTCCAGAAGGGTGTCTACCAAGTTGGAACCGATGAAGCCCGCCCCACCTGTTACCACGATGCGCAACTGCTTCACCTCCATTGCTCGACTGCCGGTAATATCAGGGCCTTCGCGGCCCTATATGACTCTATCACAGGTTAGCCATGTCGCCGCGTGTTTTTAGTTGAATGGCGCTTATCTCCGGCATACCGGGGGCTGTGGGTTCACCTAGAATCTGCGTCTCGAAGGAACCTATCATGGCGATGAACTGGGAGCGCACCTCCTCGTATTCGTCCAGTGGAGCCCGTCCCTGGAAAACGAAGAGTACGTCGTCGGCTACGATGTAATAAAGGATAAACTCCGTGTCCTCTCCCAGGTAGTTCCCATCGAACTCGGTGTAGTAGGCGGGCATGTCCTCTATACGGGTGGAGGTAAACAACTCATCCGACGTGCTCTGGCTCCCCGTCTCTCCCTCGGCGATCCCCGGCACGGTCCCCCCGTCCGCATATGAAGGCTCCTCACCCGTGGATTCCGTCCCCCCCCTGTCGGGTTCCCTGCCGCCGAGGGCGGTGATGCGTTGCAGGGCGTCCTCGACGAGGAACTCCTCGATGCCATCCATACCGCCGATCAGCACCACGGGATCCATCTGGTAAGCCTGCAGTTTCAGCTCCTTGGCCTGGCTCAGGTAGATGCGGATCGATACCAATTCGTCCTCGTTGGGGGCCTCCTCGGCCAGGGTCCATATGCGAGGGTAGCTGAGGCTGAAGCCGAGCTCGGTATCGACGTATTCGGTGTTGTTGTCCTCCACGCCGCCGCCGTTTTCCTCGCCCACCTTATCGCCCCAGCCGACGCGGTAGACGAGGTATCCCGCACCGCCTAAAAAGGCCAGGGACACCAGGATGAGCGAGACTATGGCGAGATAGAATAGGATGCTCCTTCTGCTGGGCAACTCGATATCGTTCTCAGCCTCTTCCTTCAGGAAACTGTCGACCAGACCTTCCTGGGAGAGGGGAGAGCCGCAGATACCGCAGAATTTCGCTCTATCCGGCTGGTAGCTACCGCAATCCGGGCATATCAACTCATAACCTCCCTCGTTTTCGCCTCCCTAATCTTATTCTCCTCACCGCGTTACGTCACCTTTCACCACACAGGACGCCGGATAGAGCGGTATTGGTTCCTCGGAGGCGTGACGGCCCGAAGCGAAGAGGTCGGCACAGAAGATGGGGTCAGGCACTGACATCGGACATTTCCCTGGTAGGATGGGGTCACAGGATGGGGTCAGGCACTGACATCGGACATTTTCGAGGACCGTAGAGGTGGACAATCCAGATGGTGTCGCTATCCTACGATAAAACTAAAGGCACATTTTCATGCCCGACCCCCGCGCTCGGGGTTCGACTTAGCGGGGGATGTTGAAGTACATGGAGCGTTCTACTACCAGGGGTCCGGTGGAGTCGACCTGGATGGCGAACTCCGAATCGCTCACCTCCGCCATGGTGTTTACCTTGATGGTCCAACGGCTATGAGCCTGTATCTGCTGGCCTATCTGGAATTCCTCGCCGTTGGGTTTGCAGAAGGTGATGACGCAGCCCACCATCTCGTCTCCCGGATTAACGATGAGCACATAGGTATCGAAGTTGGACGAGGTGCACCCCTCGGCGAAGAAGCGTTGCACTCCGGGATCGGTACAGCCGGGGCTGACGTGCCCTCCCGGGCACTCCTGGTACCCGAAGTACATGGAGCGCTCGGCCACCAGGGGTATGCTCGCTCTAACCCGCACTGATACGTTGGTATCTCCCATGTTGGGGACCGCGTCGATGTTGACCGTCACCCGGCTGTTTGCATCGGCGGTGAAAGGATAGGTATAAACGTTGCCGTCCGGGAGTATGAGGTCCAGGGCGAAGGTGGAATCCATGTCATGGGGGTTGAGTAGAAGGATATACTCGTCGAAGCCACCGCCGGTGTAGCCCTCGGCGAAGTACCAGGTGCTCGAGAGCTCGGTGACACCCGGCTTGGCGTGGCCGCCGTTGATGCCTTCGTTGTAACCGAAGTACATGGAACGCTCCGCCACCACCGGCAGGTCGGATCTCAGGCGCACGGACACGTTGGTGTTGTCCATCCCCGGCGCCGCGTCCACGCATATCGTAGCCCGGCTCCTGGCGTAGACGGGGAAGGCCTCGGTATAGACGCTTCCGTCGGGGAGCATAAAGTCAAAGTTCACGATGACGTCGAGGTCCTGGGGGTTCTGGACAAGGATATACTCGTCGAAGCCACCGCCGGTGTAGCCCTCGGCGAAGTACCAGGTGTCGGCCGGCTGGGTTATCCCGGAAGCCACGTGGCCGCCCGTCTTGCCGTTGTAGTCGAAGTACATGGAACGCTCCGCCACCACCGGCTGCTCGGTTCTCAACCGCACGGATACGTTGGTGTTGTCCATGCCCGGAAAATCGTCCACGTTCAAGGTGAGACGGCTCTTGGCCCCCACCGTGAAATCGTAGGTCGGCATACTGCCGTCGGGCAGCATGAAATCCACCTCGAAGTGTACCCCATAATCCTGGGGATTATATATCAAGACGTACTCGTTGAAGCCCCCACCGGTGTAGCCCTCGGCGAAGTACCAGGTGTCGGAGGCCGCGGCGGATCCCATGGACACGTGCCCCCCCATATATGGTGTGGGGGGCGGGGTATAGGGACCGGCGATGATGCTCAGGGGGGTCCCATTGGGAGCCCAGTAGAAGGGTATATGGGCTAGAGTCGGGTCCAGGCGTACACAGCCGTGGGAGGCCGGGTGTCCCAGGTAGGAATAGTTACCCTGCACCCCGTTGTAGGTGGGCCAGGCATGGATGGCGTAGTCCTCGTAGAATCCCATCCAGTAATAACATACACAGCCCGGGTATTTGGGCACGGGGTGGACTTCATCATGATAGAGAATGCGGAAATTCCCCGTGGGGGTGGGGTCGGAGGATGTCCCGGTGGAGGTCAAAAAGACGTACACCAGGCGACCGTTCTCCATACAGTAGAGCTTCTGGTCGGCCAGGGAGAGGACCATGCTCTTCTGCACCGTCACCGCCGCCTCGGCTTTCTGGGCGACGGGGACGGCGGAGACCTCGGGGGAGAAAGCGCTCTCCCTACCTTGGCGGTCCACGCACGTGGCCACGTAATAGTAGGTGGTCCCATCGTGGAGATCCACATCCACGAAACCCAGGTAATTTATAAAGCGGTCCGTGGAGCGTTTTCCGGCGTAGGTGTAGGGGCCGGCGGGAGTGTTGGAGCGGTAGACACGATATTCGGCGATATCGGGCGTGGCGCTGTCCGACCAGCCCAGGTCGATCATGCCTCCGGTATCATCCGGACGGTCTACTGCCCAGGGGTTCTGTGGTGGCAGGGGCCCGTCCTGTGCCGTCGTTGAAGCGGTGTTGAAGGTGAAGACGGCGAGAAGAACGGTCAGGACGACCATGACGATCTGCCAGGCGCTTCTCTTATGGGTACTGTATCGCATGCTTCTTCTTTCCATATGCATATAAAGATGTAAATCGGTCGGTTCCGGTTCCGCTTCTTGGTCGTAATTATCGGCAGGTGAGGTATTTTTGGCAAGAGTCTTTATCATGCCGCCGGGCGGGTAAAGAAGGCAAGCTTTTATGCCGATTTAGATAGCGTTTACGAGTTATGTATGAAGCTTGAGATATGCGGGCGTTCGTGGCCTGTCTGGACAAGGAAAGCGTATGGGGGGGGAAGGCTTTTAAACAGCATTCGGACGTCATTGGCGTATATTTCTTTTAAGGGAGGGAGACGGGATCGCGATGGTAAGAGGTGCTGGGTTTGGCGAGAGTCGGTAACTTCATTGTAAAGGATGCGGATATATCCAGGGTAAAGCTGGAGCTTATAACCCTCTTCAAGGATAACCCGGGCACTATCGACAGCGCGGCGAAGATATCGGTACGCCTGGGGAGGTCGGAGGAAGAGGTCGAGGGAGCCCTAGAACAGTTGTCGGAGCACGGTATCTGTTACCGGGTGTCCTCCAGGCCCAGGCCCATCTACATGTATTATCCCTCCGCCCAGATCCTCAAGCGCATCGCCGAGCTGGCCCCGGATATGGACTACGACGCTCAGCTCAAATTGCTGGAGAAACTCTTGGCCCGCCGTCGTATGATCCGCTGAACCGACCCTAGCGATGCCCGTACGTTGTCCGTCCGGATATCGCATGCAAGGATATCCCCCTCGGTGTTCACGGTTATCCGGATGTATAAGTCTGGATATCGTATCTCTATCACGGGATCATGGTGATGTTCACATCCCGGGATGTCTGTGTGGAGTAGGAGGCGGAACCCCGTTATCCCAGATCAAAGATGTAACCCCATGATGGTGTCGGTGGAGACGTCGTAGCTCTCCCACGGGACCATAGTGATGACTTCATCCCAGGAGGCCTTGTTTATGTGGTAGCGGGCGCAGTTCTCCTGCGCATCCAGCTTTTCCACGAACTCCTGCATGAAATCGCGCGGCAGCTCCGGTGATAGATAGAAAGCCCCCTCGAAGAACTCGCCGTCGCCGGTGAGCTGTCCCTCCTTCCGGGCGTAATCCACGATCCTCTGGTGGTTGGTCCACATGGCGATACCGATGCTGACGGTGATGAAGCGGGGCCTGGGCGGGGCGTTCACCAGGTCCATGGCGCCGGCGATGGTCTCCGGGGTCTCGCCGGGCCCTCCCAGGAGCAGGGTGGCGGCGAAGGGTATACCCACCTTGTCCAGGTTGTCGATGGCCTCCCTGATCTGCCGGGTGCGGTACCCTCGGTGCATCCGTCTCAGCATCTTGTCCGAGGCGAATTCCACGTCCAGGTAGCCGGTGACGCATCCCGCCGCCTTCAGCAGCCGGCAGAAGTCCTCCGTTACCCCCAGGGGGGTCAGGCCGGTGCTCCACTCCAGGTCGATATCCCTGGCTATCAGCTCCCGGCAGATCGATTCCGCGTGCTCCCGCGGGAAGTTGAACAGGTTGTCGCAAAAATGAACGGAGTTGGTGTCTCCGCTCTCCAGGGCCCTCTCCACCTCGTCCACCACCCTCGCGGGCGACTTCAGGCGGTACCTGGTACCCTCCAGGCCGCTGTAAGGGCAGTGGGTGCAGCGGAAGCGGCATCCCCTCTTGGTGGAGATGCCGGGGTAGGTGCCGCAGTCACGGTAGGCCCCGAGGTCGAAGGGCTCGAAGACCGGGAAGGCGGTGGTATCGAGGGCATCGGGGGGCTGCCTGGGCACCTGGAGAAACCGGTCCTCGTCGCGGTAGACGCATCCGGGTATGACGCTCGTATCCGCCCCGGCTTCCAGGCGCTCGAGATAGGCAGGAAAGGTGCGCTCGGCCTCGCCCCTGATGCCGTAGTCCAGGTCCAGGCGCTCCAGCCATTCGGGGCCGAAGTAGTTGAACCCGGGTCCGCCGAGCACGATGGGGGAGCTGGAAGCCCTCTTGATGCAGTCGGTGACCTCGCGAACACCTTCCCTCAGGTCCAGTTGGCTGGCCTTGAGGACGGGTTCCGCGGAGGTGCGTACCGCGTGAACGAACTGTATGGAGACGGCTGTGACGTCTGGCCGGAAGCGCTCGATGCGGGATGTAAGCTCGGACTTCAGGTCGCCGGCGAAGAGGCAGTCGAAGACCTCCACCTGATGCCCGCTCTCGGCGGCGGCGCCGGCCATGTAGGAGGCACCGTTGGGAAAGGAAGTGACGGTCCCCTTATACCTGTTGCTGGCTACCACTAGAACACGCATGGCTGGTCCTTGATCCCCCGATCGACTATCCGCGGCCACTCTATTCCAGGATCCGGCGGTATCGCTATTCTACAACACCGTGCGTTGTCGGCCCCCGCTATCCAGCAAGCTCGAGTGCCGTTTGAGATCGAGAGGGAGCCTTCATCATCCAATAAAAATGTCAGAAGAGGGGGTCAGCCTCAAAAATCTGACATTTTGCGGGTCAGAGAATGTCAGCAGAGGGGGGTCTACCATAAAGCTCGAACATGATCTGATAATATTCTTGCGGGATCGGAATATCTCGTTATGATACAGCATCGTATATCATGTGGGGTGGCGGTAGCCACTCCTTTCTCATGTTGTGCAACTTGGCGGCGTGAGCGGAGATATGGGGGTGGACATGAAAACCATTGTGATAAGGGCATCTACCGGTTTTATAGCCTTCTCGTTCGCCGTTTTCGCGGCGGGAATATGCATGGCCGTCTTTCTTCCCGTGCCCGAGGCCGAGAGCTCCGGGTCCGGGGTGGAACCGGTGGATGAAGGGGGGGAGTCCTTAGTCCTGGAACCCGTGGAGGTCGAGGGCCCGGAGTTGAGCGCAGATAAGATGATGCATGCGGCCCTGGCTGAGGCCCAGGAGATGATAGGCGAATCCTTGAGCATAAGCGAGTATTCCGTGGGAGCTGAAGGACAGAGGGTTTACTTTCAATATACACTTGACGGAGAAAACGCCGGCTTTATCGGTATCGACGCTCACGGATGGCTCCTGGGCTTCTGTGACTTTAACGCAAGCTCTCCGGACTCGCCAGAGGTGGATGTGGGTATAAGCATGAAGGAGGCGCTGGACGCGGCAGGGGAATTGCTCGGGAGGCTGGGCTATGAGAAGCGTTACCTGGCGCCGGAGGTAGCGGAGCTGCGCGGTACGGGTGCGACCGGTCCTCCCGACGATTCGCGGCCAACATATGAGTACAGCTTCGATTTCCTGCCCAGCGTGAATGGGATCATCGTTGAGGGCCTGGACCGGTGCAATATCAGTCTCCGTCCCGAGGACGGGAGGTTGCTATGCTTCACTCTTTTACGGTCTGACGATGTACTCGTGGATGGTCCCACACGGCTCGAGATCTCGAGGGAAGAGGCCGTTGCATACGCCATCTCCGCCGTTGAGAATGAATACGGTGAGACGCGGCCCCTGGGAGGGTACCGAGGCAGAACCCAGATACCTTATCCTGGATGAGCGATGCATGTACGGGTGGATGATGAGCCTCGAGACCGATACTGCTGACGGGCACCTGGCGGTGAGTGGCGGCTCCGGTTATGATCTCCTGGTTGACGGAGTGACCGGGGAAGTCACCGTGTATATGGTTGGGGATTACTGGTGATCCTCTATTCCTCCAGGTAACGCACGGAAATCCGGCACAGGACCTGTTCCTATATAATTTATTACATGGCTGGAGGAAGGCTTTACCTGGTAGGGACGCCCATCGGCAACCTGGAGGATGTAACCCTCCGGGCCTTGCGTGTGTTGAAGGAGGCCGACCTCATCGCCGCAGAGGATACCAGGAGGGCGCGCAAGCTGCTCTCACGCTACGATATCCATACCCCCCTCACAAGCTATCATAGGCACAACGAGCGGGAGATGGCAGAGAGGATAGCGGCCGAGGTCTCATCGGGCAAAAAGGTGGCCCTGATCAGCGACGCCGGCATGCCGGGCGTATCCGACCCGGGCTTCAGGGTGGTAGATGAATGCAGCCGGCTGGGCCTGGACATGGAGGTAGTTCCCGGCCCCAGTGCTCTCACCGCCTCCCTGTCCCTGTCCGGGCTGCCCCTGGCCAGCTTCCGCTACGAGGGCTTCCCGCCCCGCAAGCGCGCGGAGAGGCGCACGCGGTTGATGCATCTGCTCAGGGAGGGGGAGGCCCTTGTGTTCTACGAAGCGCCCCACCGTCTCCTGGAGACCTTGAGGGATCTGGGGGAGCTGGCCCCCGAGAGGCTTCTGGTAGTGGCCCGGGAGCTGACAAAGGTGCATGAGGAGGTGCTGCGGGGTTCCCCGGAGGATATGCTGCGCTGCTTCGAGGGCGAGGGGCCGCGCGGCGAGTTCGTATTAATAGTGTCCCCCAGCGGCGAGGAGGAAGCCCCGCCTCTTCCCGGGTTGGCCGCGGAGGTGGGATTGCTGTGCGAGGAGGGACTTCCGACCCGCGAGGCGGTGAAGGCGGTGGCGAAGAGGTGGGGCGTATCCCAGCGCGAGGTCTACAGTACGTGGTTGAAAGAAAAGGAGCGGGAACGGGACTGAGGGGTGCCGGGTGTCAGTGTCTTCCCCCGCGTTTCGCCATAGTCCGCTACAGGTCGTGCCGTTGCCGACCTTTCAGATTGATCGGTGGGACGGAAGGACGCGAATCTGAAAACCTCAGATTCTCGGGCTTGACCCCGGTTTCTGACATTCTCTGAACAGTAAAATGTCCGATGTCAGTGCCTGACCCCATCTTAGTGGAAGGGGTTGGTGAGTTGCAGTTCCTCCAGGGTTACCCCCTTGAGCTCCGCAACTTTCGCGGCCACCAGCACAACCCTCTCCGGGGAGTTGGGCTTACCCCGGTAGGGGTGGGGGGAGAGAAAGGGGCAGTCGGTCTCCACCAGCAGTCTTTCCACGGGGATCGCCTTCACGATGTCCGGCAGCCTCCCGGCGTTCTTATAAGTCACCGGCCCGGCCACGGAAATGAAACCGCCCATGTCCAGGCAGGCATGGGCCATGTCCAGGTCTCCGGAAAAACAGTGCAGGATCAAGCGGCCCTCGAAAGGGGCATACTCCCCCAGTATATCCATGGTTTCGGCGTGTGCCTCGCGGTCGTGTATGACCACCGGTAACTCCATCTCCGCCGCCAGATCGAGCTGGGCCCGGAAGACCCTTTCCTGGTCCTGGCGGGGTGAGAGATTGCGATAGAAATCCAGGCCCGTTTCCCCGATACCCACCACGCGTGGGTCGGCCGCCAACTTGCGTAGCTCCGAGACGGCGGCCTGGTCCACGTCCCTGGCGTCGTGGGGGTGTACGCCCACCACGGCGTAGACGTTGTCGAAGCTGTGGGCCAGCCACACGGCCCGGCGGCTGCTCTCGAGATCGATACCGATGGTTATGACCTCGACGACACCGGTTTCCCCGGCCCTTTGCAGGGCTACCTCTACGTCCTCCTCGAGCAGGTCCAGGTGGGCGTGGGTGTCTACCAGGTTCATCTCTTATCGATCCTGGGAAAGAGAGGGCCGCCCTTGGCCACCTTCTGTCCCGGTGGGAACAGCCCCCAGTCACTTTCCTGGGGAAGGTGATTTTCGTGGATCGACTCCGTGTAGCCCAGCCTCTCCCAGATGCCCTCGCCCGTGGCGGGGATAAACGGCAACACCAGCAGGGCCAGGATGCGCAGGGCCTCCACCTGATTGTAGAGGACGGTGTCCAGCCGGTCCGATAGGGAGGGATCCTTGTTGAGGTCCCAGGCCGCCGTCTCGTCCACGTGGCGGTTTATGGAGCCAATGAAAACCCAGACGGCCTGCAGGGCCTCGTTGAAAGCCTTCTTTTCAATAGCCGCGTCCAGCTCCCCGAAGACGGCGGCGGCGCTATCCTTCAGGGAGCGGTCCTCGTCCCGGTCCTCCTTGGGCTCGGGAACGGCGCCCCCCCGGTAACGTTCCACCATGGCCGTGACCCGGCTGATAAGGTTGCCCAGGGCGTTGGCCAGGTCGGCGTTGTAACGGTTGGTGAGGTTCTCGCGGGAAAAATTGCCGTCGTAGCCGAAGGAGAACTCGCGCAGGAAATAGTAACGGTAGGCATCCACGCCGTACTCGTCGATTAATTCGTGGGGGCTGACCACGTTGCCCTTGGATTTTGACATCTTCTCTCCCTCCACCGTCAGCCAGCCGTGGGCGTAGACCTGCCTGGGAAGCGGGAGACCGGCGGCCATGAGCATGGCCGGCCAGATGACGGCGTGGAAACGCAGTATCTCCTTGCCTATGAGATGGCAGTTCGCAGGCCATATGCTGTCGAAACGGGCTTCGTCGATGCCGTAGTCGATGGCGCTTAGGTAGTTGAGCAGGGCGTCGAACCACACGTATATCACCTGGCTGGGGTCGAAGGGAAGGGGTATACCCCAGGTGAGGGTCTTACGGCTGATGCTCTGGTCGGTGAGACCCTGTTTTATAAAGCTCACCACCTCGTTGCGCCTCATGTCCGGCTGGATGAAATCGGGATTCTCCTCGATGTGCGCGAGCACGCGTTCGCCGTAGGCGGAGAGGCGGAAGAAATAGTTGTCCTCCTGGAGCATCTCCACCTCCCTGCCGCACTGGGGGCATTTGCCGTCCACCAACTGGGAGGGAAGCCAGAAGGATTCGTCGGGGACGCAGTACCATCCCTCGTAGGTGTCCAGGTAGATGTCGCCTTGGTCGTAAAGGTGCTGGATGAACTTCTGGGCCATCTCGGTATGCCCGGGGGAGGTGGTGCGTATAAAGAAATCGTTGCTGATGTTCAGCGCCTTCCAGACGTCGGTAAAATGGACCACCATGCGATCCGCCCACTCCTGGGGGGAAACGCCGTTGCGCTCCGCCGCCCTGGCCACGTGCTGGCCGTGCTCGTCTGTGCCGGTCAGGAAGAATACCCTCTCTCCCTTGAGGCGGTGGTAGCGGGCCAGCGCATCGGCGACCACGGTAGTGTAGGCGGTGCCGATATGGGGATGGTCGTTCACGTAATAAATGGGAGTCGTAACATAAAAAACCTTGTCCATATTTTCCTTCCCATGTAAATAATGTAAAATAGTCGTTGACACGTTTTGCGCAATATTCATATAATTATATTCCACGATTGTCAAGGAGAACCGCAGCTTCTCGGCACTTTTCAGCGGCCGGGACAACAGACGAGAAAGGGTGGGCGAAGAATGAAAGCGACCGGTATCGTAAGGAAAATCGACGAGCTCGGAAGAATCGTTATCCCCATGGAACTCCGGCGTACGCTGGATATCAAGGAGCGCGATCCCATCGAGATATTTGTCGATGGAGAGAGGATTATCCTGGTTAAATACCAGCCGGGGTGTATCCTGTGTGGGAGCCCGGACAAACTTCGCACCTTTAAGGGCAGCCGTATCTGCCAGAAGTGCATCAACGAGCTCAAGCGCAAGTAGATAATTTCCAGGAACGGAAGGGGACCAGGGGGTCGGGGATCCGTTTCTGATATTGGCGCGAACAAGGCGCGAAAGCCTGAACGAGAGCAGGGGCGCGGGCAACCGCCCCCTTTTTGCGTCTCCGCAATATGATTCCGGCACCGAGCCTGCCGAGCCAGATTTTGCTATTGGTAGAATTTCTATAAGTGGCGATAATTTCGCCTTGCCTCGCACTGGCCCGAAAACGATCTACCGGGCAATGGTGGCGAAGTGCGACAACTCGAGGGATATTATCTTCCGGGCTCGCCTTATGGGCCCGTTGAACCCGGTTTGTCTGACGGCCGACAGCAGCCGTTCCGGTAACCGACCGGGTTTCCGAAAGAAATCGCCGGCGGTCCGGGATCAGGTAGTCCCGAGGGCCTTATTCATAAGGTTCCTGAACCTCGTCACGCTTATGGCGTGGTCCACCAGGAGCCTGCCGTCGTAAACAAGGCTGAAGACGGCGCCGTAGGCCGAAGGGGCCTGGCGGGACTCGCCGGCATCGGTTACTTCTATCACCCTCGGCTCCATGCCGTAATCGTCCCGCGCCGCCAGTATTATCTCCTTTAAGGGCTTGGCCACTGCTGGGCACTGGTCCGACCTTAAGATGGTCAATCCGCTACCGTAACGCTCGAGCCTCTTTTCCCAGTCATCGGTGAACGAAGGGGAGGGCGATTTTTGCTTGAATTTCCTGACCACCAGCTCGAAGTCGGGGGGCGCTTTGTCCACGACCTCGAAGCCGCTCTTACAGAAGAGCTCCTTGCCGGCCATCCAGGTCCCCTTCCTGGTCACGGCCGCCACGCCGTACATACCCTCCTCCCCGGCGTCCTTCATGCATTCCTCCAGCATCATGGAGCCGTGGCCTTTTCCCTTGTATTCCTTGGGGATTATGAAAAGGCAGTGGACCACCATGTAACCCGCGGCTTCGACCGCGCGCCATGTCTCGTCGCCCGGGATGTACTCTATGGTGCCCACGGTTCCATTATCCCGGTCGTGCATTATCCTGAACCTGAGGCCCTCGGGATAGCGCTCCTTCAGCCACGCCATCTTGCGCTGGTAACCCTCAAGCCGGGGGTTTTTATAGGTGCAGATAGCATATTCCGAGATGTTTTCGGCGTTGGTATCGATCAGCTCCATCTTGCCCGTTCCTTTCCATCCTCTCTGTTGGTGGATTAAAGGGCTGCCAGCCTGCGGAAAATCTCCAGGAGCTGTTCCCCGGTCAGCTCCTCGGCCCGGCACGATAGTGGCGAACCCGTGACGCGCAGGGCTTCCTCCACCCTGCCGCGGGGGCAGTAAGGCGTCCTGCCCCCACCCAGGGAGTTGACCAGCATCTTCCTGCGCTTGGCGAAGGCGGCATTCAGGAAATGGAAAAAGCCGTCCATTTCCGGCCTCGATACCGGTGAATCCCTTCTCTGGATACGGATTATCGAGGATTGGACGCGGGGTTGGGGCAGGAAGACGGTGGGGGGTACGTGGGTCTCCCACTCCACCTCGGCTAGTATGCGTATCTTAACCGAGACCCCACCGTAGGCGGATTTTCCCGGCGACGCCATATACCTGTCCGCGAGTTCACGCTGCACGGTGACGGTCATGGTTATCACCTGAGGCATCTCGCGCAGCACGTGAAGAATCAAGGGCGTGGATATGTTGTAGGGCAGGTTGGAGACCAGCTTGACGGGTTCCTCTTCGGAGAAGAAGGCGGTGAGATCGACTCTGAGAGCATCGCCCTCCACCAGCTCCAGGTTGTCCCGGTCGCCCAGTATATCTCGGAGAACGGTGGCCAGCCGGCTGTCCGTTTCCACCGCCACCACCCTGCCGGCACAGTCGCAAAGCTCCTCGGTGAGGGTGCCTATGCCCGGACCTATTTCCAGAACGGTATCCGATGGTTTCAGGTCGGCCGCGGTGACCAGGCGTCTCAGCACGTTGCCGTCTATCAGGAAATGCTGTCCAAGCGAGCGCGTGAGGCGTATCCCGTGTCTCTCCAGTATCTCCGCTACCACGCTGGGTTTGGCAAGCTCGCCCATATCGAAGCCCCTTTACCTGGCTGTCTTTAAGCTCCATTCTACCACCGAAAACAAATCCACGAAGATGAGGCGGGAGAAGACGTAGCAGGCACCTATATCGGATATCACTCAGGCACGAGAGGGCCTGTAAAACGTCAGAACCTGGTGTCAGTAGCCTGTTGCCCGAACCTCCCCATTGCCGACAAGCTGGCTGACATATATTAGCGCTG
>JAXHVT010000058.1:0-25375 GCA_034188985.1 Actinomycetota bacterium | reverse complement strand
CGTTGGCGGTGTGGATCAACAAGCCGAAGGATACAACTGATAACCTGGCCCTGGCCGGGAAGGAGGTGGTTGCTCCCTAAACTCTTAAGACAGGTGTCTCATAATCGTTGACACGCTCCGGATCGCCCACCTTGTTGTAGGAATAGGTGATGCTTGCGAGCTCGGACGGAGGATTTGTCTCCCGCGCCCCCTCGGTTTGGAGCCGTCCCCGCCCGTCGTATTCGAAGTAGAGGGTGCGCGCCGAAGTCGAGGAGGTGAAGACGCGTTCTTCCATCTCGCCATATATATTGTAGGAATACTGCTCCGTCTCCCCCACGGCGTTTTGCGTCTCGATGGTCCAGCCGCAGGAGTTGGCCGAGTAATAGGTGGTGTGACCTTCGGCGTCTACCTCCATGAGCAGGTTCCCGTTTATGTCCACCCGGTATTGAGTCTCGGACAGGGTCCCCGTCCCGGATTGCTCCTGCTCGTTCCAGGGTCCGGTCCATTGCTCCACTATCCTTAAGTTGGAGAGGCCGTCGTAGGTGTAGCGGGTGGCGTCCTGCTCCCCAGAGCCCTCGAGAACGAGCGTCTCTCTCCCCAGAGCGTCATAACGGTACTCGGTTATCACCTTGTCTTCTCCCTCGTGGGGGAGCTCCTGTCTTCTCAACCTATCCAGCGAGTCATAAGAATAGGTGGTGGTATGACCCCCGGGAGTGGTGGTGGTAGTAGTATAGGTGAATATATCGTGGGTGAATGTGGTGGTAAGATCCTGCCCATCGACGACCACCGTCTGCTCCGTCATCTCCCCCAGATTGTCGTAGCGCTGCCTGGTTATCTCATAGAGGTCCGGTTCGGACGTTCTGCTGCTCTGCCTCACCCGTTCCTCTATGATGTTGCCGGACTCGTCGTATTCCCTCACGGCGTAGTAGTCCCCTGGTCCTTCTACCACTACCTCCCTTCCCAAATCATCGTAGGTCCGGACGACGATCTTTCCCTCGGGGTCCGTCTCGGATACCCTTATGTCACCGTCCGAGTAGTTATAGGAATAGGTGCGGTCCTCGGCCCCCTCGCCGTCGGCATCCGGCAGGATCCTCTTCCTTATGCGGTTGGCGTCGTCGTATTCATATGCGGTCGTGCGCAGCTCTTGCCCCGAGCCTATGCTCTCTTGAATCAGGTTGCCGTTGCCGTCGTAGGTGTAGGTCTTCTCGTAATCGGGGCCGTCGTCACGGTCCCACCTCTCCAGGATCGTCTTTCCGAAAGCCTCGTAGGAATAGCTTATATGCTGGTCGGGCGAGGAGAAGGTGTAGGTTCCGCTTACCGAGTTATTGAAGATATTCTCGCGGGTCTCGGACGCCTTCAGGCCGTCGCAAAGGTTCTCGTAGGTGGCCGTCGTCACCACCATGGCCAGAGCATCATAGCCTGGATCGTCGATGTAGGAATAGGTGTAAAGCGTGAAGCCGAATGCCTCCGCGCCCACCGCCGCCTTCTCCTCGGAGCGCTCGCCCATGCCATCGTATAGGTATTCCTTATGAGATACCACCGGGGCGGATCCGCCCTCGCCTTCGCATAGCGTCTCGGAGGCCACGTTTCCCAGGAGGTCGTAGGTGTAGTGGGTGACGTAGTTATCTTCAGCCCCGGCGTAGGCGGATTCTATGCTCTCCTCCACCACCTCGCTCCGGGCATCGTAGGTCCAATATGCCTCGTATCCGCAGGTCCGCTGCTCCGAGATCTTGTTGCCAACCGCGTCGTAGGCATAGTCGGTCACCATCACCTGCCCGGATTGGGCGGCCGGCTTCGTCTCCTTTAAAAGAAGGTTGTTGGCGTCATAGGCGTAGGTGGTGGTGGCCTCCTGCAAGGCAGAGGAGGGATCATCGGGGTCCACCCTGACCGTGGTATCGGCTATGACGTTGTCCCTCGTATCGTAGGTCTTCCTGGTGGTGTAGGTTACCGTCTCCTCGAAAAGCACCGATTCCAGGGTCCTTATCTCCTCGTTTTGGCGGCCGGCGGCGTCGTAGCCGAAGCGTATCTCCCCGGTGCTCAAGGGATCCACCCTGCTCTTTACCTGCCCGTCCGCGAAGTATTCATAGGTGGTCACCAGACCCTCGTCGTTCCATTCCGCCGCCACCCGTCCGGCGTCGTCGTATTGGTAAGAGGTCTTGCGTCCGGTATGGTCTATCTCGTACTCGACCTGCCCGTTCTTTAATCGTACTGTCTGTTTCTCGTAATAACCATCTCCCCATTCCGTCCAGGTGGCGGTATCCGGGTCGATGTCCGATGATCTCCGGAGTATGCAGGATATCTCCCGATCGTTCAGGTCATGCTCGTACTCCGTTCTCAGCCACATGGTGTCGTCGGCGGGATCAGAGCCGTCGACCCCCTTATCTCCCCTGGTGGTCATGACCACCTTCTGGTTTCCATTCTTGTCGTAGAACGTGTACTCCTGCGGGTACAACATCTCACCATTTTTTGCATCAATAGTGTAATAATAGCCTTTGGTTTCTATTAAGCCTGTTTCGTTCTTACTCTCATCCCGACAATAATAATCGTAAGTTATTTCGACTCTCCATGTGAGCTTAGGTATCCCGTAAACCGGTTCATAATATTTTTCAGCCTTCTCTTTAATATCCACCTCGATCTTTCCCAGCTCAATGTCTTTCTGATCTTCAAATACCATGGCTTTGCCCCAAGACTCAGCATCACAGGGAACGTCCTCTTTCGCACTAATAACTGCGATCCATTCTAGAACTGTCCGCACAGCCTGCCGCGTAGCCATGATGTGTGCGCCGCCCACCTGGGTTACTATGATGTCAGCTTTGTTTATGTACTGTAACCATATGTTCAAACACCACCTGGAGGACTATAGTGTCAGCGGAGACTTTGCCGCAGACCTTTGTTTCTAATTTCCACGGCGGGCCGAGTGCAAATCGGAGCTGGACACCAAGCCTCCAGCAGTTGACGATAACATGTTTGAGCAAGATGAATTACGTAAACGAGCTGGACACCAACATGCATGAGCAAGAAGTAGGCAATTTTTAAAGGGAGGGCCGTAAGGCCCTCCCTTCCCTTTAAAGGATTATATTAATTTTCTCCCTACATCATCCCCGGAGGCATTCCTCCACCCGGCATACCTCCCGGCATGGCCGGAGCCTCTTCCGGCACCTCTGCCACCACAGCCTCGGTGGTGAGCAGCAGTCCGGCTATGCTGGCGGCATTCTGCAGAGCAGAACGAGTGACCTTGGCTGGATCTATAATGCCTTCTTTGGCCATATCGACGAACTCTCCGTCTATGGCGTTGAAGCCCTGGCCCTTCTTCAAGGTCTTTACCTTCTCCACTACCACAGACCCCTCGGATCCCGCATTGGTAGCGATCTGGCGCAGGGGTTCCTCAAGGGAGCGCAAAACTATCTCCGCGCCCGTCTTCTCGTCGCCTTCGTAATCGTCTATTTTGATGGTCGCCATGGCATTGACCAGAACTACGCCGCCTCCGGCGACGATACCTTCCTCCACTGCGGCCTTGGTAGCGGAAAGCGCGTCCTCGATGCGGTGCTTCTTCTCCTTGAGCTCCACCTCGGTGGCCGCGCCTACCTTGATAACCGCTACTCCACCCGAGAGCTTGGCCAGGCGCTCCTGCAGTTTCTCACGATCGAATTCGGAGTCGGAGCGGTCTATCTCGGACTTTATCTGGTTGATACGGCCCTTGATGTCATCGGCGGAGCCCTGTCCTTCCACGACTATGGTCTCCTCCTTGGTCACCTTAACCTGGCGCGCGCGGCCCAGCATGTCAAGGGTTATGTTCTCCAGCTTGATGCCCAGTTCCTCGCTGATGCTCTGACCGCCGGTGACTATGGCGATATCGGTGAGCATGGCCTTGCGGCGGTCGCCGAAACCCGGCGCCTTTACCCCCACGGACTGGAAGGTGCCGCGTATCTTGTTTACCACCAGCGTGGCTAGAGCCTCGCCCTCCACGTCCTCGGCGATTATCAGCAAAGGCTTGCCGGCCTGCATGACCTTCTCCAGCACCGGCAGAAGATCGGCGATAGCGCTGATTTTCTGGTTGGCGATAAGGATGTAGGGATCCTCAAGAACCGCCTCCATACGCTCGGGGTCGGTGACCATGTAGGGGGACAGATAGCCCTTGTCGAACTGCATGCCCTCAACGACCTCGAAGCTCATCCCGAAGGTCTGAGACTCCTCCACTGTTATGACGCCGTCCTTGCCGACCTTGTCCATGGCGTCAGCGATGATCTCTCCTACCTCGTCGTTGTCAGCGGATATGGCGGCTACGCGGGATATCTCCTCCTTGGTCTCGACCTCCTTGGACATCTTCTTGACCTGGCCTACTACCGTCTCCACCGCTTTCTCCATACCCCTCTTGAGAGACATAGGATTGGCTCCGGCAGCGACATTACGCAGACCCTCGCGTACCATGGCCTGGGCCAGCAAGGTCGCCGTAGTGGTGCCATCGCCCGCCACGTCGTTGGTCTTGGTGGCCACTTCTTTGACCAGCTGTACGCCGCAATTCTCCCAGACGTCCTCGACCTCGATCTCGCGGGCGATCGTAACCCCGTCGTTGGTTATGACCGGCGCTCCGAATTTCTTTTCCAGGACCACATTACGGCCCTTGGGACCCAGGGTGACCTTTACCGTATCGGCAAGCTTGTTCACCCCTGCCTCGAGGAAGCGTCGCGCCTCCTCGTCGAAACTTATCTCCTTGGCCATTTCTTTCCTTCCTCCTTCTAAAAGGTTTTACTCTCCAACTCGACCTACTTCTCCATTGCGGCGAGAATATCGCGCTCGCTGAGAATGAGGTGCTCCTCTCCCTCGATCTTTACCTCCGTCCCGCCGTACTTGGAGTAGATGATCTTATCGCCCACCTTTACCTCCATGGGAACGTACTTGCCGTCCTCGTAGCGTCCCGGTCCCACAGCGATGACCTCGCCCTCCTGGGGCTTCTCCTTGGCCGTATCGGGTATAACCAGTCCCGAGGCGGTCTTCTCCTCTCCCTCGCTGGGCTTGACGATTACCCGATCACCGAGTGGTTTCAGCTTCATTTACACATCCCTCCTAACTCAGATACTTACTTCTCTCGCATCCTATCGATAATATATTTAGCACTCCCGGTAAAGGAGTGTTATCACTCTCCCGGTGAGACTGTTAGCACTCTAGCTATCGGAGTGCTAACGTATTATAAAGGATAATATAGCCTGCCCCTAAAATCAAGGGGTAATTATTGGGTTTTTACCCTGTATTGTTCACCCTGTTTAGCCTGATAAGCGCAGATTCGCTGCCGCGTCCACATCCAGGGATGATACCTCTCCCTGCTCCAGCATTCTGTACCCCAGGGCGGCCACCATCGCTGCGTTATCCGCGCAAAGCTCCAGGGGTGGGAAATAGCATTCCACCCCCTTGCACTCGAGTTCTTCAGACAGCCTGTCCCTGAGAAAACGATTCGCGGCCACACCGCCCGCCAGCACCACTTTCCGCACGCCGGTCTCCGAAACCGCCCGCGTTATCTTGTGTACCTGAACATCCACCACCGCCGCCTGGAAGCTTGCGGCGATGTCCTCGACATTCACTCGCTCGCCCTCCTCCCTCAATCCGTTAACGTAATTGACCACGGCCGTCTTCAGCCCGGATAGTGAGAAATTATAGGTGCCGTCATGCATAAGAGCTCGAGGAAAGGGTACGGCGCCGGGATCGCCTTCACGTGATATCCGGTCTATTTCCGGTCCACCCGGGTACCCCAGGCCCAGAAACCTCGCCACCTTGTCATACGCCTCGCCCGCTGCGTCGTCCAGTGTCTCCCCCAGCACGCGATAGCTGCGGTGCTTCGGCATGCAAGCCAGAATGGTATGGCCCCCGGATACCAGGAAGGCGACCAGGGGCGGTTCCAGGTCGGGAACGTTCAAGAAATTGGCGTATATATGGGCCTCCAGATGGTTGACCGCCAGTAGTGGTACCTCGAGTCCGAAAGACAGCGCCTTGGCGGCTGTGAGCCCCACCAGCAGTGCCCCTATCAGGCCAGGACCCCTGGTAACCGCCACGGCGGAGATATCCGCATATTCCACTCCGGCCCCCTTTATAGCCTGCTCAACTGCCGGAAGCAATGCCTGGAGATGGGCCCTGCCAGCTATCTCGGGAACCACGCCGCCATAACATGCATGGAGGTCGGCTTGAGACGATATAACCAGGGAGAGTATCTCCCTCCCCCCTCTAACCACCGCAGTGGATGTCTCGTCACAAGAGGTCTCTATGCCCAGTACTAGACCGCCCGTTTTGCTACCCAATGCGGCAATCCTTTCGCAGATCCACCAACATCCGCTGGTATTCGTGCGTCTTCACGTCCTCGGTCCACATTATGAGGGCGTTCTCGAAATTATCCATGTAGTAATGTTTGCGCTCTCCCATTATCTGAAACCCGAACCTCCGGTACAGCCCGATGGCCGGCCGGTTGGACTTCCTTACCTCCAATGTCAGAAAGCGCGCGCCCATGCCAATCGCGCTTTCTATCAATTCCAGCATCAAACGCGTTGCCACGCCCATGTTGCGGAAATCCTCTCTAACCGCCATGGTCATAACGTGGGCTTCTTCCAGGATAATCAGCACGCCGCCATAACCGATTAAGCTCCCATTAAGCCTTACCGCCAGATAACAGCTGTCGTCCTTCTCCAATTCATGCTGATACATGCTCTTGGTCCAAGGGCAGGTAAAGGCCTGTCTCTCCACCTTGACAACCTCGTCCAGGTCACTCCGGGTCATAGGCGATAACCGCAGCATCAATCCCCCCGTTATCCCCGCCCGCAAAACGAGGCTTCGCGTCCGGTTTCCTCACGTACAGTGGCAGCAATTGCAGAGGATCCACGGTAAGTTCGCTTTCCGCGTATCGCACGCAAAGACGAGTCAGGCCATGAGGGGAGAACGTTGCTTTATCCATACGCACGATCCCCTCCGGCCATACCAAGGGATAGGCCTTTACGCCAGATCCCAGGATCGCTATATTGCCACCGTATTGCTCCTGCCGACAACGTATCATGTCCGCGGCCAACTGCGGCGATACCGCTTCGGGCCCATTCAGTGATACAGGATAGCCCTCATCGACGCGGTAAAAAGCCGTGTACACCTCGCCTCTCCTGGCATCCAGAACCGGCGTAACGTAATCCGCCTCCTCAACCGCCGACATGGCCAACACCTCAAGGCTGTCCGGGGCAACCAGCGGTATCTGAAGCACATGGGCCAGAGCCTTCGCCGCCATTACCGCCACTCTTACCCCGGTAAAGGAGCCGGGACCGCGTCCCACTCCTATAGTCCCTATGTTACAGGGCCTCAGGCCCGCCCCATCCATCACTCGCCGGACCGCCGTGAAAACCTGCGAGGCTCTCGACCTGCCATCTATCTCGACGCTTAAAAGGGGTTCCGGCCCCTTCAGGCAGACAAGCCCCACCGGGGTCGAGAAATCCAGAGCCAGGATCCATCGGCTACCATCCCGCATGCCAGTTCCCACTATTGCTCCAATCCTTCAACCGCCCGATCCAGCTCTCACCCCGGGGCACGAGCAGTATCTCCCTCTCACCCTCCCATCCCGCGAACTCCAGCTTTACCTCCAGAAGGTCCTGCTTGAAGAAATCGCGTGCGCGATCCCCCCATTCCACCATCAGGACGCCCTCTCCCTCCAGGTATTCCTCCACCCCCAGCTCGTGAAGATCCCAGGGCCCCTCCAACCGGTAGGCATCGAGGTGTACAAGTGGAAGATCACCACGGTATTCGCGTAGCAGGGTGAAGGTAGGGCTGAGAACTCTCTCCTCCACTCCCAGACCCTGTGCCAGGCCGCGTGCCATGCAGGTCTTGCCGGTACCCAGTTCTCCAACCAGTAATATCACATCCCCCGGGAGCAGCAGGGAGGCCAAAGCCTCTCCCAGTTCCCGGGTCTCCTCTTCGCTTCGAGTGGTTAACACCCGGTGGATATAATCCCTTTCACCCATGTGGACCGCTACCTTATCCAGGCCAGTAATACGTGGCAACCCAGTATACCGCTACCTCGATACAGAATTCGAACTGAGTGGTTCGGAGTATGTGCGAATCAACCTTCCATCGTACCCCGACCCTAGAAGAGCCCCATCTGCTCCGGCTGGGCTTCCTCCTCCACGCCCATCCCGGCGACGCCCTCTCCTTCTTCTCTCCAGCGCTCCCTTTCCTCTTCTAAATAACCGCTCAGCTTCTGAAAATCGTCGATAAGCACGCTGCGTAATGGTGGCTTGTGGAGGGCGGCCGCCGGATGAAACAAGGGCACATAGGTCAGGGCTTCCCGCCTGATGAGCTTGCCGTGCAGCTGAGTTATACCGGTGCTGGTCTTGAGCAATATCTTGGTGGCATGGTTTCCCAATGTACATATAATGCGAGGACGGATCAGATCGATCTGCTTAAACAGAAATGGGGTGCAGGTTTTCAATTCCTCAGGCAGGGGGTCACGGTTCTCCGGGGGATGGCATTTGAGGGTATTGGCAATATAGACCTGTTCACGCCGCAGGTCAATCGTTTTCAGGAGCTGATCGAGCAACTGTCCCGCCGGGCCGACAAAGGGCTTTCCCTGCTTGTCTTCATGAAAGCCGGGTGCTTCTCCAACAAACATGATCTCCGCCTTTTCGTCGCCCGCTCCCAAGACCAGGTTTGTTCGGCTTTCGGATAGCGAGCATAAGCTACAATCCTTGATGGCCTCATATAGCTGGTACAGGGTAGCGGCCTCTCGCCATTGCTCCGCCATGGCAATCCTCTAGTCACCGGTGCAGCCGGAACAACTGCCGGCCGTACAGGTACTGCAAGCGGATGAAGCGGCCGATGATCGCAGGTCTCCCGCCGAGGCGGAGCCGCTCTTGAAGCCGAAGCTGGAGAAGAGCTTCTTCAGGTTGCCCTTGCCGCATTCCTGACAGCACTCGGGCTTGTCCGAGCTGGCGCGGGCGAAGAACTCAAAGGTCTCACCACATTCCTCGCACTTGTATTCGAAAAAGGGCATCCCTCAACACCTTCCTTTCCGATAGGTTGACAATCATATTTTAACCTCGCCGTTGTGTGAGGACAATGTCAAGGATCAGCATATGCTTGCCAGCCGTTCTAATCGAGGCCGTTCTCTGAGATACGAAACTGATGATCCTACGGTCGATATACTTCTCACCATCGGAGCTAAGTGCCTCGTCCATTTCACGAACTTTGGAATACCCTTTATGACTGATTAGCCGATAAGATCTTCGTGGGCGGGTATTCCGGCCACGGTCCTAGATGACCGAACCGCAGCGCGAATCGCCTCGGCCATGATCCTGGTCCCCACTATGCCCACCAGGTCAGGGGAGGCTTCGACCTTACCGGTGGCCGCGGCGAAGATGGCGTCTCCATCCAGCTTGGTATGGCTCGGCCTTATAGCCCTGGCTAGTCCATTGTGTCCCACACTCGCGACCCAATTCACGTCCGTCTTGGAAAGACGTGCATTTGTCACGATTGCCCCGATAGTCGTATTGCTCATGGGGGCGAAAGAGCCACCCTTCATGGTACTCTCCAGGAAGGCCTCCGTATCCAGGAACCCTCCCTGGGAATCGCGAGCTCCAGCGATTATCTCTCCCCTCTCATCGATCACGTCCCCAAAAGCGTTTACCACGGCCAGGGCGAATAACTTCAATCCTCCGTCTCCCTCAAAGCAGGCGGTTCCCAAGCCGCTCTTGGTGCAGTTGGAGGGACCCATTACCATGCCCAACGTCGCCCCCATTCCCGCGCCGACGTTACCCTGGCGCATAATCTCCCCACCGGCATCAACGCAGGCCTTATAGCCCATCCCGGCATCGGGACGTACGTCTGCACTGCCTACCCCCAAGTCGAAGATCACCGCAGCCGGCACTATGGGAATCCTCGCCGCGCCAGTCTCGAAACCCATATCGTGTTCCTCGAGGTAGCGCACCACGCCATCGGCCGCTGCAAGGCCGAAGGCGCTTCCTCCCGAAAGCACGAAGGCGTTGACCTCCTCTACAAGGTTCTTGGGGTCAAGGAGATCCGTCTCCCGTGAACCCGGCGCCCCGCCCCTGACGCTCCCTCCCCCTTTAGTCCCCGGTGGCATTATAAGTACGGTGCATCCCGTCAATCCCACCCTGTCCTCGGCATGACCCACACGCAGTCCATCGATGGTGAAAGACAACCTGGTCCCCCTTTCCTTCACGAGGGCGGACATTGCTCTATTAATCGATATCTCTTCGTTCGATCAAGATGCCCGGGCTCTACGCCACCACCCTGTTACAGTAATAATAATCCTTACGATCATCATACCACCCGCGATTCCGCTACCCTGGACCTCTACACCGAACTCCCGAGGGGACCTTTACGGGTAATCCCGTAGAGCCTCATCGAACGCCTCAAACCACTCCAATCGGATGCGATGACCTGCTCACTCGTATACCCTCAAGCGAGCGTGGCGGCGCTCCTTCCAGGCAGCCTTCCGGATAAACGCAGCCCATCCAGGACAACACCTCATGGCCCGTATTCCGCATCGTTACGACGACCGTCCCTGCTTGTTACCACCAGGTTTCTGGCCAGTTCCAGGGCCTCGGCCCTGCTGTCAACCGCACCTTCCAGCTGGGCGATACGCACCTCCTCGAGTATCCTTCCTATTCCTGGCCCCTGCCGCAAACCCACTTCTTCGATAAGATCCCGCCCCCCTATAAGGGGTGGAACCTCCTTCTCCCTGTCGCTCTCGTCGAGAAGTCGGCGGCAGAAGTCCACGTAGCGTTGCAACCCCTCCCTCGAGGTAAGCGGACCCCGCGTCGCGTAACGATCGGCTGTGGACAGCAGAACGATATCCACAAGTTCATCGCCAAGCCGGTTGACGAGTTTTCTCAGCCCGCGGGATGAAACCTGGTCGGATACTGCGAAGCCAATATCCATATGCTTGCCCACCGTACGAACGAGGTAGTCTCCGGCCTTTCTGGAAAAACCCAGCCTGTCCGCTAGACCAGCCATCGCATCCTCGCTGTACTTGTGGTGATAATAGAAATGGATGTAGCCCGATTCGTCCCTGGAGAATGTGGATGCCTTGCCTGCATCGTGATAGAGGGCCGCCAGGCGCAGGAAAGAGCTGCGCGGTTTGAGGTCCTGGAGTACCTCTTTCATATGACCCTTTATCTTCGAGGCATGCTCCGGATACACCGTCTCCGGCCCGGACAGCAAACGGTCAAGTTCCTCCATGGTGAGCAGGGTATGCGACCAAACGTCGAGATGGTGGTAAGCGTTCTGCTCCAGGCCTACGGTCCCCGTAAGGTCGGGAAACAAGTACGGTAGCAGTCCGGTGGACTCCAGTTCCGAGATAACCTTGCTGGTATTGGGGTAGAGCAGGGTCTCCATTAGCTCCACCGCTATACGTTCGCCGGAAACCTTGGTGATAAGTGGCGCGTATTTCTTGAGATGATTGAGGGTACGTTCTTCGTATTCCATTCCCAGCACATGGCGGAATCGCAGCGCTCTTACCAGGCGCACCGGATCCATGAGAAACGAGTGCCTATGGCATTCCCTCAGGATTCCCCGATATAGATCCCTCCAGCCGTAGTGTTTATCTATTATGTCCCGGGGGAGACGCAGGTTTTTCTCGGCTACGATCCTTTCCACGTCAACGGCCATGGCGTTTATGGTGAAATCACGCTGGGAGAGGTCGTCCTCAACGCTGAGACCTTTAATCGGCGCGAAATCGAGCGTTCGCTTACGGTCGCCTCCATCTACAACCACCCGGTAGGTTTTTTCCTCTTCGTACAGCACGAAACTCTTGCCCCCGAAATATGAGGAAACCTCCAGGGCCAGATTCTCCGGACCTTCGGAGGTAATAAAATCGATATCCTGAGGTATGTCACCGAGAAAGAAATCTCTGAGATACCCTCCTACCAGGTATATCTCCCGCTGTAGCGAGGCCAGATACCCGAGGAGGGATCCAAGAAAGGGATCCCTGCCCCCGATCTCCTCCAGTCCCAATATTTTAGGGAGGACGGCCAAGCTTCCTCCTTATCGTAGTTGATTTCAGGATTCCACAATTCGCATAATATAGAATCGTGCTCGAGCTTAACAACAGCCAATTCAGCAACGCGGTATTCGGCCTTCAGCCGAGCGCAAGAAAGAGGACATACGCATTGCCCCCGATCGTTGTGCTTTTTGAACGCCGCCGTCCGGCATAGATTATCGGTCTTCAGTCACGGGTCCAGTAAACACGGGCGAAATCGGCATGATGCTGCCATTGAATATCCAGGTGTCCCGAGTATGCCTTCTCGAACTCCTTTCCCAGACGCTCAGCCAGGACACGGTCAGTGGTTTCGATCACGATCTCGCCGTTTTTCTCCTCGATATGATATATACGAGCCGCGATATTCTTGCGCAGCTTTTTCTCGGCTACGCTGCGTATGAGGTTTTTGGCCTCCTCCTTGTGCATGTTTAAGAAGTCCCCCCTGAGATACACAACGCCGTCGACCTGACCCCTGGCCACCCTCTCGCATCCCGGGCATAGCTGCTTCTCCCACCCGTTGCTTTTCATGGCTTTCTCCCTGGTCTTTTCGTCGAAGGTCCACCTCTGGTCTGTGCAAACAGCGTAACAGGAAGGGCATATCTTCATGATCGCTTTCCTCCTTCGCATTCCACGGCCATGTTCCCATCAACTATCATGCCAAGCAAGTTCTCATATATCACCTCCTGTAGGCTGTCCCGTGCGGAGCATTCGGTATCGTAGACGGAGATGTCATCTCTCGCAAGGAGTGGTGCCGTGAAGGAATCTCTTACCTTATGTACGGTGGCCAGAAGTGATATTTCCGAGCCAATCAGTTCCAATATCTCGGAGCGAAAAAGGGATGAGGCCAACTCCATACGTCCTATCTCGTCTATTACCAGGATATCCGCCTCTTTCTTCTCCTCACACAAGGCCCTGGAGACAACCTCTTCGAAGACCTTGATATCCACGCCGTACTTGCCGGCTTTCACCCTTCCCCTGAAATCCATATGAGCGAGAACTGCCGATTCTCCCCGCAGGTCACGGACCTTGAATCCCTTGCGTTTTCCACCCTCTCTTATCTCCTCGGTAATGAACCCGGCTACCTTGAAACCCTCGCGAGATAGTCTTTCCACCAATCTCACAACCAGCGTCGTCTTACCGCTCCCCGGTCTTCCAGTGATCAGAACATTGTTCGGCATCTGACCCCCGACGTAAAAAACCCGGCCATAAACCGACGCCCGTTAAAAACGCTAAAAAGGGCGCAACGTGCCGCGCCCTCATTAAATCCGTTGAAAAAACCGCTACCGCACATAACCTCTCAGCCATCGGCTCGTTTTCTTTTTCCTGCCTATATTATTAATGCTACCCGTGACAGTTTTTTATAAACGGCCCCACCTTATACTCTTCCTTTTACGACCTGCGTCTCTACCTCCAACCATAACCCGGAACGCCGACAGATGGACCGCCTACCTGACGTTTCTGTACACACGAGGCACCCTCTTTCCTATTCCGCAGACTATTTCGTAATTTATGGTGCCCAGGACACCGGCCACGCGCTCTATTCCTATTTCCTCCTCGCCGTATCCACCGATTACCGTTACTTCCTCTCCAGCGGTATAACGGTCTTCGCCCAACTTCACCATACAGATGTCCATGCAGATCATACCCACCTGCGCGTAAGCCTTCCCGGCGATTAACACCTCCCAACGGTTAGAGAGATCGCGCGACAGGCCATCCGCATAACCCAGTGGAAGAACGGCCACCCAGCTCGGTTCATCGAAGACGTGGGTCAAACCATAGCTCAACCCCTCCCCCGCCGGCACACGGAATACCTGGCTTATGCGGGTTCGCAGCGAAAGGGCAGGTCGGAGATCCAGCATGCCGGTGTAAGATCCTCCTGGCAGAAGCCCGTACATGGCGATACCTAGCCTGATCATATCCATACGGGCATCGGGAAGCGATAGGGCGGCCCCAGACGCGGCGGAGTGGCGTATGGGCACCTCGATCCCCCGGGTCTCCATCTCCTCCAACACCCGCTCGAAAACCCTCCACTGCCTTAAACTGAAGGGGTGATCGAGCTCGGAAGCCATGGCCATGTGGGTATAAATGCCCTCCAGCTTGAGTCCCGGCAGCAGGGCGATTTCTTCCAGCATGGAGGCCGCCCGATCGGGGTTCATGCCCACCCTGTGCATTCCTGTATCTACCTTGGCATGAACGCTTATACCCACATCCTTTTCCACGGCTGCCCGCGACAATGCCTCGGCGAATTCCATAGTGTAAACGGTGGGGTTTAAGGCCAGTTCGACCACCCTGCCGGCGGCTGACACCGGCGGCTCGAAAAGAAGGTGTATGGGGATCTTGAAACCCGCGCCCCTCAGCCTGTCCCCCTCCTCCACCAGTGCCACCCCCAACCTGGTGGCGCCGGCTTGGAGGGCGGCGCCGGCCGTCTCTACATCTCCATGACCATAACCATCCGCCTTGACCACGGCCATGATCTGACAACCATCACCCACCAGTTCGGCGAAGAGACGGACGTTATGACGTATATTGTCCAGGTCCACCTCGGCATAGGTAGGACGCCAGAACCGTTTTTCCGCTAAAGCCCGTTCATCACCAGACAGGTTCATATCGATCTCCTCGAACATCGCTGTCCCGGCGGGATCTCTCCCCGTTTAATACCTGTTCCTCCATGAAACCCTGGGACCTATCCAGATAACGGTGGAACACGCCACCGTAAGCCCTCAACCACCGGTAAGGTTCTTCAGTATATCCGCGCGGGTTATCACCCCTCGCAGATGTTCGTCCTCCACTACCAGCAAGTACTCCAGGTCCTTGTGCACCATCAAGGTGGCTATCTCCTCGACGTTGTCGTCTGGGCTAGCTATATAGGGCTTCTCTCCCATTACGTCAGAGGCCTTGGAACCAACCGCCTGGCGTAGCTCCTTCTCAAAGCGCTTCAAGGACGTGGGCAGCACTATGTAGCTCTCGAGAAAATGGATAAAGGTCGGAAAATGTACCTTGGCATCCTGATGTACGAGATTCTCCTCATCCACCACGCCCAGAAGCTTCCCCTCGTCGTCAACGACGGGAAGCAGCCTTATTCGTTTCTCGACCATTATCTCGGCCATCTCCTTGACCGTAGTCTCGGGCCCTACGGTTACGGGATCGGTGCTCATTATCTCGACCGCCGACGTCATAGCCTCCTACCTCCTTCCCTCTCGCGCAGCATCGCGGCTAATACCAATGGGAGATGCGAGATCACGTCCCCCGCCAACATGCCTATAGGTCCTACCATATGCACGGCCAGCTCTGCGGCCCGTCCATGGGTATGAACGCCGCACAGCGCGGCATCAATGGGCTTTAGCCCCTGGGCGACAAAGGAGGCTACGCATCCTGTCAGGACATCGCCGCTTCCCGCCGTGGCTAGGCCGGGAAGGGCCAGGGGATTGAAATAAGCACTTCCCCCCGGGTCCGCCACAATGGTGTTCGCGCCCTTGAGCACCACCACGCACCTGAATCTCCTTGCGGCCTCGAGGGCCGATTCCAGGCGCGACACCTGGATATCACCTGCGCTCTTTTCGAGCAGCCGCCCAAGCTCTCCGGGATGCGGGGTTACAATTGTCGGGTGATCCCTTCCCTCCAGGCTGCGGGTCTTCATGGACGCGGCGTTTATACCGTCGGCGTCGAGCACCACCGGTTTCTCCACCCGCTTCAGCAGCTCGGATACCGCTTTCACGGTTGGCATCGAGGTGCCCAGCCCCGGCCCCAAGGCCAGGACATCGTAATCCTCCAGGAACTCCACAACCTGATCGACCGCCCCCTCGCTCAGGGCCCTTCCTTCCGTATCCCGCAGGGGCAGTGTCATTACCTCGGTCAGCTTCACTTCCATGATATGATTCAACCCGGCCGGAATACCCAGGGTAACCAAGCCCGCTCCTGTCCTCATCGCCGACCTGCAGCACAGTGCGGCGGCGCCGGTCAAGCCCTCCGAGCCCGCCACCACCAGCACTTTCCCGCACATCCCTTTATGGGCGTGGCTGGAACGACGCGGCAGCATGTCGGCGATCTCCTCGCCCTCGATGGTATATACCTGGCTCTCCACCATTTCCTCCAGCAACCGTGGTGGAATGCCTATATCTGCAACCACCAGTTCTCCAACCTTCTCCGCTCCCGGATACAGGTAAAGCCCCGTCTTGGGCCAGGCGAAAGTCACCGTACGCGCCGCATCCACGACTGGACCCTGCGTAGCCCCCGTATCCGCCTCCATGCCCGACGGAATATCCACGGCGAGCACCGGCGCGTCACATCCGTTTACGACGGCTATGGCCATGCCGTAATCGCCCTCCGCTTTCCCGTGGAAGCCCACGCCGAAGATGGTGTCTATAACCAGGTCCACGTCCCGCAAGTGCTTCTCCAGGGCGGATGCTTCACCCGTTATTACCTCGCCTCCGGAATCGAGGAAACGCTTATAGTTGATCGCCGAGTCCTGCGTAATGTCCCCCCCTCCATCCAGGAGATAAACCTTTACGCCCGCGCCCCAAGCCTCCAGGTAGCGTGCGGCCACGAACCCGTCGCCGCCGTTATTCCCCTTTCCCGCCAAAACGGCCAGTTCCCTGCCCGTACAGAGGCCTAGCATATCCCGGGCCTGCTCGGCCACTGCCCTGCCGGCTCGCTCCATCAGGTCCAGCGAGGGTATGCCTTCCTCAATCGCCGCCCTATCAAGGGCTTTCATCTCCCGGGAATAGACAACCCTCATCTTCCGTTCTCCCGTCCAACGGCTTGCGCAACGGCCACGGCCGTCTCCGTGGAATGAGCCACGCTTATCAAGATATCCTCAACCCCCCGCCTTCCCGCTTCCTCCAGCGCAGCGCCGTGAAGTTTCATGTACGGCCTGCCGTTCTCATCCTCGCACATCTCTAAATCCTTCCACGAGAATCCCTTGATACCGGTGCCCAGTGCCTTGGAGGCAGCCTCCTTGGCCGCGAAACAAGCGGCGTAGCGGCTTGCGGGGCGAGAGCAGTCCTCGCATCTCTTCCTTTCCCGCTCCGAAAAAATCCGCGACACGAAATTATCGTGTCGCGCTATCGCCTTCTCTATCCTGCTTATCTCGATCAGATCTATACCTATACCCAGAATCTCCATCCTTCCAAATATGCCCACGTGCTTCCATATTCGGACCTTCGTTATAGCCTATTGTAACTCCATTCTCCACGACCGCGCGGTTCCCTCCCCGGCTATTCCACGGTCACCGTCTTGGCCAGGTTACGCGGTTGATCGACGTTGCATCCACGGAGCTTGGCGATGTGGTAAGCGAGAAGCTGCAGCGCCGGGGTAATAACCACAGGGTTAAACCGGGGGTAGACTTCGGGCACCGGGATAAACTCCTCACAGTACGCCTCTATCTCGCTGTCGCCACTGGTGGCGATAGCTATTACCGGGGCCTGTCTCGCCCTTATCTCCTCCATATTGCTGCGGATCTTCTCGTAGATGGTATCCCTGGGTATGAGCATCACTACGGGAAATCCCGGATGCAGCAGGGCGATAGGGCCATGCTTCATCTCCCCGGCCGGATAGCCTTCGGCGTGGATATAGGATATCTCCTTCAGCTTGAGTGCACCCTCCATAGCCAGGGGATAGTTTATATTACGCCCCAGGAAGAGGAAGTCCTCGCAGCGGCAGTACCTGTCGGCGCATCTCTCTACCGCCTCCGTATCCTCGAGCACCAGCTCCACCTTATCGGAAAGCTCCTCCAGCTCTCGGAAGGTCTTCTCGATGAATCCCTTATCCAGAAGGCCTCGCCCCTGGCCCAGATATAATCCCAGGACGTAGACGGCGGCTATCTGGGTGAAAAAGGTCTTGGTCGCCGCCACCCCGATCTCGGGCCCGGCCCTCGTGTACAGGACGGCGTTTGACTCTCTTGCCATCATGCTTCCTACTACGTTTACGATGCTCAGGGTTCGCGCGTTGCTGCGCATTGCCCAGCGCAGGGCGGTCATGGTGTCAGCCGTCTCGCCCGACTGACTTACCGCCACCACCAGGCAGGAGGGATCGAGGCGTGGTTCCCGGTAACAGAACTCGGAGGCGATATCGACTTCAACGGGGATATCCATCCAGGCCTCGATGATATATCTGGCCAGAAGGGAGGCATGATAGGAGGTTCCGCAGGATACGAATATGATCCTCTCGATGGCCCGGAAATCCAGCGAGGCATCATCTAACTCCTCAATGCGAAGGATTCCGGACTTTCCCATCCGCCCCCGCAGGGTATCCCTCCAGGCCCGGGGCTGTTCATATATCTCCTTGAGCATGAAATCATCGTAGCCGCCTTTCTCCACCGCGGATATATCGAAGCCCACCTCGACAACAGGGCGATGCACCCGCCGGCCCTCGGAATTTATTACCCTCCATTCCTCTCTGCCGATCACGGCCAGGTCCCCGTTCTCCAGATCAACCGTCTTCCGCGTGATGTCGAGGAAGGCCGGTATCGCCGAGGCCAGGAAGTTCTCACCTTCACCCAGGCCCAGGATCAGGGGACTGCCCTCGCGGGCCCCCACCAGAATCCCCGGCTCTCTCCGGCTCATGGCCACCAGTGCATAGGCACCCTCGACCATCGTCATGGCCAGGCGAACCGCCTCCAGCAAATCCCCGCTATAGCAGTCCTCGATCAGGTGGGCCAGAACCTCGGAGTCCGTCTGGGAGCGAAAGCGGTGTCCCTTTCCCTCCAGCTCTTCCCGGAGTTCATGGAAGTTCTCGGTAATACCGTTGTGCACGATTACGATATTTCCCTCGCAATCCAAGTGGGGATGTGCGTTCTCCACCGATGGTCGCCCGTGGGTGGCCCATCTGGTATGGCCCAATCCCGCGATCCCCTTCTCTGTCAAACGCCCCAGTTCACCCTGTAAGCTGTCCAGGTTGCCCCTACGTTTGAGAATATCTATGTTCTCACCGTCGAATACGGCCAGGCCCGCCGAATCGTATCCCCTGTATTCCAGGCGCCGCAACCCGCGAAAAAGGGTCAGTGGCAATGAACGATCACCAACGTACCCGATGATACCGCACAAACTCAGCTCATCTCCCTCTCGATCAGCGTCGCCAATTCCCTGGCCGCCGTTTCGGCTCTCCCCTCATTCACGTCCTCCACCATTACGCGCACTACGGGTTCGGTCCCGGACGGTCGCAGTAGAATTCTCCCCTTGCCTTCCAATCTCCGTTCCCATTCCGCCAGGGCCCGTGTTATGATCTCGGAATCCCCCAACGCTTCCTTGTCTTTTACGCTAACATTTATCAACAGCTGGGGGATCCGTTTCATCACCGACGCCAGCGAGGACAGGGGCTCTCCACTGCACTGCATGGCTTCCAGCAGTTTGATAGAGGTTATCAGACCATCTCCGGTTGTGGCGTAATCCAGGAATATGATATGACCTGATTGCTCTCCGCCAAGGTTGAGACCCTTCTCGAGCATACTCTCCAAAACGTAACGGTCACCAACCTGGGTGAGGTGGACATCCACGCCTTCCCTGCACATAGCCTGGTGAAAACCAAGATTGGTCATGACCGTTGTAACCAGCGCGTTATCATTCAGTACCTTGTCCCTTTTCATCTGAAGGGCGCATATGGCCATGATGAAGTCGCCGTCCACGAGCCGCCCTTTTTCATCTACGGCCAGCACACGATCGGCGTCGCCGTCGTATGCCAGACCCAGGTCAGCCCCCTTTTCGGTGACTCCCCGCTGCAGATCCTCGGGATGCGTTGAGCCACATTCCCTGTTTATATTCACTCCATCGGGATCGGAATGGATGGCGATAACTTCGGCCCCGCAGTTGCGCAGCAGCATCGGCGCCAGGCGATATACCGCCCCGTTGGCACAGTCGACGACTACCCGCATGGAGCTGAGGTCCGGACGAGACGTAGAGAGGAGGAATTTCATGTACTCCTCCTCGGCATCCTCGGAGGTACAAGCACGCCCTACCTTATCCCCCAGAGGTCTTTTTTCCTCGCCTCCCCCGCGTATGAGTGATTCTATCTCCCTCTCCATCTCGTCGGGCAGCTTGTAGCCATCGTAATGGAAGAATTTAATGCCGTTATCCTCGGCTGGGTTATGTGAAGCCGAGATCACCACCCCGGCGTCGGCGCTTTTTTTTCTGGTGAGATGAGCAACGGCTGGGGTGGGGACGACCCCCAGCAGCTCCGCCGTACCCCCGGCGGCGCATATACCGGCCGCCAGTGCCGATTCCAGCATGGTTCCGGAGATCCGTGTATCCCTTCCAACCAGAAGATATGGCCGGGCGTTATCATGCGCCAGCACCTTGACAGCGCAGTAACCCACGCGTACGGCAAGCTCGGGCGTGAGTTCCCTGTTAGCCTTTCCCCTTATGCCATCGGTTCCGAAAAGTCTTTGTTTTATAACCTCCGGATAGCGCATATCCTGCTCCCCATGTCTTATATCTGGACTATATCACCTGCATTTTCCGTCATTCAAGGAAAACCAGCAACGGTCCCTGGGCACTCAACTCGGTCGAACCCGTCATCCCTGATAGAGGTTGGCTCGTGTGGAGGCTGGTGATATCAGCGCTTGGAGAACTGAGGACGCTTGCGGGCCTTCTTAAGCCCGTACTTCTTGCGCTCTTTCATACGCGGATCTCGGCGAAGGAGCCCCGCCTTTTTCAAAACGGTGCGGAGGGTCTCGTCGCAATCCACCAGAGCCCTGGCGATGCCGTGGCTGAGAGCCCCGGCCTGACCTGAGATCCCTCCTCCTTTAATGGTGGCCACTACGCTGTAACGATCGGCGGTGCCCGAAACCTCCAGGGCCTGCAATACCTGGTTTCTCAAGGCTGCTCGCGGGAAATACTCCTCAAAACCTCTGCCGTTGATCTCGAACTCGCCGTTCCCCGGGTAAAGCCACACCCGGGCTATGGCTTCCTTACGCCTTCCCGTTCCATATCCGAGCTGTTGAGGCAAGACCTTCACCTACCTTTTCCCTGTTCTTCAAGCCTCAAGGGTTAGCTTTTCCGGTTTCTGGGCATGATGGGGATGATCGGGCCCCGAGTACACATGGAGCTTGCTTATCATGGCCCTTCCCAGGCGGTTATTAGGCATCATGCCCTTTACCGCCTTTTCTACAACGAACTCGGGCTTTTTCTTAATCAAGTCCTCGTAAGGCGCCTCCTTGAGACCGCCGGGATAGCCCGAATGATGGCGGTAGGGTTTCTTCTGCGCTTTATTGCCCGTTAAGCGTATCTTATCGGCATTGACAACGATAACATGATCGCCCACATCCATATGGGACGAATAGGTCGGCTTGTTCTTACCCCTGAGGATCTTGGACAGCTCGGAGGCCATTCTGCCCAACACCAGACCTTCGGCGTCCACCACGTACCATTTCCTGTCGATATCCGCTTTCTTCACGCTATAGGTCTTCATACTCCACGCTTCTCGATACCTCTTTTCTATACAACAACCTTAGATGATAGAGGTCCAGGGCATGGCTGTCAAGAAACCGAATTGACTCATAAGTAATGAAAAACTCGGCAGTGTTACCCCTTGATCCCAAGCCGGAGCAGTAAGTTATCATAGCCGGGTATTCCAGGCAACTCTGCTCGAACCAGCGCTGTCAGGTGCCCTAAACTCTCCTAGCAGCCGGTAAAGACGGGCGGCAAACTTTCCTTCCAATCCCGGTTGCCGTATCATGGTCGACAGCTCAAGGCCCAGCCCATTTTATGGCTCTTAGACGTAATGAATTACTTGTGTGCCTTGATGCCCTCCAAAACGAAGCCCGTTACCGTCTTCAAGGCGTACTTGATATCGAAGCCCTCTTCATTCTCCAGCCATACTCCCTCCAGCCCCTTCGGTTGTCCTTAAGATTAAAAGAGAGTAGAAGCGGGTATCGATATTTTTATTTCCCCGCTCAGTACCCCCTGTTGCAGCAACTCAGCCAAGGCTATGACTATTTTGAGTAGCATTCACCGATATCGCATGCATACTTTTCGTTTATCGCCCCGGGGTTATCGGAAACAAGTTTTCTCCACAGCAGGCATTGGTTCTTCTCCATGTAGTAAAACTCGGCAACCTGCTCTATCAGTCCATTTATCTATGCTATGAACGACCCATCCCTATCCCTGGCATTCTCTATGGTTTTTAAGAATTCGGAAAGCATCTCGCGCACAAGCGAAAACGCGATTTTTTCCTTGGAGTCCCAGTACCAGTAAATCAATCCCTTACTTAAGCCTGCAGATTCGGCAATTTCCGCGACGGTTGTATTTTGAAATCCTTTCTTGGAGAATAATCCGAGGGCAGATCGTTTTGTTTGTTCCTCAAGCAAATTCTTCAAATAATTGCCGTGTTTTAAATGCTGACACCTTTTGATACATGTCCGGCATAGCTGTTTTGCGTTATACCCTCACAATTATATATCCTCTTCCGTTTACACAACTACCTTTCAAGGCCGATTGACGACGACCGCCATGTTGTGGACCGCGATGGAATGATGGAATATGTGAAGCCTCAAGCATATGGCTATGGATACTAGTTACTACTTCACAGCCGAGGGATTTGAGCAACCACGCTACAATCCATATCCTAGACCGGCCTATCCTCGTGAATATAGGATCGGCATCCCCCGGCATGTTCAATCCGCGGTTTTCACTAGCCTGAATCCACGCCGCGCAAGCTCGTCGAAGTACTTATCGGGATCGGGGAAAAACTCCACGTTACCGAGAAGCCCCGCCTTCATCTCTATGCCGCCCTGCAGCAACATACAGGCTGTTACGGACATGGGGACTCCGATAGCCCCACCCCGAACTCCCCGATCGGTTCCCTTCCCAGTTTTTCATGAAAGGGATGGGGCGGAGCAAGGCTGGAGAGTACGCTACTGGCACCTATACCATTCTTATGCCGATTACCTCAGCTTCCAACGAGTACTCTTCCAGCCAGTTAAGGGCCTTCTCGCCCTTCCATATCTTCTCCAACTCGATCTCGGCTGTTTTAATCCCTAGACTGCGCATGAACTCGAGTGGTGATACCTTAACTCCCGATACCTCTATAAGATCCATGTTGTAGACGCCATGCTTGACTATAAACTTCAGAAGCGCGTTGCATTCCCTGTCTCCCAATACCCACCCCGTAAGGTTATGATCTTTGCATCGGTAAACACTTCCGACAGCGTAAGCGGCTCGGTATGCGTTAAAGCGTAAGCCTCGTTTCCGAAACGTGATGCAACAGGTTTCGGATATTGCCATTATCTTACCATGCTGAAAGCTTCAACGCCTCTTGTTATCTGCCCGTTGTCATATTAGAGCCTGTCATCGAAGTTTGAATCCTCCTCCCATATAACTATGTCTACAAGACCTGTAGAAGCATGATGATAGGAGCAGCACAACCCCATTAGACATGGATCTCATCCACTCTGTCCATGTGTGCGGACGCCTTTACCGTCAGAAGTTCACACATCGTTATTCCACCCGAAAAAAGTGTAACCCCGATTCCCGCCTTTTATCTCCGGTATCTCCAACCCTTTTCTCTTTCTTTCGTGCAGACGGTAGCTGGGACCGGTGATGGATATCACTTCGGCATGGTGCAGGAAGCGATCCAGGATGGCCCCGGCGGCGGCGTCTCCCAGCACCTTGCCCCAGTCCTAGATGGGGCGGTTGGTGGTGACGATGGTGGAGGCCCGCTCGTAGCGACGGAAGAACATCTCCAGCAGGTATTCCGCGCATCCAGCGGGGAAGCGCTTCATCCCCAGGTCCTCGAGCACCAACAGGTCCACGGATGAGAGATTGCCGATGAGTGAGTCCCTCTCCCCGGTGGCCTCCGCCTGGCGCAGGTCCACCACAAGATCGAAGGCGGATACGTGCAGCACGGTGTGGCCGGCGGTGATGGCGGATACGGCTAGGGCGATGGCGATGTGGCTCTTGCCCGCCCCCGAGGGGCCGATGAGCAGAAGATCTCTTTTCTCGCGCACGAACCTGGCCGTGGAAAGCTCGATTATAACCCGCTTGGGGGTCTTGGGGTTAAAGGAGAAGTCGAAGTCGGATAGGGGCTTCTCGCTGGGGAGTTCGGCCCGCTTGAGGCGGCGGGCGTATAGGCGATCCCTCCTCACACAGAGCTCGTCTTCGGTGAGCAGCTCTAAGAACTCGCGGCAGGAGCTCCCCCCCTGCTCCGCCTCGAGCAGCCGCGCGGAGAGGCTCTCCGCCATCCCGGACAGCCGCAGGGAGCGCAGCCTCCTCTCAAGCTCTACGCTCAATTGTCCTCACCTCCTCTCCTATCTCGGATAGCGGCCGGATGAGCTCGTGGAACTGGATGAGCCCGGGTATCTCCTCCCCTTCGGCCGCCCTCTCCACGAGCTTCTTTAAGGACCGGTAGCGATAGCAGGAGTTCTCATGTGCAATCTCGCAGGCCCAGTTGACCGCCTCCGCCGGGTGCTTGCCGGTTAGAGCGAGCATCCCCTGCATGAGGCGGTAGGAACGGGGGCCCCGGGCGGCGATGGCTCCCCGGGCCCAGGTGAGCGCGCCCTCTCCCACCCGCTCCGCCCGGGCCGGGCCAGCAGGTAGCGCTCGTACCCCTCCGCTTTGGCGGGTTTCTCGGCCGGGCGGTGCTTGTCTGAGGTCGTGAACGTCCCCGGTGAGGAGATGGCGTGCACCGCCGCCAACTCCTCCTGGTGATAGATCTTCAAGATGCGGTCGGTGAAGCGCACCTCCACCTCCTCCCGCAGCAGGTGGTGGGGGACGGAGTAGAAGGCGTTCCCCACCCGGATATGGCCGTCGAAGTGCACCATGCGCCTGCCGTAGTTGAAGTGCTCGAACGAAGAAGCGGGCAGCGGCTGAAGGGCTCCCTTCTCCGCCTCCAGGAAGTGGGCTATGACCTGTCTTTTCGTGGTGCCGTGGATGCGGAGCGAGTCGATGTTGCGGTTCCACCGGCGAAGGTGCTCGTTTAACTCCGCAAGCGAGTTGAATCCCCTACCTTTGAGTGCGTTGCGCTTGAGGTAGTCCCCGGCCTTCTCCACCTTGCCCTTCTCCTTGGCTTTTCCGGGGAAGCAGGGCAGGGGTCAGAAGCCCTAGTGGGCGGCGAAGGCTTGATAGACGGGGTTTACCTCGGGGTCGTAGGGGCAGGCCCGTGCCACTCCGGCCTTCAGGTTCCAGCCTCACCGCCTTGGGCACGCCGCCGAAAAAGCGGAAGGCGCGCTCGTGCAAACGGATGAAGGAGAGGAAGTCCTGTTTCCTTACCGCCTCCTCGTAGGAATGGCGGGAGTGGGCCAGTACCACGCGAAAGACCCAGGGGTGGTAAAAGCGGCCCGTCTCCGGGTCCAGTGTCAGGGGTCCCTGGAAGAAGTCCACCTGGGCCTCCTCCCCGGGAGCTGAGTGCATGATGTCGGCAAGCTCGGGGCGGGAGCGTTTGATCCTCTTGGCG
>JAXHVT010000057.1:0-62880 GCA_034188985.1 Actinomycetota bacterium | reverse complement strand
AACCCGATGAAGTTGTCGGGGTGGAGGACGGCCCCGGGGACCCGCTTAAAAAGGAAGGCAGGGCGCACTCCAGCAGCGGCGAATATCAGCGTTAATATCAGCGCTAATATATGTCAGCCAGTTTGTCGGCAATGGGGAGGTTCGAGCAACAGGCTCTCAGGCCCGAGAAACTGAGGTTTTTAATTCTACGGTAGAAATACGGGGTCGGCCCTGAAAGTCCGGCCATTATCAGATAAAGACGTAGAAGCCGCTCGATGACCTGGAAATCGCTAAAGGGTAGTAAAGGACGACGGATCGTAGAAGCCGAACGCCCCGGAATCACATATGTCCGTGACCGAAGTTTTACTTGAGGCTCTCTATAAAGGTGTCCACATCTATGGCCGGGAGGGTCATTATACGCACAGTACCACGCGAGGACAGGCTGACGGATATCCTGCCGACAGTCTCGTTATCGGGAGCTTCAACGATATTGATGAAGTCGAACTGTCCGAGAACAACATACTGCGCGATAACCTTGCCACCCATGGCCTCAACGTCCTTGTTGACCTCTTTGATGCGATCGGGGTTCTTGGTCAGAGTGGCGCAGCCCTCGTCCGTGAGATGGCTGATCAGAATGTAGGTTGCCATACGCCCTCCTCCTTTCCTCGCTATCCTGCATCGGGTAGTCTTGCTAGCGATATTAACAGTCTACCCCAGCGGGTACGGGGATAAACAGAAAGGCGCCGTTTCTTTCTAATGCACGCTCTTGATGAAATCGTCCACGGGTATGGCGGCCATGGTCTGAATACGCAGGGTTCCCCTCGAGGCGAGCTGCAGGGAGACGCGTGCTATGGTTTCGTTGTCCGGAGCCTCGAGAATATTGAGGAAGTCATAATCACCCAGGAGCGCATACTGGGCCAGCACCCTGGCTCCCAGGGATTCCACGTCGCTGTTGACTTCCTTGATACGTCCGGGATCGCGGTTCACGGTGTTGGCTCCCTGGTCGGTGAGCTTGGTCATCATAACGTAGATTGGCATTACTAAACCTCCTAACTTCCCCACCCTATAGACTTGCGCAGATTATAGCACGCGCTTGCTCGTGGCGGTAAAGCCGTGAAACGGCTGAATACGGCACCGCCGCCATCGGGGATATCGTGGAACGCCTCGGCGCATACGTCGTCAGATCAGAAGTAGAGGTTTATCATGGTGTAAGGACAGGCCGGTATGGTTGAATGATGACTCGGAAGACGGGAAAGCTTTACGATACCTCCGCATTGGCCGAAGAATAACCTGAAGGCTAGCAGCATCGCATGCGGAAAAGGAGGGGAATGAAGGAGGAACATGAGGATAAAGGCCGGTCCATCAAGCTGGCGATAACCTACCATGATGATTTCTCCATCCACGGGTACCCCGTCCTGAGGGACAGGGTGGCCCCCGCTTTCGATGAGCTGGTTTCCAGGGGTTTGCTGGATCGAGATGGGGTCGAGGTTATCGAGGCCCGGCCGGCGGAAGAGGACCTGGCCGGCGGTGTCCACAGCGAGACCCATATAAAAGGGGTTATCAGCAGCGGTTATTACGAGGTCGCTCTGCTCTCGGCTGGCGCGGTTATACAGGGTGCCGAGGAGGTGGCGACCAGAAGGGCCGCGAACTCTTTCTGCTTTACGGGAACCGCCGGTCACCACGCTAGCCGGGACGGTTTCTGGGGTTTCTGCTACCTCAACGACGTGGCCATGGCCATCGTATATTTGAGGGAAAGGCGGTACGTGAGACGTTTCTCCATCATCGATATCGACCCACATTTCGGGGACGGCACACGGGATATACTGGGATCCGACCCCGATGTCATGCACATAAATTTTCACTCCGGTTACAGTATGGGGAGTGAAAACGGTCCCAATAACATCGACTTCAGTCTTCCTTACGACGCGGATGACGAGAGATTTCTGGCCGATGCGGACGAGGCCATAAAGGTGGCGTCGAGTTTTGGCCACGACGTCCTGTTTATCGTCTTCGGCCACGATAACCACGACGACGATTACGGGGCCTTCCGGTTGAGCGACGACGTTTACTCCGTTTTCGCCCGCAAGATCATGAAGATGTTCCCGCGGGGAGTGTGCTACGTATTGTCGGGAGGCTCGAACCCCAGGGTAGCCCGCGAGGCCGTGGGCGGAGTGGTGGAGGTGCTTTCCTCCTGACGCCCCATCGGGACGCGAGCGGGCGGGAAAGGTGATGAAAGGATGAGGAAAGCGGCGCTGGTCGCGATGCTGGTGGCTGCAATATTAGCGGTTGCGCTGACCTTACCCGGGGAAGCCGGTACGGCGCGGGCCGCCTCCCCGCCGCGGGTGGCCCTGACCTTCGACGACGGGTACGGCTTCGACCACCGCGTACTGGACTACTTGAACTCGCAGGGCATCACGGCCACAGCCTTCGTCGTCGGTGCCTGGGCCCAGAACAACACCCACCTGCTGCAGGAGATGGACGCCCTGGGCTGGGAGGTATGCAATCACACCCAGACCCATCCTTGGCTCACAAAGATACCGGACGATATCATACGGGCCGAGCTCAACGCCTGCCAGTCGGTGATAAGCTCCGCCACCGGCCAGTTCCAGCCCTGGTTCAGGCCGCCCGGGGGCTTCATCGACGACAGGGTGAGGGCGGTAATCTCCTCCACGGGTTACGTGCCGGTGATGTGGGACCTTGACAGCATGGACTCCCACGGAACCGATATACCCGTACAGGACAGGGTGGACTTCATGGTCAGCGCGGCCGGAGATGGGAGTAACATCCTTTTTCATTTCGGGGGCAGGAATACCTACGAGCTGGTGACCGGGGTTGTACAGGGCCTGCAGGAGAGGGGATTCTGCTTCGTGACCGTGGGAGAGCTCTACGGTTGGAAAGACCAGGTGCGGGGGGGTGTCTCCATGATAGGTCAGGGCGACGGTTCCCCCAGGCGCTATTTCGCCGAGGGCACCACCAGGCAGGGCTTTGAGGAGTGGATACTGGTGATGAACCCAGGTGATAAGGAGGCGGAGCTCAGGGTGGGTTTCTTCTCCCCCCAGGGACATGAGGAAAAGGAGTACCTGCTCTCACCACGGGACAGGCTGTCCATCTCGGTAAACCGGGAGATACCCTGGCAGGACGACGTCTCCGTGATACTGGAATGCGATACGTCACTGGCGGCGGAGCGCATGCTCTATTTCAACAGCGGAAGCGGTCACAGCGGGGCGACCATATCCCAGGGCGCGGACAGCGCCTCCACGCGCCACTATTTTCCAGAGGGAACGGTGCGCGACGGTTTCGAGGAATATCTCGCGGTGTTCAACCCCTCCGGCCTGGTGGAGGCCCGGGTAAGCATGGAGCTATACGGTGAAGGTGGCAAGTCACTGGATACCGAATTCGCCCTTCCTCCCTACGACAGGCTCACCCTGCGGATAAACGATTTCGTGGAGGAGGGAGACTACTCCATGGTCCTGGATTCCGTGGCCCCCGTGGTGGCCGAGAGATCCCAGCATTTCGTCTATAACAACATCATCGCCGGGGCTCATTGCGATTCCGGTATCAACGAGCCCAGCGGCGAGTGGTTCTTCGCCGAGGGAACCACACGGCGTTTTTTCAACAGCTATCTCACCCTTTTCAACCCCTGCCTTTACTCCACCTGGCTCAAGGTGCGCTTCATACGCTCTGACGGTGCGGTGAGCCAGGAGACGATCAGCCTTGCCGCGGGGGAGAGAAAAACCCTGGATATTAACACCCTTCTGCCCCCCGACCTAGACTACTCATGCCATCTCTACAGCCTGCTTCCGGTGGTGGCGGAGCGTACCGCATACTTCCAATCCAACAACGTACAGGGGGGCTGCTGCAGCAAGGGCGCCTGGGAGGCGAGGGAGCATTGGGTATTCGCGGAGGGCTGCACCTCCCAGGGCTTCAACGAATGGCTGGCTCTATTCAACCCCGGGGGTGAGGAGACGGTGGTGACCGTGGATTATATCCTTGGGGAAGGGGAGGATATACAGCATTCCTACTACCTGCCCCCGGAGGGCCGGGCGACCATAGATGTGGTCGCCGAGGCGGGACGGGACAGCGAGGTCTCAATCGAGGTTCTCTCCGAGAGGCCGGTGGTGGCGGAGAGGTCCATCTACTTCTCCCGGTCCGCCTGGTGATACCGATCCCGTACCGGCCGCGCCTCGAGCCATGGACCGCGAGCTATATTCCGAGGTGCTGCAGTGACGGCGTTATGCCATCCTCTCGCTTGCCTTCCCGGGATAGCGGGCTTCTCCCGATCGATTTACGCGGTTCGGTCGGGGCTTCCCCGGGGGCGGGGCGCCAATATTTATGATCCGGAACATAGATAAACCGATTGGTTTGGGTATAATGTATAGAACGATGGGAGGAAAGACAAAGGAGGGATATGCATGGCTTCAGAGAAAGAGGAACTTTTGAACCAGGAGATAGGGGATTATGAGGAGAACCTCAAGGTGCTGGCCGGCAAGCTCCAGGAGCTGGCGGGAGTCGACTGCTCCTTCGGGGCCTGCGTTTTCGACCCGGAGATGGCGGATGTCGAGGCCAAGCTCGACGAGATGGCGAAGAGGAAAAAGGTACTCGGCGAGGTCATGGATTCCCTCAAGCAGTGTGGTGTGGAATAGACTGGACAGCCGAGGTTCACGATCGATGCGTACAGGCTTCCCGGCCGGGAAGCCTGTTTAGATTCTTAAAACACCCCGGGTCCGCTCGCCGTCAGCTTGCGGCCGTGTAGCTAATCTACCTCGAAGAATTTATCCTCCGGGGCTCCGCATATGGGGCATTTCTCGGGCAGCACGTCGTCAGCAACGTGGCCGCAGACGCTGCAGACGTAATAGTCGGGAACCTTCTCGGCCACCATATGCTGCAGCACCCCTTCGTAGAGCTTCGCGTGTCTCTCCTCAACATCACGGGCGTAACCGAACATGATGGCGGCAGCCTTCTCCCCTTCCTCCTCGGCGTCGGCGACAAAATTGTCGTAGCTGACCTGGGCTATCTTCTCCTCCCTGGCCATGGATTCCTCGAGGTTGGTCTCGGTTTCCTCGATGACGCCGAGGAGGCGAAGGTTGTTATAAGCATGCACGGCCTCTGATTCCGATACCGCCCTGAACAGCTTGGCCACTCCGGGGTAGTCTTCTTCCACCGCCTTTTCGGCGAAAGCCTTCAACCTAACCACGGCTTTGGACTCTCCGGTATAGCCTTTATAAAGGTTATTTCTAGTCTTCTCGCCCATCTCTACCCCCTTAGCTCGATGATCCACCTGGGATGATCGGGCCCGGTTCTTCCGTTCCGGACCACAATCACGATTATTCCATAATTATTATTTCCGTGCACGAGTTTGGCAAGGATGTCGATCCATATTCGACTCGACCGTTACTGTCCAGTCATTCCCCCGAGCCGGATAGCATATCTTCGCGCAGACGGAGATGGCCGGCGAGCTCTCCCGTGTCGGAAGTACGTATCCGGCATGCCTGCATCGAACATACCTCAGCCTCGGCCCTCGAACCCTCCCCGCTTGCCTCGGACAGGAGGGGGAATAGGCGCGGCAGGGGTGAGAGCAGAGCAGTCTTCAGCAATTCGCTGGCTCCGTTGTCCCTGCCGCCGGTAATCCTTACGATAACCGGCCCCTTCAAGTAGAGGTTCGCCGCACCGGCAAGGGGGGCGGCCGGTATGCCGTAATACGCGAGATCGTCCGACGCGCCGGCGAGGATGCGACCGGCTGCATCTCTCCATTCCCCGCCGCTGGCCATAGCGCCGTAAAGCAGCATGGCCTCCGCGGCTCGGGCACGGGTTCCCGGGTCCGCGGGTTGGGGCTTCAGGCCGGTCGGGGTATGAAGAGGTGTCATATCGTATAATATCCCCGATCGATCGTCCCAGTAATCCTCGATTACCAGGCGCAACAGCTCTTCCGCCCGCCTTAGATATTCCTGGTGCCCGGTGAAACCGAAGGCCAGCGTAAAGGCCCTGGAGGCGAGAACCTGGTCCTCCAGCAACCCCCATCGGCGAGGACCTCTGTCGTGGTAATGGGCCATTCCGTCCCCCTCCCGGCGGCACTTCGACCACAGGAAATCCAGCGAGGACAGGGCTTGAGAGATATAGTCCTCCCTTTCCACGACAATCCCCGCCTCTAGGAAAGCCATGGCGGCCATGGAGGTCAGGTCGGTGTATACCGTTTCGTCCACGGGGGGACGAGGGAGTCTGTCTCGCCCCTCCTTATCGAGCAGGTAATACCCCTCGTCGGCGTCCTGGCTGCCGTAGAATCTGTCAACACCGTCACTCAGGGTCCCCCGTATGAATTCCGCCGTACCAAGCGCCGTGCCGCGGTAGATCTCGCTGCCGGTGACCGCGTACGCCCTAAGCAGGATGGATAGAAGCGATGCGTTATCGGCCAGCATCTTCTCGTAATGGGGTATGCTCCAGTCCCGGGTGGTGGAATAGCGGAAAAAGCCTCCTTCCACTTTATCCAGGAGATTCCCGCCTATCATCGCGTCCAGGGTACCGCGGGCGTAATGCAGGAATTCCCTGTCTCCGCCGTCAGCGAATATCTCCAAGGCCAGGCCTATAGTCTCAGTTTGGGGAAATTTCGGGGCCGTGCCCAGACCTCCGTAAGCCCGGTCCCAGGCGCGCAATATCAGGCTTCCCGCTTCCATGATCAGTTCCGGGCCGGCTTCCTCCCCCCGGTTTGCGCGGATCACGCCGTCCACGGCGCCCTCCTCCATATCCGTTCCCTGCCTCTTGTAGAAGTCGGCCATCCTCACCAGGGCCTTACGCATGGTATCGGGTGGCATATAGGTGGCGCCGGCCAGCGGGGTGCCATCGGGGTCGAGAAAGGCGGTAGTGGGCCATCCGCCCTGGTTGTAACGGCGGTTGATATCGGGATTGCGGTCGCTGTCTACGCGAACGGGTACGTACCTCTCATTGGCGAGGCGGATCACCTCACTATCGGAATAAGATGTCTCGTCCATGACGTGACACCAGTGGCACCACACGGCGGAAATGGAGAGAAGCACCAGCTTTTTCTCCTCGCGAGCCCTGTTAAAGGCCGCTTCCCCCCAGGACATCCACCGTATACGGTCGGCGAGATTGGATCTGGGACTGAAGCGGAAGTCACCTTCCACCCCACTTCCGTTCACCTCGATCGGACCGTCTTTCATCGCCATCACACCTACCTTTATATACACAAGGAGGGCGGTTTTTCCGCCCCCCCTTCGTTTTCCAGACCCTTACCAGTAACGGGCAGTATGAAAACGCCCTACTTCTTCTCCTCTTCCTCGCTCTCGGTGCGTTCCTCGGCTCCGCGCCGCATCTGTCTCTCCATGTTCACGCATGGGTACTTGGAATCCGCGCAATGGGGGCAGCATAATCCCCCTCTTTCCTTAACCTTTCCTGTGTTCATCGCTACCTCCTCCGGTTCAGAGCTGCGTTTTCTTTTGCTACTCATAGCTTAGTCCCTTCAGCGTTTCCTGAGTATGATGCAAATCAAGAGATGGAGGTGGCTCATTCAAGCTAGATTCCATCGAAATAATCGAGCAGGCTCTCTCTGTCCTTGACCACCAGGAGCTTGTCCTCTGTGGAGAGAATATCTTCCTTCTTCAGACGGCTCATTATGCGGGACACGGTTTCCTCCGTGGAACCCACCAGTCCGGCGATGTCACGATTGGTGATAGGTGTGTCTATAAGCACTCCGCATTTTTCGTTTATACCCCTCTCGTTGATCATCTTGAGCAGAATGCAGGCTATACGCTTCTCCACTTTCTCGCCGGCAATGCAGCGATCCTTGTAATAGGCGTGATCCAGTTTTCGTATCACCATCCTCAGTATCTGGAGAGCGAAATCCGGATCCCTGGAGACCAGCCACTGCATGTCATCCCAGCTGATCCTCCAGACCTCTGAGGGCTCCCGGGCCACCACGGAGTAGGAATACACTCCCTCTTCATAAAGAGCTCCTTCGCCGAAGATATTGCCCGGGTAGAGAAAGTTGAGAATATATACCTTTCCGTCCCCGTGGACGATATTAGCCTCCAGGGTACCCAGCTCGACCAGGTACATGTGGGTGGCCTCATCCTGGTCGATATACAGATATTGCTCCTTCTCGAGGCTTTCCTGTTGAAAGAATCTCCTGGCTTCATCGCGGATGTCCTCCCGCAGGTACTCCAGGAAACCGAGCAATATATCCTCTTTCATCCCCTTCCTTTCCCTCAAGGAATCACTATCTTCGCAGCTAGATTATACCAAAACGGGAACCCTCGCGGGCTTGCGGGGCGGCCGCGCGGAGGCCGGCTCGAGTCGTCACCCGCCGGTCCCCGTGCTTCGGGATGACATCTGGGAGAAGGCCAACCACTTTTTTTAGTCTGTTTTTCCTGTTAGTGCGTCTAATTATCAAGTGGTGTGATATATTGATGGCGATAAAACGGTGAAAACGGCATATGTTGTAAAAGGCTGAGGCATGCTTGAGGACGTAATACCCCAATCACCTAACTGGATACTCATACTTACCGGCCTCGCGCTCTTCCTGGGATGGGGTTTCAGCCTTCTTTGCGAGAGGGTCAAGGTTCCCCAAGTCGTGGGATATATAATTCTGGGGGTGGTCCTCGGGGGTTCCGTACTGGGAGTATTCACCACGGATACCCTGGACAGCCTAATCTTCATAAACTATTTGGCCCTGGCCTTCATAGGTTTCGATATCGGGGGGGAGCTCTCCATCAGGGGCTTGAGGAAACTGGGGAAGCCCATAATATGGATATCCCTCCTGGAGTCCCTGGGGGCTTTCCTGCTGGTTTCCATAGCCGTATACATATACACAAGGAAGCTTTACGTCGCCGTTATCTTCGGCGCCCTCTCCTCGGCCACCGCCCCGGCGGCGACCGTAGACGTGCTGAGGGAGTACCAGGCCTCCGGCCCGCTGACCACCACCCTTTTCGCGGTGGTGGGCATCGATGACGGCATGGCCATCGCCATCTATGCCTTCGCCGCCTTTTTCGCCAAGATCCTCCTGGGCGGGGCGGAGCAGATAAACTATGCAAAGGTCGTACTGCTGCCCTTCGCGGAGATATTCGGGGCCCTTGCGCTGGGCTTCGGCGTAGGGGTGATCCTTCTTCTACTGGTCCGCAACATAACCTCCCGGGGCACCCTGCTGGTCTTCGTGATGGGATCCATACTTTTTACCACCGGAGCGGCCAACGCCCTGAACCTTTCCCTGATACTCGCCAATATGGCGGTGGGGATGACCATCATCAACCTGCCTCGCTACGGGAGGCCCGATCTCTTCGAGGTGGCCAGGGGCATAACCGCGCCTCTTTTCATTATCTTCTTCGTATTGGTAGGGGCCAGATTGGAGATGGGCAAGCTCATATCCATAGGTGTTATCGGCATCTTGTACGTGGTTTTTCGCACTATCGGCAAACAGACGGGAACTTATTTGGGCGCCAAGGCGGGTAAGGCTCCCCGCTCCGTTTCCCGCTATCTCGGCCTATGTCTCTTCTCCCAGGCCGGGGTGGCTATCGGTCTCTCCATAGAGACCATGCTGGAGTTCGGGGGTGGCGCGTATGGTACCGCCGGTATGGAACTGGGGGCGATGGCTATCACCATCATCGCCGCCACCACCCTTGTCTTTCAGATCATCGGTCCTCCCTGTACCCGTTACGCCATATTCAAGGCTGGGGAGGCGGGAGTTGAGAGGAAATAGTGGGAGGTTTTTTTGATGGCCAAGATCTACGTGCTTTCCGATCGACCGGTTAAGGAGTTCATGAGCACGGCCGTGGTTACGGTGGGGGAGGATGATTCCATCGAGGACCTGGTGTGGAAGTTTCAGCGCTACAAGTACGCCGGCTTCCCCGTGGTCAACGACCAGGGCCAGATCATCGGCATGGTGAGGGACAGCGACATCCTGAAGCTTTTCGTCATGACCCGTCCCCACTCCATCCTGGCCGAGACGGCCAAGGACGTGATGAGGGTACCGCCGCATACCATACCTCCCGATGCCTCGGCGCAGAAGGCGGTGGAACAGATGTTCGACGCCAACGTGCGCCTTCTGGCCGTGACGGACAAGAAGAAGAAGCTGCTGGGCATCATCAGCCGCGAGGACCTTGTAACGGGCATCTTCTCCAAGAGGCGCACGGAGGAGTGGCCTACGGAATAGGGTATTGAGGGATCTCATCGCCGCGGTGAAGGAAAATCTGTTAGGATTATCTCACTTGCAGGATGACGGGCGTTCGCGGTCTGGAATGGGAGGTTTTTAGGTCTGCAGAATGATACCGCCCTTGATGAACCTCGATCAATGGGTATAATATTTGAAAACGTCGAACAACCGGCCACATACGACCGGTTATCTCTTTTTATATTTGGAAACAGTTTTGGTGACGGTAAACGGTCCTTAAGGCTATACCTGGAGGATGGATATGTCCAAAGCGAATCTGGATTTCATTGAGGGATTACCGAAGGTGGAGGAGGTGGACACCGCCATGGCCTGTTTCCAGTGCAGCGCCTGCGTGGCCGACTGCCCGGCGGCCTCCCACTCGCCTCGCTTCAATCCCCGCGACATAGTACTCAAGGTCCTGCTTGGATTGAAGGACCTGCTAGTGGTGGAGGATTCGGCGGTCTGGGACTGCACTACCTGCTACACCTGCATGGAGAGATGCCCTCAGGGGGTGCGGCCCATCGAGATAATAACCGCGGTTAAAAACGAGCTGGCCCGTGAGAACCTGCTGCCTAAAGAGGTGGCCGCCTCCGCCGAGAACATCCGCGGCACCGACAGGGTTATTCCCTACACCGCGGCGGTGGAGCGGCACCGCAAGGAGCTTGGCCTTCCGGCTTTCGAGGCCGAAGGCAAGCGGATAGAGGAGGTCGTGGGTTAGATGGGTGGATATGCTCTTTTCCTGGGATGCTACATACCTATGAGGCTTCCCCAGATAGAGGTGGCCTCGCGGCTTGCCCTGGACGAACTCGGGGTGAAGACGAAGGACGTCGAGGGATTTACATGCTGCCCCGAACCGTGGAACTTCAAGGGCACGGACCTGCTGGCCTGGCTCAAAGTGGCGGGCAGGAACCTGGCCGTGGCGGAGAAAAAGAAGATGGATATCTTGACCCTGTGCAACGGATGCTCGGCCACCCTCATCGAGGCCGCGCACCTGCTGAGCAACGGCGGCGAGGCGGCGCGCGAGGCCGGCGAATCCCTCTCCAAGGCCGGCTATCCATACAAGGGAAAGACAAAGGCCGCTCATGCCGTGACCGTCCTTGACCGGGAATTGGGAGCCGAGAAGGTGGCCAAGAGCTGTTCCGGGAACCTCGACGGCCTGAAGGTGGCCGTCCACTACGGCTGTCACCTGCTGCGTCCCAGCGAGGTGCTGGACCTGGACGATCCCTTCGAACCCCGTCTCCTGGACGGCCTGGTGGAGGCCACGGGGGCCAAGTCGGTGGATTACGACAACAAGATGGAATGCTGCGGCAGGGCTAGCCTGGATGACAAGGTCTCCCTGGGGATAGCCAGGGAGAAGATCCGGGCTATGGAAGCCGCCGGTGCCCACTGCGTGGTGGTGACCTGCCCGGCCTGCTTCGAGCAGTTCGACCTGGGACAGGTACAGATTAACCGCGCCCGCAAAGAGAAGCATGCGTTGCCCGTCCTCCATTACTTCCAGCTCCTGGCCCTGGCCCAGGGCCGGGAACCCGGCGAGCTGGCTCTATCAAGGCACAAGATCAGCGTGGAGCCCCTCCTGAAGGCGGTGAAAGTATGATCGGTATAAGATTTCATGGCAGAGGTGGCCAGGGCGCGGTGGCAAGCGCCGAAATGCTGGCCGTGTGCGCCATCGACGAAGGCAAATACGCCCAGGCCTTTCCCAGTTTCGGGCCGGAGAGGCGGGGCGCTCCGGTGATCGCCTACTGCCGCGTGGACGACAAACCCATCCTGATCAGGGAGCCAATAACAAAGCCCGACGTGGTTGTGGTCCTCGACCCCACCGTGCTCCGCGTGGCCGACGTAGCCTCGGGGCTAGTGCCCGATGGAAAGATCGCCGTGAACACGTGCACGCCGGCGAAGGAGCTGGCGAAGACATATGGTTTTCACGATTGTTGCCTGGCCACCGTCGACGCCAGCGAGATAGCGATGCGGATTATAGGTCGGGCCATCACCAACACCGCCATGCTGGGTGTTCTGCTCAAGGTGAAGCCGGTGGCCAGGCTGGAGTCGCTTTTCGAGCAAATAAACGAGCGCTTTCCGGCTGTCGCGGAGAAGAACATAAAGGCCCTGCAGACGGCCTACGATGATACCAAGGTCACCAAGATCACCGATTCTGCAAAAGGAGGGAAATAATTGGCTGAGCTTCCCACCTGGAAGGAGATGAACCACGCCTGCATAGTCTTCGAGCCCGGAAACTCCGTGCAGTACCTGACGGGCGACTGGCGGAGTATGCGTCCGGAGCGCAACGAGGACAAGTGCGTGAAATGCGGGGAATGCTGGATGTACTGTCCCGATTGTGCCATATATATAGACGACAGGGGATTCTACGTGGTGGATTACGACTACTGCAAGGGATGCGGCATATGTGCGGCGGAGTGTCCCCACGACGCCATCGTCATGGTGGAGGAGTGTGAATGAGATGGCCAGGAGGATGGGGATCGAGGTATCCATCGGTTGTTCGGAGGCGGTGACCTTGGCTGACGTGGACGTTATAGCCGCCTATCCTATCACCCCGCAGACCCATATAGTGGAGCACCTGTCGGAGCAGGTGGCGGACGGGCACCTGGACTGCGAATATATCAAGGTCGAGTCGGAGCAGTCGGCCATGTCCTGCTGCATGGGGGCCTCGGCGGCGGGAGCCCGTACCTTTACCGCCACCGCCTCGCAGGGACTGGCTCTGATGAGCGAGATGCTGTATATAGCCTCGGGCTTGCGTCTGCCCATCGTCATGGCTCTGGTGACGCGGACCATGTCCGCACCGCTTACCATATGGGGGGACCAGAGCGATATCATGAGCATAAGGGACTGCGGCTGGATCGTGGCCTTCGCCGAGAACGGCCAGGAGGTCTTCGATATGACCCTGCAGGCCTTCCGCATCGCCGAGGACGAGAGGGTATTGAACCCCATGATCGTCTGCCTGGACGGGTTCCATCTCAGCCACGTCATCGAGCCCATAGAGATCCTAGACCGGGAGGAGGTGGACCCCTTCCTTCCCGCATACAAGCCTAAGTATCGCCTGGATCCACACGAGGTTCTGTCCATGGGGTGCTTCACCATGCCGGAATACTTCTCGGAGATAAAGAAGCAGCAGGATGAGGCACTCAAGGGTTCCTACCCGGTGATCCTGGAGGTGTGGAAGGAGTGGGAGGAGAGATTCGGGCGCTCGTATAATCCCATCAATCTATACCGCGCCGAGGACGCGGAAACCGTTATAGTCATCGCCGGGGCCTTCTCCGGCACCGCCCGCCTGGCCGTGGACCGCATGCGGGAGAAAGGCATGAAGGTGGGCCTGGCCTCACTGAAGCTGTGGAGGCCGTTTCCCCTCGAGGATATACTGCGCGAGCTGGGAGGGGCCGATGTGGTCGTGGTGGTTGATCGCGCCCTCTCGGTGGGGGGCGCGGGAGGGCCCATAGCCACCGAGCTGCGCGCGGCCTTCTACTCCCGGCAGCGGAGACCGGCCATCGTCAGCTTCGTGGCCGGGTTGTCCGGCAGGGATATCATGGCCGACCAGTTCGAGGAGATAGTTGAGAAGGCCTCGAGGTATGCGAAAGAAGGGGACATACCTTATTACGAGATGTACGGGGTGAGGGAATAGATGAAACAGATGGATGAAACAGAGGTTGAGAAGCATTTCGTACCGAGGGCCCTGCCCCTGAAGGAGTACCTGGCCCCCGGCCACCGCGCCTGCCAGGGATGTGGGCCGGCCCTCGCTTTCCGCCACATCCTGAAGGCCCTGGGGCCCAACACGGTTATCTCCGAGGCCACCGGCTGCGGTGAGATCATCTCCACCCCCTATCCCCAGACGGCATGGCGTGTACCCTGGATACACACCGCCTTCGAGAACGCGGCGTCGGTGGCGTCGGGGATAGAGGCGGCATACAAGATCCTCATGCGCAAGGGGAGGATACCCGAGGAGCGCATCACCGTGGTGGCCTTGGCCGGCGACGGCGGAACCGGGGACATCGGCGTGCAGGCTCTGTCCGGGGCCATGGAGAGAGGCCACGATTTCATATATATCTGCTACGATAACGAGGCCTACATGAATACGGGGATACAGCGCTCGGGCCTTACCCCCTTCGGGGCGGCCACCACCACCAGCCCGGCGGGCAGCGTTGTCAAGGGTCAGACCACCTGGAAGAAGGACATGCCCTCCATCGCCGCCGCGCATCACATACCCTACGTGGCCACGGCTTGCACCTCTTACCCGGCGGACCTCTACGCCAAGGTGATGAAGGCGGCCGAGGTGCGTGGGCCCGCTTACCTGCATATCCTGGCCCCGTGTCCCACGGGATGGCGTTGCCCCTCGGACATGACCATCGAGATCGGGCGCCGTGCGGTGGAATCAGGGCTGTTCAACCTGTTCGAGATAGTCGACGGCAAGAAGAAGCTCACCCTCGAGGTGCCGAAAAGGCGGCCGGTGGCCGATTACCTGAAGCCCCAGGGCAGGTTCCGCCACCTGGACGACGAGGATATCGCCTTCATACAGAGGAAGGTGGACGAGGACTACGAGGCACTGTTGGCAGAGGTTTCGGGATAAGAAGGGGTGGCAAATTGGCTAAGGACACTGCGATGACCGGTTCCGTGCTGGTGCTGGGAGGCGGAATAGGTGGCATCCAGGCCAGCCTGGACCTGGCCGAGGCCGGATACAAGGTGTACCTGATGGATTCCAACCCCAGCATCGGCGGGGTTATGGCCATGCTGGACAAGACTCTTCCCACCAACGATTGCTCCATGTGCATTCTCTCCCCCAAGATGGTGGAGGTAGACAACCATCCCAACGTGGAGTTGGTCACCTACTCCGATCTGGTTGAGGTCAAGGGCAAACCGGGTGATTTCAAGATAAAGATCCTCAAGAAAACCAGGTTCGTGGACGAGGTAACGTGTACCGGCTGCGGCGCCTGTGCCGAGGCCTGCGTTCAGGCGGGAAAGGCTCTCGATTCCTTCCAGGCCGGGATAAGCCGGAGGGGCGCCATTTTCCTTCCCTTTCCCCAGGCCGTGCCCAAGCTGGCCCTGCTGGATGAGGGAAGCTGCTTGATGATAACCAAGGGAAAATGCACGAAGAAGTGCGTGGATGCATGCCCGGTGGGGGCCATAGACTTCGAGCTCGAGGACCGGGAGGAGACCCTGGAGGTTGGCGCCGTGATCCTGGCGCCGGGTTTGACCCCATTCGACCCCGGCGATCTCAGCTCGTTCCGTTACAACCACCCCGACGTGATCACGTCCATGGAGATGGAGCGCCTGCAGTGCGCCTCAGGACCCACCGGCGGCGAGATCCGCCGGCCCAGCGACGAGTCCGCCCCTCGCAGCATCGCCTGGATACAGTGCGTGGGCTCGCGCTCCATAAAGGAGTTGCCCTACTGCTCCGGCGTCTGCTGTGCTTATTCCGTCAAGGAGGCCATGATCGTCAAGGATCACGATCCGGATATCGATTGTCATATCTTCTTCCACGACCAGCGCTCCTTCGGCAAGGGATACGAGGCCTTCTTCAAGAGGGCCCAGGAGGAGTACGGCATAGTATTCCACCGTTTCCGCGAGCCCATGGTGAGGGAGGGCCGGGAAGGCCTGACCCTCATGTTGGAGGACCGCGAGGAGGGAATGCGCGAGATGCCCTTCGACCTGGTGGTACTGGCCACCGGATTCCAGCCGCCGCGCGAGCTGGAGGCGATCGAGAAGGCGGGAGTGGAGCTGAACGGCTATGGTTTCTGTTCCACCCTTCCCTTTCAACCCCTGCGCACCAACCTGGAAGGGGTCTATGCCTGCGGAGCTTTCACCGGGCCGCGAGATATACCGGAGACGGTTGCGCAAGCCTCGGGTGCGGCCGCGGAGGCCATGGTTCTTCTCAGCGATGTGCGAGGCACCATGATAGCGGAAAAGGAATATCCCCCCGAAAAAGATATAGGTAATGAGCTGCGTATAGGGGTATTCGTGTGCCACTGCGGCACCAACATAGCCGCCACCGTCGACGTGGAGAAGGTGAGGGAATACGCCGACAGCCTTCCGGGCGTGGTGCATGCCGAGGACAATCTCTATACCTGCTCGGCGGAGGGATGCGAGAGGATAAAGGAAGCCATCGAGGAGCATGACCTCAACCGGGTGGTGGTGACGGCCTGCACCCCCCGCACCCACGAGCCTCTTTTCCGCGAGACCTGCCGGGAGGCGGGACTGAACCGTTACCTATTCGAGATGGCCAACATCAGGGACCACTGCTCTTGGGTGCACAAGGACCGCAAGGCGGCCACGGCGAAGGCGCTCGACCTGGTGCGCATGGCCATCTCAAAGGCGGCGCTGCTCAAGCCGTTGCCCACCTACGATATACCTGTGGAGCCCTCGGCCCTGGTGATCGGGGGAGGCCTCTCGGGGCTGACGGCCGCACTGGAACTGGCCGGACAGGGATTCGAGGTGCACCTGCTGGAGAGGGAGAAGGGCCTGGGCGGCAACCTGCTCTCCCATCACACCACCCTATCCGGCGAGGATCCCCACGACATGGTATCGGAGCTGGTGAGCAAGGCCGGTTCCCACGAGAAGATATCCATACACACCGGGGCTGAGCTCTCGGGTGTGTCCGGATACGTGGGTAACTTCCAGGTGGGAATCAAGCGGGACGGAAAGACGGAGATGGTAAAGGTGGGCGTGATAATCGTGGCCACCGGAGGAGTGGAGTACAAGCCGGAGGAATACCTCTACGGGCAGGACGACAGGATTCTCACTCAATCGGAACTGGAGGAACGCCTGCATACCAAGGGCGCGGACCCCGGCACCGTGGTCGTGATCCAATGCGTGGGCTCCCGTAACCGGGATAGAAGATATTGCAGCCGCGTATGCTGCGGCCTGGCCATAAAGAACGCCCTTACCATCAAGAAAAAGAGCCCGGATACCAAGGTCATAGTGCTGTATCGGGATATCATGGCCTACGGTTTCAAGGAGGACTACTACCGCGAGGCCCGGGAGAAAGGGGTGATCTTCCTGCGCTACCTGGAGGAAGAGCCACCAGAGGTGAAAAAGGGAAAGGGCGGGATAGCGGTAAGCCTGCGCCCCGCCGACCTGGACGCGGAGGTGGAACTAGACGCTGACCTGGTGGCTCTGTCGACCGCCGTGATCCCTTCCCCGGGGGCCGGGGAGCTCTCGGAGATGCTCAAGGTGCCCGTGGATGAAAACGGTTTCTTCTCCGAGGCTCATGTCAAGCTGCGACCGGTGGATTTCGCGTCCGACGGCATCTTTCTGTGCGGCGTGGCCCACGCCCCCAAGGCCATAGCGGAGAACGTGGCCCAGGCCAAGGCAGCGGCGGCCCGGGCGGCCGTGGTCCTGTCCAAGGACACCTTCGTATCCGAGGGAGCGGTGGCCCAGGTGGACGAGGAGGCATGCAGGGGATGCGGGACCTGCGTGGAGGTCTGCCCCTTCAGCGCCATATCCCTGAAGGAGTCGGGCGAATATCTGGTGGCAGAGGTTAATCCGGCCCTGTGCAAGCACTGCGGAACCTGCTCGGCGGCCTGCCTCTCCAGCGCCATAATCACGCAGCATTTCACCAACGACCAGATCTTCGCCATGATTGGCGCGGAGATGGAGGGATAGACATGGCCGAGAGAAAAAGCGCTAAGAGAGAACCCCGTATAGTGGCTTTCTGCTGCAACTGGTGCGCCTACGCCGGCGCGGACCTGGCGGGAGTATCCCGTGTACAGTATGCGCCCAACGTGGAGATAATCCGCACCATGTGCTCGGGCAGGCTCGACCCGGCCTTCGTGGTTCGGGCCTTCCGGCTGGGGGCGGACGGGGTAATGGTTGCGGGCTGCCACGAGGCGGACTGCCATTATATAAGCGGTAATCAGTACGCGAAACGAAGGGTGGAGGAGCTCTACGACGTCCTGGACCTGGCCGGTCTAGGCAGGGACAGGCTCCTGCTGAGATGGATAAACGCCAACGAGGGATCCCTGTTCGCCCAGACGGTCGACGATTTCGTGGACAGGCTGAGCAAGATGAGCACCTCACCTCTTGCAGGCAACGGGCAGGCGCAGCCGCCCTCGAAAAGGGATTTCGAGGAGCTGGTGGAGGCCACGGGAGTGCTGAACTGCCTGGAATGCGGTAAGTGCACTGCATCATGCCCGGTGGCCCGCCGCGACCCCACCTTCAGCCCGCGCCGCATCATCGAGAGGGCCCTGGAGGACCTGGCGGACGAGGTGGAGACGGACCGCCTTCTCTGGTCCTGCCTGACCTGCGAGATGTGTGAGCAGCGCTGCCCCTCCGGGGTACAGTTCTGCGATTTCGTGCGGGGGGCCAGGGCGGAGGCACGGCGCATAGGCTCCCTGGGAAGGGCTTCCCATACCGGGGTGGCCCTGGACCTCATGCGCATACAGGGAGAGAAGGGCCTCAAGCAGAACCGCCTCCGCGCCTATCCCGAGGGCTTGAAGATGAAGACGAAGGCTACCGGAAAGAACGACTATCTGTATTTCGCCGGTTGCGCACCCTATTACCAGGCCCTTTATTCCGAGCTGCCCGTGAGGGTAGGAGAGATACCGGGTGACGCCGTGGCGCTCCTGAATGCCGTGGGCGTACGACCTGTGGTGCTGGACAACGAGCGCTGCTGCGGCCACGACCTGCTCTGGAACGGGGATATCGAGGGTTTCGGGAACCTGGTAAAGCTCAATGCCAGGGAGTTGTCCGCCACGGGGGCCGGGAAGATAGTGACCGCCTGTCCCGAGTGCTACCGTACCCTCAAGCTGGACTACCCCGAGCACGGCAAATTCGATTTCGAGGTCTATCATATATCCGAGGTTCTCGAGGAAAGGCTGGGTAAGCTGGACCTGAAGGCGGATAAGAGCAAGGTCACCCTGCAGGATCCCTGCCGCTTGGGGCGCCACCTGGGCGTGTACGACGCGCCACGCAAGCTCATCGAGGAGAGCGGCGCCGAACTGGCCGAGATGGCCAGGAGCAGGGGTGACGCGATCTGCTGCGGCGTATCCTCCTGGGTAAGCTGCGGGCGCTGCAGCAAAGCGGTTCAGGTCGAACGGCTCAAGGAAGCGGTGAGCACGGGTGCCGGCCGGCTGATAAGCCCCTGCCTCAAGTGCTCCATTCATTTCAACTGCGCTCTGACCGGGGAACTCCCCGTACCCAGGAAGGAAGTGGAGATCGAGATAGTAGACCTTACGAGCTTCCTGGCCGAGGCGGCGGGGCTCAAGGATGGCGCCGGGAGAACTGAGAAGGAGGCCTCCGGAGCCGGCAAGAAGGCCGCGGCGACAAAGAAACCGGCGGCCAAAACGTCCGCCAAGTCGGGCGCCGCCGGGAAGAAGGCGAGCGGCGCCGGTGGAAAAAAAGGGAGCAAGACCACCGTAAAAGGAAAATCCTCCTCCAAGGGAGGTGAGAGGTAGATGGCTGAAGGCAAGGCAAAGGTGTTGCACGAGAAAGAGGTCATGGTCGTGGGCGGCGGAGTCTGCGGCATACAGGCCGCCCTGGACCTTGCCGACAAGGGCTTCCAGGTAAGGATGGTGGAGAGGGAGCCCACTATAGGGGGGCGCATGGCCATACTGGACAAGGTGTTTCCCACCAACGACTGCTCCATATGCATCCTGGCTCCCAAGATGATCATGTGCTACAACCACCCCAATATCGACGTTATGACCTATGCCGAGGTGAAGAAAGTGACCGGCAAGGCGGGGGATTTCAAGGTGACCGCACTCAAGAAGCCCCGCTATATCGAGGAGGATCTGTGCACCGGGTGCGGAGACTGCATAGAGGCCTGCGTGCTGGCCGGCGAGTTTCCCAACAAGTGGGACGCCGGAATCGGTCGCAGGGGTGCGGTATACATGCCCTTCCTGCAGGCCGTGCCGCGTATAGCCGTGGTTGACGAGGAGAGCTGCCTGACCCTGCGCAAGGAGAAGTGCAAGATGCCCTGCCTCAGGGCATGCCAGCGCAAGGCCATGAACTTCAAGCAGAAGCCGGCCGAGGTTACCCTGGATAACATAGGCGCCATCATCGTGGCCACCGGGCTTGAGGATTACGATCCCTCGGAGATCACCGAATACGGTTACGGTCGATATACCAACGTGATAACCGCCATGGAATACGAGAGGCTCATCAACGCCTCCGGACCCACCGGCGGTCACGTCCATCGCTTCAACGACGACCAGAGGCCGCGGCGCATGGGCTTCATCCAGTGCGTGGGGGCGAGGGACCTGCGCATGGGGAATCCCTACTGCTGCTCGGTGTGCTGCATGTATGCTACCAAGGACGCCATGCTGGCCCGGGAGCACTATCCGGACATCGAGAGCTATATCTTCTACACCGACCTACGGGCATTCGGCAAGGGTTTCGATGAGTATATCCGCCGCGGCAGGGAGGAGTACGGTATTACTTATATCCGGGCTAAGCCCGGCGAGGTGACCGAGGACCCCGACACCAAAAATCTCTTCATATGGTACGAGGACCTGGAGGAGGGGGGCATCAAGTCCATGGAGGTGGAGTTCCTGGTGCTCTCCACCGCCTTCGTGCCATTCCACGGGGTGGAGAACCTGGCTAAGACCCTGGGGGTGGAGCTGGACGAGTACGGCTTCTTCAGGGCCGAGGATGATCTGCTCAATCCCCTGGACTCCACGCGCCCGGGTATCCTCGTGGCCGGCGCCTGCCAGGCGCCGATGGACGTTACCGACTCAGTGGAGCAGGGCGGCGGGGCGGCCAACCGCGCCGCGGAGATCATCGCCCAGGCCGGAAAAAAAACCGTAAAGAAAGCCAGGAAAGCGTGAGCCGTGTAAACGGTTGCGTTTCGAGAGATGCGGGAGTTGAGTATGAGCGAGGAGAATAAGGGCAAAGGTAAGAGCAAGAAGAATGCCGGGGATCTGAGGATCGGTGTCTTCGTCTGTCACTGTGGCGCCAACATAGGGGGATTCCTGGACGTTAACGCCGTGGCCGAGTATGCCGCCGGTCTTCCCAACGTGGTACACGCCGAGCACAACCTCTACTCCTGTGCCGAGGACGGCCTGGCCGCCATCCGCTCCGCCATCGAGGAGTACGATCTGAACCGCGTGGTGGTGGCCTCCTGCACCCCCCGTACCCACGAGCCCCTGTTCCGCGAGAACTGCGAGGAGGCGGGCGTGAACAAGTACCTCTTCGAGTTCGCCAACATCCGGGACCAATGTTCATGGGTGCACATGAAAGACTGGGATCGCGCCACCCGCAAGGCCGAGGACCTGGTGCGTATGGCCGTGGCCCGAGCCGCCCTCCTGGAGCCTCAGGAGGAGATCGAGCTGGATATCTATCCCGCCGCCATGGTCATAGGCGGAGGGGTATCTGGCATGACCTCGGCCCTGTCCATAGCGCGGCAGGGTTTCGATGTGCACCTGGTGGAGAAGGAGGGGGAGCTGGGCGGCATGCTCCGCTACCTCTACAACATCTTCCCCGAGAACCGCAGGGCGGAGGAGGTTATAAGCGAGCTGCGCGAGAGGGTGGAGAACGAGGACAGATTGACGGTGCACCTCAACGCGAGAATAGACTCCATAGACGGATACTACGGGAATTTCGAGGTCGCCCTGGACGAGGGCGAGGGATTGAACAGGATCAAGGTGGGCACCGTAGTGGTGGCTACCGGCGCCGATGAGTTCGAGCCCGAGGGCCTCTACGCTTACGGTACCGACCCCCGTATCGTTACCCAGAGGCAGCTGGAAAGCGGCCTCAAGGAGGGCAGGTTCTCCGACCTGAAGGAAGTGGTGATGATCCAGTGCGTGGGGTCGCGCGGACAGGTACTTTCCTACTGCTCCAGGGTGTGCTGTGCCACGGCCGTGAAAAACGCCCTGGCTCTGAAAGAGCTCTTTCCCGGAGTCAGGGTGGAGGTGCTGCACAACGATATACAGGTTTACGGACAGCGCTACGAGGAGAATTACCGTCGCGCCCGGGAGGCGGGGGTGCGCTTCAAGAAATACGATCCGGAGAGGCGACCCGAGGCGAGCGTCGAGGACGGCGAGCTGAAGGTAAGGTTCCACCACCAGCTCATGGACCGGGACCTGGAGTACCATCCCGACCTGGTGGTGCTCTCGACCCCACTGGTCATGAACGAGGGCGGCATGGAGGTGGCCCGCATGCTACGCGTTCCTATGGGGGGAGACAAGTTCATGTTCGAGGCGCACGTCAAGCTGCGTCCTGTGGACTTTGCCACCGACGGGCTTTATTTGTGCGGAACCTGTCACGGCCCGGCGGATATAACCGAGTCGGTATCCCAGGCCAACGCGGCCGCCTCCCACGCCGTGAATCCCATGGCCCGGCATATCGTGGAGACGGAGGCCATAACCGCGTCCGTAAACGAGGACGCGTGTATCGGCTGCGGATTCTGCGCATGGGCATGTCCCTACGGCGCTCCCAAGTTGGAGGCCAGGGAGGACGGCAAGCTGGTCTCGCGTATAAACGAAGCCCTTTGCAAGGGTTGCGGGACCTGCGCCGCCGGTTGTCCCAGCTATGCAATAACCACGCGGCATTTCCGGAACGACCAGGCCATGGCCATGATACATACGGCTTTCCCCGAACCCTCGAAGCCGGGCCCGGACTTCGAGCCACAGATAATCGCCTTCACCTGCAACTGGTGCTCCTACGCCGGGGCGGACCTGGCCGGGGTCTCGCGTTTCCAGTACCCGCCGAATATCAGGATAATCCGCTTCATGTGTTCGGGCCGTATAGATCCCATGTTCGTTTTCGAGGCGCTGCGCTCCAACGCCGATGCCGTACTGGTCTCGGGATGTCACATAGGGGATTGCCACTACATAGACGCTAACTACCGCACCAGGGAGCGCTTCGAGGCCCTGGAGGAGGTCATCGCGGAGCTGGATGTCGAGCCGGAGAGGTTGCGCCTAGCCTGGATATCCGCCTCGGAGGGGCAGAAGTTCGCGGAGACCATCAAGGAGATGGTGGAGGACGTGAAGAAGCTCGGCCCCTTCGATAAGTCCAGGCTGGTATACAAGGCATCAGAGCGGGTCTAGATATCGTCGTCACCGCCGCGCCGAAGACGGCGCTATCGCTTGCGCGATGCAGCCTGTCGGGCTTGAGTGGGTAATAAAGAGAGGATAAGGTATGGAGAGGGGAGATTTCCCCCGGAGGTTCGAGGGGCTTTTCAATCCCAGATCGGTGGCGATAGTGGGGGCATCCAACCTTCCCGGCAAATGGGGGTTCGTGATGCCCATGAATATGATAGGGGGGGGATACCGCGGCGAGCTCCTAATGATCAATCCCAGGGAGAAACGGGTGCTGGGTTTTCCCGCCTATCCATCGCTGGCGGATGTCGAGGCCGATATCGACCTGATGGTTGTGGCCATACCTGCCAGGAAGGTGGGGGAAGTACTGGAGGAGGCGGCGGAGAGGGAAATAAAGAACGCCATCATCGTATCCTCCAACTTCAGCGAGGTAGGGGCGGAGGGTGCCAAGCTGGAACGCCGTATCACCGATATCGCCAACCGGGCGGAGATAACCATCGTGGGCCCAAATACCATGGGCATTTTCAGCCAGACCTCACATCTTTGCTGCCTGGGGGCCCCGGTCTATCCCCTTAAAGGTGGCGTGGGCTTCATCTCCCAGAGCGGCAACCTGGGCGTTCAGCTCATGACCTGGGGAAGGCGCAAGGGCGTCGGATTCAGCCGCTTCGTGGGCAGCGGTAACGCCGCCAATACCGAGATCAGTGATTTCCTTGAATACCTGGGCCAGGATCCTTATACCCATACCATAATCCTCTACATAGAGGGTATAGAGGATGGTAGGAGGTTCCTGGAGGTGGCTGGCAGTATTACCCCTCACAAGCCGATCATAGCTTTAAAGGGTGGCAAGGGGGAGCAGGGCGAGCGGGCCGTGCTCTCCCATTCCGGTTCCCTGGCCGGACCTTTCGAGCTCTTCAGGGGGGCCATGGAGCAGGCGGGAATCGTCGAGGCCGAGACCACCGAGGAGCTGGTGGACCTGGCCGCCGCTTTCTCCTCCCTTCCCGTGCCCCATGGGGAGAAGGTTGGGGTTATGACCATGGGAGGGGGATGGGGAGTGGCGGCGGCGGATTACTTCGACCGCGAGAACCTGAACCTGGCCGAGCTTCCGGAAAACGTTGTCGAGGACCTGGATCAGTTCCTCCCAAGCTTCTGGAGTCGGCGCAACCCAGTGGATATCGTGGGAAACGTCAGGAGGTCCAACCATTTCCGGGTCATCGACGCCTTGGCCCGCTGCGAGGACGTGGACATGATAATCACCATGGGAACCCTGCTGGGAAGGGATTTCTGGCTGGAAAACATGCTGAAGACGGCCGTGAGGCCCTTCCTTTATATGCTGCGACACCGCGTGACTCTGCTGCCCTTCTTCCAGCACTCCATATGGAGGGGCTTTCTGGAGTCCATCTCCCGCCGTAAGGAGCGCAACCCGGAGGGCTCGGGTGGAATCAATCCCACCGAGACCTGGCAGTGGACGGATTTCGCCCTCATCCGACATCTCAAGCGGTTGATGGATGAGGAGAAAAAGCCGATTATCGCGGTGGCCATCAACGAGGGGGAGAGCTCCGCCTCATACTGGATGCGCAAGTCCGGCTTCTTCACTGCGTCCACGCCGGAGAGGGCCGTAAGGGTCGCAGGCAAGCTGGCGCGATACTCCCGTTTTCTCTCCGGCAACGGGGGTCAGGTCCGGCCCGGTGCCTGACGGCGGGTTAGCGGGTTCTCGACGCCGTGAATATACTCCTTTTTATAGCGGTTCAAATATATAGAATTACCTTGGCTGTATAGTGCACATTCGATGCCCAAGGGGAGGATGCCGATGTCTTGCATGGATTGCAACGATTGGAGCAAGTGCACGCTTTGCGGGGAACGCCTGATTAAGTGCCCGGTGCTTCAGATGAATGAGGAGAAGACCAAGGTCGAATTTAAACGCCTTATCGACGGGGAGCCGACCAACCGCATGCTATATGGATAAACCCTGTGCTACAAGTGTAACTCTTTCTGTCCCGAGGGACTTGGGCCCTACGATCTGATCCTGCAGCGGGTTTCGGAGAAGAAGGATCACCGTGGTAGCGTGCCCGCCATGGCCCCGTATATGCTCAACTGCATGCCCCACCTACCTTTTTACGGGATCTTTGCGAGTCGCTCAGTTTTAAGGAGCAGCAGATACTCAGACGTTGGGACAAGACCCCACCCCCTTGCGACGAGATGCTCTTCGTCGGGTGTATCGGTAAGAACCTCTGTCACAGCATCGAGAACTCCGAGGTACTGAATCCCTTCCCAAGTTCGGCCCCACCGATGTCTGCTGCGTTGAGCTGCACTACCGCTCGGGAATGCGGGACGCCACGTGGACATAATAGAGAGGACCCTGAGCAGGTTCTCCGAACTGGACATCAAGAGGATGGTCTGCTACTGCGGCTCCTGTGACTGCTTCCTATCCAACGTCCTTCCCGAGGTCTACGGCAAGTTACTGCCGTTCGAGATCATATCCATATACCAGTGGATGCTGGAGAAGGTGAGGGCCGGCGAGCTGGAGGTCAAACGCCCGCTCCGGGAAAAACTGGCCATACACGAGTTCTACTACGCGAGCGTCGTTGCCCCCGGCTTCTGCGACGACCTGAGCGAGATATACCGTATCGCGGGGGCCGAGGTGGTAGAGCTGGAGCATAACCGGGAACAGGGACTCTCATGCGGATTCGCGACGCTGGCGCGAAAATGGAACATACCGGATCTGGTCAAGGCGCAGAATCGTAAGTACCGGGAGATAAAGGATACCTGGGTCAAGGAAGTGGCCCTGAATTGCCCTAGATGTTACCTGGCTATGGTAGCAACATCCTGGTTGCAGGGAATAAAGCTTCATTACGTGCCCGGACAATTTGCTCTAGGCGTTCGGGGACGACATTAGTATGCCCACTACGAAGATGGTCCCCCGAGTCTTGAAATCCTTCACCATGAGAGCTCCCTTGCTGCCGATGAAGAAGGACGTTCCTCTGCCCAGGATGCAGAAATAAACACGCGGGCGATTATCGATGAGGTGGTAAACGCCCGGACAACCATTGTGGCGTTGTCCATTTCGGGATTTCAATAAAGGGGAAGAAATGAATAATCGGGCTGGAAATCGGCCGAGGAGATCAAGTACTCGCTGCGGGACGCCCGTAAAGTCAGCGTTTTCGCCTGCGGGGTGTTCGCCAACCTCAGCGAGACCGGGGGGGCGAGGGGGCTGAAATTCCTCAAGGGATTGCTCGAGGATTGAGGCAAAGAGGTCCTGCTCGCCAATTGCATAACCGCCTGCTGAGCCGAGGAGATAGTAAGGCAGGCGGTGAGGATTTACCGCAAGCTCATCTCCGCGAGCGACGCCCTGGTGGTTATCAGCTATAAATCGGGCGGCATTCTTGCCCGTGGTGTATGAAGGCTCTTATGGTGTCTTTAAAGGAGGGTATATATACGCGACGTTTACATCGTAGGTGTTGGAATGACCAGGTTCGGCAAGTTCCTGGAGACAAGCGTGAAGCAATTGGCCGCGGAGGCGGCGGTATCCGCGCTGGAGGATGCCGGGGTCGGGCCTGGTGAGCTGGAATTCGCAGCGGTGGGTAACTCCGGTTGGTGGGCCTACCAGGGTCAGCTGGCCATCCGGGGTCAGGTGGTGTTGAGGCCGCTGGGCATCGGGGGCATACCTTTGGTCAATGTGGAGAACGCCTGTGCCTGCGCTTCCACCGCACTGCACAACGCCTGGCTCTATGTGGCATCGGGGCGCTGCGACCTGGCCCTGGCCGTGGGGATGGAGAAGCTCTACCACCCGGAAAAGCACTGGGTCATGCAATCCTTATAGAGGGCAAGGATGTCGAGGAGAGCATGAAGATCATCGCCGATGCCATACAGAGCGGCGAGAGCCACCACCCCGTTTTCATGGACATCTACGCCTGTGAGGCGCGCAAGCACATGGAGAAGTATGGAAGCATCCAGAGACAGCTGGCGGTGGTAAGCGCCAAGAACCACCATCACAGCACCATAAACCCCAAGACCCAGTACACAAGAGACTTCACGGTGGAGGAGGTGCTGGCCGATGTGGAGATAGCCTATCCACTGACCCGGGCCATGTGATCGCTCATCGGGGACGGCGCCGCGGCCGCGGTGGGCTGCGGCGGTGATTACCTCGGCCGGCTCAACGGGGCCCGTCCGGCGAAGATCCTGGCCTCGGTACTGGGCTCTGGCATGGACCCGGACCGGACGAGCCCAATATCTGCCGCCGCCTGGCGGATAAGGGCTACGAGGAAGACGGGCTGGGATCCGGAGATATCGACGTGGCCGAGGTGCACGACGTCACCTCGTACGCCGAGCTGGTCGCGAACAAGCACCTGTGTTTCTGCCCTTATGGCGAGGGAGGCCTCCATGGCAGTCCATATCCTGGCAATATAGTCTTGAAAAAGGAGGAACCAGATGGATTTCAGCGGCAAGCCCATAGCAATCACCGGGACCGGTGCCGGCATCGGCAAGAGGACGGTCGTGCAGATGGCCTCCAGGGGAGGCATGCTCACCATAGGGGATATAGACCTCCCCAAGGCGGAGCAGGTGGTGAAGGAGATCGAGGAGGCAGGGGGAAGGCCATCGCCGTAGGGACCGATGTAACATCTCATCACCCTCCACCGTTATCCTCAATATCTGAATGGCCTTTTTTCGCAGAGCGCGGTGGAGGACCTTGCCCGAATACGATCTCTCCAGCGATTCGAAGAATATATAATGCTTGGGACACTTGTAATCGGAGAGCTCGAGGTGCGAGAATTCGTTGAGCTTCTCCCGAAGATCGTCTCCGCCCCGGCCCCCCTTGGCCAGTTCAACGACCACGGTGACCGCCTCGCCCCAGCGGCGGTGGGGGAGCCCTATCACCATCACGTCCCTTACAGCGTCGTGGGACAGAAGGAGGTTCTCGACCTCATAGGGATATATCTTCTCGCCGCCGCTGTTGATGCAGGAATGGGACCTGCCGATGAGGTCTATGATTCCGTCATCGTCCACCGTACACATATCTCCCACTTTGACCCAGGTGTGGCCCTCCACCTGTACATGGGTCTCCGCCGTCTTCTCGGGATCCTTCCAGTAGCCGATGGATTGGGGACCACTGTAGGCCAGTACGCCCACCTTCCCCGAGCCGGGCTGCATGAAACCGACTTCCTCGTCTATAACCATCACCGGGAACCTGCCCGTGGAGTCGATCTTGAAGCGCGGTTTCCCACCCTGGTGGTTGATACCGAGATGTTGGATGCCGCCCCCCGTCCTCGGCGGTCAGCAGGGTGTCGGCGATCATGGTGTTGGGGGGCTTGTCGTGGAATCTCTCCTTCATGCAATGGGAGAGTTTGACCGCTCCGATGGCTGACACCACCACGCTGGAGAGGTCGTAATCCCCCTCCTCCAGTGCCTCCAGCATGGGCACGGCGAAGGCGTCACCGATCATCTTGATGATCATCAGCCGCTCTCTTTCCACAGGTCCCCACAGTGAATGGACATCGAAATGCATGGAATCGGGCAGGAAATAAATGGTACCGGAGGCGCATATGGTCGGCACGGCTCCTATCCAGGCCGCGCCGTGCATCAGCGGGGAGGCCATGAGCAGGGTGAAAGCCTCGCCCAGCTTCTTTACTGCGGGCCCGAAGCCCGGCGGGACCGGGGCGTGTTTCTCTATCAGTTCGCCTATGTGGTCCATGATGCGGCGATTCTTGAAGAGCTTGAGGCAGATTCCCCTTGCCGGGGATTTCCGCAGAGGCATATTGAGCATTTCCAGGAGCATGTCGGGCGAGGGCGGAGGGGCCTAGACCAGAAAGGGTAGGTTCTCGATCAAGGCATTGCTCAAGTTGTTGGCGATCATCTGGCCGATGTTCTCCTGGGGTCAGAGAACGCCCTTGGGCATTCCCGTGATACCGCCGGTGTAGAAGAGTATCTCAGTCCTGTTTCCCCCTATACCCCAGGGCGGTTTGGGGGGTGAGGGATCGGATCCTCCCACGATATCGTCCCATTCCGGGTTCCCGACCGGCTCTCGCCGCATACTATTACGTGGTGCAGGGTGGGTACCCTGGAGCGCACCGCCTCCACCGTCTCATCGTACTCGGGATGACAGATAACCACCGCCGCGTCGGCGTTGAGAAGCATGTAGAGCAGTTCCTCCTCCTTGTAGCGGTAGTTGATATTGAAGGGGCGTGAATTGATCTTTCCGGCGGTGACGAAGGCCTCGACGAACTGGTTGCAGTTGCGCAGCATGGCTCCCACTTTATCTCCCTCTTTTACCCCCATCTCGAGGAGGGCGTTGGCCGCGCGGTTAACGTTGCGGTTGAGTTCGAGCCAGGTGATCCGGTTATCGCCCCATACCACGGCAAGGAGGTCCGGGACCAGCCGGGCATTGTGCTCCACCGCGTAATGCAGCGTTTTTCCGTAATCCTCTTCTCGATCCATTCCCGTCCTCTCAACGGAAGGCGCTGAGACCCAGGATGTCCCGGGCCATGATGAGCTTATGTATCTGTGTGGTCCCGTCGGGTATGGTGAACATGCGAGCATCGCGGAAAATACGCTTCATGGGATATTCCTCCGAGAGCCCGTTGGCCTCGTGGATCTGAATAGCCTTGGAGGTGACCTTCACGGTCATCTCCGTGACGTAGTACTTGGCTATGGCTGCCTCCCGCTCGCAGCGCTTACCCTGCTGCAGCAGAGACAGGGCACGATAAGTGAGCGGGCGAGCGGTTTCGATGCAAGTGGTCATGTCGGCGATCATCTCCCGGATCATATGGTGTTCCCCGATGCGTTTTCCCACTGCTTCCGCTCTTGAGCGTAGGAAACGGCCTGCTCGAAAGCGAACTGGGCCATGGCCACCGAGCCCAGGGTCATTCACGTGCGGGCGAACTCGAAGCCCTGGAGAACCATCTTCGGGTCTCCCTTGGGCTTCTTTTTCCTGGATCCCCCGATATGGTTATCGCGCGGAACCTGGCAGTCATAGAAGTAGAGCTCACCGGTGGGAAAAGCCTTCAGGCCCAGGTGGGGCAGCTCGCTGGAGTCGTAGGGGGAGGTCTCGCGGTCGACCATGAGCAGGCCGACCTCCTCGTTGCCATCCTCCCGTATGCGGCAGGCTGCCAGTGCGATGTTGGAGATATCGACACAGGATATCCAGGTCTTGGTCCCGTTCAGCAGGTAGAATCGCCGTTTGCAGCGGCGGTGGTCTGGACCCCGGCCGGGTTGGAGCCCACGTTGGGCTCGGTGATCGCCGAGCAGCCGGTCTTCTGCCCGCTTACGATGAGGGGGATGTACCTCCGCTTGAGGTCATCGCCGCCGAATAGATACAGCATTCCAGCCGGCCCCAGGGCTATGCCTATGGTGCAGACGAGCGAGGGATTGGCCTTGAAGACCTCCTCGAGGAATATGCCCAGGGAGATGTAGTCAAGACCTCCCAGGTCCATGCCCTCGGCCAGGCGAATCAAGGACGGAAGCAGGCCCTGCCATATCTCACGGTACTCATCGCGTGTGATGGGTCGGCTGAAATGATAGCGTTGCTCGAGCGGCTCTATCTCCCTGGCCACGAAGTCCGTGGCCATTTCGGCGATAAGCCGCTACTCCTCTATGTAGTCAAGAAATATCCCTTTCTCCCTGGCGGTATCGATGGAGCTCTTGCCATTTGGCATATCGAAGGAAGTGAAGGCCAGGAACAGCTTTAATAATGACCATTATAGTACTAAGGACATTTTTAAAGCTGTATATGAGGTCGGGTTTGTCAAGGGAGACCACCAAAATGTCAGAAAAGGGGGTCCGCTCCAGAAATATTATATTTTCCTGCGTTCGCGCGGAGCCGCGCCAGAGGACCGGACGGGGATCTGTACCCGCCGTCGATACGCGGGTCAAAGATATTGACACCCGTCTTGAAACGGCACGGTGGGGAATTCGAGGAGCATTGAAGACACGGATTACGCGATAAGCCGGTATGGTGGAATGGCGTTGAAGGGCGGACGTCCCGTAGGTTATCATTCACCTTAAGCAAGTAAGGGCGTTTAGCTCAGCGGGAGAGCGCCTGCCTTACAAGCAGGAGGTCGGCGGTTCAAATCCGCCAACGCCCACCAGGAGGAAAGCCCGGTCGAGACGCATGCGGAATCGGCCGGGTTTTGTTCATGCGCGTAAAGGTATATGCCGTTTCATATATGGTGCATTTTTACCGGAGTATATCCACTCCGGTCTTGTTCTCCCCGGCTTGCAGCCCGGTTCATCGCATACGGTCGTAGATCTTACGTATTGGCCTGCCCAGCATCACGCGGTACAGACCGGGTGAGATTCTCTTGATATACCACATGATATGTGCGGAGGGGGTGAGAGTAACCATCGCCTTATCTTTTTTTATGCCTTTTAGTATCCTGTTCGCCGCCCTGTCTGGAGCGAGGCGGGGTATTATCCCGTATGACACCCTGATCAGTTTCTCCCTGTCATAGCCCCTCACCACGATATGATCGACGATAGGGGTACGGATGTTACCCGGGCAGACGAGGGTGACGGCGATGTTATGCGGCTCGAGTTCGTGTTGGAGTGTCTCGGTTAAGCCCACCAGGCCGAACTTGGTGGTGGAGTAGCCCGAAAGGGTGGGCATGGTGACCAACCCTCCCAGGGAGGCCAAGTTGACGATATGCCCCCTCCCGCGATCGATCATTTTCGGGAGGAAAGCTTTGATGGTCAGGATGGGACCCCAGAGATTGACTCTCATCAGCCATTCCCAATCCTCGAGAGTGGTGTCGGCGAAATCGGCCCAGACAAAGACGCCCGCGTTGTTTATGAGGATATCGAGACCCTCGAATTCCCCATACACCTTCCCGGCCAATCCCCGAACCACCTCGCGGTCGGAGATGTCCGCGAGGTATGATCTGTTCTCCGTACCCGCTGCCCTTAGCAGACGCTCCAGCTCCTTCAGGCCGCCGGCATCGACGTCGACGAGCAGGACGATCGCGCCCTCCCGCGCCGAGGCCAAGGCCAGCTCGCGGCCTATCCCACTGGCCGCCCCGGTGATCAGCACCGTTTTTCCTCTCAGGTCTCGCATGGATCGATCCCCTTTGCCTGGATATGCTCGAATCCATTCTCTATCCTTCTATCGTCAATACTATCGTCTTCGTTTACGTGGATGTGATAGGAGGCGGTTAACGTGAAATCGGCGTGCCAGGCTACGCTATTTCCACACGCACCGGGTCGGCGGTTCCGATCCGTAAGCGTTTGGTATGAACAGAACGTCTCCAGGCGGATAAATAGCATATCGGCTCGAGGGTGGGTAGAGAACGGACGGCAATGCAATCAGAGGCGTCGGTCCAACGCGTTGGAGCCGGGGCGAAAGAGCGGTTCCCCATCCCGATTCCGCTGGTTGACCTTGTCGGGGATATGGCCATATCATAAATTAAACAGTCTTGGCTTGATGTAACAGGACATGGAGGTTTGGAAATGGAGCAGTCCCCGGAGGAAAAAGCCGAACTCCTTATGGAGATGGCCGAGGCGCCTGCCACCCGTCTGGAGGCCGAACTGGCCTTCCGTTTTCTCAACCGTCATGTGGACGGCCTGATGCGCAGCAGCGAAGGGGAGGTAAACGTCCTGGATGTCGGTAGTGGCATAGGGGAGGTAGCACTTCGTTACGCGGCGATGGGGCACAAGGTCACCATGCTCGAGCCCCAGGCGTGCCTGCTGGAGACCGCAGAGGAGAGGGCGAGACAGGAGCTGCCGGAGAGAGCCGCCGATCTCAGGTTCCTGAACGAGCGAATAGAGGACCTCGAGGAATGCAAGGCGGACGAATTCGACCTTATAATATGTCACGAAACAATTGAATACGTCGACGATCCGCTCAAGGCCTTCAACGTGATCACCAGGGTGCTCAGGCCCAGAGGCCTCCTCTCCCTGGTATTCCTCAACCGCTACGGCTTAATCGTCAAGAAGGTGGTGGAGGAGGCCGAGATATTCGAGGCCATGGACACCTTCGAGATGGACGAGTTCGCCACGCCGCTTCATCACGGCCACGGTCACCTTTACTCCGACGAGGAGATGAAGACCCTCCTTAATCCTCTTGGTTATAACGTGGAAGGTCAGTATGGGCTGTTGGTCTTCTCGGACTATATAGACTGCTCCATGTTCGAGAAGGGAGAATGCTATAAGGGCATGCTGGATCTGGAGGAGAGGGCGGGAGAGGAGCCCCACCTCAAATCGATCGGCAAGTTCACCCAGCTTATTTTCTCCAAGTCTTAGTACCCGCTTCCGTATATACGCTCGCATTTGATCTCCACTGCATTCCGCTCCCTGCGACGTATTCAGAGAGTACGCCTTGGTCGCTCGCCTTGAGGGCGCGGCGCACCGGCGCTCTCGGTGCATAACGGTATTTGCGAAACGGGGTACTTAGGCTTAAGGGGTCTTCATATCTTTGATCTCTTATTCCCTGCCGTTATCCGGAATATCCTTCGCAGCCAGGGATCTGCCACCCATCATAGAAACCTCGAGTTGGGGGTCGAATCCCTCTTCTGACATTTTTGGTTCGGGTGAGGGCGGGGCTAGAAGCCGCTGACGGACGTGGCGTTCATGGCGTGCGGTCCGTTGTCGACCTGCTGGAAACGTTTCAGTGAGGCAGTGGTCCCACCCAGGCCTTTCTTGACCACGACGTAGGTGAGGAGCTGCTGGTAGAGGCTCTGGTCCAGAAGATCTTTCCAGCGCAGCTTGCGGCGGGTCCGGGTAAGGAAAAGCATGGGGATCCAGGTACCGGTATTGACGTAGTACTTGCCTTTCTTGCCCTGAACCACCGGCCGCAGCTCGTTGGAGTAATAGCGGTGGTCGTGGCCGAAGACGACGACGTCGATATCATCGTCCGAAAGCAGCAGGTCGCGGGCGGCCACGGAGAGTGTATCCTCCCGCGTCGCCAGGGAGTCCAGGAGCAGGCCTTCCTGGCCGGATTCCTCCGCATCGTCCTCGCCCGGAAGGCTGGCCTCTATCCGCGCCGCGTCCTCCACCTCCGGGGCGTTCACGCGCGCCCGGCCGGAGATCAGGCCCATAACATTCCTTCTGGAGTATTCCTCGGCGTCCAGCCGCCCCTCCCTCTTCTTGCGGAGGAGGTCGCGGCTCTGCTTGAAGGGCGGCAGGCCCACCCTGGAGAGGAAGCGGATTATCTTGTACCCGTAGATCATCTTGAACCACCAGCTCTCGTCCTGCACCCCCATGAAGACCATGTTGGGTATGGGCCTGACGTTATTGATGAAAGGGTTGTTCTCCGCCAGGAGGCCATTGGCGAAGTACTCCATGAAGGCCGTTCCCCAGCATCTCTCCAGGCGCAATTCCCCGGTCTTGGGGTCGCGGAGGAAGGGATTGGTGAAGTTCTCGAAGACGCTGTCCGCGAAATACTGGTTGCCGTGCTCCATGTGGAGTCCGTTGTCCCTGTAGACGCCGCTGGATTCGAAGTGGAAACGCTCCGACCCCGGTTCGCCGAGCTCCTCCAGCAGCCTGTCCCTAACCCTGGGCCAGAAGAGGTCTACGTCGTGGTTGCCGGGAACCAGGACCACGCGGTGGCCCTTGTCTATGAACTCCCGCAGGGAGGCGATCACGCGGGGATGAGCCTCGAGAACCCTCTCCAGCTTGCGCAGCGATTCCTCTTCCGTGCAGCCCAGGCGGGAGAAAGGCCGGGTGGTCTCCTTCTCCAGGTTGACGGCCACGAAGTCTATGAAGTCGCCGTTTATTACGAGTTCCGAGCCGCGCCGCCCGGCGATGGATTCCATGAAGTACTCGAAGCTCGCGTCCTGTTCGAAATCGTCCAGGTAATCTCCCGCCCCTATGTGCAGATCGCTTATCACGTATCTTGTCTTGGCCATGTGTTTTCGCCTGCCGTTAGTTCGCTTTCCCGCTCTTCCGCTATTAATAAAGTAAAGCATGGAAGAACCTCAAAGTATAGTGTCCCGAGGCGACGGTGGAAGGCCCTGACCTCGGCGGAAGCGGTTAAAACAGGAAGGCAGGATGTCGAGCGCACCACCTTCGGGACGGGTCCTTGCCGCTTTTATACACCTCATACCCGCCATGTATTGCCGCATTACTCTCATCCTTTATCCCTTGCAAGCCTCTTTTCCACCGCCATGGGTGCGCTGCGGCGATCCCGGTTCAGTTTTGTCATCTACATGTAATTATAGTTATCCGTTGTTAATAAAAGTTATCATCGAGGTTAAATCTTGCCCTTCTTGGAGCGGCCGGATTCGGGGCCTCAAGCCGAGTGCTGGTCGTATATTGCGGCGAAATCGCTATTGCGGCGGCGGAAAGCCTCCAGCAGCCGGGGGTCGAAGTGGGAGGGCTCGCTGCGCCTGTCCCCCCGGGTGATTATCTCCACGGCCCGGGCGTGGCCGAAACCCTCCTTATAGCTGCGAGGGCTGCGTAGGGCGTCGTAGACGTCGCAGATAGCCACGATGCGGCCCGCCAGGGGTATCTCTTCCCCCTTCAGGCCCCGGGGATACCCGGATCCGTCCCATTTCTCGTGATGGTTCAGGGCGATATCCGCGGCCAGGGAGAGGCGGGGGTGATCGCCAAGTATGCGCTTGCCGGCCCAGGTGTGGGACTTCATTATCTCCCATTCCTCACCCGTAAGGGCGCCGGTCTTTCCCAGGATATCGGGATGGATGTGGATCTTGCCAACGTCGTGCATCTGGGCCGAGTAACCTATAAGCTCCGCCTCGCTGGAGGGGAGACCTGTCTCCTCCGCCAGCAGGGCGGAGTAGAGATCCACCCGGTATATATGCTCCCCGGTGTAGTCGTCGTTGACCTCGGCCGCCCTGGCCAGTGCCTCGATGGTGTAGCGGAAGGCCTCCTCCGTCTCCCGCATGCGGTTGGAAAGGGACCGGAAGAAGGAAAAATTGAGGAAGAAGGTTTTGAGGGCTTCCTGGTCGAAAGAGCTGATGTTGCTGGGATAACCCCAGGCTAGGACCAAGCTCTCCCCGTCGCTGACCCAGGCCGTATCCTCCACCGTATCTACCGCCAGGAAAACCCCCGAGGTGATCTCGGACGATACCGCGGTGGGTTCCCGCATCCTCTCCCAGGGTATTCCCATCGTCTCCAGGTCGATCGCCCGATACGCGCGGCTCTCAATCTTGATAAGCCTGGACCGGTTGTCCAGAAGAACGCCCCGCGCCCCTCCCCGGGGCTCCTTGCTGCCGGTGAAGAGCATGCGCGGACCGTTGCGCGGCGTTGTGGAGACCATAAAAGATGTGGCCAGCTCCCTCTCTATATCGCCGGGTATCATCTCCAACTCGCCGGTCTTCTTCAGGAAATCCGCGCTCATGGAGGTTATGGTGGACATCGAGCGGTAGGCGCCCTCCATCCCGTCGTGGTAGGATTTGATACGCAGCAGTGACATGGTACGGGCCAGCAGTTCCTGGCGGTTGATGGGTTTGCAGAGGAAATCGTCCGCCCCCGCCTCGATTGCCCTCACCCGGTCCCGGATGGAGTCCAGGGCGGTGACCATGATTATGGGGGTGAAGGCGCCGCGGGGGCCTCGCTTGAGCCGCTTGCAGACCTCCACGCCGTCCAGGCCCGGCATGAGGATGTCCAGCAGCACCAGGTCCACGTCGGTGTCGGCCAGAATCTCCAGTGCCCTCTCGCCGTTCTCCGCGCACAGCATTCGGTATCCCTCGGGCTCGAGTACCGCCGTCAGGAAGTCCAGGTTGACGGGTTCGTCGTCAACGGCCAGGATGACCGGGGCGGCGTTATCTTCCGCCATGCCGTCCTCAAGTCGTCGTAATCCTGCTATCGGCTCCACGTTCCCCTCTCGCTTTCTCTTCATTCACCTGCCGGTTCAGCGGAAGGCTGAAGCTGAATACGCTCCCCTCGCCCGGCTCGCTCCGGATCCATATGCGTCCGCCGTGCAGCTCCACCAGCCTCTTGCTCAGGGCCAGGCCCAACCCGGTTCCGCCCTTTGCGCGGGCTTCCTCGCCCACCTGGGTGAACTCCCGGAATATCTTCTCCTGGTCCTCGGGGGCCACGCCCACGCCGGTATCCTCCACCTCCACCACAACTTCCCCTCTCCCGGAGGAGGTCCTCAGGGATACGCGCCCCCCCCGGTCCGTGAATTTCAGGGCGTTGGAGACGAGGTTGAAGAGGACCTGCCTTATCCTGCGCAGGTCGGCATTCACCATGGCAGGCCGCTCCGCCGCCTTGTATTCCAGCTCTACCCCCCTGGTCTCGGCGTCCTGACGCATGAGGTCCAGGGTGGAGAAGATGAGGGCGTCGATGTCGATGTCCTCCTTGTCCAGGCCGGATTCCTCCGCCTCCAGCCGTATGTAGTCCAGGATATCGGTGATCAGCGAGAGCAGATGACCGCCGCTGGTGTGGATGTTTTCCAGGTACTTGAGCTGCCTGTCGCTGACCTCACCGTAGGTACCCGCCAGCATCAGCTCGGAGAAGCCGATGATGGCGTTCAGAGGGGTCTTCAGCTCGTGGGTCACCGAAGCCATGAAACGGCTCTTGAGGCGGTCCAGCTCCTGCAACTGCCTCTTCTCCTCCTCCAGGCGGATGAGTGTCTTCTCCTCGGTTATGTCCCTGACTACGTGCACGACCCCGGACGCCCTGCCCTCGCCGTCGAGGTAGGGGCAGAGGTTAACGCGGAATATCCTGCCCTCGAGATCCTCGACCTCGAGGATCTCGGATACCCCGGATTTTAAGACCCGCCTGCAAGGCTGGTCCTCCAAGGGCAGCCTGCTCCCCAGGACCTCGTAGTAGGGCTTGCCGATGACACTGCCGAATTCGAGGCCGATGTAAGAGGCCAGGGCCTCGTTGGCCCGCTGCACCAGGCCTTCGGAGTCCGCGAAGAACACCATGTCCTCCATGGAGTCCACCGTGGTCTCCCATTCGTGGCGGGCCACCTGCACCCGGTCGAAAAGGTTCAGGTTCTCCAGAGTCAGCCCCAACTGTAGGCCTATGATGGACAGGCATTCCTTGTCCTCCGCGCTCCAGGAACGCGGCCGTTCGTATCCCATGATGACCATACCCACCGGCTTGTGGTTACTCTTCAAGGTGAAAAGGATAAAGTCGCTCTTGCCGTTGCCACCCGCGATGTCCATCAACTTCGACCACCAGGAGGCCTGGGGCGAGAGGCGGTGTAGGAGTTCTCTCTCGATCACGTCCACCACGGTCAATACCTCGCGAAATACCTTGTTATAGACCCTTTCGCCCTCCCAGGAGCTCATGACCTCCAGGGGCTTCCGGCCTATTCCGCGATGATGCACCACGCTCAAGCGGCTGTCGTCCCCCTCCAGGGCTAACATGGCCAGGTGACGGCAGCCGTATCGTTCCATCAGCTCTTCCAGGGCCATAGGCAGGACTGACCTGTAGTCCAGGGTGCGGTTCAGGGAGCGGACCATGGCGTTGAGGGTGAAGAGCGCGGACTCATATTTATCCGGTTTCTCTCCTGGGCCGGAGACCGAAGACGCCATATCGGTGATAAGCTCAGTACTCCCGGTTAGAGGCTCTTTGAGATAGAAAATCCGCAGGTCGGAATCGGTTACCAGCGATACCGGTACTTCGTCGGCCCGGGAGCCGGCCAGGACGGCGTCGACAATTAAAATACCCTGCGGGGAAGACGTTTTATACGTTTCAGTATCGAATAGGCACGCCTCTATGCCGTATCGGCGCAGCTCGGATGATATGCCGGATATAAACTCCGGGCGTTCCGACAGGATCCATATGTGGCGGGCTTCTTCGACCATCTTACTCATTTGTGTTCCAGCGGCATCATAAGACTATCCACCCTTATACAATTATACGGCTGGCGGCGGCTTTCGGCTCTCCCCCATTGGAGCTAATACGGGGGTCGAAAAGGGCTATAGGAAGCGTGAGGGTATCGAGACGCCGTTATCAAGGCCCGTCAATGTATTATTAATCTCAATACTGCCGAAGTACGGGTTGGATTATAATCAGGGTAGTAGTTCGGGGGATCTTGTCGGGAAAGAGCAATGATAGGTTTATCGTATACCTGGGTTTCTCACTCGAGGATATCGGCTCTCGTTGTGGTAGCCATCTTATCCTGTCGTCATGAGAAGCTAAAAGCGTAAGCAGGAGAGTACGGATTGGATTAATCTTACATAGAAATAAGACGACTAATAAAGAGATACGGATAAGCAATCGAACAACCGTTTACCGAGTATGACAGCCGGCTCTGAGACAAGGTATGGCAACAACAAGTGAAGCGGCTTCGAGGAGGCTGAAGAAGCGTGAATGAGAAGATCCTGATCGTAGATGACGATGCCACTATGGTCAACCTGCTTGCGGCCATCCTGGAAATGGAGGGCTTCGAGGCCCGCAAGACCCTGTCGGGCGCGGAGGCTATGGAGGCGTTGGAGGGGGGAGGTATCGACCTGGTATTGCTGGACATCATGATGCCGGGAATGGACGGCTTCCAGGTGCTCAAGAGAATACGCGATACTCCCGCTATGGAGAAGCTGCCGGTTATCGTCCTGACCGCGCTTCTGGAAAAGGAACACGCGCTTAGGAGTTGGAGGTTGAAAGCGGATGAATATGTCACCAAGCCCTACGATCCCCAGGAGCTGATAGATGTCATCGGGGATGTCCTGGCCCGTTCCGTGGAGGAACGCACAGAGGAGAGAGTACGCCGTATAGAATCCCTGCTGGAGTTGCTGGAGAAGGTCGAGGGGGGAGACCGAGAAGGCGGTGAGCGGTAAGGGATGTTTATATCTAGGTTCGGGTGAAGTGATTTACGTGCACATGTTTATGGGTGGTATATGGCCGGAAGAATATATCTTGACACTGAACCGTCGAGAACGGTGAACGGCGGAATGGCATAAAGATAACAGTACTCAGATGGCTGGATTATAAGATGGGAGGTATTGCGAATGAAGGAGAAGGTGCTCATAGTCGACGATGACGCCACCATTGTCAACCTCCTGGCGACCATCCTGGAGATGGACGGATTCCAGCCCTGCAAGGCCAGTTCGGGGGAAGAGGCCTTCGAGTCCATAGATAAGGAGCCTCCCGACCTGGTGTTACTGGATATCATGATGCCGGAGATGGACGGCTTAGAGTTTCTCTCCAGGCTGCGCAGCAATCCTATGACGGAGCAGATTCCGGTGGTTATACTCACCGTGCTCTCCGACAGGGAGGACGTGCTGGAGGGGTGGCTCAGAAAAGCGGACGGTTACGTGACCAAGCCCTTCGACCCCCGTGAGTTGGAGAAGACCCTCAGGAACGTACTGGACAGGTCGGAGGATGAACGCGTGCAGGAGCGGGCGAGGCGCCTGCAACAACTCAGGGAGTCGGTGAGGAGACGCCGGCGGGATTTTGAGCCCTGATTAGAGGTACAAGGGTCAAGCCCGACACCTGCGCCTTGAACCCTATATCTCGAAAACGTCGGAAGACGGGGTCACCTTTAAAGGCCCAAGTCAAGGGTAGCTCTCTCCTGTCCCCTCCGGGGAGGGGTTGAAGCGATCCTATCGGCTTGGGAGGACACCTCCGAGCGAGCACCACCGCCTCTCCCTCCTGGGCCCTCACGTAGGAGATGAGGTTGCGCTCGCTGGTGGAGAGCTTCTCCACGTTCATGAGCTAGCTTTACCCGTCCCTCGTCGCCGCCCAGCAGCACTTTGCCGCCAGGTCGATTCCGATGTACACTCTGCTCATCGGAAGCCTCCTTCACTCGTGCCGGTTTCGCGCAACGGCGGGTTTGTGTTTGTCACCTAATTATTCGGAGGTGTCCGGTCTTTATCATTTCGTCCCCGGAGATCTGATATTTTCAGGCATGGCGCATATATGGAATCCGCATCGCCGAGCTCCGGCACCTCTCAAGGCGTTATACTTATCTTTTTCCGTATGTCTTACGCTCTTATATAATGTGAATATCTGTCTTTGAAAGGATGGTGATCATGGCCTGCAAGGTAGAGGATGTAATTGCCATAATGGAGGAGCTAGCACCGCTATCACTGGCCGAGGACTGGGATAACGTCGGACTGCTGCTGGGCTCGTCCCGCTCGGAGGTGGAGGGCGTCCTGGTATCCCTGGACGCCCAGGGGGAGGTCCTGGCCGAGGCCGGAAGGAGAGGGGCGGGATTGCTGATCTGTCATCATCCTCCCATCTTCCGGCCGCTGTACCGTGTGGACACGGATGAACCAGCCGGCTCGTTTATCGAGCAGGCGCTTACGTCCGGGATATCCGTTTACGCCGCTCACACCAATTTAGACGGCTGCAAGGTGGGGGTCAACGCCGCGCTGGCGGAGGCGGTGGGATTGCCCCGGCACCGTCCGCTGTGCCCGGCCCCGGGAAAAGAGGGATTAAAGCTGGTGACCTTTCTACCTCCCGGGGAGGCGGGAAGGGTAAGCGAGGCCCTCTTCGAGGCGGGTGCGGGCGAGATAGGGGAATATGGCGGCTGCTCTTTCCGGGTGGAGGGAACCGGTACCTTCACCCCCGGCCCAGAGTCCCATCCCGCTTACGGGAAAGCCGGTGAAACCAACCGGGTGCGTGAGGTGCGCCTGGAGGTGGTCGTGAGTAGAAGGGGGCTGGATGCCGCGTTAAAGGCCCTGGTCTCGAGCCATCCCTATGAGGAGCCGGCTTACGATATATATAGTTTGAGGGTGCCGCCCGCGGGAGGCATGGGAGCGGTAGGCGAGCTGCCGCAAGCGCTGGAACTGGCTGAGCTGGCCCGCGTATGCTCGAAGGCGCTCGGCAACCCCGATGTCAGGCTGGCTGGTGATCCGCGAAAGAGCGTGCGGCACGTGGCCGTATGCGGGGGTAGCGGCGGCGACCTGCTGCCTGCGGCGGCTGAGGCGGGGGCGGAGGTCATGATCACGGGCGACGTCGGTTATCATAAAGCAGTGGAAGCCGTGATACGGGGGCTGGCGGTGATCGACGCGGGGCATTATCATACCGAGAGACCGGTAGTCGCCCACCTTGCGGCCCTACTGGAGGAGAGGACTGGAGCGGCGGGTCTGCAGGTGCGGGTTTATACCTCGCATGTCGATACTTGTCCCTGGACAGATGGAGGTGGACGTTGAGCGAGCTTGAGACCTTGTATCACATCCAGGAACTGGACACACGCTTGTTCGAGCTGCGGGAACGTGAGGAGAAACACCCCCTCAAGGCGGAGCTGTCCCGGCTCGAGGAGGAAGAGGGCGAGAAACGGCTGGAGTTGGAGGGAGCGGCTTCGTCGATAGCGGGAAGCAGGGAGAAACAGGGCAAGTTGGAGGGTGACGTGCAGCGCCTGGAGGATAAGCTCCAGCGCGAGGAGGGCAAGCTCTACGGGGGGACAGTGGCCAACCCCAAGGAACTGCGTGGCCTGCAGGCCGAGGTGCGTTCGCTCACTCGGCAGAAGGACAAACTGGAGACCGAACTGCTCGAGGAGATGGAGCGCCTGGATGGCGTGGTGGCCGGAGAGGACGAGCTGCGGTCCATCCACGAGGAGATTCTTTCCGCGGTGATGGCCAAGAAGGAAGAGCTCGAGGGGGAGCTGGCCGGGATACACGCTGAGGTTGAGCGCCTGGAAAAGGAGAAAGACGAGCTCAGATCCCAGGTGGACGGGGAACTGCTGGAACTCTACGATAAGCTCCTCGAGAGCAAGAACCACGTGGCCGTTGTAAAGGTAGTCGACGGCGTGTGCCAGGGTTGCCGGGTGGAGCTGGCGGGTAAGGAATACGACCGCTTCCTGAAGTCGGATTCCGTATTCAGGTGCTCCAACTGCAGGAGAATTCTGGCCAGATAGAGGCGCGGTCCCCGACCGCTGCGAACACGCGGAGGAGATGCAGATAGAAGATGAAGAGGAGTGTCATGGAGGGGCCTTTCCAGGGAGCCAGGCGCTTCGAAGAGCTCCATGTCTACGTCGACGGCGCGGCCAAAGGAAACCCCGGGCCCGGTGGCATAGGGGTGGTCGTGCTGACACGCGATGGGAGAAAGGTCGCGGACTTCGGTACGGCTATCGGAGAGGTGACCAACAACTTCGCCGAATACACCGCCCTGGTTCATGCCCTGAGATTGCTCTCCGTTTTCGAGGTGGATAAACTCTGTATCTATACCGACAGCGAGCTCGTGGCCCGGCAGGTAACGGGGGACTACCGGGTGAAGGAGAAAACGCTTCGTTCCCTCTACACCCAGGTTCTGAACATGCTGTGCGATTACCGGGAATGGCGGATAAGCCATGTACCCCGCGAGAACAACATAGAGGCCGACCGATTGGCCAACAGGGCCGTGAACGAGGGCTCCTTCGCTCCCGAACGGACGGGGAAAAAGGCATCACCCCCTCCCGAGGGACAGTCGCAGCTCTTCGGCGAATAACGGCAAAGCAAGAGAGGACGAAATAAAGGCATGTTTATCCTCGGGCACCTTGGTTTCTCGGCGGCTCCAGCCGCCCTGGCAACCAGGTGGTGGGGCGAGAACCGCGGTTTTTCCGGCAAGGTCCCCGACATGAGATGGTTCCTGGTCGGGGCGCTGCTGCCGGACCTGGTGGACAAGGCGGTTGGGCAGGTGTTCTTCAAGCCCTACTTCGAGAACGGCCGCATTTACCTCCACACTTTTCTACTTGCCGTCATGCTGCTAACGGTGGGATTTTACAACCTGAAACGCCGGCGAAACAGCGATCTTCTGCTCCTGGCCCTGGGAGTTGTGTCGCACCTGGTCCTGGACAAGGTCTGGGTGGAGCCGACCACCGCCCTGTGGCCTTCCCTGGGTCCTTTTCTCAGGCATCCTTCCTTGAAGAGTCTGTGGGGCCAGGTAATGGGCTACCTCAGCGATCCCCTGTTCTGGGTTTCCGAGACGGGAGGGCTGGCCTTACTGGTGCTGGCTTTCCGGGTGCTGGGGGTAAAGAGCTTGCACGAACTCAGGGAATTCATTCTGCACGGTTCGTCTCCCGAACTTGTAACGTTGGAGGAGGGCAATTAGAATGGTAGGGTCATGGGAATCATCTATCTGATGAGACACGGGGAAACGGAATACCACGCCCAGAAACGCGTGCTGGGGCGGCTGGACATCGGACTTAACGAAACCGGCAGGGAGCAGGCGCGGCTTGCGGCCACCTTCTTCGATGAGGTCGAGCTGTCAGCCGTCTATTGCAGTCCCCTTAAGCGCTGCCGGGAAACCGCCCAGCCGGTAGCCGATTCCAAGGGATTGGGGGTGGTGATCCTCGAGGGTCTCATGGAGGTGGATATGGGTGACTGGGACGGCAGACCCCTCAAGGAGCTCTTCGAGGAGGAGAGCGACCTGGTGAGACGCTGGATGCAGAACCCCTCCACCCTTCCCATCCCCGGCGGAGAGGACTTCAACGCCGTGCGGGAGAGGGTTATGGAAGCCTCCGAGGAAATCACCGCCCGCCACGGAGACGACGATGAGGTGCTGGTAGTGTCACACGGCGGGCCCATCCGGGGCATGCTCAGTGAGGCGCTTAGGCTTGACCTGGACAATATGTTCCGCATGCAGATAGACTTGACCTCCATCTCCACTATCCATTATTACGAGGGAGGACTGCGGGGCACGGCCGTGGTCGTACTGATGAACGACACCACTCACCTGAAGCGGGCCGTTTGAAACCGTTTTCGGCATTGCTGTGTTTCCAAGGCTGCGGTACCCGGAGCGCCGGGGAGGAGGCGAGTTGTTTTCTTATCTTCCAGGGGTTATCCTGGACCTTCGTCTCGAGTAGGTTTACGGGATAAAGAGAACCGGGAGGAACTGAGATCGTTACCGGGCTGGACCTTAAGGGTATAAGATATCTACTCTTCGACGTGGACGGTACCCTGGTTGATACCATCAGGCTCATCCTCGATACTTTTCACGACACACTCCGCATCCTGAAGATACCCCCCTTGAGTGATGAGGAGGTACTTTCCCAGATAGGACGGCCTCTGCATCTGCAGATGCGGGAGCTGGACTGGATGAGGGAGGGAGAGCTCTACGCTCTGTACCAGAGGCTGTACGTCAAGAACCATGACAGGCTGGCCAGGCCCATACCCGGTATCAGGGAGGCCCTGGCCACGCTCAAGAACGGGGGATATCGTATGGGGGTGGTAACCTCCAAGCGTTCCTTCAGTACCCGCGGGGATCTCGAGTTCTTCGGCTTGGAATCTTTCTTCGAGGTCGTAATAGCCGCCGATAACACCCGTCACCACAAGCCTCATCCCGAGCCGGTCCTGTCCGCCCTGGAATACATGGGGGCCCCGGAGGCTCGGTCCACCTATATCGGGGACAGTCCCTACGATTTGCGCAGCGCCCATGCCGCCGGGGTGCTGGCGGGGGCTGTGGAATGGAGCCCCTTTCCCCGTGAATCCCTGGAGGCGGAGGAGCCCGACTATTGGGTACACACCCCCGCCGACCTGCCGGCGCTCTTCCCCGGCACCTGAACTCCCGTCACCGGGCCTGGGTTATCCCGCCACATAAAATGTCAGAACCCGGGGTCAGCCTGAAAAATCTGACACTTTCTCGCCGAAGCCCGCTGTCTCCGCGTTATCGAACGGGCGCATAAGAGAAAAGCCCGCATGCCGTATCGATATCGATTGAACTTGTCTGAATGGGCGACATCCCCTCATGGTGGATCGATTGGACAACCGGGAAAAGCCGTCGATAAAAAGCCGTCGATATAATCTCAACAGGCAATCGAGAAGTGCGGCGTTTTCCGGAAGGGATCAACAGGAACCTGGAAATGTCATCATCGCGTGAGGCCGTATCCAAGCTTATCACCACCAAGCTTATTAGGCGCATTATAGATGGCGTTTACCTTGTCGGGAGCAGGCTGCCTACCGAGCGCGAGATAGCCGAGGAGTTCAGAGCGTTACCCGCAATGTGGTCCGGGAGGCGTTAAAGCGTCTGGAGGCCCTGGGCATGGTGGATATACGCAGGGGCTCGGGTATCTACGTCGAGGACCTTCAGGTGATAGGCGGCATGGAGGTATTGGGGCTTCTCATCTTCAAGGGGATGACAGCATAAACACCGGGGTTCTACGCGACGTAATAGAGTTGCACGAGAACACGATAGTCAGCCTCATCTGGCTCGCCACCCGGCGCATAGGCGACGAGGAGCTGGCCGGCTTACGGGAGATGGTGGGCGACCGCTCCGAGATGATCGCGCATGGAAAGGACGTATCCGCTATCTCTCATGAGATCGTCGGTCTTATCGTGGACGCCACCCACAATTCCTTCTACCGTCTGATATATAACACCATGCTCAGGATTCCGGTATTACCTGCAGGTTTTTCAATATCGTCATGTCACTCTATCCCAATGTCCAGATCTATCTGGAGCGCCTGGTGGAGGCCTTCAGGGGGAAGGACCAGGAGATGGCGGCGTTGTTGACCACCCGCATGTTCGAGACCTATGAGGGAAAGGCGTTACAGGTTCTGTTGCGTATGGCCCTGGAGAAATCGGGGAAGAAGGACTAAGTACTCCGGTCGCTCCTGTAAACGCCAATACATGCTCCAACCCGGCGTTCCAACCTGGAATGGTATCCCCCCCGGAGTTTATGGGTAGTACCAAAGTACTAACATAGCGGCTTTTGAATGCGTTAATAGCGGTTAGAATAATTATTTTTGGTAGTACTCACTTAGCTATTGGACCAAGGATCATATATCTCGACCTGAGGGGGATTGCATTGAATACATGTCCGTTTGTCCATGGATATTGCGTACGGAGAGATCATCCCGGCTGCTTCCGCCGGAGATAACCCGGCCTTTACATAGGGCGGTTGGTTTATACAGCGTTAGCGCGAACGATCAGAAGGAGTAGAAACCATGACGGAGACCAGTACGATATTCGAGAGTTTTTTCGAGACCATAGTGCTCCAGATGTTCCAGGCCGTTACCGAGGTCTTATCTGTGCCCGACATGGAAGGAACCACATTTACATTTCAGGTAAAACTGACCGGGGAGAACGGAACCCAATGCGGTATCACCATCAAGGATGCCAGGGAGATATCGGTAACCCCGGCGGCATAGACGATCCCATGCTGGCGGTGGAGCTTCCGGCGTCCTTTTTCATAGAAATGATCCGGAGGACCATTTCCCCTCCCATGCAGGATATGCAAAACGCCGTCAGTGATCTCCAGGGCACCATAGTCTTCGAACCCGTGCTCAAAGACGGGGAGCTGCCCTTAAGTGTCAAGACGGTCATGAACCAGACCGCGGATCCCAGTACCACGCTGACCGCCGACTTCGATCGCTCAGGTCGCAGGTGAGAGACCGCGTGTTGCACAAGGCCGGCATCCCCCGCGGCGGCCACGTGGCGGACCTGGGATGCGGTCGGGGCTTCCTCTCCCTCGACGCGGCCAGGATGGTGGGTCCCGCTGGAAGGGTTACCGCGATAGACCGTAGCACGGTTTCCCTGCAAGCCCTCGAGGAAGAGGCGTCCAGTAGGGGCTTGGAGAACCTGGAAGCGGTCGAGGCGGATATCTCGTCGCTTCCCATGGGTGAGGCGGAGGCTGATGCGGTGGTGGCGAGGTCGGTGCTCAGTTATGTCCCCGATCGAGGCAGGGTGCTGATCGAGGCCATACGGGTGCTGAAGGGCGGCGGAACGATATCTCTTTTCGAGCCCGTTCTGACCGAAGAGGAGCTGATGGTAGATTGGGGCGAGGAATCCGCGGCATGGTTAAAGCTTCAGCTCACGCTGTCAAGCTATCACCCCGCCTTCAGCTTCAAGCGAGATGATCTGGTGGAGGAGGTAAAGAGGGCTGGCTTCGCGGAGGTTGATCGCCTCACCTGGCATGCGGGCGTAAGCCGCCCTTACTCGCGGGAAGAGGAGGTTATTGAGGAATTCCGTACGAGCCTGCCCGGCAAACTCTCCCTTTCAGCCTGCTGGCTGGAACATGGGGTGGGAGAGGATGAGGTCGCAAGGATAGCCCGGCGGCTGCTGGAGGAATCCCGGAGACCTTCCTACCGAGACATATTGCACTGTATCTACATCTGGTCGGTAAAGCCCGGGACGATTTGAGTGGCAGGATTCAAGGATGAAAGTCTTCACTGGCAGGTTGCTCAGAGTGGACCTGGACGAGGGAAAGACAACCCTGCAGGATCTGGAGCACTGGATACCCTGGACTCCTTCTATTACAGCGATCATATCCTGGTTAAAGCGGTGAGATGAGAGCTGGCCGGGGTTCGTTGGATAGCTTCCGGTGATTCTTAGGTGGTACACTGCTCATCATCATCATCATGCTGCTGTTGCTTCCCCGGGAACGTATCCCAGTAGACCTCATCGGGGCCCTTATAGGCAACCTGGACGCCTCCCTGGAGACCGAGCGTCACATGCGCGTGGCCACCGGCGACCAGGTGGGTCACACCGACGACAACCTTCCTCCTGACGACGCCTACACCTACCTGCAGCCCTACCACATGGACAGGGCGGGGCACATGGAGTACGATCTATATTCCAACCAGGGTGATAAGGACGACAACATATTCATGACCTATATGAGGGCAATCATGACCGCCATGCTGCAGGACGGGCTTGCCATGGCATGCGGGACGATACCCCTGATCAAGTGGATGCCGGTGCCGCTGCCCGAGGGAATGCAGAACGTCGACGACCTGTTGCCTTTCATACAACCTAACATGGCCGTGGATTCCAACAATATCGCGGCCAGGCGTTGGGATTACAAGACCGGCCTGAGCAAGAAGCTGTCGCTGTAGAGAACGCGGGGGTGACGACATGCTGAAGAAGCTGCTGCCCTTCTTGACCGGTTTCTCCCTGGGACTCATGACAGCCCTCAGGCTGGAGGAGGGCAGGAGGGTGGAAGAGGTTTAACGGAGTCCCGGGCCGACCATATGAATCGGTTCGGGTTACCATACAGGCGAGCGCGAGAAGTAGGTGATGTGGAGGAAACGAGGAAATGTGCCCGGTAAACGGGGATAGAGGTTTCATCGGCGCGCGGGACATATCGCCGGAAAAACAACCCTTCCGGGCAGGTCGCATGAAGGCCGATTGGATTCAAGGTCATAGCCCGCCGGTCCCCAGGGGCCGGTGGAAACCTAAATCCTCGCCCCGGTCTTTGGGGCTTACCTTCTGGGGGCGGGATCGAGAAGAAGGGGGTCAGGCATGTCGGAAGTAACCGTGGTAGGCGCCGGGCTGGCCGGCCTGACGGCGGCCATCAACTGCGCCAGGTCAGGTCACGAAGTAAAGGTTCTTGAGAGATTCGACAGGCTGGGCGGGATTCCCTATATCAGGCCCGCCGTGGACGTTACGCCTATGGAGTCCGAGCGCCTGGGAAAATTCATCGGCGTGGAGCTCAAGCCCCCTTACGTGGTCCCCACAGACGAGCTGGTGGCCTATATATACGGACGCCGTTTCTCCTTTCGCGGCACCACCATGTATCTCCATTCCGTGGAGAGGGGCTCCAGGTCCACTTCCCTGGACAGCTACCTGTACGAACTCGCCTTACAGGAGGGAGTGGAGTTCGAGTTCGGCAGCGACCTCACGTCCCAGCAGGATTTCGCGTCCCTGCCGCCCAACACCATCGTGGCCACCGGGCTTTTCGTCGAGCCCTTCCTGGCCTTGAGGCGACCCTATCTCGACATCTTCGGGTATATCGCCAAGACGCGGACGGAGGGACCCCCGCGTGTCCTGGCCTTCTTCGATACCTACACCAAGTATTATTGCTATTGCGCCAACCAGAACGGTGTGGCGTTCGTCCTGGCCTTCGACGCCGGACCCGTCTCCGAATCAATGCGAAACCGGCTATCGCGGCAGCTGGAGGACTACGAGGGCCTATCCTTCGAGGAATGGATCCCCCATCAGGGAGTTGTGGCCACCAGAGCCTTTGGCGCCCCCGGTCTCATCAGCGGGCAGAAGGTGCTGGCCGGAACCCTGGCCGGTATGCAGGATCCTTTCGCGCTCTTCGGCGTTCACGGTTCCCTGGTCTCGGGAAAGATCGCGGCTATGGCTATCGATGATTGGGAGAGGGCCTGGAGGCTGTTCTCAGATTTCTCCTCCTCCTACAGGTACTCGTGGCTGGCCAAGCGGCTCTTCGACCTCCAGCCCCACTGGATGCGCAGGATAGGCTTGCCTCTGGGGGTAGGGCTGTGGTCCGCCTTCCCCGATCTCCTCCAGCCCCTGATGGACAGGGTCTACAGGGTTATACCCGGTTTCGGAAAGCTTCGAGGCATGTAGGTGTTGTAATGGCCGGAAAGAAAGCGGTGATCGTGGAGGCCGGCCTTTCCGGACTCTGCGCAGCCATTACCGCCCGGAAGATGGGATACGACGTGCATTGCGTGGACAAGTACAATCGCGTTGGCGGCATGCCCGAGGCCCGTCCCTTCGTGGACTCGACCCCCTTCGACTGCGAGCTGATGTCACGTTTTCTGGGGGTGCGTATAGGGGAGTCACAGGTGAGACCCTGTGAGAACTTTCACGTCTATACTTTCGGAAAGCTCAACAAGCTCAGGCCGGAGTACTCCATCCTGCATGACGTGGAGCGGGGCCACCGCAAGACGGCCATCGACCGTTACCTGCACGATATGGCCCTGGATATGGGGGTGACCTTCGAATGGGGCAATCCCATCGAGAGCCAGAAAGACCTGACCCAGTATCCCCCGGACACCATCGTGTCCACCGGACCCTACCGCGAGGCTTTCGACGTGTTGTGCCTGCCCTACGAGACGGCCTACGGCTACGTCATGCGTAAGATATACCGGCAGAAAGGGGAGAGATGCCTGGCCAGCAGGGTATCTGTTTATTTCGATCATTACACCAAGGACTACTGTTACCTGCCGGCCAGTAACGGCGTCGTCCCCGGCCTGTTTTTCGCTCACCGGCCGGTGGGAGAGGAGCGCCACAGTGTCTGGGCCGGGCAGTTGAAGGAGAACGAGGGTGTGGAGTTCAAGACATGGCACATGGAGAAAGGTTATTTCGCCTCCCGTTACCCCAACAGCCCTCGTCTGTTCGCCGCTGACAAGATCCTGGCCGTCACCCTGGCCGGGACCCAGGATCCCGGCACCTATTTCGGCTGTCACTGCGCTACGGTCTCCGGCAAGATAGCCACCATCGCTCTGGAGGATAAGGAGACGGCCCAGGAGATGTTCGATTACTGCCTCCGCAGCTACAACCGTATGTGGCTCACAAGGCGGGTGGGTATCAACTGCTCGCCGGATTTCATGCGCGGAATGGCGCTGGGCAGGGGCGTGGGCATGGTGGCCGGATCGGATTTCATGGGCAGGTTGCAGGGCGTGAACCTGGCCAATATGATACCGGGCTATCTTCTTATAAGGAAGAATATGGTTAAGTTTACCAGATACATAAACATCTAGGAGGATATAATGGGAACTTACAAGGGTCCTGTATACATAGTGGGGGCGGGGCTGGCCGGACTCACCGCCGCTATCAACCTGGCTCGGGAAGGACGCGAGGTGGTGGTGCTGGAGAAGGGAAAGCGCGTGGGAGGGCTGGCCATATACAACCCCTCACCGCACGGCACCCCCATGGACGCCGCCGCCATGTCGCGTTACATCGGGATAGATCTCGAGCCCGGCATGGTGAGGATGGACGGAGGGATACTGGGCGTCTGGGGAAAGCGCTACAAGCTCAAGTTCCCCAAGAACGTACAGGCATGGATGATAGAGAGGGGGCCACGCCAATCCTCCATGGATCATTACCTCTACGGTCTGGCTGTGAAGGAGGGGGTGCGCGTCGAGTTCGATCAGCCCATACTCTCCGACAAACAGATACACGACCTTCCCCGCGGCAGCATCATGGCCACCGGCCTGCACGCCGACGGTTTCGAGGCGGCCAATGTCCCTTACCAGAGCCTGTATGGGTATTTCGCCAAGTGCCGCGTGCCGTGGCCGGAGGCCAGGGTCTCCTTCTATTTCGACGATTACAGTCCCGACTACGCCTTCACCTGTTCCGTCAATGGTATCGCCTTCGCCCTCATCTTCAACCGCCATCGGCCGGTGGCCAGGTGGGAGATGGAGAAGTTCGCCGAGCAGGCCACCCTGGAGGACGGCTATCCCTTCAAGAGGTTTTTCCCCTTGGGGGGAGGTGCCAAGGGGGGCGTGGCCGGGGTCCCGGTCCTCAAGCTCAACAACCCCAGGCTCTTCCAGGGGGACATGATACTGGCCGGTACAATCGCCGGCATGATGGACCCGCTGCTCTTCTTCGGCATGCACGGAGCTTTCGCCTCAGGGAAGATCGCGGCCAGGGCCATTACCGACCCGGCCGGGGCCTACGAAGAGTTCCGGCGCCTAAATATGACTTTCTACCCGTTATTGATGGCCAAGCGTCTGGCGGACAGGAGCCACAGGGAGATCCTCATGAAGTATCCCATGCAGTTGGCCATGAGGTTCATGCCCCTACTGGCTCCCCTGGTGCAGCGCCAGCTTTTCAAGCTCAACGTGTCGGGCTACGGCCGCCTGGGCACCGAAGAGGGGGTCAGGCACTGACATCGGACATTTTCAGGGCGGAACGAAGGGATCGGCCACGGTGAAGAGCCAGCAGGAACCCGACGCCGCCGACCTTGCATTTAGTGGTGAAACGGCGGCGACGTTGCTGTGGTTCGAGGGCTTATAAGTTAAGAACCTAGGATGCAGATTTTCGGGGATGACCCCGACCTTCTGACGTTTCTGATAAAAACGAGGGTCTGTATCAACGGGGAGCTTGAAGGATGAAGATCATAGTAGTGGGAGCGGGTCCAGCCGGCCTGGCCGCCACCTATACATTGCGATAGAGGGGAGCGGACGTTCTCTGCCTGGAGGGTAGGGAAGCGGCCGGGGGGCGAACCTGCGGCTACCAGGGGGAAGGTTACCAATTCGACCTGGGAGCACAGTTTTCGGCCAACCTGTGCACTACCACATTCCATCTGTGCCGCGAACTGGGCATGGAGGGAGCCGTACAGGATTTCGATTTCATAGGAGCCATGTGGAGGAATGGCAGGCTCAACCCCATAACGGCCACCATCAGCCCCCGCGAGGCTTTGAAGCACCGGCGCGAGATGATAAGGTTCCGCGGACCTCCCTGGAGGGGTTATCCCCAGATGGCCAAGCGGTATTGAGACTTCGATTTTGACAGCATGGACCCCAAGCCGGTGCTGGGCCTCAGCGATATCAGCATCGAGGAATACGCCCTGCGCTACGGCGGCCAGGCTGCACTGGATTATGTCTTCCAGCCCATGACCGCATCCCTCACCCTGGGCGAGCCCGACCCGGTGGGGGCGGCGCATATCCTGGCGCTGCTCATGGGGCTGATATCGGGACTGAAGTTCCTGAAGAAGGGCATCGGCTCGCTGCCGGAGGCGCTCTACCAGGAACGCAAGGACTCCATCCGCCTCCACTCCCGTGAACAAGGTGGTCTTCGATGGCGGAAAGGTGAGGGGAGTGGAGACGCCGGAGGGATTCATGGACGCGGACGCGGTTATCTGCACAACCACCATCACCACTGCCCGGCGCCTTATCCCCGATCTCCCGGATACCCTGCGCAAGCCCCTGGAGAAGGTGGCCTGTAGCTCGTGTATCCACTTTTTCTTCGCCCTCAAGGAGAGGCTCCTGCCGGATGGCTGGTACGCCGTGACCTTCTCCCGCAACGAGGGCTCCATCCAACCCGGCTTCGCCGACGCGGGAGGAGAATCCCCCTACTTCGCTCCACCCGGCGCGGGTCTGGTGCACAGCCTCGCCTGGGGTCGTCGGGCCGAGGTGCTGAACGAGCCGTCCCTGGACGAGATCAAGCGCATGATGATCAAGGACCTGCAGATGATCGTCCTCACTATGCCCGACGATCCATACATCACCGAGGCGGTGCGCTGGGACGAGGCCATATGCCTCGACCCGCCCGGGCAGGCCAGGGCCATCCACAATATGCGGAAGAACAACTACCACGATGTGGAGGGCCTCTACCTGGCCGGTTCCTACATGTATCCCTTCTCCTGCGTGGAGGGGGCGCTTCGCAGCGGTATCGAGGCGGCGGAGCAAGCCCTCAGGTAAGGCATCGCTTGCTCAGGTCCACAGGTATCTTGCCTCGATCTTGCCTGTGGTTGGAAGATAGAATAATCAGGGGATACATCCGGGGATACATCCAGGTGATTTGGCGGGAGAGGAAGTCCGGTCACTCTATCGGCACGCCTATTGTGTCGGAACCACCGGACCGGTTGTCGAAGTACAATGCCTTCTCCACCATTATCTTGTCTTCGGATTCAATGATCAGCCCGAGGTCGCCCGGCTCGGTGATGTCGGAGAGGTTGTAGGTCTTCCTGGAATTGGCCGGAACCCTGTCGGTAAAGGCGTCCAGCCCGGTAATCTTGAAAGCCACGTCGATATCTTCACCGTTGGAGTTCTGAACCAGTACGAAGGTTTCCCAACCGTCGGAAGTCTTCCCGAAGGGCACGTAGAACTTGTTGTAAGGCTTGATAAGCCCCAGGGAGGCGTGGCAGGCTTCCCCGGTACCGTTATCCCAGTACATGGCCCTCTCGGCTATGATGGGCAAATCCCCGACAATGTGGATGGAGAAGTCGCAAGCCCCCAGTACGTCATTTACCTTTATGGTCTTCCTGGAGTGTGGGGGAAGCGTATGGTGCTCAGGGTTACACGGAGGGGTTCCTCGCGTCGTTTCGTAATCCGCATGTACCTTAACCGGAGAATCGTTCGGGTTCTGGACGAGTAAATACGTAGTAAAGCCCCAGTCTGTAGAGCCCTCGGCCAGGAAGTAGTCGGTACTCGGCTCCACGGCCCCCACAGAGCAATGGCCCTCTCTTCTGTTGTTCCTGTACATGGCCCTTTCGCAGATTATCTCCTTATTCGAGGTTACCTTGATTGAAGCGTCGTCGGCACCGATGAAATCCGCCATGTTGTAACTGTGCCTGGTGGATGGAGGTATGACGACCGAAACGGGGATACTGAGGCCGCCTTCAGTCATATAGGTGATCTGGCACTCGGCTTCCTCCTCGCAGCGGTTCTGTATCAACAGCCAGGTTTCGAAGCCCCAATTCGAGGAACCTTCGGCGAAATACCAGGTATCGGATGGTTTCTCCACCCCGATAGAGGTGTGTATGTCGGGACCGTTCCACAACATGGTCCTCTCAACGGCTATTGGCTTGTTCTCGAGGCAGACGACCGATGTGGAAAAGTCCTCGGCACCAAGGTCCGCTTCCGGGTTAATGGTAATTATGCTGTCTGCCGGAATCGGTGTGCCACCCCTTCTTACCGGCCCCTGGTCGGTCATGTAGAAAACCTGTGCCGTAACCGGCTCGTTATTGGGGTTCAGTATCGATATCCAGGTGGAGAACCCCCAGTCCGTGGAGCCTTCGGCGAGATAGTAGGTGGAGGAGGAGTCGGCGGCGCTGGAGGTGGTGAAGGTCATGGTGGAACCGTAACCCCAGCCGGCAGAGTTGTGGGCTTTGCTGCGATACTCATAGGTCTTGCCGGGAGCCAGGCTGGAGACGCTCCGGCTGAAAGATCCGGTACCGTAAGAACCGCTTTCCGCCGTCTGGTCCCAGGTGCCGGTCCCCTGCAACCGGTAATCGAAACCTCTTTGATCGCAGCTTGCTCCACCCAGATCGGTGATAGTACCGTTGAAAACGGCGGAAGAGGCCATGACGCCGGTCGCCTTATCGGTCTGTACATTGGGTTCGCTGCTGGAGGTGGTGAAGGTCATGGTGGAACCGTAACCCCAGCCGGCAGAGTTGTGGGCTTTGCTGCGATACTCATAGGTCTTGTCGGGAGCCAGGCTGGAGACGCTCCGGCTGAAAGATCCGGTACCGTAAGAACCGCTTTCCGCCGTCTGGTCCCAGGTGCCGGTCCCCTGCAACCGGTAATCGAAACCTCTTTGATCGCAGCTTGCTCCACCCAGATCGGTGATAGTACCGTTGAAAACGGCGGAAGAGGCCATGACGCCGGTCACCTTATCGGTCTGTACGGTGGTGAGGCTCGCAGCCGCCCCCTTCCACTGGTGATAGTAGGTATTGAGCAGGAGCAGGAACTCGGAAGTTGCTTTTTGATTGCCTTCAGCATTTGGGTGATTATCTCCATCATGATAAGGAGATGTACCATCATAGGAAGCTCCGAATACGTGTTTGATATTTCCACTCAGTAAACGGTGATGAGAGTCTGTTTCGGATAGGACGCAGTAGAAATCGAATACTTTGACGTTATTACTTCCATAGCCGGCTAACCAGCCATCATCCTCGTCCAGTAACCAGTCATTTAACTCTTTCGTATTGAGATAACTGCTTACATCGGTCTCTCCCGGCGGCGTTACCAGTATGAAGAGCTTGTCTGTGTGTGCAGAATAATATGGAAGCAGGCTGTTATAGATTGCTTTTTCGTCATCGATGCTACTCCCCACTTCGCTGCACGGATAACAGGATTTGAACACAATGATTTCGTTCTCTCCTCCCGGATCGGCGATAGTGTTGGTGTACGCCGAATGATAGCTGTTGGAATACACGTAGGGCATCTTCGTGTCATTGAACCAGTAGGGCCAGTCAGTGGTATCCGTGTCATTGCCCAGGTTGTCGCCCGGCTCCGCATCCCATCCGTAGTCCGTCTCCGTCACATAGTAATTACTGCCGTTCAACTTGGTTCCCAGGTTGCCGTTGCCGTTTGCCAGCCAGTTACTTCCGCATGAGTGATGAATGATAACGAGTCTTGCGGTAACGGAGGGAGGCGAGGCGTCCAGACCGATACATGCGGTAGGATAGGGTTCGTAGCGCCACAATTCCGGGCCTGCGTCCTCGGCGATGTAGGCTTTCCCGCTGCCGCTGCCGGAGGGGATTACCGTGACGCCTTCCTGGTCGTTACCCGGTAGTGTGTACTCGTTTAGGATCGTTCCGTCAGTAGTCATTTCCAGCATGAGACCGGCTGAATCGTAGATCGCATACAAGGTGGTTGTTTCCCTGCAGAAGTGAAGGCCCGAGATGTCGCCCGTTCCCGGTTTCGGGGTCAAGGTCGCAACGTGCGATACGCTTCCGCTGACCGACAGATCGACATTGAAAACATAGATCCTTCCATCCGCCTGCAGGCCGGCATAAAACAAGCCTCCCGACGAGCTTAAATCATAGTCATATGGATGGTAACCATCGGGAACAAAGGTAAGAGCTTCCAATCCCGAATTCTCCGGTCCCGTCATCCAGGCAGTCAAGGACCAGGAATTACCTGTCAGGGAGCCGGTGGAAAGATCGAATTCCTTGATGTAGTCATCGGGCTTTTCGATACCCAGATATAGGTAAGAACCTCTTCTTTCAACTAAGGTTACACCTTCAAGATCTCCTCCTACGGCCCAGCTGGAAGCGATGTTCCCATCCGTGTCCAGTTGAGTCAGATAGCCGTTATCACTCACAAGGAACAGGCTGTTATGCTCAGCGCTCCAGACTATTCCACTGGGTTCGTAAGATGTGGGAAGATTCTCGCCTATCTCTGTTTCGATAGTACACGGCCACGGTGCGGCCATGGCTTTATCTATCAAGAAAGAAGCAGATAACAGGGAAAGCGACAGTGCCAGGATAAAGATCCTTAAAATGCTTCCACGGACTGATTTCATATGTCTACCCATTATGGTGTTCACACCGACGGATCGCACTACGACCTTCACTGATAGTATCGGCTCTATACGGGTTACGATTTATGCCTTGCGGCCGTCGTGTCACTCCGCATCTTACTCTCCGTCGGTGTTCCCTTTTCTTAATGTATCCACTCCTGTATTGCTTGTTTGAGTCCGAGGTAGTGATATATAGACACAGGATCGCCGATGAATCCCTCTCTAATCAATAACCAGGCAATACAAGCATATTCTCCTTGCTTTCCGATATGAGAAATCCGGAATAAGATAAACGAACAATAAGATGAAGCTGAGCGAAGACAAGTGGTTCCGCGAGAAGCATGTTCGCGATAGCGGGTTTCTCGAAAGCCACGTATCAGTATAAACTGAGCTGACACTATAGTCCTCCAGGCTTTCTATGTAGATCGGAAGGCTTTGCGGGATTACTAAAGAGAGCGGGCCGCTTTCTCGACAATAGGCAGGGGGGATTCTTGCTTGCCGGTGCTGACGAAGAAAGGGCGGTGGTACGAATGAGGACGGGCAGGGAGTTCTCTTCACTGCGCTCCATGACTTTTCCCGCACGGTCTTTACCATGATAATCGCCATGTTGATGGTCCTTGCACTAGCCTTACTGGGGATCGAGTTTCTCGCTGGGGGCGGTACGGAGGAGGCGTATGCCCAGCCGGCCGTGGCCAACGCCGACACCTGGGTCACCGATGCCGCCGTCTACGACATTGTCCAGGTTGGCAACACTACCTACATAGGGGGAATGTTCCCATACGTAGGTCCCAATATTGGATCCGGCGTGCCTATAAGCAAGAGCGACGACGGATTGGCGCCCTCTTACCCCAGGGTTGAGGGAGATGTCAGCACGGTGGCGGCGGACGGCTCGGGCGGATGGTACATTGGCGGGAGATTCACCAGCGTGGGCGGCACGGCGAGGAACCGCATCGCACACATCCTGTCCGACGGCAGCTTGGACGCCGCCTGGAACCCGGATTCGGACGGGAACGTCTTGGGCATCGCAGTAAGCGGGGACACCGTTTACGCCGGAGGTAACTTCACCCACATCGGCGGCAAGGACCGCGATAACATCGCCGCCCTGGACGCCTCCACCGGCGCCGCAACCGCCTGGGATCCCGACGCCAACGGCAGGGTTCTGAGCATGGTCAAGGACGGTACCACCATCTACGCGGGAGGTCTTTTCAACACTATCGGAGTCCAGTCACGAAACTGCATCGCAGCGATAGATACCTCCACCAGTAATCCCACCACCTGGGATCCCGACGCCGACGGCTCCGTGAAAGTTCTGTGGCTTTCGGATGGCGAATTCTATGTGGGCGGCGCCTTCACCCATATCGGCGGACAGGACCGCAACGGGCTGGCGGTCATAGGCAAAACCAGCGGAAACACGGACGCCTGGAACCCCGATACCGGCTCGACGGTGGAAGCGCTGTGCATGCAGGACGACGTTGTTTGCGCCGGCGGGCAGTTCAAGACCATGGGCGAAGGCACGAAGGATTATTACGCCCAGCTCGGGACGGCGGCGCCGGATGTGAGCGGCCTCTCTCCCTACTCCGGGTACGTGGGCGACGAGGTGGTCATCAAAGGGGAGAAGTTCGGCTTTACCCGGGAGAGCTCCTACGTCTCTTTCGGCTCCGCCGTGGTCTCGGAGTATAATTTCTGGTCTGCGGACCAGATCAAGGTGAAGGTGCCTGTGGAGGCCGGGGGAGCGGTGGAGGTTACCGTGACTACCACCGGAGGGATCTCCAATCCGGTGTATTTCAACGCCTTCTCCACCTGGTACCAGGCGAGGGCTACACCGGGAGCGACTTCGACACCTGGGTGCTGGTGCAGAACCCGAGCGTCGATGATGCCACGGTGACCCTGGAATTCCAGCTTCCCCCAGGAAGCGCGGCCGATCCCTACACCTTCGATCTGGCCGGCGGAACCCGGCAGTCCGTACACCTGGACGATCACCCCGGCCTGTTCGATACCGACGTCTCCACCAAGGTGACATCGGACCAGCCGGTGGTGGCCGAGCGGGCCATGTACTTCGTCTACGGTGGAAACAGGCCGGGAGGGCATAACTCGCTGGGCTACAGCCCCTAGGCACCGGGGTCAGGCCTGAAAATTTGCCTGGGAGCACGGCGAAGATCGCCATGCTCCATTGGATGCCGGGATCAAGCCCGATCCGGTGAACGGTGTCACAGCAGCCAACGTACGCGGCAATAGCTGAACAGCGGTGTTGCGCGGGATCGACATCGTCGAGACCGCTCGGGACAAACCGAGAAGGCGAGTCCATCCGGGAGAGAACCCCAACCCTTTTTTTAACCGGGTAAGCTGGAAATCTTCATATCCCCTTAACAAACCTATGCAATTTTTTAATAGATGATTTAGGTCAAGGTTAGAGTACAGCGTTTGCTGGAATAATGACAGTAAACGTTCACATGAAAAGTACGGACGCTGACATGTTAAGGTAACGGCGCGATTTATGAAGGTTGCGACGGCTGAAAGCAGAAGCCTGATCGCGAAAAACCGTCCCGGGATTACGAGGATAAGCTGGTAAAAGGAGGAATAAGGATTGGAGAATCTCGACCGCAGGGGATTTCTCGGCAAGGCGGGGCGGATAGCGGCGGGATTGGGCGGATTATATATCGTCTCCACCCTGCCGGGCTGCGGCAAGAACGGAGAGGAGGAATGTCCCGTTGATGAGGGACCGCGGGCCTCGCCATCCGAGATACCTTCCCCGGACGGGACGGTGGAGTCTTACCCGGGCCTTGTGGTTGTAAGGGGGAGCAAGGCTGACGATATGCTCTTGGCTGGCCTGGAGGCCTGGGGGGGAATGGAGGCTCTGGTCCTGGCCGACAAAAGGGTGCTCATCAAGGTCAATGCGGCCTTCTCGCGGCCGCCCGGGGACGCCGCAACCACCAGCCCGGACCTGGTGGCCGGGGCGGTGAGGATGTGCCTGGAGGCCGGCGCCTCGAAAGTCACCGTCTTCGATCATACCCTGCAGGATCTCGCGGATAAGACCATAGAGATAAACGGCATCGGCCCTGCGGCCGAGGCGGCGGGTGCGGAGATGATAGCCTATGCGGTCAGGAAACCCGGCAAAGCCCGTATAGTGGAGATCCCCGGCGCCACCGCCCTGCCCTCGGCCGGCGTACTGGAGGAGATATTTCAGGCGGATGTACTGATAAACATGCCCAAGGCAAAGCATCACGGTGGGGCGGGTCTGAGCCTTTCTATGAAGAACCTAATCGGCTGCCTGCAGAATATGGGCCAGATACACCAGATAGAGCTGCACCGGGCGGTAGCGGAGCTGAACACGGTCATCAAGCCGGCCCTGGTGATCATGGACGCCACCACGATACTCCTGGACAACGGGCCGGGCGGACCCGGCACGGTTGCCGATCCCGGCGAGGTAATCATCGGGACGGACCCTGTTGCGGTGGACTCCTATGCCTGCGGCCTCTTCGGGCTGACTCCATCCGAGCTGGGGCATATAGTCTACGGCGAGGAACTGGGCGTGGGTACTTCCGATTTCACCTCCCTGGGTGTTGGGGAGGTGGCGACTTGAAACGCGACGGGCGCGGTAAGGCGCATTGGATCAGGAGGGGCATACAGGCTCTCTTCCTGGCGGCCTTCATCGCCCTGGCCTGGGCCAGCGCATACCCGCCGTCCGGCAGGTTCCCCGAGAGTTTCTTCTTGAGGATGGACCCCCTGGCGGCATTCTCGGCGGTCAGCGCCAGCGGCGTATGGCTGTACCTGATACCGGCCTGGATCCTGCTGGGGCTCACTCTGTTGTCGGGGCGCTTCTTCTGCGGCTGGATATGCCCTCTGGGGAGCGTGCTGGAATGGCTCCCCTCCCTGGGAAACAGGAGAAGGAAGTCGCTTGAGGGCATGAGGCCCGCTGACCTGGCCGGAAGGCCCATAGGAAAGGGAGAGGTACGTATCAGATTGAAATACGTATTCCTGGCGGCTCTGCTGCTGCTTTTCGTGGTGGGAATAAACCTGTTGTGGATCTTCGATCCCCTGGTCATCGCCAACCGCGCGGTGCTCTTCGCCATCTCCGGCGTCGTGCCCGTGCTCTTCATCGCGCTTCTGATCCTGGCCGTACTGGTGGGTCCGCGCTACTGGTGCCAGGAGCTGTGTCCCCTTGGCGCCGGGCTCTCTCTGGTGAGCATGGCGGGATCGCGCCTGCCCGAGTACTGCAGTCCCCTGGCTTTGGTAAAGGATAAGGATGCCTGCATACGCTGCGGCGCCTGTGCCCGCGCCTGCCCCTTCGAGATAATCGAGGTGGCGGACAGCGAGAGGAGCGGCAGGCTGGCCCTGGCCGATTGCGCTCTATGCGGGGAATGCGTTACCGCCTGCCCCGTCGAGGGAGCCCTTTCCCTGCGGTCGATGGGGATGGAGATCCTGGGCTCGAGCGACGGGAAGGCCGCCCGGGGAAACCCGGAGGAGGCGGTCATATGAAGAAGCTGAAGATTGGCAGGAGGGACTTTATCGGAGTGGGACTGGCCGGGGCGGCGGCCGCCCTGGGGTACGGCCTGTTTCATGATGAGGCGGAAGCACCCCTGCTGCGGCCCCCCGGAGCCCAGGACGAGGAGGAGTTCCTGGGGCGCTGCCTGCGCTGCCAGGAATGCGTACGTGCCTGCCCCACCGGTTGCCTGGAGCCGGCGGACAGGGATTTCGGCACCTCCAGCCTGTGGACGCCGCGCTTCAACCCCGCCCTGGCCAAGTGCGATTACGGGCTGTGCGGAAGGGCATGCGCCAGGGCCTGTCCGGTGGGGGCATTGTGTGACGTGCCCGACGAGGAGGTCCGGTTGGGGACCGCTTCCGTAAACAGGTCCCTGTGCATCGCCTGGGCCGAGGGCAAGGACTGCCTGGTCTGCCAGGAGCGCTGCGCCTACAACGCCATCGAGTTCGACGAAAGGGGCCGCCCCCACGTCGTGTCCAATAGGTGCACGGGCTGCGGCGCCTGCCAGAATACCTGCGTCACCTGTCCCAACCCGGCCATAGTCGTCTATCCCCCCGGCACCGTAACCTCCGGCGGCGGCGGCCGTCGAAACCGCGGCAACTGAGACTGGGTCGGGAAAAACGTCAGAAACCGGGGTCAGCAGCCCGTTGCATAAACCCCAAATAGATAACAACGTGAACTCGCCTCTCCGAGCAGGAAATCGGCTCGTATTGCCAAAAGAGCTGATAAGGAGATAAGAGCTAAGACAAAAAAAAGGGGGGGCTATGAGCTACGACTTCATCGAGCGTCACGGGGACCAGTCGTTCCTGCTCCCGGAGGATACGCGGGATTGGCTCCCCGAAGGCGACCCCGCCCCTTTCACCGTGGATCTGGTGG
>JAXHVT010000056.1:0-18548 GCA_034188985.1 Actinomycetota bacterium | reverse complement strand
CGGCCCCCGGATGTTCTGACATCTCCAGCTCCAGGGCATTCTGGACCATGAACTCGAGCATCATGCGCAGTGGATTATCTTCCTCGGATGCCAGTATTGCTTGAATTGCCTCCTCCATGGTTATACTCTTTTTCTTAGCCATCGTTTCTCAGATAAGGAATCCAGTAATCAATCCCTGATCTTGGAGGGCGATGGCTTTTACCGTCAAAGAGCGAATGTCGTATCCTATTTACAGAATTCTATGGGAACGACCGTGGAAGAGGTCTTCAAGCCAATCTACCTGCCCTATCTGGAGGGCTTCGGAGCTTGGCCGGAATACGAGTTCTAAACCGAGAACACCTGCAGCACCTGCCAGGGATTTATCGCCTATACAATGGTCCGCATGCTGGCGCTGGGGGAGTATGATAGAAATGCGGGCGCGCAGATCGTCATCGGCGGGAAGAAGGGCATCCCGGAGGAGCTCGAGCCCGGAAGGAACCTGATCCTTGTGGGGGATTGCCTCAAGCCCCTGAAGAAGAAGATCGAAAAGGCGAGCGGGGAATGTGTCTTCGCGGTCGGTTGTCCTCCCCTCGAGCCCTTTCCCTATTGGGCAATCAGGGACAGGGTGGACCAGCCGCGGCCCGAGATGCTTGCCGACGAGGAGCTGCGGGAGAAGGAAAGACTGAAAACGGAGGAGGAAAATGCCAGGTTCATGGAGTGGATAAGAAAACGGGAGGTGTGAACCGTGGGTCCCAATGACGTTAGTAGGGTGGCGGTGGTGGGCGCGGGGCTGATGGGCAACTCCATCGCCCAGGTCTTCGCCCGGGCCGGTATGGAGGTGAATCTCGTGGATGTGGCTGACGAAGCCCTCACGCATGCCGTTGCCCTGATCCGTTCCAGCCTGGAGGTGCTGAAGGAAGTGGGGAAGGCCTCCGGCGACGATGTCGATGTCACCCTTGAGCGTATTAATCGCTCGACCGATCTGGAGGCATCGATGCTGGGTGTCGACTTCGTGGTGGAGGCCGTCCCCGAAGTCCCGGAGGTGAAAAAGGAGATATTCGCCCGCTTGGACGAGATACTGCCGAAGGAGGTGGTCATCGCCAGTAATACCTCGGGGCTGGACATCTACAGCTTCACGGAGGTCACCAGGCCGGAACGGTTGCTAATCGCCCACTGGTTCCTGCCGCCTAGTATTATTCCCCTGGTGGAGATTGTACCCGGACCGGACACTTCGGCGGAGGCCGTGGACTTCACGGTTGCCTTGCTGGAGAGGCTGGGCAAGAAGCCGGTGGTCATGAAGGGTTTCACCCGTGCCTTCATCGTGAACAAGATCCAGAACATGATAGCGCTGGCCGTCTTCGAGCTCCTGGGCAGCGGTCTGGTGGAGCCGGAGGATATCGACCGGGCGGTTAAATACAGTCTGGGCATCCGCCTTCCCGTGCTGGGAGTTCTACAGACCATGGATTTCACCGGGCTCGATCTGGTCCTGGATGTGGGCAAGAGCTACGGTTTCAGCAATCCCTTTATCGAGGAGAAGGTCGAGAAGGGCCACCTCGGTGCCAAGACATCGAGGGGGATTTACGATTACGGCGGCCGCACCGAGGCGGAGATCCTGGAGAAACGGGACAGGATGTTTCTAAAGATGATCGACTACCTGGGGGAGATCCAGGCATTCGACCCCGTATAGATCGCAACACATAAGAAGGGGCCTAAGAAGGGACCCTTGAACTTGAATCGTTAACCAAATAATATCAGAGTAATCAAGATCAAAGATGTGACCCCATTTCTGCCGGGTTATCGCGGTCGACTGCCGACGTCCAGGAACCAGTAGCCGTCTACCAGGACCCGTCTACGCACAGCTATCTCCACCGCCGTGTCGAAGATGGGGCCGTCGCTCACGAAGGTATGGTATTCGCCCGCCTCGCCGCTGAGGTCTATGCCCGTCTTTTCCATCTCTCGCACCGTGTCGGCATCCAGGGTTTTGCCCAGGAATTCCTCGGGGAGGACGCCCTCCTTTACGGTAACGATGGTGGCCTCGAATCCGGCGTCGATGAACTCCCGAAGCAGGCTGGGCCTTTCCCTTTTCCACAAGGGGAGAAAGGGCTGGATATCGGCAAGCGAACATACCCTCTCGATCCAGCGGCGATGTTCTTCGAGGTCTATGTCCCCGAAGACACCGGTCTCGACACCGTCCTTCCTGAGTTCTCGCAGCAGGGATAGGAACGATTCCTCGTAGCCCTCCCAGGTAGCCGATCCGGTGATAATGGGCACGCCCAGGGAACGGGCCTGGCTGTGGAGCAGCTCGACGGGGTTACCGTGCGACCTCGACCTGTCGCCCGTCTCGCGCAGCATGGTCAGTAGATACCGGGGGCTGCCGCCCTCGAGCAGGGCGTGATACAGGGCTAGGCATGAATCCTTGCCGCCGCTCCAGGAGCAGAAAAAAGGAAGACCCTTGATGGACCGAAACATCATCGCCCGCTTTCGGATATCGACGTGCCGGATGGAATGGGAATCGTGGTTCGATGACTACGATAATCGTTCGCTACCAGCATGAGGTGATCCGCCCCGTCTCCGGGGCGGACGGAGGCGGACCGGGAGGGTATTCTCGCCATTAGGGAACCCTTCCGTAGAAGAGGGTTGCTGTGAAGAAGGCGTAATAATCCGGCAGGTCGAGGATGAATTGTGGGGAGTCCGGCCGGGTCAGGCTCTGGAAGAGCTTCCAATCCTCGGGTTCCAGCTCCGGTTGCACGTCCGTCCATCGCATGTCGATTAGATCGATAAGGGATTCCCTGTCATCACCGCTCAACGGGGCGGAGCACTCGCCCACGAAGGTCCTGGCAGTTGCGTTCTGAAGACCGGCCTCCCGGAACCATCCCAGGGCGCGGAGGAAATGGAGCCCGGAACTCATCTCCCGGCTGAAGGGCGCGATACCGGAGGATGTAGTGTTCAGGCGGGCCTCCAGCAACGGATAACCGGGTAGAAGCATCTGCGAGGACCACATGAGGATGGATAGGATGCCACCGGGCTTGACCACGCGGGACAGCCCTTTTATCAGGCCATGTGGCTCCCTGGTCTGATAACCGGCGCAGTCCGCGCTCCATATCCAGTCGAAAGCATTATCGTCAAAGGGGAGATCGTATATGTCACCTCGCACGAAAGAGGTCATCCCCTGCATGCCGTATATCTCCATTATCCTGGAGGCGTAATCGAGAAAAGGCGTGGAGATGTCCAGGCCGGTGATATGGCCGTCCGGCCCTATCTCATCGGCGAGGATCGGTTCCTGAAGGCCTATACCGCACCCGAGATCCAGCCCCCGGCTTCCCCGCGGCAGGCGCAGTTCTCGGACGGCGGAGCGCAGGTAGCCTTGCCTGAGGGGATCGGCGGTGTAGAGCTTGCGGGCGTAGTCGTCGCTGGGGGGTATGAGTTCTTTTATTTCCTTTCTGCGGTAGCCCGCGTCATCCTCCATTATTCATCAACCCTCTCCACCTTGAAGATCACCGGCCTGAACCAGTCCGTGCAGCCGGTGATCAGGGTGCCGCGATACTTTATGCCGGGCATATCGCAGCCGTAGGCGACGGCGAGTATATCCTTGCTGATGTCCGCCCAGGCATAGGGACAGCGGGCGAAGAACTCCCCGGGCGCCCCTTCGGGGTCCACGGTGAATTCCTCCCCTTCCTCGAAGCGATCGCAGGGCCCGATAGCTCCGTACTCCTCCTCCAGGTATTCCCCGGCGAGGTCGTCGTGGAGCGTCTTCTTGAGCACGGTTATCCTGCATTTGGGCAATATGGATGTCATGCGGCCACCCCCTTGGGTCTATTCCCGGTCGGGTTGTATGTTCCGTGCTTTGGGTAAGAATCATACCACAGTGAAAACAATATCGCTCAGCCCTGTGGCGCATATCCTACCGAAGGCTGGAAATAGTACAAATGGGTGATACGCAAGCTCGCTCTCAAAATCGAAAACAACATATATAAGCAAGTCGACGAGAGAGGAGGAACGGTCAAGGTGGCAACAACAGTGTTCGCGGTAGTCTTCCTTTCGGGCATAATCATGGTCATGGCATTCGCCTTTTCCGAGGGCTCGAAGGAGAAAAAAAGACCCACTGTATCCGCTGTTTCCTCTGCCTGGATGAGCGACGGCCCGCTGGTGATCATCGACGGTCGCGACTTCGGCCATGAGAGCGGGAGGGGCGGTGTCTATTTCGCCGGGGAGCCGGCGGAGGTAGAGTATTGGTCCGATACCTCCATCAATGTGAGAGTCCCCTCTGGGTTTGAGGGGGGCAAGTACTCGATAACCGTGGAAAACGTTGCGGGGACCAGTGACTCGATCGGCTTCGAGTTGGCGGAGTCCCTCGTTCTGGATGGATACATGGCGGATACCGGGGCCAGGTTGGAGGCATATATATAGAGCATCACGGCTAACCTATAACTATAAGGGCCCCTTGAGGGGCCCTTATCACGTCCCCGTCCAGGGGCGGGAATTCAGCCGGTGCCCGTCCCGCTGGTGGGAAGGGACATCGCTTGATTCGGCCGCGAGGGCCTGGCTTCCGGCGAAGCCCAACGTGGATGCCTGTGGAGGCAAGTCTCACTGCTGCGAGTCCTCCTCCCGGCCTCCACTGTAAGTGGGGTAGGTGAAACCTCCGTTCAGGAAGTCTGTCTCCAGTGTAAACTCGCTGGTGCTAAGGTCCAGGAAGTCGGCGGTACCGGATACCAGCTCCTCGTAGAGGTCGGGGCGGCGGTCCTTGAGATAGAAGTAATCCGGTTCCGGGTGTGTCATGCCGTAATAGGCGGGTATACAATCGGATATGAGCATGGTGTCCTGCTCGTGGCAGGCGGAGACTATGATGTCGCCGTGTGGCCCGCAGACGATGCTGTTGCCGCGGTAATGCCATTCGTTACCGTCCCGCTGCTCGTAGCCGCAGCGGTTGGAGTAGGCGAAGAAGATGTTGTTGGCGTAGGCGTAGGCAGGTATGAGCAGTGTGGATATATCCGGATAGGGGACGTCGCTGCGCTCACCATTGGTGAGGGTGTAGTAGTTATCCGCCGCGGTAGGCCCCACTACGAGCTTGGCCCCGTTTAGGGCAAGGATGCGAGACAGCTCCGGGAACTCGCATTCGTAGCAGTTGAGGACCCCAACCGGGAAGCCGAAGATAGAGTGCACGGGGTAGTCGCTGGTCCCGAAATCCCAGTTATCCCGCTCCTGCTGGGCGTAGAGATGGGTCTTGGGGTAGCTGTCCAGGAGCTCGCCGTTCTCGTTTATCACCGCGATGCTGTCGTAATACATCATGGCCCCGTCCTCACCCTCCACCTTTTCCGCGTAGGGCAGGATTATGGCCATGTTGTATTCCGCGGCTATCTCTCGCGCCCTGGTGACGCTGGGTCCGTCCTTGAACTCGGCCACCTCCCTGGCCTCCTCGGGGCTCAGGGTATAGCCGGGTACGTAGAGCTCGGGGAAGGAAAGGAGTTGAACCCCGTACTCCTTGGCCAGCTTGACCGCCTCCTCCATGTGGGCCACGTTATTTTCCGTGGCTCCCTCGCCGCAGGCTGCCTGGACCTGGTAGATGCCCAGGCGCAAGCCGGCCCCCTGGGGGGGCAGATCGCCGTAGATGGATACCTTGTATTGGAGGTTGCGGTAGCTTTCCTCAACCGTCTGGTTGTACTGGGGGGTGCCGTCATCGCTCTTGTGTCCCGCTGCCGTTCCGCCATCGCCTCCCTGGCCGCACCCCACGCCGGCCAGGACCCCGATGGTAAGCGCCGTTGCCAGGATCGTCATAATAAAAAAGATCAACATCCTGCGCATTTCAAACCTCCTTTAAATTCAGGCTCTTCACTATGACTCGTGGCGATATGCGGCAAAAGTGACCGTGTTGCGCCGACTGGCTTCAACCTTCGCGTCCCTCTGTTCATTCCATACGGCATGGCGGCGGGGATTCTTTAAACCGGCGGGTGATAATATCTTAAAAACGTGCGGCGATACGCTATCATGTTACAGAGAAAGGGTAGCGCCGGGCGGCGTATCGAGACGGGGAGTAGGAAATGGGGGCCAAAGCATATCTGCTGGGCTTCGATGCGGGCAGCTCTTCGGTAAAGGCCGCCCTGCTGGAGGTGGAGACGGGACGAGTGGCGGCGAGCGCGATCTATCCTCGGTGGGAAATGGGGATGGCCAGTCAAGGCTGGGCGGAGCAGGATCCCGAGCTGTGGTGAAAACACCTCGGGAGGGCTACCCGCAAGGTGATGGAGGAAGCGGGGGCTGGGCGGGGGGATGTCCAGGTGATAGGGATATCCTACCGGATGCACGGACTGGTGCTGGTGGACGGGAACCTGAGGTCACTGCGGCCGGCCATCATCTGGTGCGACAGCAGGGCCGTGGGCATCGGCGATGATGCCTTCAAAGCCCTGGGAAAGGATATATGCCTGGGCCGCCCGCTCAATTCCCCCGGCAATTTCACCGCGTCGCGCATGAAATGGATCAGGGATAACCAGCAGGAGATCTTCCGTAGCGCATACAAGATGATGCTCCCCGGCGGCTACATCGCCATGAAGATGACCGGGGAGGTCAGGACCACCCCGTCGGGTCTCTCGGAGATGATGCTTTGGGATTTCAAGGACAACGAAACGGCGGGGCTGGTTCTCGACTATTACGGAATTCACCCGGACTTGCTGCCGGAGGTGGTCCCCGTTTTCTCGGTACAGGGGGAGCTCACCGCGGAGGCGGCGGAGGAACTGGGACTCCGGGAGGGCACCGTCGTATCCTACCGGGCGGGGGACCAGCCTAACAACGCCTTCTCCCTCAAGGTCCTGGAGGCGGGAGAGGTGGCCGCCACCGCTGGGACATCGGGGGTGACCTACGGCGTCAGCGACCGGCCCCTGTGCGACGAGCTGTCGCGGTTGAACACCTTCGTCCACCTGAATCACTCCGCGGAGAATCCGCGATACGGCATACTGGAGTGCGTCAACGGCACGGGTATACTGAACAGCTGGCTCAAGCGCAACCTGGAGACTCCGGGGAAGCCGCTGGATTACGAGGACATGAACCGCCGGGCCGCGTCGGCGCCCCCGGGATCCGGGGGGGCTTGGCCTTTCTGCCCTACGGCAACGGTGCGGAGAGGACCTTGTGCAACCGTGACCCGGGGGCTTCCTTGCACGGACTCGACCTGAACGCCCACACCGGGGCGCACGTTTTGAGGTCGGCCCAGGAGGGCATCGTGTTCGCCCTGAGGTACGGCCTGGAGATAATGAGGGACATCGGGATGGAGGTGAGGACCATCCGTGCCGGCACCGGCAACATGTTCCGGAGCCGCCTGTTCGGAGAGGCATTCGCGGCCTCGACCGGCGCCGTTCTCGAGCTCTACGATACGGAGGGATCCCAGGGGGCGGCCAGGGGAGCCGGATTGGGGGCGGGCCTCTATGCCGGCAGCGGGGAGGCCTTCGCGGGACTGGGGGCGGCGGAGATAATAGAGCCGGAAACCGAACTGGTCGCCGTTTATACCGAGGCCTACGAGAGGTGGTGCCGCGCGCTCGCATCGTACATGGGCTAGGTGAATGGAGGTGGATCATGGAGAACGGGAGGTCGTTGCACAGCCTGTGCCGGTGGACCTTTCACGCCGGTAAGGGAGGGTTCGTTCCCCCGGATATGATACCGGAGTGGGATTCCACATCGCTGGATACGGTGGGCACGATCGCGCTGATCAGGGAGGAGATAGCGCCCCGCCTGCCCGAACACATTCAGCTCGGTTTCGAGCTCCATTACGATTTCGAGGTCGACGAGGCAAACGCGGACGCCGTCGCCGACGCCCTGGCGGAGGCCGGTATGCACCTGGCCCTTATCACGCCGGGAGCCCACCGGCATTTCGCCTACGGGGGCATGGCTTCCCTGGACGGGGATGAGAGAGGGAGGGCGGAGGAGCTGGGGCTGCGAACCGTGGACCTGGCCTACGGCCCCTTGAGGAAAGCCTGGCACCCCGATCCGGATAGATCTCCCAGCCTGGTTCTCTGGAACGGATCTTTCGGATACGACCTGGCCTCTATGGGCATCCGGGACATGTATGGCAATCTGAAGGAGAGCATCGCGTCCCTGTGCGCGTACGAGGCCGAGAAGGGCGGGGAGCTTTACGTGGGAATAGAGCCCAAGCCCAACGAGGGTCATCCCGCCATGCTGCTGCCCACGGTGGCCAGCGCCATTCTCTTCTGGAAGAGGCTGGCGGAGGAATACGGTGTTTCCCCGCATAAAAAGGGCATAAACAAGGAAATCGGCCATTCCGAGATGATCGGCCTGGACCATGTTTACGACACCGTCGAGGAGTTGGATAACGGCATGATGGTGCATATGCATATAAACAGCCAGGGTTACAACGACGGAATCATTCTGGGCGGGCCCGGCAAGTATGATATAGACCACGGCGCGCGTATAAACGGTATGAACATCGCCATCGCGGGCCTTATCCGCCGGGCGGGTTATGAGAGGTGGAAGGGCCACGACATGCAGGTGCGGCCCTACGATAACCGCGAGCAGGCGCTGGACAGGGTGGTGCGGAGCATCTTGAGCTGGGAGGCCTGCGAGATGGCGGAGGCCGGGATGGACTCGCGGCGGCTTTTCGATTGCCTGGCCCACCGCGAGACGGCCATGGCGGAGGATATGATAAGAGCCGCGGTGGTGGAGGCCTGCGGCATTTTCGAGGATATGTACAGGTCTTAAAAAGGGGAAGGAAGCAGCCGGCCCGAGCCGCCGTTCATGGGCCCGATACCCTGAAAACGCCGCTCAGAACCAGGTCTTCGCGGCGGGAGGAGGGCCCCACGTATATGCGGTAATCGTTTTCCTCGACCGTCCACGCGCCGGAATCCACGTCGTAGTACGCCAGATCCTCCGCCTCTACAACCAGGGAGACGGTCTTGGACTCTCCCGGTTCCAGATGGACCCGGGCGAAACCCTTGAGCTCCTTCTCCGGGCGCTCCACCGCGGGGCCGTCGCAGCCCGCATAGAGCTGGACGATCTCGTCGCCGGCCATCCCGCCCACGTTGGCCACCTCGACCTTCGCCGTGATGGCGCCGTCCTTGCCCATATGCCCATCGCTCAGCCGTAGCCCGGAATATCGGTACTCGGTATAGCTGAGGCCGAACCCGAAGGGGAAGGCGGGATCCAGGCCCCTGGCGTCGAACAGGCGATAACCGTGGTGGAAACCGTAGTCGATGCTCCTGGCCTTCTTGTCGAAGAAGGGAAGCTGATCGACGCTGCGGGGGAAGATCATGGGAAGCTTGCCGCCGGGGTTTACCTCGCCGAACAGCACATCCGCCAGGGCGTTGCCGCCCTCCATACCGGGGTACCAGGCCATGAGTATGGCCGGGACCGAATCCCTCCAGCCCTCCATGGTTATGGCCGAGCCTCCCTCCAGTACAACGATACACCTGTCGTTGGCCCGGCTCATGGCGCCGATCAGCATCTCGTCACTTTCGCGTAGACGCAGGTCATACCGGTCCCCACCGATTTTCACGTAAGGCAAGGCCTCTCCCTCGTCCCTGCCTGTAAGACCGACCACCACCACAACCGCGTCGGCCCGGCGGGCGGCGCTCTCCGCCAGGGATAGGTCGCCGCCGTCCTGGTAAGTGACCTCGACTGAACCGCGCCGGTTCATTATGCCCTGGAGGGGCGTGACGGTATAAGGCGGCCGAACCTGGCTGCTGCCGCTGTCGCCCAGATTGGCGCGGTCGGCCAGCTTGCCGATTACCGCTATCCCGGCTATCTCATCCCGGTCGAGGGGCAGGACTCCCCCTTCGTTTTTGAGAAGCACCATGGACTTTCGCGCCGCCTCCAGCGCCAGTTCGGCGTGATCCTCGCAGGCCACGATGTCCCTGGTATATCTCGAGGGGTCTCCGACCCCGGCGAACCTGGCTTTCTGCCTGAGAACGCGGGTGACCGCTTCGTCCACGACCTCCTCCGGAACCCGGCCCCCGCGAACCGCCCTCTTCAGCTTTCTCCCGAAGTGCCAGCGGTTGGGCATCTCGATATCCAGGCCGCCGTCGGCCGCCTTGACCGTATCGCGGGTTCCCAGGAAGAAGTCGGACATCACCAGGCCCTGAAAACCCCAGTCACCCTTGAGGATATCCCTGAGAAGATGGCGGTTGTGGGCGCAATACTCGCCGTTTACCCGGTTATAGGCGCTCATGACGGCGGCCGCGCCTGCCTGCACGCATTTGCGGAAATGAGGAAGGTATATCTCCCGCAAAGTCCGCTCGTCGACCCTCACGTCGACGAAAAACCTGGCCTCCTCGATGCTGTTGCAGGCGAAGTGCTTGACGCAGGCCATGACGTGACCCTGCAGGCCCTTTACGGCGGCGGCGCCCATGGCCCCCAGGTGAAAAGGATCGTCGCCGAAGGTTTCCTGGGCCCTCCCCCACCCCGGGTGCCGCGGCAGATTTATGCATACGCCGCCGAAAGAATTCGCTCCCTGGGCCCTGGCCTCCACGCCCATGGCCTCGCCCACTCTTTCCTCGAGGTCTATGTCCCAGGTGGCGCCGCGCGCCATGGCTACCGGGAAGCAGGTGGAGTGATTGAGCGCGACGCCGCGCGGCCCGTCCGTGAACCTGATATCCGGGATGCCCAATCTCTTGTCGAGCCCGGAGTTGAAGGTGAGCAGGTTATAGCGGAACATGGCGATGGCCAGCTTGATGGGGCCGCTGTTCCCGGCCATCTGCCTTATCTTCTCGTCCAGGGTCATGCGCCTTACCAGGTCGCGAAGGCGCTCTTCCCTCCGTTCCCCCTCGACACCCAGAACCGCATCCCAACCGGTGCCACCGTTCCCGAAACCAGGTTCGCCGGCCATGATTACCTCCAATAAATATTCGGGATCGAGCTTACCATAAATCTATCACAAAGATCGTAAGGGGAAGGGTGGCGGCATATCCCGGTCCGGATATCCGATCTGGAAACCCGCGCGTGGGAGGGGGCTATCGGTCCGTTAGCTTGTCCAGCATGGAACGGAAACCCTCCACCATCTGGTTGAAAGCTCTCTTGAGGTTTTCCAGCTCCTCTCCTTCCTGGATATCCACCCTGACATCCAGATCGCCCCGCATTACCTTATCGGCCGCCGCGGAGAGCTCCTCCACCGGCCGGGTTATCTGCCTGCTCAGCAGATAATCGAGAAGGAAAAAGGTTATCAGAATAACCAGGATCACGGAGCCGCCGAGAATCACGGCCAGGTAGGAATTGGCCTTGCTCTTCTCTTCGTCGCAGAAGGCGCATATCGAGGTTATTTCCTCGCCCATGGGTTTTACCGCCGCGTAGATAAAAACCATTCCCTGCGCCAGGGGGTTGTCGATCTGGTTCAGGGTTATTAGATAATCCCCCTCCAAGCCCAGCTCGGGCAGCCCGCCCTCGACGAGGACATATTCATCCCCCCGCTCCATGGCCCTCAGGAGATAGTCTGGGACCTCCCATTTATAGATCAGGCTCTCGTCGTTGCAGGCCCACACCATGGGTTGCGGCGTCAAGACCGAGGCGGGAACGATGAGCATGATCTCCTCCAGGTCGAAGTAACCCGAATCCACCATCTCCCACAAATCGGCGTCGACCGATCTCTGCACTTCCGATATTCTGCCCTCCAGTATATCGTCGACCACTTCCGATACCTCGATATTCTCGAAATCACGTATGTATTCCGGTTCAGATATCTGGATAATGTAGTTCTGGCTGGAGAAAAAGTTCTCCGCTTCGGTCTGTAACATGCGCTCCACGCCGCTGTCTATCAGGTTCTCCTGCGAGTCGCGGATTATGAAGTAGGTGGCCAGCCCGTATATCACCATTACCACCGTCATCAGCAGGGTTATCTTGAAGAGTATCCTGGGTCTCTTGTCCCCGGCCTCCGCGCGCCTGGTGGCCGCGCCGCCCCCGACCGCCTCCACGCTTTCTCCCGTCGACCTGACCACGTAGCGCCGCAAGCTGTCGAGCATCTCCTTGAAGACGTACTTCAGGCCTGCGAACTCCTCTCCCTTGCGCACCTCGATAGCCACGTCGAGGTCGCCCCCCATTACATCCTCGGCGGCGGCGGATAGCTCCTCCAGCGGGGTGGTTATTCTTCTGCGTATCAGGTGGTCGAGCAGGAAGAAGATTATCAACAGCACTACTGCAATCGAGGCTGCCAGGATTATTCCGAGTTTGAGGTTCGCGGACCCGACCTCGTTATCGAAGAAGGCGTTGATGGCCCGTATCTCGCCCCGCATGGGTTTTATACCCACGTAGGCGAAGTATATCCCGGACATGAACGGGCTCTCTACCTGGCCGAGAGTTATAAGGCATTCCTCGTCTATTCCAAGCTCCGGCATCCCGTTCTCCATCCATATATAGTCATCCCCGTTCTTCAGGGCCGTATTTATGTAATCGGGAGCCACCCACTCTTGTACCAGGCTCTCATCGTTGCAGCACCACACCATGGGCTCCGGCACAAGCTGGGATGACGGTATCAGGAGCATGAAAGTATCCAGGCCCATGAAATCGGCGTCGATCATCTCCTCGATATCGGTGTTGATGATCTCCTGCATCTCGGAGGGCTCTCCCCGTAGTACCGATGCCACCAGGTCATCCTGTCCCGAAGAGCTGAACTTCTCCATATATTCGGGAATAAGAAGTTGGATGACGTAGTTGTAACCTGAACAGAAGTTGCGGGCCTCTATCTTGAGCAGACTGTCCACACATTCGTCCATGATGTACTGCTGCGAGCGGCTGAGCAGGAAGAAGGTTCCTACCCCCGAGAGGATAATAACCAGACTGATGAACATGGTGAGTTGAACGAGGACCCTGGAGCGCGCCCTGCCGTATCTACCCCTGCTCTTGCTGCCATTCAACCACATCGCCCCCGCAAGGCTCTTGATAACCCCACCCGGTGCTATCTTCGAGCCCGACTTAATTGATTATTCGACCCGCCTTGGAATTACCTTAAATCGGATATATATACTTTTACTGGAAGCAAAGGAAGCGCCCGGAGACCGGCATGAAGGTCTCGCCGCGGGCGATTCCCGGGGAGTATATCAACGACGCGATAAACTTGAAACCATCGTCGGCGGAGACGCCGCTGCGGTCGAAGAAGAGTCGCTGATGCGGTGCCGGCAAGGAGAAGAGCTTGTGGTAGAGTGCAGGTTAAACCATCTGGCGTCGCATTGAGAAGGGGTAGCAGCTTTTCAAGACCGGGAGAAGAACATTCACTCCTCGCCCACGGACCTGGCGATAAGCTTGCGGAAGCTCTCAACCATTTCCTTGAAGGATCTCTTGAGTCCCTCGAACTCCTCGCCCTTACGCACCTCTATGTCCACGTCGAGGTTGCCCTGCATGACCTCTTCCGCCACGGCCGACAGTTCGTCTATGGGATCCGTTATCTTCCTGCGGATAAGGCGATCCAGCAGCAGGAAGGTTATCAGGATGATGATGAATATCGAACCACCGACTATGGCCAGCAGCAGCAAGTCGGACCTCTTTCTCTCGTTGTCGAAATATTCGTTGATCTCCGCTATCTCCTCGGACATGGGCTTTATGCTCAGGTAGTTGAAGGCTATTCCGGGCATATCCGGTAAGGTTATCTTGCCCATGGCTATCAGATAGTCTCCTTCGAGATCGAGCTCGGGGATGCCGTCCTCCATCAGGAAATAGCAGCTGGACTCGTCCATGGGATCGACTAAGTAATCGGGGACAACCCAGTTGCTCACCAGGCTTTCCAGGCTCGACATCCATACGATGGGTTCCGATATCAGCTGCGAAGACGGAAGTATTACCATGATTATCTCCGAGCCGAGAAAGCCGGACTCGACCATATCCTGGTAATTAGAGTTGATAACCCTCTGGATATCGATGATGCGGTTCTCCATGATGCTGACCGCTATCTCCTCGATTCCTATATCGCCGTATAGGATTCGACTTTGCTCCGTTATCAGCCCCGCCACGTAATTTATGCTGGTGGCGAAATTCTCGGACTCCGTCTCCAGCAGCTTATCCACGCTCTTGTCGATCAAGCGGTCCTGAGAGCCCCGGTAAAGGAAGAAGGTCACCAGTCCGGAGATGATTACTACCAAGATTAACATAAGAGTAATCTGGTAGAGAATCCTCGACCTGGCGCGACCTTTGCGAATCCTGCCTTTAGCGGAGCCCAAATACCTCATCCCCGACGAAGGACGGTACGTTTGTCCGATTCGTAGCTCTCAATACGATCCACCGTCTACATATAAATAATGGTTATTTAGACCATGATCCTGTTTTGCTTAATCCATCTGGGGACAGAGTGACTCAAGAATACGAGGCGTTGCGATCCGTTTAATAATCGTGAAGCAACATACTCGAAGCGACCTTGACAGCGGTATAAGGCGATGCTAATTTATTAGCAATGCTAATTAATAATGGGGACAGCATCGATAAAGCGGAGGAATACATGCGGCGACATATGGAAAGCATATACCGCATCGCTAGGTGCCGACACGCCATCTTCCGCAAGTTCATGTGCGATTACGGGGTTACCCTGCAACAGTTCCACCTGCTCATGGGTCTGAAGATGAAGGGGAGAGCAAAGGTCTCGGAATTGAGCGAGAACATGCTGGTATCCACACCCACGATCAGCCGTATGATCAATACCCTGTGCGATATAGGTCTGGTAAGGAAAAAGAAGTCGGGAGACGACAGGCGTTCCACCTATGTGGAATTGACTGTTAAAGGGGAACGGGTATTGGAGCGCATGCACCAGAAACAGTCGAGTATAGTCCGTTCGATCCTGGAGAGCATAGCGGAGGAAGACATGTACGCTTTCGTGAGTGTCACTGAGAGAATTGCCGACGAGATGGCGCGCAAGCTGGAAATGGAGGGGTTGAACGGAGAGGGCTAGGCCGGAGGCAAAGGAGAGGCTTGAAGGCGCATAAGAGGCCGGGTGTATGAGCGGTATCATGGATAGGGCCCGTAGGTATATTAGATTCTTTAAACGGGGGGGTTTCTCTGAGTAGTCCCTTGACTGTACGTCACAGGCCGCAGGAGGCAATAGGACGTCTGGGAATGCATGGGGAGATACGATGTACATAGCGCATAGTGGAAGAGAACACACAGGATGAAAAAAGCCTTCGGCTGGATCGCGAAGCAGAGCGAGAGATGGCCCTGGTTGATCCTGGCGCTGGTATCTGTAATAACCGTCATCGGCTTCGTCGGGATAACCAGGATCGAGAGCGATTTTAACTTCCAGGCCATGCTCCCCGAGGGAAAGGAATCGGTGCAGGTCTTCGAGGAGATAGAGGACGACTTCGGGGGGACCCAGCAAGAGCAGGTATTGATAAAATCCGGCGAAGTTCTGCGGCCAGAGATACTTCGTGCAGTGGTGGGCTACCAGGCTTTCCTGGAGGAGCAGCCCGCCATCTGGGGTAAGCTGGTGGATACGGTAGACACGCCCCTGGACGACATGTACCTGGTGGACGAAAACGGCGAATACGTTGAAGGTTACTTCGGCAGGCCCGTATTCCTGGTTCCCGACGATTTGAGCGACGAGGAACTGGTTGCCCGGGTGGAGGCCAATCTCCAGATACAGAGGGAAGTGGCCCGGCAGGGTGAGGGAACTAGTCCACTGGTGGCCGAGGACGGCACGGCCCTGCTCATGAACCTGAACCAGGTGGTATCGGAAAGCGATACCCTGGTGTCCGATTTCGAGGATCTCACCCGAGAGTACTTCGCAGATGCCGGCGTGGAGGATGTATTCATCACCGGATCCGCTTCCTGGACCAGGGACGCTAATAAGGAGGTGGCCAGGGATACCAGCACCCTGTTTGTAATCGCCTTCGCCTTCATCCTGGTTATACTGTTTCTCACCTTCCTGCGCGTAACCGACGTTCTGTTCACTATGGCCGTTGTAATGGTGGCAATTGTGTGGGTGATGGGCTTCACTGGCTGGGCGCATATACCCTTCAACTATATATCCATAGGTATTATGCCCCTGCTCCTCGGGTTGGGAATCGCCTACGCCATCCACGTCCTCTCCAGGTATTATGAGGAGAGGAAGAGAGGGGGCGGGCCTGTCCTGGCGACCAGGAACGCCGTAACCACTGTGGGAGTGGCCGTATTCATGACCGCCATCACCACTGCCATCGGCTTCGCCTCATTCGGCATATCCGAGATGCCACCCATGCGTAGTTTCGGCGTCTTGTGCCTGGTCGGCGTGTTGCTCAGCTTTCTGCTGTCGGTGACCATGCTGCCCGCGGCCATCATACTACGCGACCGGAAAAGCAAGAAAAAGGTAGGGCTGCTCAAGAAAAAGGGCGATACCGGCAAGGTGTCCGTGATAGACAGGGCCTTGGTGTGGGTTTCGCTGCTGGCGGAGCATCACCGCGCCGTGGTCATGTTGGTGACTGCTATCGTTGTCGGCCTGGCGGTATTCTCGAGCCTGAACCTGGATACCAAGGCTGATTTCCAGGGCAACCTGGGGGATACGCCCGCCGCTGTGGCGGACAGCGAGATAAGCAGTTATTTCGGGGGACAGGAAAACGTCTACACCCTAATCAAGGGGGATATGACCGACCCCGGACTTTTGCAGATCATGAGGGATTACGAGCAAGCCCTGGCCGATTCGGGTGCGGTTGCCGAGGACGGGGAGATCATGTTTCTCAGGGGCAAGATAGTGAGCTTGGCCGACATCGTGGCCAGGCAGAACCAGGGAGAGATACCCACCTCGCGGGAGGAGGTAGTGGATATACTGGAGTTCCTTCAGGGGCGCAGCGGAGGTGAAGGCGCGCGTATCGTCAGCCGGGACCTCGACTCGGCCATCGTCCTCTCGACGGTGGAGAGCGGTTCCCAGGTCGACCAGGAGACGGTGACCGACGTGTTGAGGAACAATCAATATATTATCACCGAGGCCTATCCCGAGGTATACGTGGGCCAGAGTGGTGAGTCGGTCCTGGTAGGCGACGTACTGAGCTCGCTTTCTCCTACCCTGATAAAGACCTCGCTGCTGGCGTTTCTGCTGTGTCTGCTTGTGGTGAGTATTATCTTCAGGTCGCTGATATTCGGCATGGCGGCCACCAGCGTGGTCTTTTTGAGCATCGCCCTGGAGTTCATCGCTCTCTACGTCCTGGGCTGGCCACTGGATTTCATGACCGTGATGGTGTCAGCTCTTATAATCGGGGCTGGGATAGACTTTGGCATACACGTCACCCACCGTTTCAGGGAGGAGTGGGCACTGGGTTGCGAGAGCGTAGACGAAGCGGTACGATTGACCGTCGGTAACGTGGGCCGGGCCCTCCTCTCGGCCGCGATTACCACCGCCGGCGCCTTCGGCATACTGGCTATCTCACGGGTGGAGCAGTTGAGGCGCTTCGGGGGAGTAACCGCGTTTTCACTGGTATTCACCCTGTTGGTGGCCCTGCTGGTCCTACCCACCATATTATCTTTCTGGGCGGAAAGAGCGGAGCGGAAAAATCATGCACGGTCCGAGGAATGTCAGGTGGAATAAAGGGCGTTGCCTGGCCATGGCGCTGGTCGCTTTGGCCATTACGGCCCTTCAAAGGAGGGTACGCGAATACCTCATACCGCGCAGGGACCCACGCGTTCCCTTCGAGGAATTCGATCTCCGGACCATTGACGGCATCGTCATAAAGGCGAGGATGATACCCGGAAGCGGTGGGGGAGCGGTGATAGTGGCCCACCCGGCGGTGACCGGCCAGCGCTACGCACCCCTGGTGGAGATGGCCGAGAGGATGGCCGGCCACTTCGATGTGTTTACCTTCGACTTCCGCGGGCACGGCGGCAGCGGTGGCCGCCTGGAGATGAACCTGGAAGGACCGCTGGAGGACCTGGACGCCGTGGTCTCCCGGGTACGATCTATGGGCTATATGTGGGTGGGAGTTCTGGGATTCTCGCTGGGAGGGATGTGCGCGCTGCTTTACGGCGCACGGCTCGGTGATGTGGATGCCGTGGCGGCGGTGGGCGCGCCTCCGCTTCTTCCCGACATCGAACCCTACCGGTGCTGGCTTCCGGTCTGGTCCCTGTTCCTGCGCTTCCTGGGCGCTCGTTTCAAGGCGGAGGGCACCGGCGGCCCGCTGCCCATGGAGGCGGCGGTGGATTTCCCCGCTATACCCTTGCTGATCATACACGCGGGAAACGAGGTTTTCTATCCCCGCGAGGACCTGGAGGAGATGATGGACAGGTTAGGAAAGAGGGCGGATTTCTGGGAGATACCCGGGGCGGCACATACCGAGCTGGTAGGCCGAGAGGACGATGTAGTGTTGTGGTTCATGGAAAAAAGTGATAGCGCGGGGTAAGGCCATATCGTACCGAGGGTCTTGCTCGTCCTACGCCGCTCATTCGCCAGCCGTTTTAGGGATACTTTAACCCGCATTTATCATATCAAATCCCAAAGGGATACTTGCTAGCTTTGCTTAACAATGCATCAGAACAGGCTTATCGGTAAGACAGGTATATCATAAGGAGAAAGCCCTATGGGTGAATACGAAAACGGGCGTCTGAGGCTTGGTTTCGACGGGCATTTAAGGCTGGAATTCAGGGGGGCAAAGGTCACAAGCGACGCGGGATTGCTGGCGGTAAGGGAGCTGGGCGAGGTGCTAGGACTG
>JAXHVT010000055.1:0-136874 GCA_034188985.1 Actinomycetota bacterium | reverse complement strand
GATCGATATACTCTTTCTTGACCATCGTCTCTCCCTTCTGCGCTTGTCTTACTAGTGATAAAACATTCGCAGATGGTGGACGATGGTCCTCGTTTCACCCATACTTTATGGAGAAGAACCATATTTTTATATATTTAGTTTTTTTATATTTATAAAAGTCGTTTCGCGTGTTCAGGCCGGGAATCCGTGATGCCTTTGCCAAGGCATCCTGGGCAAGTACAGCAAACAGAAGATCCCCCTGATGCATCCTAGAGAACCCTATGTGGCCACATCATCGCTGACCTAAAATTAGCCCTTCCAAGGATGGGTTCCGGGAACGAAGCTGTGGTTGAATCCGGCGGAAAAGAGGGTTTGTTGCCGGAACTCTTGGCCGGCGGAAAAGAGGACGGAGAAAAGTAGAAAGCCAAAAACCCCAGCTAAGAAAGGCAATTCAGTGCCGACCAAAGGGAGGAAAAAGAGCCGGAAGGGATGGGGTAAAATGAAAACTTCTCTTTCTTGGTCCCCCCCAAAAAAGGAACAGCTCAAGCCGCGTGGCGTTTAAGGGATTTATAAGGGATTCCTCAGGATAAATTAAGGGATATTTAAGGGATTTTTAAGGGACGGGAAATATGGGGAATAGGAAAAGCTTACGAAGTATACGAAACCCAACAGGGCATATACGACTCCGTAGGGGGAAGGTGGCGAATACGCCCCGGGTATCCGCCGCTGCGGTACGCCTCCAGGGATTAGCCCTTAGGAAAGACATACCGGGGGAGACCCCCGGAACCACCCCTATGCGCTCAGGCACGCGCCGGCCCCGCTTACGACTCGGTGCCGGCCGCGGGGAAGCGCTGCCCACACGGCGCTCAACCGCCGTATGAGGCGCGCCTGGGCAATGCCGTGATTTTCCCTCGGCATTGCACCTAGCCGCTTGGGCAACGCCCGTAGCGGCTCGTGTGCCGCCATGCTTGATCATGGCGGCCGGTGGCGATGCGTAGCATCGCTGGGCATAGCCCGATTCTCGCGGGCTATGCGTGGCAATGCCCGTCTGATTGGGCATTGCGTGAGCCAATCCCGAGGTGGCGGGATTGGCTGAGGGCTTGGCCAGAGCTGGCAGGGCCAAGCCCGGGCGACGCCGGCGCAGTTCAAGGGAAGAAAGGCGATGTGAAAAAATGCCCGGAACGGCGGGTAACTCCAAGGATATGTATAATATTGCATCTAACCAAGCCATCGAATGATAGAATAATCGCATTGGAGGCATATGGGAAATGAAGAATAGATATCATCTGATACAAATAGCACTACTTATATGTGTGGTAGCGTTTGTGCTATCTGCCGCCTCATGCGTAAACAACGATAACAAGGTCAGTGAATCGGAAGGCAGCATCGAAAACGAAGTAGGTACCTATCCGGGGAGGTACGGATATATAGACAAGGAGGGCAACACGATAATCGAGCCCAAGTACTATATTGCCTACGAGTTCTCCGAAGAGCTGGCTTTGGTATATATAGCAGGCAAACACGGCTTCATTGACCACAGTGGAGACATGGTCATCGAGCCGAGGTTTCGTTATGCAGGATCCTTCTCCGAGGGCCTCGCGCCCGTGAATGAAGAGGACGAGTACTTCTACGGCTATATCGACAAGTATGGGGATTATGCTATCTTGCCCCGGTTTTTCCATGCCGATCGTTTCTCCGAGGGATTGGCCAGGGTATGGATGGAGGGTAGCACGGAGGCACTGCAGGGGTTCATAGACAACGTGGGCAACTACGAGATACTTCCCGACCTGGAGGGATTCGATACCGCCACCGGGCGGGGGGAATTTCACGATGGGCTCGCCCTCATGGTGGACAAACGTCCAAATGCACAGGGAGGAGAAGACTACATCTTCGGTTTCATGGATAAGACCGGGGAGGTGGTTATCGAGCCCCAGTTCGAGAGAGCGGACCGCTTCTCCGAGGGCCTGGCGGCGGCCGAGAAGAATGGCAGATGGGGATACATCGACGTGGAGGGAAACACGGTGATAGATTTCCAGTACGAGGACGCCGGCAGACTGTCCGAGGGCCTGGCCCCGGTTATGATCGAAGGCAAGTGGGGCTATATAGATGCCGGTGGAAATGTTGTTATAGAGCCCCAATACGATTACGCCTGTATCTTCTCCGAGGGCCTGGCGGCGATAGAGATGGAGGAGGCATGGGGCTATATAGACAAAGAGGGCAACTTAGTAATAGAGCCCCAGTACGAAATGGCGGGTTACTTCTCCGAGGGCCTGGCCCCGGTTGAATTCTGATTCAAATAATGCTGATGATTACTGGTTACATGCTTGCCAGGCAGCAATCAACTGACTTTCATCAGCAGGCATAATCGAGATTTCTCATTGTCGAACTAAAAAGACATGAATAATAAGAACCTGAAAAACATACTCCAGCTAATCGGATCTAGGCGCACCCTTATTGCCTTGTTATGCCTGGGGCTTCTTCCCGTGCTGCTTCTATACGGATGCGGAGGAAAGATTATCCCCAGTGAAGAGGCGAAAGAGATGATTCTTGAGGCGGAGGAAGCTCTAAGAGGTATCCACTCCGCCCATATCGAGATGACCACCTCTCTGGATGATGGGGAAACAGGGGATAGAAGAAACCAGAGTTGGACGACCGATGTGAACGAAGAGGATTATCACTACAGTGTCACTTATTCCGTGCCAGACAGCGAAGCGAAAGAGATCTACATTGAAGTAACATACGTGGATGGCAGGAAGTACGTCAGGACCTCCAGAGATGATGAATGGATGGAGACCACCGATGTCGATGAAGACTCAGAGGAGATCGATGCCCAAATGGCCATATCTGCATTATTCGCCCTCCCACAGGATTTCGAACATGCCGAAATCCTGGATGGTGGGGATGAGGACCATACAGGTGCGATTCACCTTCGGTTGTTCTTGGGCCAGGGAGACATGCCTGGGCTTTTTGAGGAAGATGAGGAGTTCAATCCAACTGATAGCCCGGGAGGGCAATCCGACATTTGGCTTGAAGAGGATACCCATTATCCTATCAGGTACGAGCTCATCGCATACGGATGCTTTGCTCCACTGGATATATGGCACTGCGACCTAAGATATTCCGTAAGCATCTCCGAGATAAACGAAGCGATTACTATATCGGCTCCTATTTGAGGGGAAATACAATAAAGTGAGCTGTTCATCGGTAATCACGCCCCTGTATTGTGAAGCATTTGGCAGGAGGGAAATGTGATCTGGTTGTTAGCGGCAATAGGGGCAATCCTAATAATGATGGCGTTATGCATATGGCGTTATATCAGGCCGTCATTCATAAGGTTTGCTAATAATCCAAAATCATACGGGTATTATATGCTTATCTCAGGAGGTCCGATATTTTGGATAAAAACGGAGAATGGTTGGAAAACATACCATTCCATTATCGCTCTCATTTATCTTATTTCCGGGACAGGCATAATCATCGCAGCTCTTGTGTTGATGTAGCTTAATTGAATGAGGATGGATCAAGCCTTCGTGAAGCAGCCCGGGCAACTAGATAAACCAGATTCTACCCTTCCTCTCCTGGTTCGATTGATGTTTGCTCGGAGTCTGCGAGCTTTTCGTTATTGGACATTCTTTCTTCCAGGTTCTTCACCCTGTCCTCGAGGTGGTTCTTGTTTGAAGCTTTGTTTCTCATCTCTTGTACTATGCGGGCCGCGCTTAACCTTTGGGCTGCGGCATTATGAATACGCATCATGGTCATCCTTCTCGCGCTTGAGGCTGTTCAGGACTTTGTCAAGGTCGAAACGGATGTATTGTCCACAGCGATAGTGCGGTATAGTCCCCTCCCTGGCCGCCCTCCAGCACCAGGACACCGGCACCTGGAGGTATCTGGACAACTGCTTCGCGGAGATAAGGTGTTCTGGAGGATTTCCTTCTATATCAATTGGCTCTAAAGAGCCCGGAGGGTGTTCATCGGGCGGAGCTTCTTTACCGGCCGGCAACGGCTCGGCAATCAGGCGCAGCAAATCCTTTGGTTTGATATCACTTCCCGGTCCCCCGCAAAGACTATCTGCTTTCTTGTTTTTGGCGGACTCCGTACTCCTTGTTTCCGCTTTCTTGGTAGCCATTACAAAACTCCTTGATAATAGTTGTGCTAATCTTTATACTAATACTATGTAGATTAGTATTCAAGTAGGCATCATGCAACCCCCTTATGAAACCCGGGAAGCACTGAAGGAGGGCGCCGATAAAGCGCTGGGCCGCAGTATCGGTGAAACTGAGTGGCGTGGATGCCAGCCCAAAGAAGAACCCCCATACGACAATCACGACCTTCGTGAGTGCCTGCTAAGAATCAAGACCACCCCTTTTATCCCCCTTCACCGCTCCAGCCTAAATATGGGAGGCAGCTGGTACCGGGGGGATTACGTTTTTGACGACGATGGATACATTGTCCTCGAAAGCGGCGGAGAGCTCGAACCTTACCGCATTTCACAGGAAGCTTACGACATTGCGAACGAGTTCCTTACTCTAACAGCTGGCATTAACGAGGAAGAAGTGGCTTCCGGTAACATAAGCGACAAGCTTAAGCGTAAGATCATCGGGTTCACCCGCAAAAGAGGTCTTCTGGGATTAGGCTTCATGGGCTTCGACGCGTTTGTTGGAGGCCCATCGGGTGAATACATGGTTGCCGGCGACGGGACGTGGACCTGCCCGCTGGAGCTGTACTTCATGCCATATGTGGAACAGCCGGAAGGTCTTGGAGAGCTGCTATTTCCCCAAGGTTTCAGGGAGGTCTCCGGGATGGATGAGACATCCGACAGTGATATCCGTTACCGGTTCTTTCGGATCTACCGGGAGCATATAGATGATTTTGCAAAAGCCCTCCTGGAGCTTAAGAACAACTTGAGAGCCTACACATTTTATCCTAACGAAGGAACCTTGTTCTTCCCCTCCAGGGCAAAGAGGTTTGTCGCGGGGATAAGCCCTTCAAAAATTGTATTTAAAGATGAAACCGCGTTCGGAGTAAGCCTTGATTTTCCATACCTGCTGAGCGCGATATATCTGGCAACGGTCAATATGCTCAAGTACGGTTGGAAGCTGAAGGCCTGCAAGAACGACAATTGCGAGGCCTTGTTCCTGACTTCACCTAAGAACAAGGGGAAACGAGAGCGTTTGTATTGCTGCATGCAGTGCAAGAACGCCCAGGCCTATCGTGACTGGTATTGGTCGGACGATAAGAAGCGCAAAGATGGGGTACACCTACAAGAAAACGGCTAAAGATGGATCTCCCCGCTATTACGCCATCTATAAGCTTAACGGCAGATGGAAATGGGAGTCGGCCGGGCGGCGAAAACAGGCCGCCGAGGCCCTGTTAAAGCGCCGGGAAATGGAGATTGCCACCGGCACCTACGGGCAGGTAAAGGATATCCAATTCACGGAACTGGTCGATAAATTCCTCGAGGGGTACGTGGAAATCAGATTGAAGCCGAGAACGATCAAGGATTACTCAGAGGTATGCGAGGGCCACCTTATCCCCTATTTCGGGAAGAAGAACGCTCCCGCCATCACAACGGGCGATTGTCAGGCCTTTATAAGGCATGAACTATCCAAAGGGCTTCAACCAAGAACCGTCAACAATTTTTTGACCATCTTGGGTAAAATCTTCAACCAGGCCATCAAGTGGGGCTATGCGGAGAAGAATCCAGTCAGTAACGTGGATAGGCCACGCCAACCACAAAAAGAAATGGACTTTCTAACGCCCGAGGAAGTCAGGCGGCTCTACGATGCATGTGACCCCGACTTTCTTCCCTACCCGGCATGTGCGATCAACACCGGGGTAAGGCAGGGCGAGCTGCTGGCAATGATTTATCTGGATTTGGACTCTGAAAGAAAATGCATCCACGTAAGGCGCTCCATCTCGGGAGGCTATCTCACCGAGCCCAAGAGCTACAGGAGCCGCCGAACCGTAATGATGACCCCGTCTCTCTGCGCCATACTAGCGGAGCATAAGGCCCGTACGGGGGGCAAGCCTGATGATTTGGTTTTCCCCGGTCCAGATGGCGGTTATATGTCGCCCCACGTACTGATGGGTAAATTCAGAAAAGCCCTCAAGGCGGCTGGATTAAGGGAAATCACATGGCACTCACTCAGGCATACCTATGCCGCCCTTATGATAGCCCTCGGGGAGAATATCAAGTTTATTCAAAACCAGATGGGCCATTCCTCCATCACGACGACGCTGGACAGGTATGGCCATCTCCTCCCCCATGCATCCCTTGGAGTGGGTGAAAGGTTAGATAACTTTATCTTCGGTGATGATGTGGAACATTACCCACAAATTTCAACATGGCGAGGTTATGTATAGCTGATCGCAGTCAAACTATTTCTTTGCTTTTATTTCTTCTTGGTTGGCCCTTGACCTGGTTGAGTTGTTGGTATTTTAGAAGGTCCTTGTCTTTTAGCTGGCGTTTTGGTAGGGGTTGTTTTAGAAGGAGGTTTTTTAGGGGCCGGTTTTTGCGGCCCTTGCTTTTGAACCCGTTGATGCCTTGATGATTGTTTTTGAGGCCCCTGACCAGTCTTCCTTAACAATATCCTTCCACCTCCATAGACTCTGAAGTCGGCATCTCTTTATTCTTGATTTCATAAAATGTAGTCTTCGACCATCCAATCTCCCTCTTTTTCTTTTTAACATTCTCTATATATGTATATAACAGAACAGATTCGATATTTGACGGGACCACTAAATCAAAATTTAGTTCATGTTCCTCCCCTGGTTCGATCTCTATTCCTTGCGCCTTTACTTTCTTTCTGCGCCGCCTCACATTTATATCTCCCTTACCTTCTCTATCCGATATACCTTTCTTAGGAACCTCGTAGTCAAACTCCTTTCTGCACAAAATAGGCCAGTCTAGCTCGCATTTGTTTTGTTTATTAACAAATGGCATGCCTTCTACCTCGGTGCACTGTATTTCTGCTATTACATCCTCTGGAATGGGAAAGAACTGATAAGCACATGTCGCGCCCTTGGATAGTTGCAATAAGACATTCCCTAGGTTCTTTATAATCACGTCAACTCGAATTAAAGACTCTTGCCCCGAAATCTGAAGGGGGTATATTGAATGGTTTATCTCCGCACGTGGATATTTTTGCCTGTTTTTTATGAATAGGGAATATGTCCAATATCCCCCTGCTAGAATTGCCAGACATGTAGCAATGCTAACAGCGACTTCGGAATAGAGCTTAGTCGTCTCAAGAGTTATTTCTAATAACCCCATATTATTAACCTGTTTTCCTAAGAAAGCAGCTATATTGTGTAATGAATGTTATCTGTGCCTATTTTTCTCTATATAAACATAGAACTCCTTTTCGCCAGAGATGTTTATTCTGGCAGGTGAGAGGTTTATCACTATGATGAAATATAAGCGTGTTGACTATTTGTTGATTGGGGTGGAATTACAGGGCTTGTATGGTTCGAAACAAGCAACCAGGCCAGAGGAATAAACCTCTGACCTGCTTTTTTATCCTGGTGGGGGAGGGAGGATTTGAACCTCCGTAGGCTGCGCCAACGGATTTACAGTCCGTCCCCTTTGGCCACTCGGGTACTCCCCCGCAAAAGGTTCCTCGTTCTAGGAGTCGAGACACCTCTGCAGATTATCGTAGATAGTAAAAACTTTGTCCAGACCGGTGATGTTGAAGACCTTGAGGACGCTTTTCCTGCTGCAGATCAGCCTTATGCTCCCTCCTTGCATGCGCGTCTTTTTCAGGGCAGCTACCAGCACTCCGAGCCCGGTGCTGTCCATGAAAACGAGGCTGCTCAAGTCGACGATGATGTCCTTGTTACCCGACTCAATGACCTCGTAGATCTTATCCTTGAAGGTGGGGGAAGTAGAGAGGTCTATCTCCCCTTCCAACTCTATCAGGGGTACACCTCCGGCTTCCTTAACCCGGGTACGAAGAACCACTTCCCCGGTTTCTTCCAAGTGAACTCCCTTTCCTCGTATATACTGATTACAGCCGTGTATGTTTCATTTAACACGATGGCTCCGCCACTTATCAAGTCGAGTACAACCGACTCACCCAAATGATCGGGAATACTCCCTCTCACCGGAAGTATTAATAGCAGCCGTGAGTTTCAGATATCGCCCGCGGGGGAAAATCTATAGAGAAACGGTTGTCGCTATCAAGAGAGGTGGGCTGTTTGGATGGCAATGGGGACGTGATACGCCTTCGGCTGCCGGCTGACCCCTTCTCCTGCCAGCTGGTGCGGCTGGCCATCTACCTCGTCGCCAGCCGTATGGACTTCGATCTGGCCATGGTTGAAGACCTTCGCATCGCGGTAGACGAGGCAAGCACCTACGCCATTAATCACTCTCCCGATAAAACCACCATCGAGGTTGAAATAGAGCCTGGAGTAGAGTACCTTGAAATTAACCTGACATCAAAGCTGGCTGGGAACGGTGAAACGCGTACGGGGATGCCTGAGTCCTTCAGCAGGATGATCATGGAGTCCGTCGTCGACAGCGTTGACCTTCAGCGGGAGGAAGATACCTGCCGCATATCTCTGCGCAAGAAATGCCCTTAGTAAGGGACTTCCCCGTAGCGCGCTCTTCCACAAGGAGACGTTCTGTGCGAGGAGATGAGGCTTCGCGGCGGAAGAGAAGAATACAGATAAAGGAACTCTTTCAGGTCTTGAGGGATACCGGCGATCAGGAGGTTCGCGATAATCTTATCTCCCTCAATATACATCTAGTGGAGTACCTTGCCCGCAAATTTTCAAACCGCGGGGAGCCCCTGGAGGACCTCCTCCAGGTCGGTTTCATAGGGCTTATAAAGGCCATCGATCGCTACGACCTGGACAGGGGCGTGGAATTCAGCACCTACGCTACGCCTACAATCGTGGGAGAACTCAAGCGTTACTTCCGGGACAAGGGATGGGCCATCCGCATACCCCGCCGCCTCCAGATGCGGGACGTGGAGCTGAACCAAGCCATAGATCACTTGACCCAGGAACTGCATCACTCCCCTACCCTCAACGAGGTGGCGGAGTACCTGGATATAAGCCTGGAGGAAGTGGTGGAGATACTGGAAAGCTCCTACGCCAGCAACTACCTGAGCCTGGACAACATCTATCTCAACGAGCAGGAAGACCGTGGTTTCTGCCTCATGGACTACTTGGGAAACGAGGATAACGACTTCTCGCTAGCCGAGGACCGCGATACCTTGGTGAAACTGCTCAGCCGGCTGAGCGACCGTGAGCAAAAGGTGATTTACATGCGTTTCTTCCGGGGGATGACCCAGATCGAGATAGCCAGGGAGCTGAACATATCCCAGATGCACGTATCGAGGTTGTTGAGAAAAATCCTGGAGAAGCTGCGGGGCGATACGACTCTCATGGAGATATAGAAAGCTCCGGTGGTCTCTTTTCAATCATCCTCGAAGAGCCAGCCGCTATGTCCATCCATCCCGAGCGGGATCACCTCGTCGGACGGGAGCATCCTGGCCAGCATGGCTGCGTTACGGGCGGCTTTGCCGTGATAGTGATTGTTGAATATAGCGTAGGTGCTCTCAGCCTTCTCCTCCAGCTCCTCCATACGGGGAATCCATTCCTCCAGTTCCTCCTCGCTGTACAGATAGTCGTACCTCTCCCATGACTCGCGCTTGCGATCCCACCACGTCTTGTAATTGCGGCCGTGAAAGCGCACGTAGCCGATGCTGGAGGTCAGATACACGTGTGGTCTCACCAACCCCTTCAATCTGGGCTCGTCCACGCAGCAGAAACCCATGTTCATCTCCCTTAGCAGATCCATGGTCTCGTCCGTTATCCAGTTCTCGTTGCGGAACTCGACCACCAGGTTCTGATCACGCAACCTGTCCCGGATGAGTTTCAGGTAGCTCCGATTTTCTTGGGTATTCTTAAAACCCCAGGGGAACTGCACCAGAACGCAGGCCAGTTTACCATGGTCCTCCATGGGGCGGATCAACTCCCGAAAGCGCTGGAACTCCTGCTCATTGTCCTCATAGGCATGGGTAAGGCCCTTGTAGGCTTTCAGTATGAACTCGAAGTCAGGCGGCGTTCTGTGGGTCATGGACAGGATGCTTCGGGGCGAAGGAAGAGCATGCCAGGTACTGTTCACCTCGACAACCGGAAAGCGGGAAGAATAGTACTCGAGCATGGTCTTTTTATCCTGTTCATCGGGGTAGAACGGGCCCTTCCAATCCTTATAACTGAAACCCGCGGTGCCTATATATATCATATCGCGCGCTCCCGCCCTATCCCTCTATACCTGCGTAAAAACTCCCGCCGCACCAAGCCGCGGCGGGAGTGGTTAATTCTACTGAACCCTCCAGTCAGTTCTCCAGAATCTTAACATCGTCGATGGCGATATCCACGTAGCTGTAGGCCACCCTTTCATCCACATTCCTGCGATTCTTGAACCGGAAGAGAAAAACGGTGGGATAAACGCCCTCCACTATCCCCTCTTTCTCCTCCCAGTGGGTCTTGGGCTTGGATTCCTTAACGGAGATACGCACAACCTTTCCCACCAGGTCACGCATGGTTTCCATGATGTCGGTTAAGCTCGTGTTTTCAATTCCGGCCGGTTTCATGCTTCAACTCACCTCTGACTAGTACTTACCTGTGTAAAAGCGCTTGTAATGCCGCTTATTTACCGCTTTCACACCTCCATTCTAACATAACGACGGAAAATCTGGCGATTATGTTCCGCCATTTTTGCCTCAAGCTTGTATATAATTTTCGGCGTGATATGACGAATATCCTTCACGCCGCGCATAAATAACTTCGCGATTCGCTATAGGCTTTCATTATTAAGAAAGTCCCTGCATGATGACATAAAGTTACCGAAAGGTCAATAATATATATCAGGTCGAGGGATGATCGGTATTCTCTTCATGTGGAATACCTACTATATATTGTGTATGTTGTTAGACGGCCTGTTCGCGATCACAGGCCGTTCAGGATATCCAAGGCCTGTTGCAAGTCCCACACGGCGAATAGCTCCATGGAGGTAGACACCCCGGCTAGGTCTTCCTGATTATCCAGCGGGTACAGGAATACCTCGACCCCGGCGCTCTCAGCCGCCTCTATCTTCATCGGCAATCCTCCGATAGGTCCAACCTCTCCGTCAATGAAGATCTCTCCCGTACCAGCCACCTTTCTTCCGCCGGTTATATCCTCCGGAATAAGCGCATTTACCAGTGACAAGGCCATCATCATCCCCGCTGAGGGGCCCTTTACACTGCCCAGATCCCAATCAACCTCAACCTTCGAGGAGTAATCGAAGAAATCCCTGAAGCCCACACCGATTACCGCCTTATCCAGTTCCGGCTCCCACTTGGTCTGTAGCTCGACCTCGTGCTCCTCCGTCGCCAGGCTTCCCAGGGATACGGCTTCCGTCTCCTCTTCGTCCAGAATCTCCTCTCCCACCGATCTCACCAGCAATGTAACCGTCTGGCCGGGAGAGGATGATTCCAACTTATCTTGCGCATCCATTACGTTCGCAACCGGCTCACCATCCACGGCCACTATAATATCTCCCGGATCCAGCACTCCATCCGCCGGGTAGCCCTCCAACACCGCGACCACCATGGCGCCGAGTTCCTCCACCTCAACCGGCACCTCCGTCTCCTCCAGGGCGACCACGGTCGCGGTATCCTGGCTGAGGCGGGTATCCAGTTCGTCGATTACCTCTCTTTCCTCGACGTCCAGATCCTCACCAAGGTAATCCTTGACCTGGGCTAATTCAAAATCGTCGTCGAACAGGGCGGCGACATGGTAGAAGAGCCTGGACTCCTCGAGCCTCACCGAGCTCAGGAGCAGCTCTCCATCAGAGGGATAGGTCTCCGCCCCCTCCACCTCCAATTCCTCCTGCAGATCGAAGGCCGGACCCGGTCCCTCGCGCAGAAAACCCGTGGGAACGGCGGCGAACATGAACAGGAGGGGTATAAGGAACGCGGCCAGTAACTGCAGCCAGACCAGGGGCTCCCCCCCGAACCGGCCTTTTCTGCGGGATTCCTCCGCCGTTTCGGCCAGCAGCTTCCCCGCCGCTTCGTCATCGTTATCGCCGGGTTTCACAGTATTATGTCCACTTTTCTGCCGCAGTTGGCGCACTTTCCACACTCGATACCCTCCAGGGAGGCCCCGAAACCCTTCCTGCTCACCAGGAGGTTGCCGCATTCGGGGCAGTAGGTATTCGCGCCGTCGCTGACTCTGACGTTTCCTATATAGACGTAATAAAGCTTCTCTTCGGCTATCTTTTTAGCCTTCTTGAGCATGGAGGGGGGCGTGGGTTCTATAGTCATCTTGTAGGCGGGGAAATAGGCCGAAAAGTGCAGGGGGACCTCGGGCCCCAGCCCGGCCACGAAGTCCACCAGCTCGGAAACAAGTTCGTCGGAGTCGTTCAAGGTAGGGATGATCAGGTTGGTGATCTCCAGGTGGATGCCAGCGTCGCGTGCGGCCTTGCAGGTGGCCAGGACGGGCTCCAGCTCAGATTTACATATCTTGCGGTAGAACTCGGGCTCCATGGATTTTATATCGATATTCATGGCGTCAATGAACGGGGCGAGCTGGGCGAAGGGCTGAGGGTTTATGAAGCCGTTGGTAACCAGCACGTTGGCCAGACCCCTCTCCCTGGCCAGTTGGGAGCACTCCAGTACGAACTCGTACCAGATGGTGGGCTCGTTATAGGTATAGGCTATACCTATCGAGTTGCTTGTCATGGCCTCCTTCACCGCCCCGGCGGCGGTTATCCCCCAGGTGCGCACGTCCGGTTGCAGCATGTGCCAGTTCTGACAGAAATCGCAGCGCTGATTGCATCCCCTGGTACCTACTGAGAATATGCGGGATCCGGGGTGGAAATGGTACAGAGGCTTCTTCTCTATGGGGTCCATGGCCGAGGCCATGGCCTGGTTATATATCTCGGAATACAGTACATCGCCCTGGTTGATCCTTACCTGGCAGAATCCCCTCTTACCCTCGGCGATAACGCAGTCCTGGGGACATAGCAAGCAGCATACCTTACCGTTATCGAGACGTTCATAATAGAGTGCCTCTTTCATCTTCTCCCCCTCCCGAACGTCATGTTTTTCCAGCCCATACGGGCGTCTTCATTTAATATAAGGCAATTGCCGACCTCTTGCATAATATCGCGCTCGAGGATCCCCGCCACATACTATGAATTACGATTAATACGGCCCCTTCACATTGCGCCGGGTGTCACCCGGCCGATGGTATCTATTCGGGCCCCGATCCCTACAAGAGTACTATGACCAGGTGGGAGAGGCCCCCCAGCAAGAGAGCCAGGATAACCGTGGACGCCGATATTACGAGGGAGTCCCTCGTCCCAAGCTCCTTCCACAACACGGCCAGGGTCGCCACGCAGGGTATGTATATGGTGTTGACCAGGGCGAAGGTGAATATCTGCCCTTTGGTCATAAACTCCAGCAAGGATGAACCCTCGGTAACGCCGGGTATGGCCTGCGCGGCCAATACCAGCAACAGCGCCAGGGCCAGCTCCTTGCGCAGAAAAGCGAAGATGAGGGCCAGTCCGGCCACGGCGGGTATGCCCAACCATCCCTCCATCAACGGCTTCAGAGGGCCGGTAAGCTTAAGGATCCAGCCGCTCTCGTAGAGCAGCCCCAAGATGAAGCTGCCCACAATTATCAGGGGGGCGGCAATGTATACGAAATCCTTCAAACGTTGCCAGGTCTTTTTAAGCACTATAACCAGCGAGGGCCTGCGGAAGGGGAACATCTCCATCACCAGCCCGGCCGACTCGCCCGGCACTATCTTATTTAGGATGATCCCCGCCGAGATCACCAGCACTAATACGATCAAGTACATGAGCAGGGCCAGAGCCCATCCCGAGTACTTGGCCACCGCGCCCATGATCACCGCTATACGGGCGCTGCAGGGAACCAGGACGATGAGAAAAGAGGCGATTATCCTCTCACGCCGCGTGGACAGCACCCGGGTTCCCATCACCGCGGGCACGTTACACCCGGCGGCGGAGATAATCGGTATCACCGCACGCCCATGCAGGCCCAACTTATGCATGAAGCGGTCGGTCAAAAAGGCCACGGAGTTGAGGTAACCGCTGTCCTCCAAAAGGGCCAGGATTATATAAAACACCAGCAGGTAAGGCAGGGCGATCTCCAAAACGGCCCCCACGCCATCTACCGCCCATTTCAGGGATTGGGAAAATATGCTTACACCGAGGGCTGACTCGATACCGCTCCCTATGGGATCGCCTATAAAACGCTCCCAAAACTCCGCGAATAACTCGGCCAGTTGGCCGCCACCCCAGAAGATGGCCACGAAGATGACGGCCATTATCACCAGCAGGATGGGTATACCGGTCTTGAAGGACGTGGTGTACTCCCACATTCTGGCCCCCAGGCTGGGGCGCTCGAACTCCCCTCTTTCCTGGACGTTATCGGCTATACTGCCGGCTATGCCATGCCGCTCCCGGGCGATAATAAGGGCCGCCCTCTCACCATGGTCCCGCTTGATCTCCCTGGCTATATCAATGCTCTCTCTTATCAGTTCCTCGCCGCCGAGCTCATCCCTCACCGCCGAGACGAACTCCTCGTCCTCCTCCAGAAGCAATATGGATAGTGCCCGGGGTGAGAGGCAGTAGGGTATATCCTCTATTTCCCGCTCCACCAGCTCCATAAGGCGGCGCACGCGGGACTCGATATCCATTGCATATGAGAAGGGAAGAATGGGGTAATCCTCCCGGGACTCCGCCAGCTCCAGCGCCTCGTGCATGAGCTCGTCCAGGCCATCCCCCCTCACGCCCACGGTGGGCACCACCGGTACGCCCAGTATCTCCGACAGTAGCTCAACATCGGTATGGATACCCGATCTCTCCGCCTGGTCCATTAGGTTTAAGGCCGCCACTACTGGGCATCCCAGGTCCAGGAACTGGAGCAGCAGGTACAGGTTGCGGGCCAGGTTGTTGGCATCAAGGATGACTACGACCAGGTCGGGCTTACCTTGCAGTACCCCTCGCCGAGCCGCCAACTGGTCCTCGGACACAGCTCCCAGTGCATAAGTGCCGGGAAGGTCGACGATACCTATCTTGTGGCCGTCCAGCTCGGTCATGGCCAAATTGAGCTCCACCGTCATACCCGGGTAATTAGCGGTCATGACCCCCATGCCCGTGATACGGTTGAAGATGGTGGATTTTCCGACATTGGGGTTGCCGGCCAGCGCGAATATATATTCCGCCTTACGGCGTATCTTTTCTACTTCCTCAAGCCGTTCCTCTTTCATCCCGATCCTTTTTGATTCCTTGACCCTGGTGCTTATGCCTTCCCCTTCCCGCCTTCCTGTGACCCTTCCTGGTCCATATCTTGGAGGCGACCTCACGACCCAACGCGTACTGGGTGTCTCCCACCTTCACCAGCAGCGGGCCCCCGAATGGCGCTACCTCCTTCACCTCGATGTCTACGTCCGGCAACATCCCCAGGGAGGCCAGGTACTGGAGGAGCTTGGGCTCCTCTTCGTCCACCCTGGCTATACACCCTTTCTCATTGGCACAGAGGTCGCACAGTGGCTTTACCTCCTCGGCGTCCTCCTTGATATGGCCGTCCTCATCAGGTATGGGGTGGCCGTGAGGACAGGTCTCGGGGTTGCCCAGCATCTCCGCCAGCCTCTCCTCCACCTCCGGAGATATAACGTGTTCCAACTTGCAGGCTTCGCGGTGAGCGGATTCCCAGTCCAGACCTAGTACATCGGTGAGAAAACGCTCCGAAAGGCGGTGCCTCCTGACCAGGGTCTTAGCCGCCCTGTTGCCCTTGGGCGTAAGGCTGATACCTTTCCTGTGACGCCCATGTATCCTACCTTTTCCTTGCCCTCTGGCCGAGCCGGAGTAGCGAACCAGACCCTCCCCCTCCAGGCGGTGGATCATGTCCAGAACCGAAGGTGAGGTAACACCAAGGTATTCCGCCACCCTGGTAGGAATTATAGGCTCCTCCTCACAGCTCAGCTTGAAGAGTGCCTCGAGGTACTCTTCCATCTTTTCTGTAAGCATGTCTCCCACCCCTTAAGAGTGTTATTATTCAAATTATTAGATTAACCTAACCTTATTATTAATGTTACACTTTAGTCAATATGAGGTCTATTCACACCTTTACAGCTACCGGTACGACTGTGGCCAAGGTTGTTCCTCGTCCCTTCACACGTAACGGTGTGAACTTCAAGCTTGGGAACCACGGCTGGTGAACATGGCGGTAATGGTCTTGAGGATTATCTTCACGTCCAGCAAAATGGACTGGTTCTGGATATACAACAGGTCGAACTTCAGCTTGTTTTTGGTATTGGTGGCGTAATTGCCGCTTATCTGGGCCAGTCCCGTCAGTCCCGGCCTGACAGCAAAGCGTTCACTGTACCCCAATATCTCCTCGTTGAACCTGCGCACGAACTCGGGTCGCTCCGGCCGGGGCCCCACGAAGCTCATCTGTCCCGCGATGACGTTGAGCAACTGGGCCGCCTCGTCCAGGTGGCTGCGTCGCAGGAAGCTCCCCACGCGCGTGACCCTTTCGTCTTCGTATCTGGCCAAAACGGGGCCCGTATCCTCCTCCGCTCCCCTGACCATGGTACGGAACTTGAACATCATGTACTCAACTCCATCCTTGCCCACCCTGGCCTGCCGGTAGAACACCGGACCTCGCGAGGTCAGCTTTATGGCAAGGGCCACCATTATCCAGAAAGGGAGTATCGCCAGGATAAGAATAAGTGCCAGCAGGATATCCAGGGCGGTCTTCACCACCTTGAGGTAACCGGGTTGAGGTAGCTTGACCAGGCTCACCAGGGGAATATCGCCGATTCCAACCTCGTCGATCCTTCCCACCATGATCTCATAGAGCTCGGGCACAACGTCAACCCTTATCCGGGCGCTTCGCACCTTTATCAAGTCCTCGACAAGCTGTCTTTCCCTGATAGGAATGGTGATAACCACGTATTTTATACCCCTGTCGGCCACTATCCCGGGTATATCGGTCACATCCCCAAGTACCTCCACGCCGTCGAACGATTCCGCCGCCTCACGCGGCGAGCGCCCCACCACTCCTTCTAAGCGGTAGCCGAAGCGGTGGTGTTTATCTATCTCCTCGACCAACAGGCGGGCCGTATCCCCCATGCCCACCACCAGAACGGGTATGTTCTCGAATTGCGGGGACAGGTACTCGAGCTCGAACAGGCGCCACAAGGCCAGGAGGGCCACCTGTACGAACCAGGTGATGACGAAGATCAGCCTGGGAAAGGAGAAGGATCTGAGCACGAAGGTAAGGACTATGACCACTATTAATCCAAAACTGACCGCCTGGACAACCGAAGCGAAGATGTTCCATCTGTCGGACATCCTTTGGGGATCATAACAGCCCAGGACAAAGAGAAAGGCTAGTTGGATAAGGGTTATCCATACCGCCATGCGGAGATAGGGGTCAAAGTTGTAGCTGGGTAGCTTGCCCCCGTATCGCATGAGGAAGGATAGGACTATCCCTCCATTGATGAGAGCCGCGTCCACGACCACGCTGAGCGCTACCCATGCTCCTTTCTTCACCTTCAGCTCGCTTCCATTATCTCCCGATACACATCCATCACATTATCAATCATAACCGAGAGGCTGAAATCCCGCTCCACTCTCTCCTTGCCCCGGGATCCCATTTCCTCCCTTAGAGAGGCATCACCCAGAAGCTGTTTCACGGCCCCGGCAAGCTCCCGCGGATACCCTGGGGGTACAACCAGACCGGTAACCCCGTCCAGGTTGGCATAGGAGGTCCCCGTGCCCAACTCCGTGCTGATCACCGGTTTGCGGCAGGCCTGGGCCTCCAGCAGCACCAGCCCGAATGCCTCGCTATGGGCGGTGGAGGGAAGCACCAGCAAATCGCAGGCATGATAATAAGCGGGTATATACTCCTCCTCCGCCCAATCCACGAAGGATACCCGCCCGGTAAGGCCGGCGTTTATCACGCGTTTTTCCAGTTCCCTCGCCATGGGGCCCCTTCCCAGGATAAGGAGCCCGGCGTCGATCTCCTCCATGGCCTCCAGCAGGACCTGGATACCCTTGTAGTACACCAATCGTCCCACGCATAGCACCAAGCCGCCGCCCCTTGCGTATCTCTGCCTCAAGCCCTCCGCCCTGGCGGCGGTTCGCTGATCCAGGCGAAATCTCTCCGCGTCTATCCCGAATTTGATAACCCGGCAGCGCTCGGCTACCTCGCGCAGCATAGAGGAACTCTCCAGCAGATTTGGCGACGAGACTAGTATAGCCCGGTTCCGGCGTAGGAAACGGGCGAGCAGGGGCCGGTAAACCGGGAGGAACCACCTTTGCCTGACCACGTCGCTGTGATACCAGGTGACTATCCTGCTTTCCTCGGAAAGCGTCAATCCGCTCAGCTCTCCAAGGGGAAAGGGGCAGTGAAAGTGGTAGATGTCGGCGTCGGCTCGACGCAGGTAAAAGGGGAACGATGGGGATAAGGGTTCCGAACTCACGCGTCCCAGGCTGCCGACCCTGGTCAAACTCACGCCCGCCACATTCTGCCGCACTGTTCTCAAGCCCTCGTTACATACCAGGGCCATCGAATCCACATTCCGAAACCGGGCCAGACCCTCGGCCAGGGCCCTGGCGATCTGTTCCACGCCACCAATATGAGGATAATACAGCTTGTTCACCTGCAAAACTCTCATGGCCGGATGGGATCGCCCCCTCCCTGCAAGGAATCCAACTCCTCCTGGGCACTCTGGCTATCGGGGTAACCCTCCAATTCAAGCAAGAACTCCTCTTCGGCTTTACCCGGTTCACCCATCTCGAGGTATATCCTGCCCATTTCCAGGTGAACTCCGCCCGCATTGGGATTTACCTCCAGGGATTTCCGTAGATCGGCCAAGGCCTCCTCCCATTTTCCCATCCGTTTTTCCGTAAAGGCCCTCTGATAATACAGCTTACCGCTCTCCGGCAGCTCCGAGATGGCTTGATCGATTATCTCGATAGCCCCCTCAAAGTCACCTTGTATGGTCTTTATATCAATCAGCCTGCCTACCGAACGCATAATAACATCGAACTCCTGACGCTCGCGGAAGGGAACGATACAGGGATCAGCGTAGTAGGGAAGAAGCTCGAAGGCCCCCATGTATGCTCCCTCGGCATCTTCATACATCCCCTCCTCGAAGTAGGATTCTCCCTCGTTGTAGAAGGCGTTGGGATTGTTGGGATAAAGGCGCTGCGCCTCACGCAGGGACTCCCGGCTCTCTTCGTATTCTTTGAGTATAATGAGAAGTATCCCCTTCTCGTTATGCTTGAAGGCGTCCTCGGGTTCCAGCTCGACAGCCCGGTCTATATGGGCCATTGACATCTCCACGCTTACCTCCGGCTGAGGCGGCTCTTCCCCCAAGGTAAAGAGGACGCGATAGATATAAGCCAGTTGAAACTGAGTCGATGGATCCGTCTCTATATATTTAAGCGCGCTCTCGTATTCCTCGATCGCGGTACGGAATTCGCCGAAGTCCTTTTCCTCGTCCCCTCGCTCTCCATATATCCCGGACAGGAAATAGAGGGTCATAAGGTATCCGGATAATACAACCAAGGCCACGAGAACAACCGCGGCCACGACCCTGAGAGCTCCGCTCCATCCAGGCCGGGTATCAGAGCTCTTGATTTCTCCTCCGCCTTCGGTCTTCCACGCAAGAGGCTCTTCGTTGAATTCCGCGTCCGAGATACCGGTAACGGCGAACAGCGCCCCGGCACAGAGCCAGAAAACGGCGCCTGCCAAGGGGTTGAACCAGGCGATATCGATCAGGTTATGGACAAGAAATCCCACGGCCAGTGCCCACAAGGCCACGGCCATAACCCTGCCATCCCCGCTAAGTTTGCGCCTGTAGATCTTACGCAGCCGCCATACAACCATTATCGAGAGGACTAGCAGCGGAATAAGGCCCACGATTCCCGTCTCGGCCCCCGTCTCCAGAAAGTAGTTATGGGCGTGGATGGAGTAATACGCCCGGTACTGATACTGCTGCATAGCCAGGCCGTAACTACCCACCCCCACTCCCCCACCAAGGTTGTGTGCGAACATATCCAGCCCACCGCGCCAGATACCCATCCTCCCTCTCATACTTCCCGCCGCCGCGGTTACGTCCAGGCCGGAATACTCCTCGCCAGACGTTTCTCCACCATAGGCCTCTGCCCCGCTATCAAGGGGGCTGTAGAGGGAACATAAAAAGATCGCGACAACGGCCACCACTATGACCACCGCCAGCAACCTCCATTTCTCCTTCCACCAGGCTTTGGGCACGGTAAAGACAACGAGCACGACCACCAGGCCGAATACCAGCCATCCTCCCCTGGACTGAGTCAGGTAGAGGCACAGCAACTGCAGGCTCAAAGCCCCACACCAGAGGTACCTCAGCGCTCTCTGCCGTTCCACCAGTATCATGGCCAAGGCTATAGGGATGGACATGTTAAGGAAGGAGGCGAATATATTCGGGGTCAGGAAATTCGAATTGACCCTGTCGGTGATAACGTAGTTGAAACCATGCCTACCCAGGAATTCCAGGAGGTCGGAGAAGCCCTTGAAATACTGCCACAGCCCCCAGGCGCATAGAGAGACCGCTACCACGGTGATCAGGCCCATAAAAAGCCACAAGCGGTCCCTGCGCCTGAGCAGCATATACCCCAGTAGAAAGGCGATCAGAAAGGATCCCAGCAGGAAGAGCTCCTGAACGCCGTCATAGGTGCTCCTACCCCATATGAGCGTTAAGGCTGAGACGGCCAACAGGAGAACGAAACAGGAGAAAGCGGCGATAAATGCTTTATCCATATGGAACTTACGACGGTGGCTGACGTGAAGCGCGGCCAGCGCGAGAAGGGCGATCAAAGCGAAGTATAGAAGATATCTCCAGTGGAACTCTCCCGCACCCACGGTGTTTGCCACCAGCAGCAACACCGCTCCCAGGAGAGCTATCACTACGATGGGAAGATGCAGCATCAACGGGCTCTCGGGGGCTGCCGCGTCCGGGCCAGATTCCATGCCTCACCTCGTTTCAGGATATCTCAATGTATGTATTTCATCGTCCTTATAACATATCCCTTTATGACTAAAAGCCCGTTTGTGCTGTTATCATTACAGGACAGGTCGTAGTGAAAGGAGGTACCTCCGACATGGTGAAAAATAAAAGCGTCCTTATGGTGGCCGGAACCTCCATGTTGGCAGGCGGCGAGAGGAATCTGCTGGACCTGACCACAGCCGCTCTGAAAAATCTTTATCATGTAGGCCTGGTAGCGCCGGGTAAAGGCAGACTTACGGATAGGGTCGAGGCTCGCGGTTGTCCAGTATGGGATGTAGCCATGCCCAAGATTCCGAACCCGGTCTCCATTCTCAGAATAAGGAAAGTTCTTATAAAGGAAGGTTACGATATCGTTCATGCCCATGGCCATTTGGCAGGTCTTTATGCACGCCTGGCGGCACTGGGTCTCAAGGGGACTCGAACCGTATACACCATGAACGGGATCCATTACCCCAACTACGCCAACCCCTTGAAAAAAAGAGCTTTCATCCTGGGGGAGAAGCTGTTGAGATCCTTCACCGACCGGTATATTGTGGTTTGTCGAAATGACCTGGAAACCGGTACGCGCTTGGGCATAATAGTGCCGGGCCGTACCGCAATGATATATAACGGTATCCACCTCGAGACGGACATAGACCCGTCGAGGGTGACACGCCTGAGGGAACTCTACGATCGGGGTGGAGGCGTTGTTCTTCATGTCGGCAGGTTCAATTACCAGAAAGCCCACTATCTGCTCATTAAAGCCATTCCCGAAATACTTGAAAGCCATCCCGATGTGACCTTTCTCTTAGCCGGGGACGGTGAACTACTGGAGGGTGAAAAGACCCGGGCAGCTGAATCGGGTATCCCGTCCACGGCCCTCCGCTTTCTCGGTCACAGCAATGAAGTCGATACGCTCATGACCGCTTGCGACTTTCTGGTGCTGCCCTCCCTATGGGAAGGATTTCCATACGTGATCCTCGAAGCTATGCGGGTGGGAAAGCCGGTCGTCGCCACTGATGTGGGAGGAGTATCCGAAGCGGTTGCCCATAAAGAGAATGGACTCCTGGTCGCGCCGCGTGACTCCGAGGCCCTGGCCCAAGCCATCGTTTATCTGCTGGACCACCCGGAGGAAGCAGTAATTATGGGACGAAAAGGAAAGGAATCGGTTTCGGCGTTCGCCATCGGACCCATAGCAGCGAGAACCCTGGAGCTCTACCAGGGCCTGACGGCGAAGAGTTCGGACAAGACCGATTGATCTCGGGAAGGCTGGTGTCCGCTTTATGCCCCCTTTGCGGGTCAGAGCAATACCGTTTTTATCGTGATCCATGCACGCATTACCATAGACGCACTGGATGCGGCCTCGTACACCTGAACCCGCGGCCAACCCGGCAGGCCTGCCCGGGAAACGTGATATATGAGGACGGACAAATGTTGATCCTTGCCAGGCCCGCATAACTCATCGTTAGTCCCTGCTGATCTCATTGAAGACTGCGGCCAGGTTTTCCGCTTGTTTTCTCCTGTCAAATCGGGCCAGTTCAGGGTTATCTATGTAGAAATCCTCACCGGCTTTATACATGGAATAATAATGCATTACAGCCTGGCATATACCTTCTATACTATCGGGGTTCACCACCGTCCCCGCACCCATCTCCCCGATAAGCTTCGCTGTCGCACCCTCTCCGACCAGGGCCAGAATGGGCCGGCGCGCACCGAAATACTCGAACATCTTACCCGTATATATAATGCGGCTCATCTCGCCATCCGCCAGTTGCAGGAGCAGCAGATGTGATGACCGCATCAATTTGATGCATGTGGAGTGATCAACGAACCCCGTCAGCTCGATAACCCCGGCGATATCCTCGGCCGCGAATAACGCACGGCTTTCCACGTCCAGTGTGCCCACATATCTTATCCTGATATCCTCCGCATCGATCTTTCCCTCTTCAAGCAAGATCTTCACGGCCTTCAGGAGGGCTTGAGGATATCTTCCCCCATAGACCTTGCCGACAAATGTTATCGTGAACTTTTCCTCAAGGCCGGTTTCTCCCACGAAATCCTCGGCATCGAATCCGTTGGTTATAATATGACAACGTTTCACAAAACCCTCACCGTATCTTCTTTCAAAGCCCTCCACCTGGCCGGGCATAGCGCAAATCACGGCGTTCGCTCTTCGCAGCATGGCCTTCTCCAGGGCGATGAATACCCTCCTGTTCACAGGATTTACCGACGCTTCTTGCGGATTATCTATCCAGGGATCCTTGAACTCGCAAACCCAGGGAAGGCCGGTAATTGCCGCACACGCCATGCCTATAAAATTGGCGGTGTAAGGGGGCCCGGTTGAAGAAACCACGCTTGGGCGGTTTTCCCTGATCGCCCTCAAGGATGACAGCAAGGCGAAAAAAAACCACCCGATTTTTTCGTCCGGTATAAATAGCAACCTTATCTTTGCCAGAACCCCCAAAGGAAGACCTGTATAGGAGTAAACAACTTTATCTCCCCCGCGATCCCGGCTTCGGGACGCACTCGGGCTCTTAGCCCGCCTCAAGAGCCTCACGAGACGGGTGGGCTCAAGGGAAAAGGACCTGTAAACCCTTAAATTTGGAGGGAGATCGTCATCAATGCTCCCATCCGGGAAATTGGTGGGGACGTCCTTTACGGTTACGATGACCGGCTCCCAGCCGAACTCAGGCAGATATTTGACATACTTGGCTATCCAAATGGAACCTATCCCTCCCATGGGAGGGAACTCATAGGTTATGATAAGGACCCTTTTCTTGTTCTTATAAAACATTTTTACAAACCCGCTAAGCAAACCGTTTTACTTCACCGGCATGGCCCTTCTCCGGGAAGAAACCCGGGCGTATTCTGAGCCTTATCTCTCCGCCAACGCCGTCTCCAGCTTGCGGCTCACTTCCTCCCTGTCCTTGGAGGCGAAGTACCAGTCTATGGTGGTGTGCAGGCCGTCCATGAACTTCATCCGAGGCTCCCAGGAAAGCAGCTCTCTGGCCAGCGAGTTGTCCGCCACCCGGTTGAGGGGCCCGGTGGGCATCTCGGGATGCAGCTCTATCTCGGCGGTGTGCCCGGTATAGCGCATGACCTCGCGCACGGCGTCGATGACCCGGGTTCGCTCCATGGTGCCAAGGTTGACCGCGGTGCCGTCGTCTATCTCCTCCGCGGCCCGGATGGTGCCCTCCACGATATCGGCCACGTAGGTCCAGTTGCGTATCTGCTCCCCGGTGCCCCAGACCACGAAGGGATCCTGGGCGACGAAGGCGCGGGCGATCATGGCTATGACAGCGTGGTCCTCCTTGCCCCGGGGGCCATAGACGGTGAAGTAGCGGCAGGATGCGGCCTTCATTCCCCATTCGGAGTAGAAGGCCTTGAGGCTCATCTCGGCCATGAGCTTGGCCCAGCCGTAGAGGTTGTCGGCCTCGAAAGGCGGACCCACCTTGTCCTCGGTCAGGTATAGGATCTCCCCGGGGTCGGTCTGTAGGTAGTTGGGGTAGACGCAGCCCGAGGAGGCGTAGATCACCTTGCCCACTCCGGCGTCGCGGCAGGCCATGAAGAGCATGCCGTCCATGGCCAGGTTGGTGGCCGGTCCGGCTTGATGCAGGTCCACGTATCCCCGCCCACCGTGGGCGGCGGCCAGGTGGAAGACGTAGTCCATGCCCTCCACTGAGGCGCGGCATACCTCCTGGCGCAGGAGATCACCCTCCATGAACTCCACCGCCCTGGAGCCTATGTGTCCCCGGATGTTGTCAAGCACACCGCTGGAGAGGTCGTCTACCACCCTGACCCCGGCTCCCCTTTCCACCAGCGCGTCGGTTAAGTGAGAGCCGATGAAGGAGGCCCCTCCGGTGACCAGAGCCTTTCTGCCGTTCCAGTCCATTCCCTCTATTCCTCCACACCTTCATAAAGCCCGGCGTTCCGCAACAGCCTGACGACCTTATTCGCCACCCCGGGAAAGCTTATGGTAAGGAACCTTCGAGCCTTCACTCTCTTTTTCTGTTTGATTAAGGACTCGCCATAGAGCACGAGGGTGGCGTCATTTACATTGTAGGTAGAAGCGCGCTTCCCCGCCAGCTCTCTGTTTACGGATACTTCCGGTCCCTTCCATTCTCCGGATTCGTCACGCGCCATTAAAACCGGGTTATAGTGGTGGTTCTGATGCACGGCAGTGACTGCAGGCGTTGCGTCTATAACCGGCACCTTCGTCCGCCTCGCGTTGTAGATAAACCAGTTGTCCCATGTCGGCCTGCCCACGGCGAAGGGGGGCATGGCGTCGCCCAGGAGATCGCGGTTGAATGTAAAATAATCGATGCCGTACGCTTGATGCAATTTACCTCTCGCTTTAACTTGTGCGCGCAATTCTTCCTCCCACCGTGGATCCGAGAAATTCAGGGGCTCGCGTATGTCCATGTCCCACCTCCTCCCCACCATGAGAAAAGAATCCATACTCATTACCCTGCTAACAGCCTTGGCGAAGTCGTTCATGAGAATTATATCGGCATTCACGTAGCAGAGTATTCTGTTACCTGCCAGGCGTATCGCAGCCTCGAATATCGAGTCCAACATGGGGGTGCCGTACTCGTTGCACTTGATCCGTGAAATATGTTCAGCCCCGCATTCGACGGCCATTTCACTTATTCCTTTTTCATCGCTAAACAGAAATATCTCGAGGTCAGCGTGCAATCGCCTCCAGCTTTGGATAGCGTTCCTCTGGATGACACCTATATGACCCTCAAAAGGCTTGGGCACAGTGAATAGAGTCAGCAATAACCATACCTCCCAGCGGCTTGATCCTATAACGCTCACCCATAGTTCATTCGACATATAAGCGCAAATGTTAAATACCGAAGAGGGCAATTCTGCCTGTAGCTCCTTGGGACGTCCTTCATTCATCTTGTTGTAACAATATGGGGTCCCCTTCCCCGCGGCCTCTCCATCGAGCCCGGACGTATTAGATCAAGGTGCCTTGAGTTCTCAAGTCCTTGCGCATGCCGCTGGATCATGCAACGGTTAAGCGGTACAAGGCAAGCAACATTCGCTTCCTTCCTGAGTATATAATAAGGTTAAGCGAACGATCGACAGACTCTGGGGACTCGGATAGATGATAATGCACCATGAAAGCACCGTTATCCGCTCTCGTAACTTCCACGCTTAGGTGGGCCTCAGCATAATCATGGACAAGCCACGTATCAGTTTCGGGATGATCGTCCTGAACGGTCAACCTTTCGTCCCGTATAATCTCGAGGCTCTCTATCCCTTTGCGCACGAGATAATCGTGGTGGAGGGCGCGACCACGGGGGCGGCTTCCATCGCGGATGAAAACGGCCACTCGACAGACGGCACCCTTGATGCCTTATTTCGTTTCAAAGAATGCGAGGATCCCGAAGACAAGGTACGAATAATCACCCGGGAGGGCTGCTGGGACGGCAAAGACGCCCAGTCTCGGGCTTATGCCGAGCTGGCCACGGGAGATTACCTGTGGCAGGTTGACGTCGACGAATTCTACAGCCCGGATGACATGCGGACAATCGTTGATATGCTGGATAAGGATCGAGAAATCACGGCCGTTTCGTTCAAGCAGATAACCTTCTGGGGTGATTTTGACACCATAGCAGATAGCTGGTACTTGAGGCGAGGAGCGGACGAATACCACCGTCTGTTCAAGTGGGGAGAGGGGTATCGCTACTTAAAGCACAGGCCGCCCACGGTCGTTGATCCCTCGGGGAGAGATATGCGCACCTTGAAATGGGTGGATGGTCACCAGCTCGCCGAACGCCACATATACCTGTATCACTATTCGCTCGTGTTTCCGGAGTTAGTCAAGGATAAATGCCTTTATTACAGCCAAGCGGGCTGGGATCACAGCTACGAGGCCATACAATGGTATGAACATTGTTACATGCGCCTGGAGAGACCTTTCCGGGTGCATAACGTATATAGATATCCCGGTTGGCTTGAAAGATTCAAGGGCAAGCATCCGCCTGAAATACAAAGGCTTAAGCGGGATATCGATGATGGCTTCCTAAGGGTAGAAACCAGGGATATGGAAGACGCACGGCTGCTTCTCGAATCGAGATGGTACAGGATCGCGAGAGCCGCGGTTCGCCTGATGGACCCCCTCGAGAGAGCCCTGCACGCCGCCGCTCGGGGGCTTCTCGGGTTGTTTCCCCGAACGGCACGTGAAAAGATCAGGGAACACCGCGCCGGGAAACGGCTTTCGCCTTGACTTGGATGGGAAATGGCATCGATGAATATCCTGGAAATCAACACCACGGACATGTTCGGCGGCGCGGAACAGGTAGCCGTCGACCTGTTGAATAAATACCTGGAAAAAGGCCTGGAAGCGAAGCTGGCGGTTCGCTTCAAACACGCGGATTACCGTGAAATATACGAACTCGACGTTTTCGACAGGTCTACCCTTGCAGGCGGTTTCTTTCATTACCTCAACAAGGCCGTATCGCGAATGCCTCACTTTCGGGGGAAAAACGCTCTGCAGGAATCGCTATCGCTCCTTTCGTGTCCTTCGAGGTTGCTGGACAGGATCAAGGGCATCGAGGACTTCAATTACCCCCCATATTACGGTATCCCGTCCCTGCCATGGTGGAAAGCCGACATCATCCATTGCCACAACCTGCACCGGAACTACTTCAATCTAAGGTCTCTCGAGCGGATAAGCCCGGAGATACCTGTTATGCTGACCCTTCACGACACCTGGACGTTCACGGGGCACTGTACCTATTTTGTCGACTGCGAACTATGGGAAACCGGCTGCGCTCGCTGCCCGCACCTCGAGAGATACGTCCCGATCAGAAAAGACCGGGCCGGAACCAACTGGGAGACCAAGAAAAGAACCTATGATAACAGCAACCTCTACGTGGCCACGCCCAGCAAATGGCTGATGAATTGCGTGGACCGGTCAATATTGAGGGCGTCGGAAAAGCGCGTCATACCCAACGGAGTGGACACCAGGGTATTCAAAAACGGGAATCGAGCCGAGGCAAGAAAATCACTCGGCCTTCCACCGCACCATTTCATAGTCCTGCACGTCAGTGCCGCAGGAAGGGCCCGCAGCGAATTCAAGGACTACGCGACCATAGAGTCGGCCCTGGAACACGTGAAAAGCCGCCTGAGAGGCGAAGACGTGCTGTTCGTATGTATAGGCGGGAGCGAAGGCGAGGAGCTGAGAAGAGGAAACGAGATCTTTCTGCCACGTATCTCCGACCGCAGTAAACTGGCCGCCTACTACAATGCCTCGAATGTTTTCCTACACGCGGCCAACGCGGAAAACCTGCCTTTAACAGTGCTTGAAGCCCAGGCTTGCGGGATACCGGCGATCGTAACCGAGGTCGGTGGCGTCCCGGAGATAATCCAAGACGGCGTCACCGGTTTTCTGGTACCGCGTGGGGACAGCGAGGCCATGGCCGCAACGGTCATCGAGATGCTGAACAACAGGGAGCTTCGCCGGAAAGTCGGGATGGACGCTGCTCGAGAAGTGCTGCGTTCCTACACCCTCGACCTCCAGGCCGATCGCTACATATCCTGGTACCGGGATATAATCAACAGCTTTGTTCCCGTTAGTGGATCCTGAGAAAACGTCGAGAAGTGCTGCTCTATTCTTGAAGGTGTCTTGCAGCCCAATTGGGACGATCATTGCGAGGATTTACATGCCGAAAAGAATATACAGCTTTTATTGTGACTCGCTTCAAACACAAGCCGGCCTCGAGCATGACCATCGGCAGTTTCAGGTTCTCATGAAGTACCGGCTTTCGCCTCTTTCAGGTACCCTATTATGCCTGGGATGATTTTTAAGATGATCAACCATGCGCGATAATTACATGGATATAAGCCAAGCGACTTGATTGCAAACTCTAGAGCGGAGAGATTCCTGCCTACGCGGCAGGCGGCGTGGCCCCAAGTCGCATAAGTGCTGGACAGTATCTTCTTCTTCTGTTTATCTGGTAACCCGAAGATCTCTTCTCTTATCGAGTCAATCGTCTTCCCGCTCTTGCCCCAGAGGATATCCTTGCCACATCTTTTCCTCTGCTCAGACATGATCATTGCCAACGAATAATAAAGCCTCTGTTCTTGTCGCTTGGTTGTTGATATCGAGGAACTATGCCTCCTGTGCTTGTACAAGGGTTTGACTATTGTTAGGACTTCCCCCTCCTCTAGCAAGCGTAGATACAGATCATAGTCTTGAGAGTATTTGAAGAAACTCCTGTAATTGCCAGCTTTTTGCACGCATTCCTTTTTCATAAACATTGAAGGGCCGCAGTAGAAATCCTCGATCGGTTCCACAATGGACGGCGCACTTATCCCTGTCTCTCTGCCACTTTCGTCAATAAGATAGTAAGAATTAACCACCAGAGAGGCATTCTTATTGCCTTCGATAATGCGCATTTGCTCTTCCAGCCTTTCCGGCAGAGATATATCATCTGCATCCATACGGGCTATATACTCGGTATTGATCTCTGTCAATCCTATGTTCAAGGAATCTGTAACGCCTAAGTTCCGCTTATTGGTAATTACCTGAATCCTCTCGTCGTTGTAACTTCTCAATAATTTCGGAGTTCTATCGCTAGAGCAATCATCTACGATTAAGAAGAAGAAGTTGGTGTATGTCTGGTCTAATATACTCTGTATAGCCTCACGGAGATATCTCTCCCCATTGAAAACTGTCATAAGTATTGTAACTCTGGGTTTATTCAATCTATTACCATCCTAATACGCTTCTCCTCTCCCAATTCAGCAATTATGGCATAAGCTGCAATAGAGAAACCCACGGTATATCGCATTAATATCCTACGTAATTGCGCTTGGCCGCTCTCAGTGTCCTGTAAACGGGCTCCGGCAGTGTATTGACTAGACGCTTCCTGGCCCTTATGCCCCTTTCCCTTCCTTTTATGAGCTTCAGTAACTTCCGTTCATAATCCGTCTTTTGTTTGAATTCATAATCGACCAGCTCCCGGCTGTCGAGGCCGTAGAAAAACTTCGCTTTGACGTCGTAGCCGGGCAAATACACCAAGCCGACATCGTCTATGAATTCATAGATCTTGTTTTGGAGAATGTACTCGTAAAGGCTGCTGACAGGAATTCCAACGTAAACGTTATAACTCACGGCATAGGGCTTCAACTCTCGCATTAACCGTTTGCTCATCTTATAATCCTCATATGTTTCGCTGGGCAAGCCGGCGATCATGCTGCAGTATGTCCTTATATCGTACTTCTTACACAGGTTTACTGCCTTCCTGATCTGTTCAACGCTGATTCCCTTATTCATGAACTCCAGCATTCTGGGGCTTCCGCTCTCAACTCCCAGATAAACCGCCCTGCAGCCGGCATTACTCATTAACTTGACCAGATCTTCATCGCATAGAGTATCAACCCGTGTTTCACAAGCCCACTGAATGTTTAAATGCTTCCTTATCACGCCCCGGCAGAATTCCTCCGTCCTGTTTCTGTTCAGCGTAAAGTTGTCCTCTCGGAAATAAATACCCTTAGCCGCATGTTCTTTTAATAGATATTCTATTTCAAATATGATTCGCTCAGGGCTTAAAGCTGCATATTTCCTGCCCCATATAGAAGCAACCGAGCAAAAAGCACAGTTAAACGGGCACCCCCTGCTTGTATTCATTGTATAAATCGGTCTTGTATCCAGCCAATTGCAGCTATAATCATATGGTAACGCGCTGAAGGTATCCCAAGGTACCATGGGCAGCGAATCAAGATCAGTAATTCTTTCGCATCTTATGACTCTCTCGCTGATCACACTGTTCATAATGCCAAGAATTGCGTTTTCCCCCTCACCCAACACAATATTGTCCACGGATTCCGGAATGGTTTCTGGAGCCACTGATGCATGGGGCCCTCCAACAACGACCCTTCCTCGCCATTTTCCTTTTGCCCGCAATTCCTCTATTGCAGCACACACCCTGAGTGTATCTCGAAAACATATTGTATTGGCGTGCAAACATATTATTTCAATATTATTCCTCTCCAGGAAACCTTCTTCAATAAACCGGGAGGGCTTGAGGTAATTGTCAATAAAAAACACGCTATGCCCTTCCTTTCGTACCAACGACATCAAAGACCCCAAGCCTAGCGGAGGCCTCTTCTCCGTGGTAAAGAAGGGACTCTTTTCAGGTGCCGCAGATGTTACGAATAAGACATTCATTGCTCTTTAATTTATCGTCGAGCTTCGCTCGTTACTTCAAGGCCTTTTCTCTGTATCCTGGCACTTGAGAGTTAGAAAGGAGCTTGACTTCGATAACCGCAAACTCCTCAGGAGTAAAGGACTCTGCACACTACCTGCCTCTTCAAAATCATATAATTAGCTATCATATATTCTCGTATCTTACATGTAGGAAATTCTTGCCAGTTGAAAATTCAACATCTCTGAACTCTACCGGGATCCTCCACCAGAACAAGAGCTCCTCCCTGCCCTTCGACCATATCGAGATGGCCACCTTAGCGAGGGCGTTGGCCAGCCTTATATCCTCAATGTGGATTTTCAATTCACCCTCGCCTTTGTGCAAGTCTATAGGTTGCTTGTAAGCCCTGTTGGTTGCCTGGAAATAAAAGCCTTTCTCGTTACTACTGTAGATCCCAACGTCTATCTCAACATCACTATAATCCGCAGCCGCTTCATACTTCATCTGAATCTCAAATGATTCCCCGGGCTCGAAGCTCCTCTTATTGACCTCTACGCCGTGGAACTCAATATGTCGGCCACTGTTGCAGATCCTCTCCAAGCCTGAATCATTAATTCCTACGAACTGTTTCATATATTCCTTAATGCCTTCGGCCACGTTTTCAAAATATCTGGCTTCACCGTCATTTAATAGGATCAATCTCTCCGCGTTGGTCGAAATCGTGTGCATGTTATGAGAGACCAACACGGTCGCCAATCCGTTTTTTCTGAGCTCTCCTAACCTGTCGAAACATTTCGCCTGGAAGCCTTCATCGCCGACCGCCAGCACCTCGTCTACCAGCATTATTGTTGGTTCGCAGTGCACTGCTACAGCGAATCCCAACCTCACAAACATGCCACTGGAATAATGTTTAACCGGGGCATCTATGAAGTCCCCTATATCAGCGAATTCCACTATGGACTGAAACCGCTCCTTCACCTCGTTTTTAGTCATCCCAAGGATAGCCGCGTTTATATATATGTTTTCCCTGCCGGTCAACAAGGGATTGAAACCGGCACCTACCTCTATTAAGGCACCCGTTCTCCCCCTTACCTTGATCCTTCCCTTATCTGGCCAGAATATACCATTTAGTAGTTTAAGCAAGGTAGTTTTACCCGCGCCATTGGGTCCAATTATCCCCAATACCTCCCCCTTTTTAACCTCCGCTGAGATTCCTTCCAACGCCCAGAACTCCTTTTTTCTGAGCTTTTCAGAGTGCGAACTCAGACCTAAGGCATTTCTGGCAATATCGCTTAATCCGTACATCATGGAGCGTCTAAGTGTCTTGCAGTACTTCTTCCATACGTCTTCAATTTCAGCAACAACGTCGGGGTGCATTTTCAAACCCTCTCCGCGATTCTTGTTTCAGTCATATGAAAGGTCACAATCCCAGCGAAAAAGATGACTACGGATATTATCGCCGCTACTAGGAAGCCCCTCCAAGCATCTATGCTTCCTTTTATAACCAGATCCCTGGGTGCGGAGATCAAGTAATAGAGTGGGTTGTATCTGGATATTGAAGCAAGCAGGCCTCCATCGGGTTTTGCGTAGAGTACGGGGGTTAGAAACATGAGGAAAGTGATCAGAACGGCTATCACGTTGCCGATGTCTCGCGCTATGCCGTTCAGGAGTGCGAGAATAAAGCCTAGACCCATGGTGAACAATATCATGGGCATGATAGCCAAAGGCACAAGTAGAACCGCCAGATCGGGTATTATACGGTAGCATGCAAACAATATCGCCGCAAAGACGACTTGCGTAAAAAACGGCACTAGGCACTGTGCATACGCCGCGATAACCAGAGATTTCTTGGAGAAATTTACTTTTGTAATCATTGACCCTGCGTCCACCAATGATTTAGATGTCGCGACCAATCCGGCTGAAAAAAGCTGCCAGAGCGCTATTCCGATTACGGCGAATATGGCGTATGGAACATCGATATCTCCCATATTAAAAACACCGGAATTGTTCAGCAATACGAAGGTACCCACGCTTATAAGAGGTATAAGCAGGGCCCAGAAGACACCGATAAATGACTGTTTGTATAGTTTCAGGAAATCTCTTTTAGCCAGTTGATAAGTAAGCCAGTGGTTCTTCTTGATTTCGCCCGTTATCTCCCCCAGCATACGGATATAACCCCGCTTCAGGGAATTATCCGGTTCATAGGAAAATATCGTTTTATTGTTCACTTTCATATGTTTCGGGTTTCGTCTTTTTCGCCACCTTCCCGTAGCTTGGCAAGGTCTGCTGTATAAATATTATAATCATCCCAGTCTTCGCTACTCCCGATAGTCCGACTACTTCCTCGATCAATTCATATTATCTCATACGCAAAAACAAGAAGGGTGTCGATTAATCCTGTCAGCATTATCAAAATCGTCTCAGGATTTGTCGTTGTAGGATTGGGTCCAATAAGATCTCTTGGTGACAAGCTGATCTATGGTATGAATCCACGCCACAAGGCCTCGACCACATGACTCCATCTATATGGGGCTTCGTGACTGAACCTGCTTGTAATCAATGCTCCCTTGTTTTAGATTCCATTCTGTCGATGACTCACCTTTAAGTGGTCCATATCAACCACGCAATGAATACCCAGCGTTAATGCGGGTTTCAAGCTATGATAAATAGTTGGTGCAGGATGTATCATGATATAGTCAAGCTGTAATATCTGGTGCGCGGGAAACATGCCGCGAAGGTTATGCGATTTGCACAGAACGCGGGAAACATCCTTGCGCTTTAACGGTTGCGCTAAGCGGTTAAGGATCAAGGCTGGTAAAGGATGATGAAAAGCAATGAGGTAAAGATTTCCGTCGTGGTCTGCACCTACAACAGGGCTCACCTGCTGCCGACCTGCCTCGAATCCCTGATGAAGCAGCGCATCGACAACAAGATATACGAAATCGTGATAATCGATAATAACTCAAGCGATAACACCGAGGACGTCGTTAATCGCTATATGAACTCGTGCGACAATATGAGATTGTATCATGAAACGAGGCAGGGGTTGGGTTCCGCCAGAAACAAGGGATGGAGGAAAGCATGTGGAGAATACATCGCATTCATAGATGATGACGCTATCGCCGATAAGGAATGGCTGGGTGAGATTATAAACGCCTTCGAGAGGGTCAGTCCCAGGCCATCGGCAGTCGGTGGAATGATAACACCTTCTTACACATCGTATAAAAAGGATTGGTTTTTGGATAACTACGAGACGAGAACCTTTGGGAATGACACACGTTTTCTCGACAGGAACGATGCCCTTGAGGGATTCTCCGGTTCCAACATGGCAATTCCCAAAGAGATATTACGGGAATATGGAGGTTTCGAAGCCGACATGGGGATGACTGGCGGTAAACTCAAGGTTGGAGAGGAAACGGCGTTCTTCAACAGAATCTACGACGATCAACCGTATTTCTGGTATGACCCCAACATAAGGGTCGAGCATCTCGTGCCCGCAAAGAACATGACGGTAGGGTACCGCCTGAAAAGGGTATTTGCCGCGGGGTTGTGCAAACGCAGGGTTCACCGTGAGAGCGCATCATTAAGAAACATCATGATAATACTCAGAAGGATGCTGTATGAAAGCATCGCGAATCTCTTCAGGTTGGACTGGAGACAAGGTTACTGGCAAAGAGTCCTGCTGGAATACCTGACTCCCATTTTCTACTTGTTGGGATCCTTGACGGACAATGTTTTGGAGATTATCAGGGGTTGTTAAACCAGGAATAAGTGTTCAGGACCTCTGATCCGCTCCGGGCCCAGCGGGCGAAGTAAGAGAACTATAGGGAGGATGACATGGATAATAACCCCTTCGAACTGACCGGCAAGGTGGCAGCGGTGAGCGGTTCCGGGCGGGGCATCGGCAAGGCCATGGCCCTGGCCCTGGCTCGCGCCGGGGCGGACGTGGCGGTCTTCAGCCGCACCGAGGAGCAGTTCAGCCAGACCGCGAGGGAGATAGAGAGCCTGGGAAGGCATGCCCTGGGTCTCCGAGTGGACGTGACCGCCCGAGAGGACGTGGAGAGGATGGTCCGGGCCGTGCTGGAGGAATACGGGCGCCTGGACGTTCTGGTAAACAACGCCGGGGTTAATCCCAGCTATACCCAGGCCGAGAGGGTCGAGGAAGAGCACTGGGACACCATTATGGACATCAACCTCAAGGGGGCCTTTCTCTGCTGCAAACAGGTCATACCGGTGATGAAAAAACAGGCATCGGGCTGTATCATCAACGTGGCCTCGGTGGCCGGGCTAAAGGCCCTTTACAAGTGCAGCGCCTACAACGCCAGCAAGGGTGGCATGGTACTTCTCAGCAAGACCATGGCTCTGGAACTGGCGCCGTTCGGCATAAGGGTTAACGCCATCGCGCCCGGATTCGCTACCACCGACATGACTGAGAACCTTCTAGCCCATCCCAGTGAAGGAGAGAGAATCCTCTCCCTTATTCCCATGGGAAGGGTGGGAGAGCTGCACGAGATCGCCCCGGCCGCGGTCTTTCTGGCCTCTGACGCCGCCTCCTACGTAACCGGGGCGGTGATATGCGTGGACGGAGGATGGTCCGCCTGGTAGAAAAACCCCTTCAGCCCAGCTTCACCAGTTCGTAATCCCGGCTGCCCAGACCCATCTCCTCCGCATGCTCTACCTGGATTCCCCAATCGACGTTGGGATAAAGGGAACGGAAGAGGTCCTTCCCCGCCTCCCGGTTGACGAGATCCACGCTGGCCTGGTCTATGGCCACTATATCCGTGCTGGCCAGGATGCCGATATCGGGTACCGCGGGCACATCGCTGTAATTCCAGCAATCGCAGGCGGGCGATATACGGGTCAGGAAATTAAAAAACGCATATTTGCCTTCCTTGCCCTTGAGCACGCCCTTAGCGTACTCGGCGATCTTGCGCTGTGATACTCCCGGATCCCCTTCCTCCCATCTCGCGGCTATCGCTCCCTCCAGGCACATCACGGTGCACTCGCCGCAGCCGATACACTTGTCGTGGTCAATAGTGGCGTGCTTGCTCTTTCCTTTACCCACCATGGATATGGCCCCGGCAGGGCAGTACTCGATACACGTCGCGCAAGCGGTGCACTTGGCCTCGTCCACCTCCGGCCTGACGTCGGAGTGCATCTGCTGCTTACCGCCCCGACTGCCCAGACCCATGCCCACGTTCTTCAAGGCGGCACCGAAACCGGTCAGTTCGTGTCCGGTCATATGGGTCACGATGATCATGGCTTGGGCATGAACCGCCGCCGATGCGATCTTTACCTTTTCGAAATACCTGCCGCCGACCTCTATCTCCACGAAATCGTGCCCGGTAAGACCGTCGGCGATGATAATGGGAGCCCCGGCTGTTTCCTGGCTGAAGCCGTGAAAGGACGCAGTGCAAAGATGGTCGTAGGCATTGCTTCTCCCTCCCACGTAGAGGATACCCGAGTCGGTCAGGAAGGGCTTGCCGCCGAGTTTTTTAACCCTCTCCACCAGGCGGCGTATATACACCACGGGCACGAAGGCCGTGCTCCCCCTCTCCCCAAAATGGGTCTTTACGACCACCAGGTCTCCTGAATCTATCATGCCCGATATATTCACACTTTCCATTAATTCTTCCAGCTTCGTCATCATCCCACGCTTCGGGCTGCTCCTCATATCCACCATGAATACCTTCGACAACTTCATCCCTCCTCATCGTATAGCCGTATATGAGAAAAAGTGATACTTAGAGACAGTATATCCATATCCAGGGGTTCTTTTACAGGATGATATATCCCGTAGGCTCAGTCCACGTAGCCCCTCCTGCGCAATGTGCTTATGGCCTTGCGGGCCTCGTTACGCACGATGGGATCGGAATCGTCAAGATAAGGGCGGATGATCTCCACTACCTCCGGCCCGCCTATCTGCCCCAACGTATAACAGGCGGAAGCCTTAACTCTCGGATGTACGCTGCGCCTGCGCAGCGCGAAGGTGCGCTTGCGGAGCAGATCGGACATAACGGATACCGCCTTCTCGGGACCCAACCTGCCCAGGGCCAGGCAGGCCGCCTCCTCGACACGGGGATGCTCCTCCCCCCCGCTCATCGACTTACCCTGTATGATAACCAGAAGGGTGTCGACGGAGCGGGGATCGTCGATAGTGCCCAACCCCCTGGCTCCCTCGCGCCGTACGTCAACCTCATCGTCCTCCAGAGCCTGCATAAAATGGGTGAGCAGGGTGGGATCTCCAGGCGATATCTTGGCCATGGAGCGGAATGCCTGTACCCTTACGGAGGGAATGGGATTGTTGGCCGCCGCTTTCACCTGGGCCAGGGGCTCGCTGCCACCCATGGCCTCCAGGAGCTGAATAGCCCTGATGTACAGCTCCTCCCTCACGTTGCTCTCGATCATCTCGCTCAGGTAGGCCATGATGGGTTCACCAAGACCCCTGGCAACCTCCGCCAGTTGCGGCGTTATCTTGATGTCCTCGTCGCTCTTGAGGCGCTCCATTATCTGCTGGGCGGTAAGGGACTCCTCGATATAGGGCAGCAGCCTGGCGGCGATGTCGCCCATCCTCTCGTCCACGCTGAACAGGGATTCCGTGAGGGGTTTTCCGATATCCCAGGGATTGAGGGACGACAGCGCTGAGCGGGCGGCGATACTCAGCCTCTCGTCCTCCTCCTCTTCCACCATCTCCGCCAGGGTTTCGACCAGGCGGCAGAACTCATCCAGCTTCCCCCGCAGGAAAAGATCGCCGGCGATACTTCCAAGCAATTCGATCAGGGACTGTGCGACCTCGACCTCCTCCTCGGCATCCAGCATATCCAGAAGCTCTCCGCTTCTGTCAACGATCTCTTCGCCGTGACCACGTTCCCTGAAATCGACATGCATTTCCTTTAGAAAGCGGCAGGCGCGTGCCCTGAAATCCGGCCTTTCGCTTCCCAGGTTTCCGGCGGTTACCGCGATTATCTTCTGCGCGATCTCTTTATCGCCCAGATCGAGGAGCTTGCCCGCCACCGCGATAACCTCTTCAATGTCCAATCCCTCCAGGGGACGCAGTGACCCCGCAGCGCGAATATCGGTTACGATGGTGTATACCTCCATCTCCATACCCGCCTGGGGGTGACTCTGCGCCAGTTCCACCAGAAGCCCGGACTCTCTAAGCCGCCGCGTGATTTCCGGATGATAGGATGGATCCCCCTCCTGGTAGATGTCGGCGATGATCTCGTTCAATACCGAGGAGATATCGTAATAATCCTGGATATCCATCTCTCCGCGGTCGGCCAGCAGCACGCGATATTTCTCTATTACATGATCGGTCAGCTTGAGGACATTCTCGCCCTCCACCGACGAAACGATCTCGCGCCTCGTCTCCGTTTCCCTGACCACCTCAGGACTCTCCTCGGACAGCACCTCGACGAGCGTCTCCGGATCGAGGGTGGCCAGTATATTCACCATCTCGTCATGGAGGACGTTCTTCACCTCTTCGTCCGCCAGGTTATCCACTAGGCCGTACATCCTGTTCACGGTGTCCTTTATGGCCCTGGCCTTGTCCGGACCCACCGCTGAACCGCCCGCGGCCTCGAAGGAAAACATGGCGGATTGAAAGGCGGTGTTTATGCGCTTCGGGTCGGACATCAAGTCGGAGACTTCCTCCTGCGACACCTCCATGGCCGGGGCGCTGCCCACCAAGTAACGGACGAAGACCTCGTCTTTGAGGAGTCCCATGGCGCCCACGTCCTGGCCGGAGGGAGTCATGCTGGAGATGTCCTGGTCCTTGCTCAAGGATACGTAAATCTTTTCGTCCACCCTTATATTGCTAACACCGCTTTCCTCCAGGAAGGAACTCAGGTTTCCGGCCAGGGTACGGTCGGCGCGCTTGCGGCTGAACACCTCGAGGAAAGCCCTCATATCGTCCTCGCTGAGACCCGCCTCGAAAGTTATGCTCTTTACCTCCCAGAGAGCCAGGTCCTTGAGGAAGGAAACGGTGTTGGCCTTGGACTGCTCCCTTTCGTCGAGGCAGAAGTCATTGATCAACAGCTTGCCCTCGAGCTCGCTGAAGGTGATGCTTTCCTGCGAGGATATAGCGAGTTTCAGGTCATCGAGGGCCCTGCTGACGGAGTCGTTCACTATATCGGAGGTCGGCGGGTAGAGATGGAAATTGACCATGGCGGCATGCAGTGCCGCGAGTACGCTCGCCGACTGCTCGGCAAGTTCGCTTTTTTCGCCGGGTTCCCCCAAGCCGCCGTTCTCTTCGGGCATGACAATCCCTTCCCTGGAAAAACACCACCACTTCTTGAGTTCTATATTCTCTATCGGTATACCTTTACATCCTATTTATCGTAATCACGCCCGCGTTCTTTACGCTCCCACCGCATATATCGCCGCCAGACTCCTCTTGATCTCGGAGTAAACGCGAAAAGGCGCGGCTCTTGAGAGTCCGGGCGGGCTACACGTCCTCTCTTACGGCCAGGGCGAAGATAGCCATGGCCGCAGCCGCCAGGCACGCCCCTATTACGAAAGCGTATTGCGAGCCTATGGATTCCCAGAGCAGTCCCATTAGGAGGCTGGCCGGCAATATGGTCGCGCTTACCGTGAAATTGTAGATACCGTAGGCCGTTCCCCTCAGCTCGACCGGCACCAGGTCGGCCACCAGCGCTTTCTCCACCGCCTCGGTCACGAAATAGAAGCCGTATACCACGAATAGTATCCATATCCAGAAAGGACCCTCCAGAAAGGCGAATCCCAGGTAGGCGAGGACGTAGATGGCCCACCCCGAGAGGATGATCGCCTTCCTTCCCAGGCGATCGGAGAGGGTTCCCCCGGGTATGGATACCCCCGCCTTCACCACGTGCAGGACACCCCACAAGGCCGGGAGCAGGGCCAGGGATATACCGCTCCCCTGCCTGGCGCGGAGAAGGAGAAAGGCATCGCCGGAATTGCCAAGCGTGAAGACGAGGACGGCCAGGAGCGTCCATTTGAAACGCCTGTCGAAGGGCTTCAGGCTTAGGTTCAGGCGCTCCCCTGGGATGGCTGTCGCCCTTACGGGAACCCTTGCTTCCCTCACCCCGAAAACGAGGAGCGCGATACCGAAGATCATGGGAACGAAGGCTATGGCGAAAAGCGTCCTGTATCCCATCTCGAATGCGGTAATCAGTATGGAAGCAAGGGCCGCCCCCAGGAGAGCTCCGGTGTGATCCATGGACCGCTGGTAGCCGAATCCCCGACCCCTGCCGCTTTCCAGGCATGAATCGGCTATAAGGGCATCCCTGGGGGATGTCCTGACCCCCTTGCCCACCCTGTTGAAAAACCAGGCCAGCAGGGCCTGCCAAGGGGCGACTACCAGCGCCAGGGTGCCCCTGGACAGAGTGGATACGGAGTAACCCCCAACTACCAGCCCCTTCCTCCGCCTCAGACGGTCAGAGATCCAACCCGAGAAAAGCTTGAGCAGGCTGGCGATGGAATCGGCCAATCCCTCCACCAGGCCGAGAAAGAATGCCCCCGCGCCCAGGAACTCGGTAATAAAAGTGGGGAGAAGCGGGTATACCATCTCGCTGGAGAGATCGTTGAAGAAGCTTACCAGGCCCAGTACGAAGACGTTCCTTGAGAGCCCGAAGGGCTCTCTATCCGGCTGACAAGCCTTCTTGCCGTTCCCCTCCATGTTTACTCCTTATGCAGCTCGTTTGCTGGGCCTCATATCGCGGATACGTTCCATCCCGTCCCGCCAAGAAGACGCTTCCGCACTTCACGGCTCCTGTTTCCGTCGATATCGAAGCTATACTGCCACGTAGATTATCATCTCCATAGCTTCCTGGCACGCTGTGGACGAAAGCGAGCCCGATGATATGCCTCTGTAAGTCAGACAACCGCCCACTCCGGGCCTCCCGGCCCTTGCGGCTATTCTCAATCCACTCCCCTTCCATTATCATGTTGGGTATCGAATCTTTATTGCGCCCGAGGCGGCTAACCGATGTTTGGCCGTTGTCTCGCCCGTTTTTCAGGGAGACCGATAATTGCCCAAGATAGAGCTCAACGGCGTGGAAATCTCCTTTGAGGAGAGAGGGAGCGGAGAGCCCCTGCTGTTCCTGCACGGATGGAACAGCTCGCGTAATCAGTGGATGCACAACCTCAAGGCCATGACGCCGGGCTTCAGGGCCCTGGCCCCCGACCTTCCCGGTTTCGGGGATTCCGGGGAAAGCGAGGCATACCCCTATACCCTGGACGGCCTGGCCCACTTCGTCGAGGATTTCAGGAAAGCGCTGCATCTCCCCTCCTTGAACCTGGTGGGCCATTCCATGGGAGGATGCATAGCCCTGCGCTACACCGGCCTATACGGGGAACGCGTAGGTAAACTGGTGCTGGTCTCCACCCCTACCACGCGTTACAGCCTGGGCTTGAGGAACCTCATTCCCGGGGCTAAGGCGTTCCTGTCCATTACCTACCGCTTCCGGAGCGAGAAGATGCTCATGTGGATGTTCTATAGGAGCCTCTACAAACCCGAGTACCAGGATCTGGATTTTGTACGCGCCAACGTCAAGGCCGCCTCCCACATACCCAGGCACGTCCTTACCGCCACCGCGGGCATGGTTCGCGAAGTCAAACTGGAGGATGACCTGCGCGGCGTGGATCTCCCCACCCTTATCGTCTTCGGAGACCGGGACAGGAGCGTAAGCACCACGGAGGTCGGACGCCAGCGCGAACTGCTTTCCCGTCCCTACGTAGCCGTCATCTCCTCCTGCGCGCATTGCCCGCCCTTCGAGCGGCCGGAGCTTTTCAACCACCTGGTCAAGGATTTTCTGCAGGAGGAAACGCTAGGCTGAGAGATCGCCGCTGCCGTCGGTTCCCCCACGAGGACCTCGTTCGCCGGACGCTGATTACATGCCTTCTTCTTCATCCCCCCGCACGGGTTGCAACAGGTCGGCGAAATCGGTGAAAACGGACTCGCAGGGATGGCCATAGGTGACCAGCAGCCGCTTGCTGGCCGGAAGCATTATCAGGGAGCAGGTGGTGGAGAAGTACGGTCCGTGCCGGCAGATAGTGTTATCATTGCCGCGGCCGCTCTCGCCATGATCGCAGAAAACGGTCAGCAGATCCTTCATGGTTATAAGGTCCATCTCCGATAAGAGCTGTTCCGCCCGGTTGTAGCGAAGCTCACTCGATTCGTGAACTCGGATACCCCTCAAGGCACGTACGTTGTCCTTGGTGTAGTAGGCATTGCGAGGTATATCGTAAGCGGTCATCTCCCTGCATTTGTAGTGATTGCTATTTATCAACAGATCGTCTCCCGGCTCCCTCACCCCGCTGAAATTAGGAGACAGCTCCACCGTGGCCATATCACCCGAAGCGTCGGCCAGCAGCAGTAGGGCTCCCTCCGACCGCTTTCCCTGACGCAGGAACTCCACGGCCTCGCTCGTGCTGGAACATCTCTCCAGGGCCTCCTGGACCAGCAGGGATACCGGTATATTTGCCTTGGGCATGTCCGTACCATAGGCATAGTTATAGCTTATGCACAAGCCGTGCTCGTTCATACCGTCGTGACATCCCGCTAACGGGGCCATGGTCACGTCCAGGGTCGAATTGGTCTCGGCCGAGCGGCAACGGCGGGTGGCGTAGTAAGGCTGGAGGAACTCGGGGTAATCGAAATTCTTGATTATCATGGGCTCCCCACGGGCGCTTCTCTCCCCCCTGACCGCCGCCGCCGTGCATGCCCCCAGGCGATAATTGCTGGCGTTCATCATCAACTCGACGGCCAGAAAAAGGTAGAGCACTACCTCGTCTGTACTCGCTCCCTTGGCCATACCCTCCATCCGCATCCTCTGTAGGGGGCAGTTCTCGGAGATATACTCCCACATCTCTCGAGCCGCCCTGCGCGCCGCCATGGTCAGGTAAAGCCTCGTCGGCATCACGGCGGGTTTTTCCAACTTGAAAGCCTCGAAATCCATGAGGGCGTTGTGATAATGATAGATAGCCTCACGCATCTGTAGGCCTTGCTGGTACCCCATTTCGTAGTGATCACCGCCGAGGTCGAGCAGGCGTACCTGGCGCCTCCCCAGGCTCGCCTCGTCTCCCAGGGTCGTCCCCAGGTCCAACAGTTCCTGACTGACCTCTTGTTCCTCCGCCGTCATGTTATTAAACCCCCGGATATATTAACCTATAATCAAGATAACAGTGAACCGTGTGAGGTGAAAGTCTTTGAGCGAACACGGAGGAGGGATGCTGGACAGGTTTCGTGGTTCCCTGCTGGGGCTGGCTGTGGGAGATGCCCTGGGAATGCCCCTCGAGGGAGTCCGCGCTTCCACCATCAGGTCACAGCTCGGAAAGGTCACCGACTTCATGGACGCCCCATGGAGATTCCTGACAGCGGGCCAGTGGACGGACGACACCCAGATGATGCTCTGCCACGCACAGAGCATCGTAGAACGCAAGGGATTCAATATCGAGGATACCGCCCACAAATTCGTGCGCTGGTTCGAATCCAACGACTGGCGAGGTATCGGTGGGGCTACCTACGATTCCATACAGCGCCTCAGGGCCGGTGTCCATCCCCTGGAGAGCGGCAAGAAAGGGGAGATGGCGGCGGGAAACGGCGTGGCCATGCGCATAGCCCCGCTGGGACTCATGGACTGCGGTGACCTGGACAGGCTGCGAGAGGATTGCCATTCCGCTGCGGTTATCACCCACGATAATCCCGAGGCGGTGGCGGGAGGACGTGCCGTTGCCTACACCGTGGCCCTGGGGGCACGTGGCGACCTGGATACCTCGTCCCTGGTAGCCGATACGCTGCGATTTATAGGCCCCTGTAAGGTTGCTGAAAACCTGCAGAGCGCGGCTGCCTTCCTGGAAAAAGGAATGGATACACCGGAGGCCCTGGCGCGCCTGGGTACCGGCGGATACGTGGTGGAGACCGTGGCCAGCGCTTTTTTCTGCTTCCTCAAAACCCCGAATGACTTCGAGGAAACGGTCTCCAGCGCCGTGGAAGGTGGCCTCGACGCCGACACCACCGGGGCGGTGGCGGGGGCCATCAGCGGAGCCTACGCCGGTCTCGAGGCCATCCCCGCCAGGTGGAGGGATGGAGTGGAAGCATCGGAGGAGATACTGAGCCTCGCCAGTGGTATCTATAACCTGGTGGAGAAAGGGGCGCGTACCTGACCACGCGAGCCCGTCGCCGTCACGGCCACAACGCATGGAACGTAAAGACCACCCATACGCCCTTGTGGCGGAACCGCACCGCGATGCCTCCCGAATCGATCACCGCGATCCCGCCTCACAGCCACACCCGGTTTAAAAACCGCTATTGTCGGAAGAATCATTTATAGGGACGTGTTGACGCAGAAGGAAGGGAGGAAAATCAATGGAAACCCCGGAGGTAGAATTTCTGCAATACCTGATTACCCGCTACATAAAGAACAACGACCTGAATCCCGAGCAAGTAACCGTCGCCGAACTGCTGGAGAACATAAACATCAACCTGACGCCCATCGGAGGCGGCTAGGAGCGGCTGCCGGAGAGCCGCGGCCGGCTTTAACCCAGGAAATGCCGGCGGGGGTCGAAGATCCTCACGACGTAGAGATCGTCCAGGTCCGGGGGCTGCGCCTCGCGCAGCGATTCCGAGACATCTATTTCCCAGCCGCATCGCGAGCGTATGATCTCTACTGCCCCTCTCGCGTCCCCGCCAAGGTGGGGAAAATTAGCGGTGAGGGCTAGCTCGTCCTCACCCGGGGGTTTCTCGTATACTCCCATGTCGGTGATCACGCAGCGCACCCTATCTTCCGGGGCGGTTACTTAGGGTACCCGTTCCGGCGTCCTCAGCTTGTCCTGGATCACGGCGACCAGGACCTCCCCGGCCCCCAGGGCCACGTCGCATGCCCCGCCGGATCCCACCAGGAAGAGATCGTACTCCGGGACCTTGGTGGAATTGATGCTTCTGAAGCGGTCAACCTGTCTCGCCCCCAGGGCACCGATAGCGCGACTGCTCTCCGCTCCCACCATGGAACCCAGGACGCTGATGATATCGGTAAGCATGGTACAGGTGGGGATGTTGCGGAAGTTGAAGATGAAGGGGTCATCGGGCTTGGGCATGTAGTCGTAGAAGCCCGCCTCGGCCATCAGCTCTACCGGGTAGTCCTCGCGCCGCAGGTCGTACCAGGCCTTCCACGCCGCCAGGCTTGAGGCCCCGATGCCGGCCAGGATGGTGCGATACTCGCCCCTCCGGATGCGCGCCTTAAGCAGGTGGGCGGCCTCCACCACCATCATCTCCACCTCGTTATAATCCGGTTCCTTCTTAACCTCTTCTATGCGCGTGGCCAGCTCCGACCACCAGGGATCGTTGGCCGAGCGCCCCTTCAAGAACCATATCTTGTCGAAGCCGATTTTTTCTAGGTAGTGATCGTGATCCTCGAGGTCCAGCAGCCACTCCTTTACCCAGGTCTTTATGGCGGCATCGTCCTTGCAGGCCTCCTGGTATATACGGTTGGGGCCGGGGAAGGGATAGGAGTCCTAGCAGAAGGTGGTTATGAGCTTGCGGGTCAGTCCCCCGTATACGAAAAGCATCATGTTGGCGATGAAGTCCAGGGAGAAGATGGTCCAGCGTGGATGCTTTCCCCAGAAGCGCCTGCATATCTCGTAGAGGGCCGCGTTAGTCCACATATATAGGAGTGGGCGGCAGGTGCATCTCCAGCCTTATCAAGGCGTCTAAGGCTTCCCCTGGATCCGTCACCTTGTTCTCCGGGCCCTTACTACTCGCCAGCTCAACCTTGTACCTGATCCTGTCCTCGAACACGCCGAACAACTGGAACACCTCGGTTTCTATATTACTTATCGGTAGCAAATTTCTGCTATACTATAGCACACCCGTTTACGATGAAATCAGGATATGGAGGAGATGATGACCTTGTTGAAGAAACTCCTGACTCCTATAAAGATCAGGGACCTCGAAGTACGAAACCGTATCGTCATGACCGCCATGCACCTCAACTACACGCCGGACGGCAAGGTCAACGATCGCCTGGTGGCCTTCTACGAGGAGCGGGCCAGGGGTGGGACCGGAATGATTATCGTAGGGGGCTGTATAATCAACGATTTGGCTGGTCCGTACTGGCTTATAAATATACTCGATGACGCGGATATCGAGGGCCATACCATACTGGCCGACGCCATTAGAAGGCACGGCGCGGCCGCTGTATGCCAGCTTTATCACGCCGGACGCTACGCCCACTCCGTTTCCATAAGGGGCGCACAAGCCGTGGCGCCCTCCGCCGTAACCTCCCGTCTCACCGGCGAGGAGCCCCACGTCATGACCGTCGAGGAGATAAAGCAAACCGTGAAGGATTACGCCGACTCCGCCATAAGGATCAGGGAGGCGGGTTATGACGCCGTGGAGGTACTGGCCTGCACCGGCTACCTCATAAACCAGTTCCTGTCCCCGGTAACCAACCTGCGGGACGACGAATACGGCGGATCCTGGGAGAACCGCATACGCTTCGGCTTGGAGGTGGCAGACGCGGTGCGGGAGGCGGTGAGCCAGGACTATCGTATGATGTTCCGCATAACCGGCCACGACTTCGTAAAGGGGGGAAACACCAATAAGGAGATGCGCCTCTTCGCCGCCGAGCTCGAGAAGCACGGGGCCGACTGTATAAACGTCACCGGCGGCTGGCACGAGACACGGGTTCCCCAGCTCCCCATGTGCGTACCCCGTGCGGGCCTGGCTTACCTGGCGGCGGGAGTCAGGAAGATGGTGAATGTCCCGGTGGTGGCCTGCAATCGTATAAACGACGTCTTCGTAGCCGATGAGGTACTGCGCATGGGCATGGGGGACATGGTGGGTATGGCACGCGCCCTCATCGCCGATCCCTACCTGGCCCAGAAGGCCAAGGAGGGCCGCTACGAGGATATCACCCATTGCATCGCCTGCAATCAGGGCTGCTTCGACAACGTGTTCTACCTGCAACCGGTTACCTGCACCCTGAACCCCCGGGCCGGCCGGGAGTTGGAGCTCGAGCCCAAGATGACCGAGGCCTCCAAACGGGTGGCTGTCGTGGGTGGCGGACCCGCCGGTATGAAGGCGGCCGTCACCGCCGCTCAACGAGGGCACGAGGTGATCCTTTTCGAGAAGAGCGATATAGTCGGGGGCCAGCTCAACCTGGCCGCCATACCCCCGGGCAGGGAGGAGTTCTGGACGGCGGTGGAGGACCTGGATATGCAGCTGGATCACGCCGGCGTGGAGGTGCGCATGGATACGGAGGCCACGGCGGACCTTCTGAAGAAGGAGGGTTTCGACGCGGTGGTGGTGGCCACCGGCGCCGTGCAGTCTCTCCCCGACATCCCGGGCATCGAGCTGCCCCACGTGCTCATGGCCTGGGAGGTTCTGGAGGGGACACAGGACCCCGAGGGGGAGAATATCGTCATCATCGGGGGAGGCGCCGTGGGCTCGGAGACGGCCATGTACGTGGCCAACATCGGCACCATATCCGGAGATAACCTTCTCTACCTGTTCATGAACGAGGGCGAGGACACTGAGACCCTCAAGGAGCTCTGCGGCCGCGGCCTCAAGAAGGTCACCGTGGTGGAAATGCTGGACAAGGTATGCCGTGACGTCGGTATATCCACACGCTGGACCATTCTCCAGGACATGCGCAACCTGGGCGTGGAAACCAGGAGCAACGCCGTCGCCAAGTGCATCGATAAGGACAAGGTCGTGGTGGAGATAGAGGGCTCGGAGGAGGAGATAGCGGCGAACAGCGTGATCATCGCCGCCGGCTCCCACCCCGCCGGTGAGCTGTATCAGGAGCTGAAGGATTCCGGCATTGATGTTTATCTGATAGGTGACGCCAAGAAAGCCCGCAAGGCTATCGACGCGATGCGGGAAGGCTACGAGACGGCGCTCGAGATATAGGATCCTCAAGCTTTGAGCGATCCTCTCAAGAACAAGATCTTCGTGGATGAAGGGCCCGCCGTGCTATGTTCCGTCGCGTCGTTTATCTGGTGGCTCTGAAACGATGTATCCAGGTGCATGGAGAGTCTATTTCTTGTCGGATTCTTTTTTAGGGGGATAGTCGAAGCGGTCCAGCGCCTTTTTGGCGATGCGCACGAGTTCGGAGATGAGCGTGTCCATCTGGAAGCCATGGTCCACCACCATATCCAGCATCTCCTTCTGCTTCTCGTTCAACTCCCCGACCTTCTCCCTCCCCACGGTGTTGGCGTAGGATATCATCACCGTCAGAGGGGTGCGCAGGTCGTGAGACATGGCAGCCCGTACTTTTTCAAGTGCGTCTAGAGCCTCGCGGGCATCCCTTGAGGGCTCTCCCGCCTTTCTCCTCATATCCCTGGAGTTCCCGCTGATCGTCTTGGTATCTTTTCGCCCCACGATTATCAAGTCGAGCACTACCGCCGCAAAACCCTCCGGATCTATCGGCTTGTCGAGGAAACCGTCGAAGAAATCCCGGCACTTCTCCTTTTCTTCCTCGGACACGGAAGCGCTAAGGGCCACTATGGGAACCGTTTCGAGCTTGCCTATCTTGCGCAGATTCTCCACCGTCTCGTATCCATCCATATCCGGAAGGTGGAGATCCACGAGGATGAGATGGGGAACTCTGGAACGCGCGAGCTCGATTCCCTCGACGGGTCCGTGAACCGAGAGCACCTCGAAACCCTCCGCCTCCAGCACCTGGCGAACTATCTCCCGCTCAACCGCGCTGTCCTCGATATGCAGAACGGTCTTTCCGCTCATATCCCGACCTCACCGTCAGTAGCGTAAGCGACCATTATCGTATTATTCGGTAAGCCGCCTCGAGCGCCTTTAATATGGGTGTTCAGCATCATTTTGCGCACCGCGTACACTACATTATAATGCATCAAAGACAGCCGTAGATAGAAAGAGGTGTTTCACATGGACGTAGTTACTTTCTCGGACATGTCCTTCGGCAGTAATACCTACCTGGCGGTTAACGAGGACGTCGGGGAGGCGGTACTTATAGACGCCGGCGTGTCGGCCTCCGAGGTCCTGGATTACCTGGAAAAAAACGGCCTCGAACTTAAAGCGGTTCTGCTGACTCACGGTCACCCGGACCATCTTTTAGGATTGAAAGGGGTGGTGGATGCCACCGACGCGCCCTGTTATATGCATCCCGCTGATGCGGCCATGGCCGAGAACATACCCCCTACTTTTCTGCATATGATGGGGTTGAGCGACCTGGAGCTCCCAGAGGAGTGGCTCCCCCTGGAGGATGGCCAGGAGCTGGAATTGGCGGGTATGAAATTCAAGGTTCTACACACCCCGGGGCATTCCTTTGGAAGCGTGTGCTTTTTGACCGACGGTGTTCTTTTCGCGGGGGACCTGGTATTCCACGGTTCCATAGGCCGTACCGATTTTCCCGGCGGATCCATGCAAACCCTTCTCAACTCGGTTAAGGAGAAGGTTTTCACCCTCCCCAATGAGACCCGGATCCTGCCCGGCCACATGGACGCCACCGTGGTTGGCTGGGAGAAGAAGACCAACCCCTTCCTGATAGGAATTTAAGCGCCGCGCGAGCGAAAAGGCGCCTTCTAGAAGAGCCGACGGTCCTTACCATATGCTATATTCCCTATAGAAGACCGGGTTATGGGCTCAGGTTTCGCCCGCTATCTCAGACGGGGGAAGGAGCATATGTCCAGGGAAAGAGGCAACCTCCGAAAAAGGTTGTTGATATTCCTTATAGCTATCCTGTTCATCGTCTTCATCGCCGGTCCGATCGGCTATATGTTGATAGAGGACATGTCCTTCACCAACGCTTTGTATATGACGGTCATAACCGTGTTCACGGTTGGTTTCCGCGAGGTAAGGGTGCTCAGCACCGCCGGGCAATACTTCACCATCTTCGTTATCTTCTTCGGCGTATTCACGCTCTTTTTCATTATCTCGAGCCTTATAGAATATACGTTCAGGGAAGCGTTGAGCGAGACACTTGGGAGGAGAAGGATGGACTTCAGGATAAAGCGCTTGAGCGGCCACCACGTGGTATGCGGATTCGGCCGCGTGGGTGAGGTGGTATGCGATATGCTTTATGACGCGGGTGCCGATTTCGTTGTCATCGACTTCGATCCCCAGCGAACCGTCGAGGCCGACGACAAGGGGTACCTTTATGTCAACGGCGATGCCACCGATACCGAGACGTTGAAGGAAGCGGGCATAGAGAATGCCCGAGGCCTGGTATGCGCCCTGGAGAACGATGCCGACAACCTCTTCACCACTTTGACCGCCCGTTTCATCAATGGCGATCTGGTCATAGTCACCAGGTGCGTGAGTCAGGACTCGGTCGAGAAGCTGCGTTACGCAGGTGCCGACCGCGTCATTTCCCCCTATACCATAAGTGGGAGCAGGATGGCCACTTACCTGCTCAAACCGGGCGTGTTCGATTACCTGGACCTGGTGGCCCACGGTCCATCCGTGGAATACCGCATGGAGGAACTCCTGGTGGAGGCGGGGTCGCCCATTGACGGCAGCACCATAGGTGACCTGGATATCAAAGCCAGGACCGGCGCCCTGGTTACCGCCGTACGCAAGGCCGAGGAAGAAGGCTTCGATACCAATCCGGACAAGGACACGCGCATAGACGCCGGGGACCTCCTGATCGCCCTGGGAACCGAGAAAGATCTGGCGGGACTGGAGAAGCTGGCGGCAACGAAGGAGGGGTGAAAGAGCAGGGACAGATTAAACAGGCTATTCGAGGAATCTTGCATCCAGGTAATCGACGTATATCGTCCCATTGCCCTCCAGTTTAACGCTTACCAGAACGCTGGCCACGTCCTCGTCTATGGGAACCTGGTTGGTAAATCCCACCCAGGATGCATAGCCGGTAAACTCCTTCGATACTATCCACTCCACCGCCCCCGATGCCTTCAGTACGCTCACGCTTATCCATGCCCTGCCGTCGATCTCTTTTCCACTCATGACGCCTTTTATCTCCAGAGTGCCCTGGTGGCCGTAAAGGCCGCATATTGACTGCGAAAATTCCGAGAGCAGGTCCTGTGTTGAATCAAGAGTATCATCGCGCAAAACCAAAGCGTTATTCCCCTCCGTTTCCAGGGGCACGGTGCCATATCCGAGCACCGGACCCTCGGTATTCGTGAAAAGGTGCCAGTGGTCCAATCCCTCGTCGAAGTCGGGGTTCTCCAGTAGGCCTTCGCCACTCCGCAAGGTATTCTCTCTATCTTCCACCACCAGCGACACGTCATCGAACCAGGCTTTACCATGACCGTAGACTCCTATCTCCAGCCAGACGCCGGTGGCCTCGGGTGGGATGTAACAATGCAGTTCGCTCAAAGTCCAGTCGCTGGTTCCGCTCACCTCATCCGTAGAAGCCCGTACGAGGAGGTGCGTCTCCTCCGAGCCCGGCTCCTTCCCCTCCGCCAGTATCATGAGGTAAGCCTCCCCCATCAGCCCCTCAGACCTGATGTAGCCCTCGACTAAAACGTCATGTGCTACAGGCGGTTCGTCCAATTTCATGACCCAGCCGGTACCCAGCACCGACGCACCTTTGGTGTCCACGGCCGCGCTGGCCATACCTTGATGTGAAATGCTATCGTCGCGGTACATCATGGCCCCTTGGTCTTTCCCCGTGCTCGCCCATCCCCATATCTGCTCTCGCGTCCCCACCTCGAAGCCGAAGTTGCTGATGAGGTTGGTTCCCAGGGGCATATCGGCGGCGGGATGGTCTTCCTCGTTCGTGTGCTCGTGCTCGTTTTCGTCCTCCCCACCCTCGTGTTTGTGCTCGTGGGCATGGGCGTGTTCCGACGCCATGCCAACTACGACGTCCTTCCTGGCAAGATACTGAAAAGGCACTGACAGGCCCAGGAGAAGGGCCACGATGACCAGCAAGTATACGATAGACTTTAAGTTCTTCATTATGGTTTGCTCCATTTTCATACTGCATTATTTATTTTTCGGCGTCAACATCTCCAGTGTTTACAACGGAGACGATAATCGATTCGATGATATGATGCGTAGAGGCCTTGCCTGGTAACTCTGTCGGATCGTCGTTTCCCGGGGTGATCCTGACGGCGAGGATCATAGGCGTTATTCTATAGCGCTTCGGGCTCTGGACAAGTAGTCGCGGTTCTAGGAATTGCCGTCCTCAGCTTGCCTGCCGGGGGTCACATGTTCGATTATTATATCTAGAGAGAAAAGGAGGCCGCAGGGCTATGGACATGCGATTGCTATCCGGTTTGTCGATCCCCACCGATACCAAGGTGATACTTCTGGTTATGGACGGGCTGGGAGGCCTGCCCCACCCCGAGACCGGCCTGACGGAACTGGAGACGGCGCGAACCCCCAACCTGGATGCACTGGCGCGGGATTCCATTTGCGGCCTAATACACGCCGTAGCGCCCGGCATTACCCCGGGAAGCGGCCCGGGCCACCTATCCCTGTTCGGTTACGATCCCCTTCGTTTCGATGTGGGAAGAGGGGTCCTCTCCGCCCTGGGGGTGGGGTTGAAACTCGAACCCGACGACCTGGCCGCGAGGGTCAATTTCTGTACCGTAGAGGAAGGCAAGGTGGTGGACAGGCGGGCGGGGCGCATAGCCACGGAGGAGGGCAAACGCCTCTGTAAAAAGCTGGCCGGTATCAGCCTGGATGGCGTGGACATCACCATCGTGGCCGAGAAGGAACACCGCGCCGCGCTCGTCTTGCGAGGGTCCGGCCTCTCGCAGGAGATCTCGGATACCGACCCCCAGCGCAACGGTCTGCCGCTCCAGTGTTGCCGGTCCCTTCACGGCGCCGACGAGAGCGCCGCGAAGACCGCCTACATGGTCAACGCCTTCCTGGACAAAGCGGCCGAGGTTCTCGCGGAAGATCATCCCGCCAACATGATCATCACGCGCGGATTCTCCAAGCTCCCGGAGATACCCTGCATCACGGACCTCTACCATATCAAAGCGGGCGCTATCGCCACCTACCCCATGTACAGGGCCGTGGCCCGCCTGGTGGGCATGAAGCTCATCGACACCGGTTCCGCCCTCTCGGACGAGGTGGACGCTCTTTTCGAGGCGTGGCACGATTACGACTACTTCTTTTTCCATTACAAATACACCGACAGCCGTGGCGAGGACGGCGACTTCGATTCCAAGGTGGCATGTATCGAGGAGGTCGACACCGTTGTCCCGCGCATATTGGAACTCGAACCAGATGTCTTGGCCATAACCGGTGATCACTCCACCCCAGCCATACTCGAGATGCACAGCTGGCATCCCTCTCCCCTGCTGCTCAATTCCCGCTGGGAACGCAGGGATGATTCCGAGGTGTTCGGTGAGAGCGCCTGCGCCAGGGGTGGTCTCGGCATCTTCCAAGCCCGTGATCTCATGGCCCTAATGCTGGCCAACTCGCTGCGCCTCAACAAGTACGGCGCCTGACACTATCATTTTTCTATTCTGGCGGCGCAGACCTTGAACTCGGGTATCCCGGACACCGGATCAAGGGCCGCGATGGTCAGGTTGTTGGCGGCGGCCTCGGCGAAATGAAAGGGCATGAAGATCGCGCCCTCGTCCACGCGGTCCGTCACCCTGGCCTCCACCTCGACGCTTCCCCGGCGCGACGACACCTCTACCATGTCCCCGTTATCGACGCCCAGCGAAGCGGCGTCTCCTGGATTAACCTCCACGAAGGCACGATCCAGCTCCTTTACCAGGGAAGGAGAGCGCCTGGTCATGGTGCCGGTGTGGAAGTGGAAGAGCACCCTCCCCGTGGTCAGGATCAGGGGATATTCCTCATCCGGGGACTCGGCGGGCTCGCGGAACTCGCAGGGGGTGAACTTACCCCTGCCGCGGGCGAAGCCGTTCACGTGCAGTATGGGCGTTCCCGGGTGCTCCTCGGAGGGGCAGGGCCACTGCAGGCCCTGCGTCCCCAGCCTGGTATATGTTATCCCGGCGTAGGAAGGGGTCAGCTCCCTTATCTCCTCGAAGACCTCCTTCGGCGAGGGAAAGTCGAAGCCGCCGGCGCCCATCTTGCGGGCCAGCAGGCGGATTATCTCCCAGTCGGGCTTGGAGTCGCCCACCGGCTCGATGGCCTTGCGTATGCGTTGCACCCTTCGCTCGGTGTTGGTAATGGTGCCGTCTTTCTCAGCGAAGGAGGCGGCCGGCAGCACCACGTCGGCGTAGGACATGGTTTCGTTCTCGAGGATATCCGCCACCACCAGGAAGTCCAGGCGCTCCAGGGCTTCCCGCACGTGGCCGCTATCCGGGCCGGAGACCGCCGGATTCTCCCCCATGATGTACAGGGCCGTTAAATCCCCCTCCAGGGCCGCATCCAGCATCTTCGTCACCGTCATTCCGGGTTGCCTGGGAAGTCCTTCCACTCCCCACGCCCGCTCGAACCTGGCCGCGGCCTCCTCGTCCGCCACCTTCTGGTAAGCGGTGTAGACGTTGGGCAGCCCCCCCAGGTCGCAGGCCCCCTGCACGTTGTTCTGACCCCGCAGGGGATTGACCCCGGTGCCCGGAAGGCCGAGGTTGCCGGTGAGCATGGCCAGGTTGGCCAGGGATAGGACGTTATCCGTGCCGGTGGTATGCTGGGTAATCCCCATGCAATAGACGATAGAGGCCCTGCCCGCTTCGGCGTACAGCCGAGCGGCCCGCACCAGGTCCTCCGCCGGTATGCCGGATATCTCCTCAACCTTCTGCGGGGTATAGGTAGCGACCGACTTCTCGAGCTCCTCGAAGCCCTCGGTCCTCGCCTCTATGAACCCCTTGTCCTCGAGACCCTCGGATACGATGACGTTCATGATGCCGTTCAGGTAGGCCACCTCCGTGCCCGGCCTCGGGCGCAGATAGATATCGGCGAAACGGCTTAGGTGTATGCGGCGCGGGTCGACGACTATCAGTCCGGCGCCGCGCCTCCTGGCCGCCAGTATCCTCTCCCCGATAATGGGGTGCTGCTCGGTAGTGTTCGAGCCCACCACCAGTATGACCTCGGCCTCGGACAGATCGCCGACGGAATTGGTCATGGCCCCGCTGCCGAAAGCTGCCGCCAGACCGGCGACGGTGGGGCTGTGTCATAAGCGGGCGCAGTGGTCGATGTTGTTGGTGGCGACCACCGCGCGGGCGAACTTCTGCAGCAGATAATTTTCCTCGTTGGTACAGCGGGCGGAGGCGAAGAAGCCCACGGCGTCCGGCCCTCCGTCGCCGCGTGCCCTGTCGATGCCCTCGGCCACCGCCTCGAGCGCCGTTTCCCAATCCGTCTCGACCAGCTCACCGTCCCTCCGGATCATGGGCGCGGTCAACCGGTTGGGGGCGTGCACGAACTCGTGGCACGACCATCCCTTGATGCAAAGCGATCCCACCGATACCGGGTGGTCCTTCTGGGGCAGGACCCCGGTGAGGCACCCGTCCATGCTCTCCAGCAGGACTCCGCACCCCGTGCCGCAATACACGCAGGTGGAGGGGACAAGCCGGTAGATATTCTCCTTATCGGGCATGCTAGTCCTCCTGTTCCAACTTCTCTATGTCCTCCTCAGAGCCCAGAAAGCTCAGGGGGTTCTTCTCCTCGACGCTCTCCCCGGCACGGTAGCCGAGGCTTTCCTCCATGATCTCCCGCATCTTTCGGTACAGGCTGCGGAGGGGTATCTCTGCGGGGCAGGCCTCCTCGCACAGGCCGCAGTCTATACACCTTCCCGCCATGTCGAGGGCCCGGATAACGTGGAAGGATGGGGATTCCGGGGGGATGACCCCCGGCTCGACCAGCTTGGGATCCTCCAGCGCGCATTCCTTGCAGAAACACATGGGGCAGATATTGCGGCATCCATAGCACTTTATGCACCGGGAGAACTGCTCTTTCCACCACTCCAGGCGCTCGGAGGGCGTCAGGGATTCCACCTCGTCGATGATCCCCCGGCTCGGGGCCGGCTCCGCCCTCTCCCCCAGGACTATCTCGCCGGGGTAAGGCCTGTCGCACCCGCAGGCCTCGGCCTCCCCGGCGCTGCATGCCACGCCCACCATCACCACCCGGTCCAGGTCCAACTGTTCCAGCTTGGCCAGTTCGATCATTGCCCGCTCGTCGCAGCCGCGGGCCAGCACCGCGAAGCGCTTGTCGGGGTATCTCTCCTGCAGCCTTGCCAGTATCTTCTCCAGTGGATAACGCAGCGAGCCCACCTGCACGCCGTCCAGTTCGATCTCATCGCCGGCGCTGATGAGCGCGGGGATTACCGTACCCTCGCAGTCGCGCAGGCACAGGAAGGCATCGGCTCCATCTCGAAGCTTCTCCTTAATGATCTCGGCGAGCTCGCTCATGATCCCACCGCCTCCCGGGAAACGCCGCGCCTCTTGCGCAGTGGCGAGGGGCCCAGGGCTTTGACCTCTTCCGTGAAGCTGCGGATGACCTCCGCGTACTTCTCTCCCTCCGCCGCCGAGACCCATTCCAGCCTCAGCCTTCCCTCCTCCAGGCCCATGAACTTCAAGGCCTCCCGCAGCACCCCGAAGCGCTTGGCGGTCATGTAGTTGCCCTTCAAGTAGTGACAGTCGCCGATGTGACAGCCGGCTATTAGCACGCCGTCTATGCCCTCCTGGAAGGCCTTGATGACGAAATAGGGGGATATGGTGCCGGTGCACATCACCCGCACGTCCAGGACATTGGGCGGGTACTGAAATCGTGACACCCCGGCCAGGTCGGCACCGGCGTAGGAGCACCAGTTACATAGAAAAGCCAGGATCTTCACGTCGTCCTCCGCCGTTTTCGCCGCCTGGTTCTCTACCATCATCCACCTCCTCGTTCTCTAGTCCCACCAGGCGGAGGCCGCCGCTTCTATCTGCTCGAATATCTGATCGGAGCGGAAACCCTGCAGCCTGCTGGCCCCGGTGGTGCAGGCCGCGGTACAGGTGCCACAGCCTTTGCAAAGGGAGCTGTTCACCACCGCCACCCTGTTCTCCTCGTCGAAGTCGACCGCTTTGAAGGGACAGAGATCCACGCATACGCGGCAACCGGAGCATCTCTCCGGGTCCACCACCGCCACCACTCCCTCGGTTACTATCTTGCCCCGGGAGAGGATGGACTCGGCCCGTGCCGCCGCCGCCGCCGCCTGGGCCACCGATTCCTCTATGGATTTGGGGGCGTGGGCCAGGCCACATACGAAGACGCCGTCGGTTGCGAAATCCACCGGCCGCAGCTTCATATGCGCCTCCAGGAAGAAGCCGTCGGCGTTGCGGGGCACCTTGAGCATGGGGGCAAGCTCGGCGTTGTCGGGATTGGCCAGGATTCCGGTGGAAAGCACCACCAGATCGGTATTGAACACCACCGTCTCGCCGCCGAGGTTGGCGTCCGGCACCCTCACCTGAAGGTCCCCCCACAACCCTCTGACATCGGGGCGGAGTTCTTCCTCAAAACGCAGAAAGGCTACGCCTCTCTCCCTGGCCTCGCGGTAGAGGTCCTCGCGGAAGCCATAGGTGCGCACGTCCCGGTAAAGCACGTACACCTCGGTATCCGGCGCCTGCTCCTTCAGGGCCAGAGCGTTTTTCACCGCCTCGGCGCAGCATACCTTGGAGCAGTAGGGCCTCTCCTCCTCGCGGGATCCCACACACTGGATCATTACTACGCGCTCCAGGTCACGCAGCGAGGCATCTTCCTCAGCCAGCCGTCTCTCCAGATCCCACTGGGTTATCACCCGTGGGTCCTCGCCGAAAAGGTACTCCGTAGGCTGGTACTGCAATCCGCCCGTGGCCACGATGACCGCCCCATGTTCCAGCATGGCCTCATGGCCCTCGTCGTCGGCTATCAGGGTCTTGAACTGCCCCACGAAACCGCCCACGTCGCGGACGCGGTGGGAGGTGAAGACGGTGATCAGCTCCTCGAACTCCACCCTGTCCACAAGGCCTACAAGGTAATCCTGCACATCCTCACCGTCGTGGCTGAAATGTATGTTCCTGGCCAAGCCACCCAGCTCGTCCTCCTTCTCGACCAGGTAGACCTGGAAGCCGGATCCGGCCAGGCCCAGGGCCGCATTCATGCCCGTCACGCCTCCGCCTATTACCAGGGCCCGCGGGATGACCCCGCTCTCGCCCTCCTCTAGGGGCTCCAGACGGCGAGCCTTCTCCACCGCCATCTTCACGAGGTACTTGGCCTTTCTCGTGGCCAGCTCCGGCTCACGCATATGTACCCAGGAGCAGTGCTCACGGATATTGGCCATCTCGAAGAGGTATTTGTTTATCCCCGCCGACTGCAGGGTCTCGCGGAAAAGGGGCTGATGGGTCCTGGGGGTGCAAGAGGCCACCACCAGCCGGTTGAGCCCGTGTTCTTCCACCACCTGGCGTATCCACTCCTGGGCGTCCTGCGAACAGGCGTATAGCCTCTCCTCCGCGAATACAACCCCCGGCAGCTCCCTGGCGTAATCCACCACCGCGGGCACGTCCACGAACCCCCCGATATTGGAGCCGCAGCGGCAGATGACAGCTCCCACCCGCGGCTCCTCGCCGCTGACGTCCCTTTCGGAGGGGTACTCCATGTGGGTAAGCATGCTGCCGCGTGCTCGGTGCAGCTGTTGGGAGGCAAGTCCCGCCGCCGCCGTTGCCTGGGTGACCGTATCCGGGATGTCCTTGGGCTCTCCGGCAGCGCCGCAGACGAAGATGCCGTCCCGAGACGAGAGCACCGGCAGGAAGGAGTCGGCCTGGGCGAAACCGTAGTCGTTGGCCTCCAGTTCCAGCCCTTCCGCGAGGCCCGTCGGGGCCTCCAGCCCGATGGACAGCACCACCAGGTCGAACTCCTCCTCGTGCATGCATCCCTCTTCGTCCAGGTACCTGAGCAGCGGGTTCTTGGTGCGCTGCCTCTCCCTTATCCCGGATATCAGGCCCCTGACGTAGCGAACCCCGTGCCTGGAGGAGGCCTGGTTGTAATATCTCTCGAAATCCTTGCCGTAGGCCCGCATATCTATGAAGAAAATCGTCGGTTGTATGTAGGGCAAATGCTCTATGGCTATCAGGGCCTGCTTGGTGGCGTACATGCAGCAAACGCTGGAGCAGTAACCGTTGCCCACCGTGGTGTCGCGGGATCCCACGCACTGGATGAAAGCCAGTTTCTCAACCTCCTCACCGTCCGTGGGACGCACTACGCGGCCCTGGGTGGGGCCGTTGGCCCCCAGGATACGCTCGAACTCCAGCGAGGTGAGAACGTTTCCAAGAACTCCGTACCCGTACTCCGTCTTACGGGAGGCGTCGAAGGGTTTGTATCCGGGAGCGGCGATCACCGCGCCCACCCGCAGCGTCTCCTCCCTCTCCTTCTGATCGAAATCTATGGCATCGGCCTGGCAGACCTTGAGGCAGTTGCCGCATTTCTCCTTGGTCAACCAAAGGCATGCCTCGGGGTCGATGACCGCCGCTCCCGGCACGGCCTGCGGAAAGGGCACTCGTATGCAGCGGGTTTTGGAGAGACCGGCGTTATAGGGATCGGGTACTTTCGAGGGGCACTTGGCCGTACAGTCGCCGCAGCCGGTGCACTTCTCCGTATCCACGTAGCGCGGCCTTATGCGCAGCCTGACCGTGAAATTACCGGCCTGCCCCTCCACCGAGATCACGTCGGCCAGGGTGATCACCTCTATGTTCTGGTTGGACGCTACTTCCACCATCTTGGGTGAGAGGATGCACATGGAGCACTCGTTGGTAGGAAAGGTCTTGTCGAGCATTCCCATAACCCCGCCTAAGGAGGGCGAGGAATCGATAAGATAGACTTTGTATCCCAGGTTGGCCAGCTCCAGAGAGGCCTGGATACCCCCCACGCCGCCTCCCACCACCATAACGGCTCCGATGGCACCACCGGCTTTCCCAGCGGTGGCCTTCTCTCTTGCGCCTTCCTTTCGCTGTGCCATCCTGGACCTCCTTATCGGGTAAGACCGGCCTGGGCGAGAAGCGGCCGTGGATCTATGAGATGTCTACCGAACCAATCCTCCACGTCCTCTAGTCCCAACGCCAGCCCCATCAGCTCGGTGAAGAAAAATACCGGCATGTCATGCTTGAGACTGTAGCGCAAGCGCTTCTCCGACTGCCGCATCTCCAGGTTGGCCAGACACATGGGACAGGCGGTCACCATGCAGTTCGCGCCTGCCTCCTCTGCCGCCTCGAAGAGGCGGTTTACCAGGCTGGCCACGATATCCGGCCGGGTCAGCGAAAGGCTGCCTCCGCAGCAGTCCGTCTTGTAGGACCAGTTTTTGACCTCGGCCCCCAAGACTGAAAGCAGCCGGTCCATAAAGGCGGGATTGTCCGGGTCGTCATCCTCCATTATTCCCCGGGGACGGGCCATTAGACAGCCGTAGTAGGAGACGGGCCTCAAGCCCTCCAGCTTGCTCTTGACCCGCCCCTCCATATCATCCAGGCCCAACTCCTCTGCCAGGACGTCCAGCAGGGTGACGATCCTCCCCTCGAAGCGGGGATCCGAGCCCACTATCTCCTCCACGCGGTGGGCAGCCGCCTCGTCGGAGAGTAGCTCCATCTGGGCCGATTTCAGGTTATGGTAACAGGCCGCGCAGATCACGACCAGGTCCCGGCCCTCCTGCCTTGCCAGAACCAGATTGCGGCCTGGCAGGGCCAGGGACAGCAGGTGATTGGTCATGTGGGCGGAGGAAGCACCGCAGCAATTCCAGTCCGGGAGCGCCTTCAGGCGGAATCCCAGGGCCTCGGAAACCTCCTGCGCCGATATTCCGTATTCCTCAGCCGAGGAGAGCTGGGAACAACCCGGGAAGTAGCTGTATTCCTTCACGGCCTCGTCTCCTTGAAGATACGCCTCAGTTCCCGGCGATTCTTAATCACGCTCGGTAACAGCTTGATCTTGCCCTTCTTGAGCATCTCCAACGCCAGCTCCATATCGGTGAAGAGGTCGCCGGACAAGGTCTTATAGGAGCCCATGAGAATAGGCTCGCTGATGCGGCCGGTGACCTTGATGTTTCCCAGGAAGCAGCGATGGAAGAGGGGGATGATCCTCTCCGAGGGCTTTACTCCCTCCTCCAGCGCCATCTGACGCAGGGTGTCCATGACCCGGGCCACGTCGATATCGTTTGGGCAGCGTGCGGTGCAGGTCTCGCATGCCGCGCAAAGCCAGATGGTGTGGCTTCGAAGCAACCTCTCCTTCTGGCCGTACTGGACAAGCTTCATAACCTGGTGAGGCAGGATGTCCATAGCGAAGTTAAAGAGGCAGCCGTTGCTGCATTTTCCGCATTGATAGCAGAGCCTTACCTTCTCGCCGCTTCTTTCCTCCACCTCTTTTTCCAGGCTGGAACACAAGGAATTGATCATCATCTATCCTCCCGCCTCTGCTTCTCATTCCTCGACGTATAATAACAGCAAAGCCGGCCGAATACACTACGAATGATCAAATAGCGAGCAACGATAGCACTTTACCTGGTGTTATTTCTCTCCGTCATGTTTACCGCACAGCCAGAAAAGAGACCTCGTACGCTCTCGGAGACCATCATAAACTCAAGCTTATGAAAACTCAATGTTTTATTGACTTATAAGTAGTAGGTTAATTACCGTTAACCAATTTAACGGCTTTTCGCTCCCTCGGGACCAAGCCCGTGACGGATTTGCCAACGGTATGAGGGGAAGCATATCCATGAGGGATGGAAGCCGTGTTCTATTCAACCTCGCGGGGAACGGACATCTCGCCGCCTGGAAAGGTGATCTCGATGGTCTGGCCGAAAGAGGGTATCTCGATCCTGCTACCCCCCTCGCCCGATTTCTCGTGGAGAAAGCCGCCTCCTGTCGCCTGCTCCGCCATGTCGACGCCGCCGATATCCTCCAGAGCCCGTTCAAGGGGAGACGGCTTACGCTCCCCGCCGTCGTGGGTCACTTCTTCGAGGGGGCCTTATCGCTCTTTTCGGGAGGGCTGAAGGGAACGTCATCCTTCGTGACTTGGGAACATGCACGCTTTGAATATCTTCCTCTCCCTCGCCAGAAATCGGGTACCGCCATCTGCATTGCCCTCACCTCTGTGCTATTATATTATCCACTAACATTATTATAATATTTCAACTATCTTTTACAATACTATAATATTATTAACCTTTAAAACAGGCAAGACCCCGTTCCGATCATTCGGAGGGCGGGGTATACGCCCGGGTAGAAGGGCATTCCGGCACGAAAGGGGGAGAAATGGAGCTGTTCAACAGGGAGATATCCTTCGAAACCTGGGAAAACGAAGAGGGAAACCTGATGATATCGGGGACGCTCAAGGATGTAAGGCTGGGAGAGCTCCTGAGGCATATTATCGTTACCACCGAAATCGAGCCGGTCGAGGGTCGTATCCACGGCATCGAAGGAGAGATGAAACGCATAACCACCGATGAATGCCACGAAGCGTTGCGGAGTCTTTCCGGCCTGGTGGGAGAACGGATCGTTCCCGGCTTCTCGGACCTGGTGAGAAAGGTGGTGGGTTCCTCGGAGGGATGCACCCACCTGTCCGTTCTGGTGACCAATATAGGGCACGTCAGCGTACAATCCCGGAGCGCCCTGGTGATCTCCAGGATACCGGACCGCCGAGAAGCCATCGAGGCGATAGGTGAACAGGCCTTCGAACTGGGCATACCGGGCGGCTGCTACGCTTGGCGGGAGGATGGCCCCCTGATGCGCAACCTCAGGGAAGGGCTAAAGAAAAGGGGTTCAGGGGACGAACTGGAAGCATAGTGACGGAAGCTCGGATCTCCGGTACGGTGCACGAATGTTTTATAAGGTATATCTCTCAGTGGTTGTTTTCCTCTTCGGCCTGGTGGTGGGCAGTTTCGATAACGTAGCCATATATCGCATACCCGAGGGCGAATCCGTCATCACCCCGCGCTCCTTCTGCCCCAGTTGCGAGACCACCATAGCCTGGTACGACAATATACCCCTGGTCAGCTATATTATCCTGCGCGGACGTTGCCGCCATTGCGGCCAGCCCATATCCCCCCGCTATCCCCTGGTGGAGCTGTGCAGCGGATTGCTGTTTCTGGCCGTCTTTGCCAAGTCCGGTTTCGCCTGGAGCGACGAGCTTCTTCCCAACCTCTTCATGGTCACAGTGCTGTTGATAGTCTCGGTAATCGATCTGCGCGAACAGATAATCCCTAACAAGATAATACTGCCCTCCATGGCCATCGCCCTGGCGGCCGTGGGTACCATCGCACTGTTCAGGGGCGACGCGGGATATATCTACGATAAGCTGCTCGGTTTCGCCGCGGGTGGCGTACCCCTGGGGCTGCTGGCCCTGGCCATTCCCAAGGGAATGGGAATGGGCGACGCCAAGCTGGCCGCATTCACCGGCTTGTTCCTGGGATGGAGGTCGCAGGTAATCGCCTTCTTCTTTGCCTTTCTGCTGGGCGCCATCGCCGGAGTAGCTATGATGGCGGCCGGTAAGAAGGGACGCAAGTCCCGCATACCCTTCGGTCCCTTTCTGGCCCTCGGGACCGTCCTGGCCCTTTTCTGGGGGGAACCGATATGGAGTTTCTACCGTGGTCTTTTCTAGCGCCACCGTCCAGAGGCTGGAGTTTATTCGTAATCCGGTTAACGGCGAAAGGGGACTTCCTCGCCCCCGGGACTTAGAGACATCCCACCGGGGTGTCACGATCCCTCACGGCCATAACCTTTACCCCGGTGAAAACATCGAAGTAAATACGAAGTAAATAAAAGGAATGCAGCCTTCTTTGATCAAAGAAGTATAGGAACGTTTGGATGGTTATCGACCGCATGTGAGTAACGGTTGTCGATCCGTAAAAGGTAGGTTCCCGGATGAAGAACCTCAGCAGAGACGGGCTGAAGAAGACCATGACGAAAGCGAAGGCGCTGCTGGAACGCTACTACCGGACCGTCCCAATTTATCGCCTTTCAGGAAGGGATAAACTGACCGCCCTCTCCCTGACCCTCTTCTTCTTCCTGCTGTATCTGTATACCTGCAGCCACGGAGTCAATATAGCAGGGGACTCTCCCGAGATAATAGCCACATCGTACTCCCTGGGTATTGTCCACCAGCCGGGATATCCTCTTTGCACCATGATAGGTTACCTATTCTCCCATATTCCCATAGGGAGCGTGGCCTTCAGGGTCAACTTTCTATCGGTGCTCTTCCATTCCCTAGCCTTGCTCTTTCTCTTCCTGGCCCTGCTCAAGATGGTAAGAAGGCCGACCGTGGCGGCCATAGCCGTCTCCGCACTCGGCTTCTCCCACCTGTTCTGGTTCTATTCACAGATCGCGGAGGTCTTCCCGTTCAACGACTTCTTCGCCGTGCTCCTGATTTTCGTGGCGGTGATGGTCAGAGAGAGGTGGGTGGGTGGCGATACCAGGGGCTCCAGGCGCCTCTTTCTCCTGCTGGCGTTCCTTTGCGGCCTCAGCCTCACCAACCATCACACCATCCTCCTGATCTACCCCGGGCTGCTCCTGTTCACCATCTATCCTCTGCTCTCGGTCATCAAACGGCCGAAGTTCCTGCTGCTTTCACTGCTGCTGTTCATCCTGGGCCTGACGCCCTATATCTACCTTCCCCTGCGTGCGGCGCAGAACCCGTACCTTAACTTTGGAGACCCCTCCACGTTCAGCTCGTTCATCTCCTCCGCGACCCGCAGCTATTATGGCTCCGCCACGCTGTGGCGTGGGCCGACCGCGTCCCACCGGCTGGACCTGGTCTTCGACTTCTTCAACAACCTGGGCTTGCAGGTCTACCTGTATGGGATGGTGTTGGGAGCAATCGGTGTCTTCAGGGCCGCAAGAAAGAGGTTCGGCGATTTCCTGCCCCTGCTCACAGCCTTTTTTTTCGCCGGGATCGTTTTTCCCCTCATGGCCAACGTGAGGCTGAGGGGTATATTCGACGTCTCCACCATAGAGAGGTTCTACCTCCTGCCCACCATCATCTTCGTCTACTTCATAGGGTTCGGCGCCGCCGCCGTCGTGGATTGGGTAAAGGGGCTCATCTCCAGCCTCAGGGCCCGCGAGGATCTCAAGCGAGGCCTCTCCTGGGTAGTCGTACTGCTCGTCGCCCTGCCCTTTCTCTTGCCGACCTGGACCAAATCGGCGGAGGTCAACCTGAAGTACGACGTGTTAGGGGAGGTCTATATAGACGACCTAGTATCATCGGTGGAGGAGGGCTCTCTCATCTTCGTCCAGGGAGACGTACCCATCGAACTTATGGGATACTACGAGACGGTTGTCGAGGACAGGAAGGAAGTTATACTCCTAACTTATTCCTTCCTTTTGAACGGCTGGTATATCGATACGGTCAGGAAATATTACCCCGACCTCAAGCTGCCAACCAAGGACGAGATACCTGAATTCACCACGGATTACTCGCTGGCCCTTACATCGTGGCTTGTGAATTACATCATGCAGAACAACCCACAGATACCTAGCTTTCACATCCTGACCAGGGTCCCGGAGATACGGAGAACCAACGTGATGATCCCCTGGGGGATAACCTTCAAGCTGCCTCTCCCGGGGGAGGAGATCGACATGGATGACTATTACGCAAGCCAGGTGGAGTATTGGAAGGGATTCGATTCCAGCGGCCTGGACGTAAGTTTCTACACCGATAACCGCAGGGAGGTGGAGGTTACCTCTTTTATCTCCCAGTACCCGCGCGAGACGGGAGCCTTCATAGCCGAGAACCTGGACCCGCAGCAGGCCTTGTACTACTACTCTCTGGCCTACGATATCGCCCCCGCTGCCGACTACCTGAAGGAGATAGCCGACCTGTACCTGCAGATGGGCCAGCCCGCCAAGGCCTATCCCTACCTGCAGGCCTACGTGGACGCAGGGTCGACCTATGACCCGGACGTATGGAGGGCCCTCATTGACCTAGAAAATATCCTGGCCGGAACGGGAGGCGGCGATGGTCAGTAACCGGGTTCGCATCCTGATACTCACAGCTTGCTTTCTGCTTATCCTGCTATTCTTCACCCTACCACTCTGGAGCGGAAGCCGTATTCTCTTCCAGGGCGATGTCGTCAACAGCGCCGTCACGGAGTATAATTACCCCGCCCGGCAGCTGCTGTCTAGCGCCCTTAAGAGCGGCGGGCTGCCCCTGTGGAACAGCTATATAGGCTGCGGCTTTCCCCAGCTGGCGCAGGGGCAGAGCGGTATGCTCTACTCCCTGAACCTGATTCTGTTCGGGGCCTTGGGTTCCGCACTGGCCTTCAATATTTCCATAATACTCAGCCTCCTGCTATCCCTTATCTTCTCCTATCTGCTCTTCCGCCACTACGACATCTCCCGGCCGGCATCACTCTTCGCGGCCACGGCCTTCACTTTTTCGGCTTTCGTTATCGCCAAGCTCAAGTTCACATATATGGTCAACAGTATCTGCTGGATACCCCTCGCCCTATATGGAGTTGAGCGGGCGGTCTCCCGCCGCAACCTTGCCTATCTCTTTCTGACCACCCTCGCCTTGTGCATGCAGCTCCTGGCGGGTGGCTCGCAGTTCTTTCTGATAACCCTGAGCGTTGTGGTGGTCGTATTTCTCTGGCGTTTTATATCCCTGCTCCTGGGGAGGGAGGGAGCGGAATCCCCCTTGGGAGGCCGGGGCGCGCTTCTCCTGGTACTCGGGATCGTACTGTGTCTGGTATTGGCCGCAGCGCTTGCAGCACCACAGCTCATACCCCAGGCCTACGGGTTTCCCTTCTCGGACAGGTCGACAGACCTCTCCTTCTCCTGGTCCCTGGGAACGCCAATGGAGCCCAGGAACCTGGTGCAGTTCGTGTCGCCGTACCAGTTTGGAAACCCGGCGCGAGGTACCTACGACCTTGATTGTGACCTCTTCTGGGAGAACATCGCCTACCCCGGCCTGCTAACCCTGGTGCTGGCACTGATAGCGCTTCTCTTTCTGAGTCGCAAAGACCGCACCATCCAGATGTGGGTCCTTATAGGATGCCTGGCCCTATTCCTGGCCCTGGGCGACAACCTACCCGTGGCGGAATTCGTGTGGAAATATGTGCCCGGCTTCAAGCTGTTCCGGTTCTGGCAGAGGTTTCTCGTTCTTGTGGTCCTGTCCATCGCCGTCCTGTCCGGCAAGGGGCTGGACTATGTGCTCTCCTTCTTCAAGCGCGGCAGGGCCTGGTATGCGATCATGGTCCTGCTGATCCTCGCCGTTCTCCTGATCGACCTGGGCCTCTTCGCCTACAACCAGGTATCCACCATAGATGCCGACAGGATACGGGAGGACAACCCCACAGTTCAATGGCTGAGGGGTAACCAGGAGGAAAAGGGCGCATACGGCCGGGTGGCGGTACTGGGACAGGGAGACGTATGGAAGGAAGCTTTGCGGCAGTCCGGAGGCTGGATGAGCGACAAAGATCTCTTCTACGAGTACATGGACTTCCTACCCCCCAACCAATTCACCCTCTTCGATATCTACGGGGTGAACCAGTATGGAGATTACGGTATCTACCGCTTCGAGATGCTAGACACCCTCACCAATGATATCTATCTGCGCCAGGATGAATGGCAGGCGGATATTAATCACAGCACGGTCAACGTACTGGCCATGGAGGGGGCCAGGTATCTCGTCACCCCTTTTATCCTGGACGTGGAAGGCCTCACCCTGATCGAGGAGAGGGAGACGAACCTCAGGGGGGTGGAGCTTCGCATCTACAAGATAGATGGCTCCTTTCCCCGTACCTACATAAACCAGGAATACCTGGTTCTGGATATTTCGCAGCTCCCCTTTCCCAGGCAGCTCATCGAGACCATGTGGGACTACGAGTGGGTCAGAAACAGGGTTATCCTGGAGGAGGAACCATCCCTGCAATACGGCCCGCATCCTGGGGGAGATGCGCGAATAACCGGCATGGACGACTACCACGTGACGATCGAGGTCGAATCTCCCGGCGGCGGCATACTGGTGCTGACCGACAACTACTACCCCGGATGGCACGTTCTGGTGGATGGCGAGGAGAGTGAGCTCCTGAGGGTCAACTACTCTTTCCGGGGGGTGGAGCTGGAGCCTGGAGAACACCTGGTGGAGTTCGTATACCATCCGAATCCCCTCTACCACGGCATAGGCATATGTGCCTTTTCGCTGCTTCTGGTGCTACTGATATTCCTGCAGCATCGGAGGACTGGTTTTCTGAGTTTTCCGCCCCCGGTTCATGCCACCGGGGTGGAGGGGAAGACGGGGATATCCCCGTCGCCGGAAAAGCCCGAGTGAGGTGCTCGTACCGACCTCGAGGCTCCACCCGCATTCCTTTCCGAGCCTTATGCGGCATGTGTATTACCGGTGGAAGGCTTGGAGATAAGGCGGCTCGTCTGGGGATGTAAAGAGGAGGCCCTCGGAAGGGCCTCCTCCTCGTTTTTTTTGCCCGATCGGTTTACAGAGGCTCTAGGTGAATAGAGCAGCTCGGGCTCGGCGGAGAGCCATCATCCCCAGAATCCCAGTTCCAGGAGATCGCGCCACCACCCGGGCAAGATACGGTGGGATTCTCCAGATAGCCAGACAGGTCCGTCTGCACACCGTCAGTATCAGGTCCCGTAGGATAGGTACCGTCATTGCTGGAGGCGTATACATTGGACTGGGTCTGCACCGTCTTCATGTTGGCCAAACAGGTCTTCTCCTGAGCGTTGCCACGTGCGGCCAGGAAGACGGGCACCGCAATACCTACTAGGATACCGATGATTAAAATAACGATCATCAACTCGATCAGAGTGAAACCTTCTTGCCTGTGCAAAACTCACACCTCCCTTCCAAAAAGATTAAAGTCCAGGAAAAACGCACTTTCCTCCCGCTCTCACCTCCTCCTTCGTATGCAAGATACTTGACGCCTAGTATATTATCGACAAATCTTCTTATTACTTTAACCGTGATCTCCTTTTAATCCAAACTTAAAGTTCCTGCTCAGATATCCTTTTCGGCTTCAACCTACTCTTGGTTCTCCCGCTCGACTGTCCAAGCCGCGTAAACGAATTCCTTTATCCATTATCTCCGCCGTACGCACTTCTTTTTCGGTGGTCCCTCCCGGGCCCTTCTACTCGTTCTCAATAATAAACGGCATTTACACAGAAAAATTGCTTAAAATCCCGTATAAGGAGCGAAAACGCGGCGAGCGGTCTCATCTCGAGATGAACGGTACAGGAGCCACGGGCTCTATCATATGCATGTTCCTTCATGTGGAGATATTCGATTAACAGCCCGGGTCAACGCCGGATTCATCTCTCCCGTTCCTTCCGGGCGCCCCGATAAGCTCCCACCTGCGCCTTTCCCGACGATAAGATCGTGCCGTCCAATGCTATAATATCGCTTATACGTTTTCGCCTTATATAACCGCTTTTTCATACGAGGTGGTCCATGAAGATATTGGCCATGGATATAGGGGCTGGAACCCAGGATATCCTCCTGTACGATTCGGACCTCAAGATAGAGAACTGCGCCAAGCTGGTGCTTCCCAGCCCCAGCCTGCGCGAGGCGGCGGCCGTGAGGAAGGTTACGGAGCGGGGAAGGGACCTGTTCGTAACGGGGCCCACCATCGGGGGAGGAGCCTTCTCCAAGGCCTTGAAGAAGCACTTGTCCGCCGGGCTCAGCGTCGTTATGACTCCCTCAGCCGCCTTCTCCGTCAGGAACAATCCAGCGGACGTGGAGGCCCTGGGCATCCGTATCAGGGAGAAGCCTCCGCCCGGATTCGAGGGGGTCGTACTCAGGGTGGACGAACTCGATCTGCTGTCTTTACGGAAGTTGCTTGCCAGCGTCGGGGAAAGCCTCGACGGCATCTTCGCGGCCGCGGTGGCCGTGCAGGATCACGGATCATACCCGGCGGGCGAGCTCAATCGTAAAACCCGCCTGCGCCATATGAGAAAGAGACTCGAGGGTAATCCGAATCCCTTGAGCCTTTCCTATCTATGCGGAGATGTTCCACGGGACTTTCCCCGCATGACCTCGGCCTGTGCCCGCCTCGACGAACAGCTCTGCTGCGGCAACCTGCTGGTGATGGACACCGCGCCGGCCGCTATCTCCGGCTGTCTGTCCGACCCGCGTGTCGGAGAGGCAGCGGGCGGAAAGATAATGCTCATCAACGCCGGGAACGGCCATACCATGGTCGCGCTGCTGGACGGTGGCCGGGTAACGGCGCTGCTCGAGCACCATACGCGATACCTCGAGGCACGAACCTTCGCCGCCTATCTTGCCAGGTTCTGCGCGGGAGAGGCCTCCGACGCGGATCCCTACATGGAATCGGGCCACGGTCTCTTCTACCTGGATACCCCGCCAGGCATGGACGAACTGAGCGTTATCGCCGCCACCGGACCCAACCGCGATCTTATGAGGGAGACGGACCTGGAAGTATATTATCCTGCCCCAGGCGGCGACATGATGATGACCGGGCCTATGGGACTGGTCGAGTCGCTGTTGTTCCGGCTGGACGAAGGCGGCGGCTGAGCGGCCCTCAGCGATATGGCGGTATATCCGGGATCCCGCGAACCGGAGTCTCGAGCCCCATCTACCGGCTCGAGGCCCTCCTCCTCATATACCACAGGGCCAATAAGGCCAGCAGCGCCGGCTGGCCGTACTTGAGGAACGGTATCAACCCGTGGCCGAAACGGGGTTCCACGACGAAGTCCTCGTACACCCCCAGCTTGTCCTCCAGTATGCGGGAGGTCGCCAGTCTGCCCGACACCACGGCTCCCTCCATACCCGCGGAGTGACCCGCCCTGGTGAAATCACCGCAGAGATACAGGTTGGGGATTGGGGTGCGCTGCGTAGGCCGGTAGCGATCCATGTGGGGTTTCTGGGCGAACATTCCCTGCCTTCCCCGCACCAGGCGCCACTTTACGACCTCTGCCTTACGCGCGGCGGGCAATAACTTCTTGATATCGGACACGACCATGTCCATAATACGCTCATCGCTCAAGGGCAGCAGGTGACCGCAGGGAGTTATAACCAGTTCCAGCACGGAGCCCTCGCGAGAAAAAGCCTCGGGAACCACCTGGGTGAGATCGGCGAACCAGTTGAAAACCGTGCCTATACCCACCGCGATATTGGAGAGCTCGAGCACCTTGCGATCGAACCAGACCATCGCCGACAGCGAGGACGCGTCCTCGAAGCGCCACAGGTTCCTGAAATAGCGATAGTCGTAGACCTCCTCGGGCAGAACGCGGCGCAGAGCCTGCACGGGGAGGGCGGAGACGAAAACGTCCGCCCGCATGTTCCTGCCCTTGGTGGGAGTGACGTTGAGAATGGAATCCCCCTTGAGCTTTATTGACTTGACCCCCACGCCATTCAGGATCTTCCCGCCTTTGGATCCTATATAGTCCACCGCCTTATCAACGTAGATCTCGCCCAGCCCGCCACGGGCGAAGCCCACGCGTACCGCCTCGGAGGTCGTGGTCAGCTTGCGGATCCAGTAGGCCATGGTCTTGGCGGAGACCTCGTAAGGCTCCAGGAAAGTCAGGCCGTCTACCATGGCCCTGAGCATGTTATCTATCAGCCCCTGGGAAACACCATAACGGTGCAGAAAATCCTCCACCGTCATGCGGTCGTACTCGTCCACGGCCGCCTCCCTCATGGAAAAGGCCCTCACGGCCGCCGGTCCGAATCTCAGCAGGTCCAGGTAACTGATATGGTGGAAGTTGACCAGGGACAGGCCGTGCAACGGGGCCGGGAGGTCGAAAGGTCTGAAATCGGCCGCATCCCCGTCCTCCTTGAAATAAGTCAGGGTATCCGTCCAGTGAATCACGTCCTTCGCTCCCACCTTCTCGAAGAATTCCAGTATGTTGGCGTAATGGGGAAAGAAGACATGCAGGGCGTTGTCGATAGTATCGCCATCCTCGTCTACCCACGACATAGCCCTCCCGCCCAGTTCCTCTTCGGACTCCAGCAGGGTAACGTCGAAGCCGTTGTCGATTATGTGTACGGCCGCGGAAAGCCCCGCCAATCCTCCTCCCATAATCAAAGCTCGCACCGTTGATCTCCTCCTTTGGAAAGCCATCTCCCTTACCGGTGTCATTCTCGGTCTATTACCTTCTTTTTAACCCGACTGACTGTCGGAATGCAAGTACCGGGCGGTCATACACTCTGTTTTCCGCCCGATAATGGTAGAATCTCTAACAGAGGAACCAAGGGACAAGGAGGATCATGCCCATATACAGCTTCGAGGGAAGATCGCCCCGGATATCGCCCAGCGCCTATGTGGACCCATCGGCCGTGATCATAGGTGACGTTTACATAGGAGATAACTGCTATATCGGACCCGGTGCCGTGATACGCGGCGATTGGGGGCGCGTGGTCATCGAGGAGGGCTCCAATCTCCAGGACAACGCCGTCATCCACGCCCGTCCCACCGATACCACGTATCTGGGCCCCGACTCCCATGTGGGACACGGGGCCATATTGCACGGCTGCCGCCTGGAGGGACATGTACTGGTGGGCATGGGGGCGGTGATCAACGACGGCGCGTTTCTGGAGGAAGCGAGCATAGTGGCCTCGGGAGCCCTGGTGCCGCCGGGAATGCGGGTGGCGGGACGAACGGTAGTGGCGGGAGTGCCGGCGGAGGTCCTGGGGGAAGTGGACGAATCCAGGGATACGCTCCTATGGATAGGAACCAGGGCTTACCAGTCCCTGCCCGATAGATACCGCTCGGAATGCTCGGAGACCAGCCTGGAGGACGCACGCGAGCGCTACCGGGAGGAACCATCACCCGGCTGAGCCGTTACTCCATAATCACGCTTCGATCAGCCCGCCAGGGGGACCTCCTTCTCCTCCCGGCTTACAGCCAGCAGGCCGGCTATGATCATGACCGTGCCGCCTACTATGGCCAGGTTTATACTTTCTCCCAGTATTATCCATGCCCAGAGAAGCGAGATGGGGGAAATGAAATAGAGATAGAAAGCGGCTACGGAAGTACCCAGTCCCTCGACCGCCTTCACGTACATGACGTAACCCACTACCGTGCTTCCCAGCCCGAGGAAGAGCAGCCATCCCCAGCCCGCTCCGGACAGTCCCTGCAGATCGCGGAAGAACTCCCCGCCGAGAAACGGCAGCTGGGTCACGGCCCCCAGGATAATGCTGTAGGCGGTTATGTGGAGCACGCTGTGAGAGAGGGTGAGCGGCCAGAGCACCACTGTGTAGATCGCCCAGGAAATGGCGGCAATAAATATGAAGGCCACTCCCTCCAGACGTCCCGACCCCAGCCCTTCGCCGCCGAACACGGTTACCACCATCACTCCGGCCATGGCGATCAGTATCCCCGTCATCTTCCAAGCGCCGAGTCTTTCCCGCAGAAGGATCCGGGTCAGGAGGGCCGCGAAGATCGGCGTCGTGTTGGCTATAATGCTGGCGGTACCCGCCGGCACCAGTGTCTCGCCGTAGTTCACGGATAGATGGTAGCCGTACGCCGCGCATATACCGGCCAGAAAAAGCATCCCCCACTCCGCCGTATCGAGCCCGGGCCGCCTGGAACGATAGGCGAAGAGCACCGGCACCAGGGCTATGGAGGCCAAAAAGAAGCGCCCCATGTTGATAGTGAGGAACGAGACCTCTTCCAGCAGGGACTTGACGGCGATGAAGGCCAACCCCCATATCCAACACAAGGTGAAGATAAGCAAGTGGTATCCCCATATCTCTTTCATATAACGTTACCTTTTTCTTTTCCGCTTCCGCGACCCGGATGTTCGCCAAATTTGGCTATACCTCAAGAATCATAGGGTCAGCCCCCCCAACGTTTTTTCGTTGTATGGGGCAATGCCTCCAAGGATGCCTTATGTATCATCACCGCCTGCGTTCATGGCGGGGCTGGCGCATATATATCACTTCGTCGGCGGGTACGCCTTCTCGTAATGACGTCTGTCGAGGTTTGGGACCGGGTAGAAGTCGGACTCAACGGTGTTGAGTCCCTACGATGATCCTGTCGTGCCGGATTCGATTCGGGCTCAACGGTGTTGAGCCCATACGCCCCTAACATCCGACCGGGTTGTTTCGCCAGATGTGATAGCCGCCCGATCTCCCACACCGGGAACCCGATCATATTGCGTGTGGTCAGTCCACCCGCCAGATACCGGATTCGCCGGGGATCCATGCGGCGCCGGCGGCCGACCTGAATAGCCCTGTCAATCCTCTTTCTCGGAGCGCTCCGCCAGCTTGTGGCCCAGCTTCAGCCACATAGGGTAGGTAGCGAAGATCGCCGCCGATATAGCGTGGCCCTTGGGGGTGACGTTCTCGTGATCGAAGTTGAAAACGCCGGAGTTGATCATCCAGTCGCGGCCTGATTCAGCCCGGCACATCTCCCATATCCACCTGGTCCACTCCAGGTTGAAATAAAGACTGATGCTGGTGACGTAGAATGCGCCGATGGTGGCCACGTCGAGAAATTTCCTGGCCTTATCCCTTTTTACCTCGTCCGCGAAAAAACGGCCGGTGATCTTTTCATACATCCATCCCAAAGATGCCAGCCAGGGTCCATCGATTAAAAAGCTGTCATAGGGTATCAATTCTGGCCCTCCTTTCAGTCAGCAAAGGCGGTTCGACATCCCGCACTACCGTCATATGTTCACGGAGGATAGCCGAGGCCGGGGCGCGTCATCCCTGCCTCCACGATCAACTCCGTATCCAGGCCGTTCCCTAGATTATACTAGCCCGACGAGCAAGTGGAAGAACGCTCCTGCTCATCATCATTTCCTTCTCATGGGCATCTTCAAGGTCTTGAACATCAACCTTTTCCCATAGCTGAGATACTTCCGCATTGCCTTTACCGCGTCCCCCGCGCTTCCCCGCTCCACCGCCTCCACAACCGAGGCCAGGAGCTCCTGTATTTTTCCGGTGTCCCTGGAGGTAGCGGCGTAGAGATCTCGGAAGCTCATATATACTTTCTTGATCGAGTTTACCATAAAGATATAGAAGAGATTGTGCGAGCTGACGGCCAGTTCGTGGAAAAAGACGTATTCCAGCCTCTGTACCTCCTGGAGTTCCATTTCCGAGGTGATCTCCTCCACCACGGCACGGAGCCGTTCCAGGTCCTCCTCCTCCCTGTACAATGCGGCGGACCTGGCCAGCGCCTTGCCCACCATTTCCCTGGCCTCGAAGAGGTTGTCGATCACCCGGCCGTCCGACTCCGCCTCGTCGAGAAGCATGGAGCCGAGAACCTCTATGCCCGCGTTGTCATAGAAATCGAGAACCCTTGTCCCGTCACCCTGCCTGGTAATGACCAGACCCATATGCTCCAGTTTCTTGAGTGCCTCCCTCAGGGTGTTGCGATTTACCCCCATCTCCAGCGAGAGCTCCCTTTCCGAGGGAAGGCGGTCCCCGGCCTTGTAGGTTCCATCGAAAATGCGAGCCTGTATCTGCTTGAGTACCTGCTCGGAGGTCTTAACCCTCTTCACGGGCTCGAACATACCCTTACCTCTCAAATTGGTTCAACCATTAAACCACAGTTCAATTCTATAAATATACGCCTCGGGGGTCAACACGTTCCGACATTTAGTTTAAACTACCTTTAGGTGATGACATGAACGCATACCTCTTACTTTGCGACGCGGCGGAGGTGGTAAGAGACCGGGCTTTCGTCCTCGGAGGAGGATGGGTAAGCCGCGATACCCGCTTGCCGGGTATGGCGGTGGTAGTGCTGCTCGACGTTCCCTGGGACCAGTCCAATCGCAGGCATGAAATTGAGTTGTCATTGCAGGACGAGGACGGCAACCTCGTCAGCGCCGGCGATCCACCACGCGAGGTCAAGATGAAGGGAAGCTTCGAGCTGGGCCGACCGGCCGGCCACCCGGCGGGTATGCCACTACGCTTTATGCAGGCAATTAATTTCCACCGTCTCCCGCTAGAGCCCTCCCGGAGTTATCGCTGGGAACTCGCGTTGGATGGAGAGGCCATCTCATGGGCATCCTTCTTTACGCGGTCCTCACGATAGGGCGGCCGACATGGGAACAAGTCCAGTTAAATCGCTATCCTAACAAGCGAGGCGGGATATAGGCGGGATGTAGAGTTGAGACTTCTAAGAAAGAAACTGATCCGGGAGATAAGGGAGGCGAAGTTCCGCTTCCTGGCCATCTCCTCCGTGGTGGCCATCGGGATCATACTGTTCACGGCCTCCTACATGGCATTCCTCAATCTATCAGCATCATATGAATACACCTACGATAGATTGAACTTCGAGGACCTCCTGATCCGGGTGGAGAGGGCGCCTCAAAGGGCGGCGGAAAAAATATCCGAACTTCCCAATATCGAGCTCACCACCCCCAGGGTGAGCGAGGCCACGAGCATGGAACTCGAGGATGGAACCAGGGTTACGGGACAGATCATAAGCACACCAATAGAGAAGCCCTACGTAAACGAGTTGTACCTCCGTTCGGGGGTGGAACTCACCAGCGAGGAGCAAGAGATGACCTGCCTGGTCGAGAACCACTTCGCCGAATTCAACGACCTCGATGAAGGCGATATAATCTACACCGTCAAGAACGGGGAGAGAATTCCCATACATATAGCGGGTATCGTATCCAGCCCCGAGTACCTCATGGTATTCAGAAACCGGCAGTTCCCCATGACATCGGCTACAGTATACGGCGTCTTCTATTTTCCAGAGGAACAGGCCCGTTTCCTGACCAATTTCCCCGCCAACTCCTACAACGAATTCGCCGTGACCCTGAAGGATCAAGCACTGCTGGAGTCCACCGAGGCCCAGATGAGGGAGATACTCTCGCCTTATAACATCGAGGAGGTAACCAACCGGGATAATCAGATATCCAAAACCCTGCTGGAGATGGATTTGAGGTCGTTCCACGACTTCGCCCTCTTCTTCCCCATCCTCTTTTTCAGTATAGCCGCCTTCAGCATATACATGATCCTCTCCCGCATGGTACGCATCCAGAGGCCCATTATCGGGCTGATGCGAGCCCTGGGGTATCCACGGAGAAGAGTCCTGCGCCATTACATGTCCTTCGCCCTTATCGTGGGAGTGGCAGGCGTCATTGTGGGAAGCGTCCTGGGATGGCTGGCCACCGGGCTGATATCCAAGATCTACTCCTCGCAGTTGGGTATCCCGTTCGTCAACTATGGTATCTATCCCGAGGTGTTTTTCTACGGGCTGCTCATGGCCATAGGGTTCTGCTCCCTGGCCGGCATAGTGCCGGCCCGCAATTCGGCTTCCGTACAGCCCACCGAGGCCTTGCGGGGAGTGGTGGACCCCATAAGATACGGCAAGCGTACCTGGGCGGAGAGGCTGCTTCCCTCCCTATCCCGCATACGGGTCTTCTGGAGGCTCCCGCTGCGCAACGTCTTCCGCAACCGCCGCCGCACCGCCTTTACTATAATAGGCATAGTATTCGCCGTTATCTTAATCATGCTTAACCTGGGAATAAATGACACCGTGCACGCCAACATGGACACGGCCTTCAATCACCTCTTCACCTTCGATATCGCCGTCTTATACCTGGATCCCCAAACCCGGGTCACCCAGAGGAAACTGGAGAATATACCCGGCGTAACCCTGGTGGAGCCGACGGTGGGGGCTCCCTGCACTATCAGCAGCGGGGAGGAGGACGTTGAGAGCATCGTCATGGGAGCGCTGACCGACACGGTGATGCGGGGCTTCCTCAACGAGCAGAACGATGTGGTTAATATCCAGCCCCATCACTGCCTGCTCAGCAAGACCTACCGGGAACAACTGGGGGTGACCGAGGGAGACACGGTGGAGTTGAGCAGCTTCAGGCGCTCCCGCTCCTTTGTCGTATCCGATTTCATCATGGAGCCCATGGGCTCATTCGTATATATACCGGTTGAAGAGGCCAGGGACCTCATGGGATACGGCACCCGTTCCTCCGCCTTCTACATCCAGGTGGATGGAGCTCATTACCAGGAGGTACGCGAGGTCCTCTTCGAGATGCCCGGTGTCCTGAGCCTTGTGGACCTGGACCAGATCAAGGCCGAGATCAATTCCTATATGGCGCTCATGTATGTGGTGATCGCCGTGATGCTCGTCTTCGGCATAATCATGGCCTTCTCGCTGGTCTTCAATACCTCCACCATCAACATCATGGAGAGGGAACAGGAGGTAGCGACCATGCTTACCCTGGGTGTCCCCCAGTGGAAGGCATCGCTATCCCTGACCATGGAGAACGTCATCATGGGATTGTTGGGCCTCATACCGGGATATTTCGCTGCCCGCATCATCATGGCCCAGGTCATGAAATTGTACGAAACCGATCTCTTCTCCTTTACCCCCGCCATATCCCCCTGGACATTCATAATCACCGGGGTGCTTGTGATAGCCCTGATGGTCCTCTCGGAATGGCCATCCCTCAGGCATATTCACCGCCTGGACCTCGCCGAATCCACCAAGAAGCGCTCGCTGTAGGCGGCGGTCTCCCGGCTGAAGCATTCTAGATATTTTCTCTCAGGTTTCTAAACAGGGTGTTGAGATCCTCTACGTAGACTTCGGGGTCCACGTAGGGCTTGCTGTACCCCTCGACGGTCTCCGCACGAATGCCCTCCCCCATCACCTCTCGACCAGCCTTGTAAACGTAATCCAACTGCTCCTCGGCGGGGCAGGGATCACCTACAAGCAATACCGAGGATGGGAAGAGAACGGCGGCGTGAAGCGCGCTTCCGCCAATCTCTACGATGCGCTGGAAGGTCAGCACCAGCGGATCGAAGTTACGCAGGCCTGGAAACCCGCAAGTGGATAAGAGTACCGTACGTTGATCCTTGTTTCCCCCGTGGGGATGCCTGCAGACGCCGTCCTCGTATTCCTGGTAGGGCTCGGCCATGGGCATGATACGGTCCAGAAAACTTTTCATTATCCCGCTCATACTACTTATATACAAGGGCGTGGCATACACCAGAACGTCCGCCCTCTGCATTTTTTCGTGGAGTTCCGGGACGTCATCCTTATGCCTGCATACCCCCGGCGTCTTGAACCAACAGTAAGTGCACCCCAGGCAATCGGCTATCTTCTTCTCCGCCAGATACACCGTCTCTACCTCCACGCTCTCCGCCTCCGCTCCGGCCATGAAACGCCGCAGCACGATATCCGTAAACCCCTCGTCCTTGCGGGGGCTGGAGTTAAAAGCGAGAACGTATCCGTTTCCCTGAATCGACATGACGCATTCCTTTCTCCATCCTGTCTAACCGTTGACTGAGGCGATTATAACAGAATGGGCGGCTGGACCAGTTACGCGGTCCCGTAAAGGAAACGGACGCCCTGAAGGCCGCACGTCCGGGCTGGTATCCCGGCATTCACGGCTGCCTCGGGTGAGGATATCCAGCTACGCTCACACGTCTCGAGATCTATCAGATATGGGTTTCATCCATGAAGGCCCCGCTGCCGCTTGTTTTCGCGACCGCCGCTCGGGCCGCCCAAGCTGTTTGGCGACCACAGCGGGTCGATAGCCTGGCTAACGGGCAAAACGCGATTATTCGAGCTTCTCAGCGCTGATGTCCTGCTCCCGCAGAATCAGATAGCACTCGCGGCAGTAGACGAAACCCCTGTGCAGACCCTCCACCACACCCACCAAAAGCCAGTCTCCCTTCTCGAAAACGCGCCCGCAGCCGCAGCACGACGAGCCCGCCTTGACCTCTATACCCATGCGCCGCTCGTCCTCTCCCGGCTCCTCCACCGCCAGTGCCGGCTCAACGCTCAGTATCCCCTCGGGAAGCCCGTCCTCGGCCGGGCGGCATTCGCGGCAATAGAGAAATTCCTTGATTTCATCCACCAAGCCCGCCGGCGTGAAGACCTTCTCACCCTCCTGGATACGCCTTCCGCATCCCTCGCAAAGTCCTCCGCCGCTTACAAGCTTGCCGCTGACGAACTCGATGACCCCTTTATTCTCATCCATAACCTCTACATCCCCGCACCGCTATACGGCAATAAATCCCGAAGTTTCTCGCATCTTTCCCTTACGCTCGAATACGGGCCGCAGTAGAGCTGTTACAGGCCTCGACCCGCCCAGACCCTGCATCCATCATCTATCATATCAAATCCCGGGTAGATACAAGCTTGCAATGCTTAGCAAGGCATGGTGGCGGGAACCATCCCAACCTCTCGTCCGCGTGAGCAGGATTCTTTAGGCGATCCCGCGAGCTCGATCGCGAGTTATAATGACAACAGGGGTTGTTTAACATGGATGTGCAGGAAGCGGAGCGATGCATGCGCCGCATAACAGGGGATTTCCGCCCCCTCCTCCCCGGACTGGAGATTGAGTTCCTGCAACCGGAAGCGTTCGCGGCCAGGGTAAGGGGCAGGCCGATCCTTATCCGGAATGAACCCGACGCGAACGTACCACCATCATCACCCATCCACTCCTTCATCAAGAGCACCCGTATCCTCGTAAACAGGGAGGTGCTCGCGGAACGCCTGGACGGGGAGACTCGCGAACTGCGGCGACTACTCGTGGAAGGTCTGATACTCGACGAGATCCTCTATCTTGCCTTGGCCCGCGAATCGGAGTTCTTTACCCGGACCCGGTCGCGGGCCATACTCAGGCGTTACTGGCCGCTGCAGTATTTCGCCGTTCACGGCACCCCCCTACAGCGCAGGAACGAGACGTCGGGGGTAGCTGATAAACTTATCAGATAGAAGTCCAACAGGTGGTGATATACCATGCACAGAACGGGTACCGCTTATCTTCCCCTGCACGGCGGTAAAGCTCCGCGCTGGCTCTTCGAACGCATGAAGCTGCTGGCCGGCGGCATTCTGGAGTACATGGTGGAGGAGTTGGGGCCGAGCGAAACCTTGTACAGATTTTCGAACCCCTTCTGGTTCCAATCCCTGGGATGTGTTCTGGGTTTCGACTGGCATAGCTCCGGCGTGACCACCACCACCTGCGGTGCTGTAAAGGAGGCCCTTATACTCCGTGGTGACCTGGGTATTTACGCCGCCGGGGGGAAGGGAGCCGTTTCCCGCCGCACCCCCCAGGAGATAGAGGAACAGGCCGAAAGGCTGGGCATGGGCGATACCGCATCATTGCTTGTACGCGCCAGCCGCATGTCCGCCAAGGTGGACAACAACGCGCTGCAGGACGGCTATCAGATCTATCACCATTTCTTCCTTTTCACCCCCCGGGGTGAATGGGTCGTAGTACAGCAGGGTATGAACGACTCCACGGCCTATGCCAGGCGCTATCACTGGCTCTCGCGGGATTTGCGGAACTTCACCGAGGAACCCCATGCCGCTATCTGCACCCAGGCAAGGGGCTTGACCCTGGACATGGTCGCCAGGGGCAGCCGCGAGACCAGAGAAGCCCTGGGTCCCATTTCGGCTGAGAGGCCGGACAGGCTTGTGGCCGAGCTGGAGAGGCTGCGGAATCTGGAATTGCCACGCAGACATCAGCTTTTTCTGGAGCACCTCCACCCCGCTTCCATAAAGAGAGTGCTTCTTAAAACCTACGAAAGACAGCCCGAGGACTTCGCCACCCTGCTGGGCATGCCGGGCGTGGGCGGAAAGACACTGCGGGCGCTGGCCCTTATCGCCGAGCTGGTGCACGGCACCGCCTTGAGCTGGAAGGACCCGGCACGTTACAGCTTCGCCCACGGCGGCAAGGACGGCTACCCCTACCCGGTGAACCGTGATACTTACGACGGATCCATAGAGATACTGGAAAAAGCGGTACGCTCCCTCAAAGCGGGCAGGAACGAGAAGGCGCAGGCCTTGCGCCGTTTGTCAGCTATGGTGGATACTCCTATCGATAACCGGATTTAGCCCGGATACCCGGAAGTGCTTTCACCCTCTTTGCTAGCGGTATGTTTATCGCCTAACATATTCCTCGATAAACAATGTCCGCCTCACTGGAAAACGAAATGAGGTGACGCGCATTGAGTTCCGTAGTCAAGAAACGCCGCAAGAAGATGGGCAAGAAGAAACACAGAAAACATCTCAAGCGCACGAGATGGCAGAGAAGAAACAGGTGATACACGCTACCCGCCGCTTTCTCCGTCAGTACCCGGCCGGCCATATCCTCCACCACCCGGGGTCCTGATCTCCAGCACGTCTCCGGCATTTACTTTTATCTCCACCTTCGAGGGAAGGTCCTCGCTTCTCCCGTCCTTCTCGTACAACCGATCCCCGCCCGTTTTCCCGGCCCCACCTCCCTCGAGTCCGTAGGGCGGTCTACGGCGGCGATCCGAGATAATGGTGAGGGTGGCGTCCTCCAGGAACTGCATGCTCTTGCGGATACCGTCCCCACCACGATAGAGACCCGTACCTCCCGTTCCACGCGCTATCTCATAACGCAGTACGCGAAGGGGATAAGAATACTCCAAAGCCTCCACAGGGGTGTTCATGGTATTGGTCATGTGATTATGGGTGGCGTCCAGGCCATTTTTGTCGGGGCGGGCACCACAACCTCCCGCGATGGTCTCGTAGTAGGCGAACGGGCGGGGGTAACTACCTCCCACAGCGACATTGGTCATGGTGCCATAGGAGGCGGCGGGGATCCTGTCCGGTACCGCCCGCGAGAGGGCGCCCAGGAGGACGTCCACCACCCGCTGCGACGTCTCGACGTTTCCTCCCGCCACCGCCCTCGGCCAGGAGGCGTCGAGCAATGAGAAACGCGGTATTCTCAAAGTCACCCGCCTCAGGCATCCCTGGTTGAACGGAGCGTCGGGCGGGAGCAGGCAGCGCAGAACGTAGTAGACGGCGGACATGGTTACGGAGCGAGGGCAGTTTATGGGCCCATCCACCTCCCCGCTGGTTCCCTCGAAATTCACCTCCATGCGGGCATCCCGGAATGCTATTCTGACCTTAATCTCTATATCCAGCTCTCCTTTGCCGTCGTCATCCATGTAATCCCGGAAGGCGTACTCTCCTTCCCGAACGCTCGACAGCGCTCCCGCAGCCACGGTTTCCCCGTAATCCATGAGGTTGGCCATATAGAAGACGGTGTCTGGTAATCCCCTGGCACCGGCTATCTCCCTCAACCTCTTCTCCCCCACCATCAGGGCGCCCATCTGGGCTCGTAGATCACCTTTTCTCTCCACCGGGGTACGGACGTTGGCCAGAAGGAGCCTCTCCGTCTCCTCCTCGACTATCCCTCCCCGGGCATAGTGGAGCATGGGTATGATAATTCCCTCCTGGAAGATCTCCTCGCCCAGGGGCATGGAGCCGGGGGACCTGCCGCCCACGTCGGCGTGATGGGCGCGATTCACCACGTAGCCGAGAAGTCTGCCCTCCACGTGTACCGCCGCGGCCATGGTTATATCCGGCAGATGGGTGCCGCCGTGGAAGGGATCGTTCCACATGATGACATCCCCCTCCCCCAGTCTCTCTCCGCGTTTCTCCAACCACTCGACCAGTTCCCGCATGGAGGCGGGCAGCGCCCCGAGGTGAACGGGGATGTGAGCCGCCTGGGCCACCAGCAGCCCGTCCGCGTCGAAGATGGCGCAGGAATAATCTCTCCTCTCCTTGATATTGGAGGAATGGCCCGAGCGGCACAGCACAACGCCCATCTCCTCGGCCACCTCGGAAAGGAGATTGTGGAAGACCTCCAGTTTGGCCGGATCCCATTCTCTATCCCGCAAGGCTGTCCTCCTCTATCAACAGGTTCGATAGCGCTCCAGAACCATATTCCCCAGGAAATCGACGCCTCCCGACCAGCGCGGGGGCACGACGGTGGTGGCGTCCTCCTCCACCACCAGGCAGGGTCCTTTTATCTCGTCGCCCGGCACCAATCCCTCCCTGTCGAATACGGGGCAGGTCCGCTCCTCCCGCTCACCCTCGATAATCCCGAAGGCCACCCCGGTCTCCCCCAGGAATTTGCCCGCGCGCGGGGTCCCGGCCGCCTGCGAAAGCGCTACCTCGGAAGGGATATGCGATCTCAGCCGGACGTTAACCAGCTCGATGCCACTGCCCGAAAGCTCGTAGCCGTACCTGGAGCGGTGAGCCCGGTGAAACCTGCGCCTCAAGCTCTCCAGGTCCCAGCCTTCCCCGGTAACGGGAACCATCAACTCGTAGGACTGCCCCTTGTAGCGCAGGTCCAGTGAAGGGCTGTAGCTTATCCCCCCGGCCTCGCCGCTCCAGTCCTCCGCCGCGTCCCCTTTCATCTCTTCCACCAGCTCCTCGGCAACCCCCAGGGAAGTCCCGTCCAAGTCGAGCATAAGTGTCCTGGACCGGTCCTTTACCCTGTCGGCCATCAGCAGTCCCATCGCGGATAAGGTACCGGGGCAAGTAGGGACGATCACCTGGCTTATTCCCAGGATCTCGGCCATCTCGCAACAGTGCATGGGGCCCGCGCCGCCAAAGGCAACCAGCGTGAAATCGGCCGGGTCGTGTCCGCGGTCCACGGTGATGACCCTCACGGCTCCGGCCATATGGGCAAGTACCACCGACAACAAGCCGGCCGCGGTTTCTTTGATGCTCCATCCCAGCGTCCCGGCGATTCCCCCGAGGGCGCGTTCCGACAGCCCCGCGTACAGCCTCATCCGGCCTCCCAGGAAATGTTCCTCCATCAACCTGCCCAATACCACGTTGGCGTCGGTCACGGTGGGCAGGTAGCCGCTTCCGTAGCAGGCCGGCCCGGGATAGGCCCCGGCGCTGTGCGGCCCTACCTTGAGCGCCCCACCGGCGTCCACTCGAGCGATGCTGCCCCCTCCCGCCCCTATGGAATGGATATCTATCATGGGAAAGCGCAGTGGCAGTCCGGCCACCATTCCCTCGGCCGTAAGGGTCACCCCACCGTCTATAAGGGAGACGTCGGTGCTCGTCCCCCCCATATCGAAACTGATGGCCTTCCTTCGCCCCGCCGCCTCCGCGATCCCGGCCGCGGCCACCACGCCTCCGGCCGGGCCGGACATGAGGGTCCTGGCCGGTATGGTTACGGCCTCCCCGGTGCTCATGGTTCCGCCACCGGAGTGCATGATCTCCAACTCCCGGCCCCCCAGCCCGCCGCCCAGCCGGGTCATGTAATCCTCCACCACGGTGGCCGTATAGGCATTGATGGCCACCGTGCTCGCTCTCTCGTATTCCCGGTACTCGGGTAGGATGCTCGACGAGAGACAGACCCTGATGTCCAGGGAGCGCAGGGCCTCATCCAGAAGTCTCTCGTGAAGGGGATTCGCAAAGGAGAAGAGGAGGCACACCGCGACCGCCTCCACCCCGGCTTTCCGCAGACGCTCCGCTAACTCACGGGTCTCGCGCCCGCCCAGCGGCTCGAGGACCTCCCCTCTGGGATCCATCCTCTCATCCACCCCGAAGCACAGCTCGGCCGGTATCAGGGGCTCCTCCCTCTCCACCATCAGATCGTAGAGACGGGGCCGCACCTGGCGCCCGATGGAGAGGACATCGGTAAATCCCGCCGTGGTTACCAGGGCTGTCCTGGCGCCCTTCCTCTCCAGCAAAGCGTTGATAGCCACCGTGCTGCCGTGCACGACCCTGCTCGCGGCCGACATACCGCTTTCCTCCAAGCCCCTGAAAAAGGCGATCTCGGGGTTTTCCGGCGTGGAGGGAAGTTTATATATTCTTACCCTGCCCTCCTCCCAGGAAACCAGGTCGGTAAAGGTGCCCCCGATATCTATACCCGCCAGCATATAGGCTCTACCTCCATACTCGCGCATACCCAGCTCCTGCTATTCTAACCCGAAAGCGGGAGCTAACCGCAAAACGTATCACATACGCCACCTCCCTTCACCGAACGCCGGGGGTGGGCTATCGATAACGGCCTATCCGCGGCTCGAGAACCTCCCGAGCCTGAAGCTCGACAGGTGTTAGCGGTGAGAAAACAGGTGCAGTCGTGCCACGGCCGGCCTGGAGGCTATCTAAATCAGCGGGCGCCGATTGCCGTATACTAACATGAGATAATGGGTATGGCTTCGATCTTGATAGCAACACTGCCCCGCGAATTGAAGGAAAGCCGCAGGTACGCGGCATCGACAAGCCCGGTCTCCGGAGGTAAGACCAGTGCCTGGACTATCATAAAACCGAGGGGAAGTCCACGGTAAAACCCGGAGGAGCAAGGTCGAAAAAAGGTTGAATGGATTGGAAAAAAGCCAGAAAAACGCGATCATCATAGGGGCCGGTCCGGCCGGCCTGACCGCCGCCTACGAGCTATTGGACAAGACGGACATCAAGCCGCTCCTATACGAGATGAGCGGATATATCGGCGGCATATCCAGGACTATCGTCTACAAAGGCAACCGCATGGACATCGGGGGACACAGATTTTTCTCCAAATCGGACCGCGTCATGGAATGGTGGACCAATATACTGCCGCTGCAGGGCGTCCCCCCTCGACACGAAGCTCGCGGAGGGGAACGCGTGGTTTCCATAGACTCCGGTTCCAGGGGGCAAGCGGGGAAGGTGGACGCCCTGAAAACCGGGGCGCCGAACCCCGATGAGGACGACGAGGTAATGCTGGTTCGTAATCGCCTTTCGAGAATCCTTTTCCAGAGAAAGCTCTTCGACTACCCTGTCTCGCTGAATCTCGACACCCTGTCCAACCTGGGGTTGGTCCATATCGCCAAAGTAGCCCTCAGCTACATCCGGGCCCGGCTTTTTCCCATCAGGGATGAGAGATCGCTGGAGGATTTCTTCATCAACCGCTTCGGCAGGGAGCTTTATAGCATATTCTTCAAGGACTACACACGAAAGGTCTGGGGTGTACCCTGCCACGATATCAACCCGGAATGGGGGGCTCAGCGGGTAAAAGGCTTATCCGTGACCAAGGCCCTGCTGCACTCCGTCAATAAGATGTTCTCTAGGGAGAAGTCGCTGTCGCAGAAGGGCACCGAGACCAGCCTGATAGAGCGGTTTATATACCCCAAGTACGGCCCCGGACAGCTTTGGGAGAAAGTAGCACGGATAATTGAGGAGGGCGGCGGCGAGGTTCACCTGGAACACAAGGTTATCGGCATCAATCACGACGGCGGCAAGATCAGGGAGGTAACGGTCAGGGACGAGAGGAGCGGGAGTACTTTCACGGCGACAGGTGATTATTTCATATCCACGATGCCGGTCAAGGACCTCATCGAAGCAATGGGAGGCGGAGTTCCGGAGAAGGTATCCGCGGTGGCTCGCAACCTGGTATACCGCGATTTCATCACCGTCGGCCTGCTGCTGAGGAAGCTGGGCGCGGGAAACGGTGACGTTACGGGGGACGGCTTGCCTGACATCCCCCCCGATAACTGGATATACGTACAGGAAAAGGACCTCAAGGTAAGCAGGCTGCAGATCTTCAATAACTGGAGCCCTTACCTGGTAAAAGACGCGAAAACGGTGTGGCTGGGCATGGAATATATGTGTGATGAAGACGATAACCTGTGGAAGATGAACGGAGACGAGTTGCAGTGGCTGGCCAGGTCCGAACTAGTGAAGATGTCGCTGGCCGCGGAGGGGGACATACTGGATGGAGTTGTGATCAAAATGACCAAGGTGTATCCGGCTTACTTCGGATCCTACGACCGCTTTTCCATCATCCGGGAATACACGGATGGCTTCGATAACCTGTTTTTAATAGGAAGAAACGGAATGCACCGCTATAACAACCAGGACCACTCCATGCTGACAGCCATGGCCGCAGTAGAGAATATCCTCACCGGGTCCAGATCAAAGGATAATATCTGGGCCGTCAACGCGGAAGAAGAATACCATGAAAAGAAGTAGGAACAGCGCTTCCGAGGCCTTGCTTATTCTCCAATATCCCATCGCCAATCTGGCACTTACAGGCTGTGTGGCAACCAGGAAAAAGGCGCTCTGCGGGCCTCCGTGATAGACACATGGTTTCCGCGGTAGTCGATTTGAAGCTTAAACCTCAATCGGGTGATTCGGAGTATAATCCTTGACATGGCTTCATTTATCCCGAGAAGAATAGAAGGTCATGCCAACGCGAAAGATACCGGGACGACAGAACAGCATACACCCAGGAAAGCCCTGTCCAACATTTGCCGCAGCCTATGGAAAAGAAAACCCCTCTGCCTCTTCCTGGCCTTACTGATTATCTATACGGTGACCCTGAAGATCAATTCCTCAAACGACTGCACACCCAACGTGTATCTCCCCATCTCAATGATCAAGCATGGATCGATTACCTTGAACCGGTTTCCATGGCTGTTTCAGAATGGTACACCGTATTTTCTCTATCCGTATAACGGAAACTATTATTCGACTTTCGGTGTGGGCACCGGGCTTTTCGCGGTTCCCTTTTACCTTCCATTCCTCCTGTTCAGGGATTCTATATCCCGTGTCCCCTTGCTTTATCTAGCCAAGTTCGTCGCCTCATTCTACGTGGCCCTCAGCGCCGCCCTGCTGTTCTCGGCCTTGAGAAGATTGACCAGGGAGAAGTGGGCTTTGGGTATCACGCTTCTATACGCTCTTGCCACCCCCGTCTTCTGTACCGCTTCTCAGGCCTTGTGGTCCCATGGCACCTCACTGTTCTTGATCTCCCTCACTATTTACTTCCTGGTACGTGGAGAAGAGCAAGGCTTTTTCACGGCTTTAGCCGGACTGCCTCTATGCTTATCCGTTCTGGTCAGGACCACCAACATGATCTTCATACCGCCCATCCTCATATATATCCTGTGGACTAAACGATCACACGCCCTTCGTTTTTTGCTGTGGCTGCTGCCAGCAGCCGTCATAACCGGCCTCTATAACCAGGCTGCATGCGGTGCCTTCTATATTATTCCATGCACGGCCCGCATGAGATATTTCCCGGCCGAGGAACTCGCCAACATAAGCGAGGGTAGCGGCCTGTGGAACACGCCCTTCTGGGAGGGATTCACGGGCAACCTGATCAGCCCCAGCCGTGGCCTGCTAATCACCGCTCCCATTCTCTTAACCGCTTTATTCGGACTCGTTGTTCTGGTGTGGAAAAGGAAGGGGAAGATGTCATCTCTTTTTCCCCTGGGTATATGCTGTGCCCTCGCTTTTCTGGCCCAATTATGCCTGGTCGCGAAAAAGACCGCCTGGACCGGCGGGATAAGCTACGGCAACAGGTTGTTGATAGATGTCCTGCCTTTTTTATTTATTCTTTTTATTCCCGCCTTCGCCTTTTATTCTGATATGAGCAAGACCATCCTGAAAGCTGTTCTCAAGGCTTGCTTTATTGTCCTCATCGTCCTTTCGCTGCTGCTCCAGGTCGAAGGAATCGTTTCCTATGACAGCGGCAGTTGGAGCTTGTGAGGTTCATCTATGGAGGAGCTGGCCTGGAAGGTGGGGGACAGCCAGTTTCTTTTCTTCCTCGAGAATCCCGAGCCCATAGTGCCCCCGGTTATCAAGAAGGTCACCGGGAATCCCCCCAGGTTGAGCTCCTTACGACTTGACTTGCAGGAAGGATATCCGTGTTTCTGTTTCCACCCCTCCGAGATCTCCATGGTGAAATGGCATGTTATCGATCCCTCCAGCGACATCATGTATATACTTTTTTCCGACTACTTCACCAAGGGCGATAATACCCTGGTAATAACGGATGCAGACCTGGAAAACATAAGAATTCGGATCGGCTACGAAGGAGATCTGGAATCGCTGAAGAAGCTCGTCTTCGAATCCTACGCGAACGTCATCGAGGTCGTGGATATGATGACCGGCGTATCCAAATCATATCCTCTGGAATAGCTGAAAAAGGGTGGTGATAAAACACCTTATAGCTTTTTATAAACAAGCCTTTCTGGGATAATGATGCCTGGTGTTTATGATGAAAGTATTTTTTACGATACTCATGCTGTGCGTTATGGCTCTGTCCTGCGGTGCGGTCGATGCCCAAAACCAGGCCGCGGCGGCAGAGGTCGACTACCGCGTGGATATCAGCGAGCCGGAGGGTAACGCGTTGGAGATCACCATGGAGCTCTATTCCTCCGCCCAAACCCTGGCTCTGGATATCCCCGATTCCTACGGCGAAGAGCTGGCGGTGGAGCTGGCCTCCCATATCGATGTTGTGAAAGCGGTCGACGCGGCCGGCGAGCCGGTCACGGTAAGCCAGGAGGGGGAAACCTGGCTTATCGAGGGAGCGGGCGAAATAACCGTGAGCTACCGGGTGGAGCTTTCAGGCTACACAACGGGGACCGACTACCTGCAGGCGCTGGTGGAAGAGGGCGCCCCCTGGCCCTTCTTCCCTATCCTTGAACAGGACCTGGCATACCTGCCCGGATACGCCATATTCCTGCACCCCGTTACGGAAGAGGGATTGCTTCCCTCCCTCGAACTGGTCTTGCCCGAGGGATGGAGGCTTGCCCTTCCCTGGTCCGGTCAACCGAAAAGCATGGAGGAACTGCTTCTGAATCCCATATACGCCGGTGATCTGGTGCTGCAGGAACAGGGCTCCCTGCTGGTGGCCCTGCCATCCTCCTGCGCCGCCGCATCCGGAACCGGCCTGGAGGAGTACGCGGAGAAGACCGCGTCCCTCCTGTCCGAGACGGAGGGCCTGCTTGGAGAATCCATAACAGGAGAGGGAGAGAAGTTACTGGTGGCCCTGCTCTTCCTGGGCGAGCAAGGGACTGCCGAGGGCCCCCGCTACCTTCCTGCCTCCTTTACGCGCACGATCGTGCTTTCGGCGCCCTCCCGGACCAACCTCCTCTCGGACGGCAATATCGAGGCCACGTCGAGAGGCCTGTCGCAACTGCTGTTTCCCTCCAGCATCGCCCTGGATCGCGAGGCGCTCTGGCTGAAGCAGGGCACGGCTTGGTATTTTCAGGACCTGGTTCCCTACCGGGCGGGAATATGGGGGGCCGCGACCTTCTGGGAGCGTTTCTCGAAGACATACGACGGCTACCGCGACGCGAGGGACCGTTGCGGCGAATCACTGGCCGCCTCGGGTACGCTGGCCAACCAGGACCCCGATGCCTCCGCCCTGCTGTGTGATGGCGGGGCCGTGGCCTGTGCCACCCTGGATTCCGAGATGCAGTCGCTGCAGACCTTCGGCGAGGATTTCGCCTCATTTCTCCGCGATCTGGCCCAGCTGGACAACGGCGGCTCACCGCTGTCCAATTCCGACCTGCAATCCCTTCTCCAGAGAATTACCGCGAGGGATTTTTCCTCCTTTTTCCGCGATTACATCGAGGGCCTGGAGGAGATACCCGTCTCCGCTTTTTCCTCCCTGAACATCGCCGAGCCGGACGAGGTTGAACCGGAAGCGGAGGAACCGCAGGGTTCCACCTCCACCACGGGCTGGATCCTTCTGGGGGTGGCCCTGTGCGCCGTCTTCATCATTCCTTTCATCCTGGAGCCTTACACCATGCGCCCCCGCAAGCCGGGATGGCTGGAGAAGATCAAGGAGGAATAGGTCCTTATCTTTCGTTGAAGCCCTATCGCCGATATACGGCCGGAGAGACACGGCCTCGAGGGGATAGGTCATGACACGGTCTTGAAGGAATAGACATGGCTGAAATGCATGGTCTCTTAGCCTCGAAGGGCAAAGAGTATCTGCTGGTGCTGCTCTGTTTCCTGATCATGGCTATCCTGGTCACCTGGCCGCTTATCCTTCATATTCACGACGGGATCCCCGGAGATGCCGGCTTCATCGAGGACGGCGACTGCTACGGCATTCCTTCAGGCTCCCTCCACGCCAGCTGGATAGTAGCCTGGGACGCCAAGACGGTGTTCACCGATATCACGGACATATTCCAGGCTAACACCTTCTATCCATCTCGCGACAGCCTGGCTTTCTCCGAATACCTGATCTTGCTGGGGATTATCGGGGCGCCGGTATATCACCTGACACATAATCCCGTTCTCACCTATAACCTGCTGCTTTTGCTGGGCATGATCTTCTCCGCCTTCGGATGCTACCTGCTGATAAAGGAGCTGACGGGAAGCAGGTGGGGAGGAATGGTGGGCGGACTCTTCTTCGCATACTGCCCTTACCACCTGGCTAGACCGGACCATCTCTGGTTGGCCTTCTCCGTTTTCCTGCCCTTCATGCTCCTTTATCTCTACCGCTTTCTGGCAGGGGACGCGAGAAAACATCTAGTGCTTTTCGCCCTTTTCTTTCTGGCCCAATCCCTGGTTGGCTGGCATTACTCCGTTTTCTGTGCCCTGGCCGCCGGCCTGTTATGGTTGTGGTCGGCTCTCTTCACCCGCGAGAGAGAGGGGTGGGGGAGACTGGCTTGAGTGGCCGCCGCCATGGTGGTGGTTATCGTCATTTTAATCCCTTTAGCCGTTCCCTACCTCAAACTCAACAGCCGCCTCCCCGACTTCGAACGAAACATGGCCCAAATAGAGAACTTCTCCATCAAGGGAGGTGACCTCCTGCGGGTCCCCCCCAGAACCTGATCTACGCCAGCGACATCTCCCCCTTGAGCACAACCACCGCCGGGAGAGGTGCCGCGCTCTTTCCCGGCCTGCTTATTCTGGTTCTCTTTCTCGCCTGGCTCTTCATGCGCGGCCGGGACGGAGATGATTCACCCGCCTTCAACCGGGAATCTTACCGTAAAGGTGCCCTCTATTTCCTGGTCCTGATGCTGGTAGCCCTGGTGCTTTCCCTCGGCCCCAAGATAGGGGGGGTAAGCAACCCTTTCTACCTCATCTCCTATAATCTCGGCATATTGAAATTCACCAGGACTCCCATGCGATTCTATATCCTGGTGGTACTCGGCATGGCGGTACTGGCAGGCTACGGAACGGCAAAGGTCGCCGCCAGGGTCAGGAACCTGAGAGCCGGGCGCCTGATCGCCGCGGGCATCGCCGTCCTGCTCGTCGTGGAGCTCGCCAGTTTCAACCTCCCCGTTTACGAAATACCCGTAGGCGACAGCGTACCCGAGGTTTATTCGTGGTTGGAAGAGCGGGAGGAAGCGAAATTGATAGAGCTGCCGGTAAACATGAGTCCACGTAATGCCAGCTTTTACCGGCATGACTGGGAGATGGAATATGAATGGGCTGATATCCAGGGGATACTCGAGGAGAGCCTGAGCATGTACTTCAGTACCTACAATTGGAAAAAGATAGTCAACGGATTCAGCGGCTATTTCCCTTATTTCTATATCCGTATCCTGTCCGAGATGCAGGCTTTCCCGTCACGGCGCAGTCTCGATCTTCTTATGGGTCTGGATATCGATTACGTCATCTGGCATTGGAACAGGGTGGATGAGTCCGAGCGACCTGAATTGGAGGCCCTTTTCACCGCTACAGCAGGAATGAGCCAGGTGGAGGATTTCGGCAGCATTTCCGTTTACTATATCCCACCCGGCGAAGTGGCCTCCCCCGATGACTTGCGGGTAGATATCCAGGCACCGGAAGCCGCTCCGTCCGGAGAGCCGTTCACCATGTGCCTTACAGTACGGAACACCAGCGATAAACCTTTTGTGCTGGCCGAAGAGGACCCCCAGGAATACCGCCTGGATCTCTATGACCGATCGGGAAATACAGCCTTCCGGAAAAACGGCGAATACCGCGCGCCATTCTTTATCGAGGCGGGTGAGGAAACAGAGCTTCCTCTGGAGATCGAGGGGGTTCCCCAGATCGGTCCGTACCGCTTGGAGCTGGCCCTGGGAGGTATCCTGGGAGACCGGAGCTTCTCGTCGGAAATCGATATCGAAAAACCTTCCGTTCTCGCCGGAACGGGCAATCTGGACGGAAGCATAACCGTGAAAAACCAGCCCGACGTACTTTAGATACCCTTTCCCGATGGCTTCTACCCCATCGAGGTCGAGGTGACCAACCTGGGTGACGACTTTTAGCGTTCGAACTGGGGGGAAGAAGGATCGGCGGATGGTTCGGCTTTCGGCATGGTCTTCATAGCCGTGAGCTGGGGCCACGACGGCGAGAAGGCCTGGGAAAGCCAATCCCGTTTTCTGCCCAACGATGTCTCTGCAGGCCAATCCATAACGGCAAGCCTGCTGGTACGTCCACCCCCCGAGCCCGGAGAATATCAACTTTTTCTGCAGCTGCTCGACAACGAGGTCGGTGCTATCGGGATACCGTCGGTTCAGGAAGTGGTGGTCAGCGACCCCCTGGATTTTCTACTGGATGACCTGTAAGCCTCGAAACAGAAGCTCAAGGGACGGCAACCTGTACGGAGTTGCTGTATTTGTGTATCGACCCATCCTGGTAGATACCCACCCGGTAATAATAAGTCTTGCCCGATTTGACGGATGAATCGTAGTACACGCTGGTTCCGTAGGATACGTAGGTCAGGGCCTCCCCGGGATAGGCGGGATTGGGATTGCTCTCGGAGCGGCAGACCTTGAATCCGGAGTAGCTTCCCGCCCCGCTCACCGACCAGGTCAACCTGACCTTGCCTCCTTCCATACCAGCGCTGAGGGTTATGGACAGCTCCTCCGGCTGACCAGGTACGGTTACCTGCACCGCGTTGCTGTAGCCCAGAACCGACCCACGATCGTATACGGCCAGGCGGTAGTAATAGGTGGCTCCCTCCTCCACCAAGGTGTCCATCGTGGATCGGGTGGCCTCGCCATCGATATACTTCCACCAGTCGTTGGGGTAGGAGGGCTGAGGATTGCTCTCGGAGCGGCATAGCTTGTAGCCCTGAAATCCGGAGTAGCCGGTGACCGTCCAGGTGAAGTCGACCCTTCCCTCCTGAGCCTGGGCCGAGAGCGTGATACTGCCCTCAACCGGCTCCGGCTCCGGTTTTGGTTCCGGGGACGGCTCCGGAGAGGGCTCGGGCGACGGTTCTGGAGAGGGCTCGGGCGAGGGCTGCTCCTCTTCCTCGAACGGCTGGGTTGTATCCTCCTGCGGCTCCGCTTGTTCCACCTCAGGCTCGGCCACCGCCAGTTCCTCCTCCAGCAGCGACAGCACCCCGAGGGGTAAACCAAGCGCTACGTCCAGGTCTCTGTTCCACTTCAGCCAGTCGCTCTGCAGCTCCTCGACCGAGACCTCCGATACATGTGCTTCTTCCTCGCCCTGCCTGTAAAGGAAGGTCTTGCCCTCCTCCAGCCTGGAGCTCCAGCTGGAGACGGTATCGGTAAGCACCTCAACCTTGACTGCGGAATGCAAGGATATCACCTTGCCGGTATCCTGTTCTACATCAAGCGCGAAGGCGGTCCCCTGCGCCGTCACCTTGATCTTCCCGGAGCGGGCCACGTAAGAGGTCCCATCAACCACGCGGTGGTAGCTCTTGCCTTCAATAACGTCGGCTACTATCTCTCCCTCTCTGCTGGAGAAACCCACCTCGGCTTCTCCCTCCAAACGCAGTATGCTTCCGGCGTCGAACTCCACGACTATCCTGGCGTCTTCGGCTGCCACCACCGATTCACCCTCGAGTATCTCCTCGCCTTTCCGGGCTACCCTCTCCTCGCCGGAGGGATCCATTATCCTGGCCTCACCCTCCAGCATACTCAGCTCGGCGATGCGTTGCGGACCGGGTACGGGAGCCTCGCCGACATTTACAGAGATCAGGGCAAGGGCGACGGCCAGGGCAAGTACCAATCCGCCCGCTATACCCCAGGCGAGCCGGGGAATCCCGCCGCGACGGACCCGCTTATCCGCGGTCGTCTCCACCCCCGATGTTACCCGCGCCCAGATCTCCCGGCGTGATTCCTCCGGCAGGGACGGAGTGACGGGCACAGCCATTCGCACGCGCTCACCAAGGCGCAATAGCTCGTCAAGCTCCCCCCCGAGCAAGATCCCGGTGCCGTCGCAGGCGGACAGCAGACGTTCCGAGGCGTCTTTGCTCCTCACCGTACGTCCCCTTTTTCCTTCTCCATGCCCTCTACCTCTCGCCTCAAGGCCTTCAAAGCCCTGTGCAACCTGACGGCCAGGTTGCCCCGGGAGCAACCGATCATTTCCGCGATTACCTGGTTATCCAGCTCATCGACGAACTTCAGCTCTATCACCACGCGGTATCTCTCTGGAAGCCGCCTCAAGGCCTCCAGCAGCAGCTTCCTCTCCTCCTCTTTCTCCAGCCCGCCGGCGGGGTCGTCCTTGCTCTCCAGCTGGGGGAGCACTTCCTCCAGGTCCACCCGCTTTACCCTCCCCTCGCGGCGATAATGATCGACCACCGAATTGGAGGCTATGCGAACCAGCCAGGAGCAGAAGGAAGCGCCCTTCCACTTGAAATTCTTTATACCCGTCAGCGCTTTTTCAAAGGTACGCGCGGTTATGTCCTCGGCGTCACGTTCGTTTCCCACGCGTCGCAGGATATAACCGTAGATGCCGTTGACATAGTACTCGTACAGCTCGGCGAAGGCCTCCATCGAATCACCGGCTTCGAGTACCAGTGCTTTCTCTCTTTCATGGTCCATGGGCACCAGGGCCATGTCCCTCTCCTAGTCCTTAAAACGGCGGCGAGCTGCTATTTTTACATTCGTGTGATGGCGGCTTCGAACGTCCGCCCGACAAACCGATTCTACCCATACAGCAACTCCACCTATATTAACTCCCGTAAGCTAATTGACGATAGTCATATTGGTCTATTCGGACTGGTGGGAAGTCGCCTTGAAGGAAGCATGCCGACGAGATAGGCTTTGGAACAGCATATACGAGGTTATGCTATGTGTAAGATCCTGGTTTCGAGGCTGGCTGGAGGGAACAAATGATACAATGCCCGAAGTGCGGGACGATGAATCCCGACGGCTCACGCAACTGCAGGGAGTGTTATTACCCCTTCGGTCTGGAACGCGCCATTCAGGAAACGGGGACCCCTACTACCACGCCTGCGGGGGCGCCTCCCGGCCAGCCACCAGAGCCCATGATGCCCCCTCCCCGGTATCCCCCCCAGGGGGTGCCTCCAGGCCAGGAAGGTCCGATGCCACAGCAGATGAGGGTAATAAGGATGCGGCCCCTCAAGGAGAAACGCAAGATACATCCGGCCGTATGGATATGCCTGGCCGTAGTGGTCGTCGCGGCTATCTTCGGTGTCACCTGGTATATAACCAGCAGCTCCGGCGGGTCCGTTTTTATCAAAGAGGTCTTCGGTAACATGGAGTCCCTGTCGGGATGGGAGGCCGACGTGCGGGTGGATTCGACGGATTTCGCCGTCGATCCGCTCTCCTACATGCTCCTGGGAAGCTGGGAGGGAGAAATGGTATATGAAGCGCCCGGCAGTTTCTCCCTCGATGCCGTATCGTTGGATGGAAAATACAAGTACAGCATGCGGGTTATTGACGATCAGCTCTACGAATGGAACAGCTTCGACAATCACTGGTCCGACCTGGGGCCGGTATCGACGGAGCAAAAAAGCGTCAACCCCCTCTGGGATACCACCCTGGTGGACAGGTTCGCGGTCGAAGAGGGAGAAGGCCTGGAGGAAGTCGAGGGCACCATGTGTAAGGCCTATTCCTTTGACCAGGAAATAACCATCGAGGAAGAGACCATGATGGGCACCTACGAGATCCCCTACCATTACCAGGGAACTTTTTTCATAGACAACACCCGGGACCTTCTGATATCACTGGACTACATCGCAGAAAGCGAGGGCCTGGGCCGCTCCCATTACCAGTATCTGTTTCGTTCCCTTGATCAACCCACCACCGTTGACATCCCACCGGGAGTCTGATTACCCGCACACGCATCCGCTTACGCAACCGGAGCCCTTATGGAGGATACGTCGAATTCATCGAAGTCGGGTGGCATCATAGAAAATGGTATTAGCCGGGAATCCCTGAATCTCTATACAGCCTATATCCCCTTCCAGATAGCAACCTCCGGCGTCTACGCCTGTCCCGTTCGGCCCATCATGTCGTCCGGCGCCGATGCAGCACCTACAGCCTGACCTTGCGCGGCAAGAGCATGCGTGGAATGCCCCTGGCCAATATATGGGTAAATATGTAGCGGCGCGGGCGGCGACCAGGTCGTGGGGGGGCTCCTCCCCCGAGGCCCGCATCAGGACCTCCATGAGATGATAAAGGGGCATACGCGTAGGGCGTATTATCCTTCCCATGTGCAGGAGCAACAGGCAGGTCGCGCAGTAGGCCACCAGCCCGTCCACGCCGCTGTCCCTGGCCTCCCCCCACTGGCGTAGGGACTGCAGTCCCATGTGCAGGGGGTTGTATGCCCGTGCACCGCAGGCCGCACCGCAGCAGACGGACATCTCCCTGGAGTGGGCCATCCCCATTATCTCCAGGCCGGCACGCCGCACCAACTCGCGGGGTATGTCCTGTAGGCGGCGCCCCAATACCTTGGCGTGGCAGGAATCCTGAATCGTCGCCGTCCCCTCCAAGGGACGATCGAAGTTTAACTCTCCCTTCTCCAAGCGCTGCATCAGCAGGTCTCCGAGATAGACAATCTCGAAATCGAAGTCAGCCCCGAAACAGGAGGGTAGGACGTTGGTGAGGTTGTTGAATCCGGCCATGCAATAAACGTACATACGCCGCATGCCTAGGCGGCGGAAACGCTCCTCCAGCTTTCGTGCCTGCCTCTGTACAACGTCCATTAAGCCCAGGCGGTAATAGAGTTCGCCGCAGCATAGTTCCTGCGCCCCGATGACGGTCAGGCCATCCAGCAGGGAGGTATCCAGGAGGCATGGTAATATCTGGGCATTACACCCGGCATAGAGGACGGTGCCTCCAGCCTCGGCCACCGCCTGGGGTGAATCGGCGTTTCGCTCCCACTCCTCGACCATTTCCCTCTCGTGGAGAGTGTGATGCTTCCTGGCCATGGTATTGAAGTTGACCTCCTCAAGCGGCATGGCCAGCTGGGCGCGTACCGGGAGACCATGTCGCAGGTAGCGCTGGTACCAGCGATAGAGAATCAGGCCGTAGGGGTTGCAGCCGTTGGGGCAGTACACGTTGCAGGAAAAACAGCTGGCGCAGCGTGAGTCGATATATCGCGGCTTATCGCCGGCGCGCAACCTCTTTATCTCCACCCGGGCTTCCTCGATTCCCAGGTTCATTACCTGGCAGCGATAGAGGCACGTACCGCATTCCTGGCAGGCATCGTAATCGTAGAACATCGACAATTCCAAACCTTCATCCACCTGGCTCATAGTGTTTCAAGCCTCCCTTGGGCAACCTCGAACAATACATAGGTTGGCTCGTGGACGGAATGAATTCAGCCAGATCGTTCTATCCTCCCCGAGCGTACCGGACTCATCACCATGGCCTTACGTCACTCCTGGTAGAGTGAAGCATAGAGCGGGACTCAACAATATCAAAAAACGGAAGGGGCATGTAATCGCCGGCCGGCCAAATACACAAGGCACCCAAGAGAAATTCATGTTACTCAAGGGTAGTATCAAGCATATACATCCTGCTATAATGTTCATCGAGGTCGGGATGTGCGTATATGAACCGTGGGTAGGATGGCCTTGGAAAGATAACGATATGGATGCAATATTGCTCTCGAAGAAGACGAAATGTTTGAAAAATCATCAATCATCCCTGATGGTTGATTCTTAGTATAGATTCACGACCGTGTAAGAGGGGGAAATGGAATTAACAGATGCATGGGGGGAGTCTCTGTGGGTGTAACGGGAACCGAAAAAGCAGGTTCGCCGGAACCAGGAATTACTCGGCGTGGTGATCAGGCTTTTGGTCTCACTTCCTTGTTCTTTGGAATCCAACGCTCCAAGCCCACGATAACTTCGACCATCCCTATAATCCTTTACCGGTAACGAAACAACGGCTCGAGGAAGCACACGGCAAATTCATCGACTAAAGGTGCGACGAAGATACTCGCGAGGGGTTAGGTAATAATGGGCATAACCAAGAGAACCGCATCCCTTCCCGCCATAGTAGCCATTTTGCTGACCAGCCTTATCATCTGTTCCACCCCGGCGATGGCCTGGTGGAGGCGACCGCCATCGAAACAGGAAGCCGCGTTCGAGGAAATGGAGGTCGTCGAGGAGCAGGAGGCGACCAGGGAGGGAGAAACGGGTTCCAAGGAGGAAACAGTAAACGGGGAGACGGCCTCCACCGAGGAGCCTGCAACGAATATCGGCAAGGTAGAGGCACTGGTCTGGGACGATAGTATAAACCCCGACGGAACCTACAGCATAGAGGAACTGGTTGACGGCATCCTGGTCGACGTGTACTTAAAAGAGGCGGACGGGACCTGGACTCTCATCAGCAGAAAGGCCACGGAACCGGGCAGCTTAACGCCAGCGATTTGCAATGAACATGGATGGGTAGCCTGAGACCAGCTCCCCCTCGATCCTTACGGAACCACCAGCTTCAAGCTGGAACTGGTCTTCGACGACACCTATATACCGATAAACGAAGCGACGAGATACGCGGACCTCAACTTTTGGAACAATTATCATACATTCTTCTTACCCATGGCCGAAGACCCGTATGAGCCCGCTCCCCAGATAGAGGCCACCACCGGCGGTTTCGTATGGTGGGATGCCAACGCCGACCAGGTCAGGCAGCGAACCGAGACACCTTACGAAGGCTGGGAAATTGTGTTGGCCAACAAGTTGAGCAGAAAGATCTCCACCACCAAGACGGATATCAGCTGCTACTACCAGTTCTGGGGGCTGAAACCTGGCACCTAAAAGGTCTGGCTGAAGAAAAGGAGCGGCTTCAAGCTTGTGTATCCCTATCACAAATGGATAACCTTCCAGCCCTGGGGTTGTTATGAAGGTTTTCACCAGATAAGCGCCGAAGGCGGCAACTGCTATACCCACAACGACTTCGGTGTTCTCGACATGGATAATCCGTGGGCAATGCTCTATTACCTCATGTGAAAATACGGCAATCCACAGTTCCGGTTCCAGTAGGTAACCGGTTCTCAGAGTTCTCTCTGATTCAGGAGAAGAGGACGCGGCTCGCCGCGCCCTCTATCCTTACCATAGCAGGAAGGTATAAGTCCAGGCGGGAGGCTCGGGCATATCGCCGTTCGAGACCATGGCCTGCCAAGCCTCGTCGGTCAAACGCTCTCCGGCCGGCTTTATGAACTCGTAATAGCTCAAGCCCGCGCCAACGGTAAGCGTGGGCCGCCCCTCCACCGGTGCGATTACGTAATAGACCGCCGGCCCGCCCACCGCCGCCTCCAGAACCTCGCCGAAGTTCGTGTCGGTGTGTAAGTCCACCACGAGTGACATGGAGGAACCGCTGTCGCCGGCTGGTTCCTCCTCTGCTTCGGACGGGAATGTCACCAGGTATTCCAGGCTGTCGCCGATATTATCTATGGCCAGATATTCACCCTCGCTCAGGGGTTCGTTGTGCAGCTCCTTCTCGGCCATACCCATAAGATCCAGGGCCAGCTCGTAGATAGAAACCAGACGCTCGATCACGGCATCGGCGGCCAGACCCCGGTCCTCCAGGCCTCGCCTCAACATATCCGCCGTCGCCGCCAGGCGAGCGAAGGCCTCGGGCCTGGGCTCGACGTAACCCCTGTCAATCGCGTCCGGGGACTGGGGTTCGGCCTCCGCGGCGGTGAAGCTCTGATCGGCATAAAGCAGTGTATCGTGGCGCAGTTCCGTCCAGGAGCCCAGGAAAGCGTAGAGGTCGCGATCCTGCCAGGCCGTCCCGCGCATGAAAAAAGGGTAGCCATCCCCGCATGGCTTGAGCAAAACCTGCAGGGTGTCCAGCCAGCTCCAGTAGACGGTGGAGTGCAGCAATGAGGGATCCCGGTTATCCAGCTCCTCGCACAGCTCCTGCATCGACTCCGTGTATCCCTTGTACTGGCCTTCACCGTAGAACTGGTCGAGGATATTCAGTGCCCGTTCGGACCCCAGAGCAGCCGGCACGTCCAGCCCGCGCGGCATGTATCGGCCCTCCACCTCATTGTGCACCAGACCTTGAAAGATAAAGGCATCCGGAATCAGCCTCTGACCGAAGAGGCGGAGGGAGATATCACCTTCGCCCTCTCCTTCACTCGAGGGATCGGCACCTGCTTCCTCCCCGGCTAGCGCTCTCTCTATCAGGTCATCCACGGCCGCGTCATCCTCGAGGTCGCTCACGGGAAAGCTCTGCCCGAAAACCGCGCGGATCAGTTCGGTGTAGCCATATACGTCCAGGTCGTCGGAGGTGCCGACCATGAAAGATATGGGTTGATATATACTCTCCCATACCCTTAGGCCGGACTGTCCATCCACCTCGCTCATATGCAGACCTCCCACCAGAATCACGGCCTGGCGTGTCATGTCCCTGCCCTTCTGTATCTCGGGGAAAGTGATTCCCGACCGGGGGTAGAAGCCCATGCGCCCCAACCACGTCATCGCCTTGTAATAATCCTCCAGATCCTGGCTGCCGGTATAGTGGCCTCGGGGAAGATACTGGCTGTAGTCCTCGGGGTACGCGAAGAGCGGTGACGTTGACTGGCCCGAATGCTCCTCGATCAGCCGAACCTCGCTTTCCACCGCCTCCTCCATCTCGGGTGGGATCTCCCCCTTCATGCCCAACAACCGGGAGGCCACACCCAGGTAAGCCAGGACCCGCGACGCTGACTCCCGCACCAGGCCCTCGCTGCCTTGGTATATACTCCACACCGTCCGGTCGAGCACGGCGATAAGCTCCTTGAGATCGCCGATCAGGTAGTTGCTCTCCATATCGAGCAGCGCATAGTCAAAGAGCTCGTGAAAGGAGTGCAGAAGGGCATCCACGGTAACGAATACTCCCGCCTCCGTCTCCTGATATACCTGGTATATCTGGTCTGCATCTCCGGAATCCACGCAGAATCCTTTCTCGGCCAGCTGCGAAACCGCTCCCGAGGGTATGCTCGCCTCGCTCAAGCCGACCACATTGGAGAGGTTGGGGCTCACATCGTAGGGGGTCACCGCCGGGTCGTATTCGCAGGGTACGGGGTAGTAGAGAGCGAAGGTGTCCTGCATGGTAACGGGGGAAAGAGTTATCTCGGACAGGGCTTGTGTACCCTCGTCACCACCGCAGCCCGCGGATATCAGCGCGGCCAGTAGAAGCGCCGTCACCAGAAACGACACTTGAGCCTTCAGCTTCAAACTTGCCTCTCCTTTCTCATCAAACGCCGCTGACGCGAGTCTCTACGCCTATTACATCTATCCTCTCGAGTTAAGAATCCCTTCTCCTATCATCGCTATTTAGATTTAACCGGCGCAACCCTGGTTCCCTTACGGCAGGTCCGGAGGGATTTCCTGGTCGGTGCCAACATCCACCGCATCCTTCTAAACCTCTTGCCATCATCCTATAATCAAGGATATGAAAGGCGCTTCGTCTCCAATTTACGCACCACGGCAAGCGGCATTTCCAGCCGCCACCATGGCCCTTCTGCTCTTCATTATCCTGATTGGTACGGGTTGCGGCCAGCAGGTACAGACTCGGACGGCGGCGGAGACCGAACAGGAGCCGGTTTTCTTCGAGGCCTCGTTATCGACCGATCAGAACCAGGTGGTGGAGGATATAGGGTATCCCGATCATTTCTTCATCTCCATAGATCCCTATGGCACGGACAGGATGGAGCGATGGATCTATTTCTCCGATGGCAAGGCCCTGGATTTCGATAACGGCCGCCTGGACGGCGAGGAGGAGGTGGCGGACGAGTCCGCCGAATACCCTCCGACCGATCTCCGGCCGCAGGATTTCTCGACCCTCATGACGTCCGAGGAGGCCAACCAGTTGTTGGGTGAACCCCTATACACCCACGAGGTGGAGGACAGCCTCATGCCGGAGAACAGCATCATTATCTACGAAAAAGCGGTACTTCTCTACCGGGACGGCCAGTTGATCGGGGTGGATACACAGGTACACCCACCTCACCTGCCCGCGCCCTGACCTCGCATCCGATAGCCCACAGCTCTTATTGCAGCATGCCCAGGTGGACTCGGACCCTTATCTACCCATGCTCCAAGGGCTTATAATATAGCTAGGTCAAGGGGGTGATTGTAACGTATAAATACCGCTACGCGGTTATTGGGGTATTCTGCGCCGTTGGCTATTGCGGCCTTCTCTTCGGCCTGCACTACCTTATCTCCTCCGAAACCCCGGTACAGCTGTTGAGAGATACGCCCGCCACGGGTATAACGGTCTTCCTCTCCCTTCCCATCGCCTTCCTCATAGGCTATCTGTGGGGCGCGGAGAAGGACCAGCGCCGCAAATTGGGCTATCTCACCGAAAGACAGAAACAGCATGAAGAGATGGCCGAGAAGCTCTCTGACTTTATGAAGCAGGGAGAGGAGACGCGCAGGATGGCCGAGATAGCGGCCCAGGAGATGAAACACCCCCTCACCTCGATCGTGGGATATACCCTGACACTACGCGAGTACTGGGAGAAGCTGGACGATGAATCGCGCCGGGAATTCGTGGATTTCATCAAGGTCTCCGTCTCCCGCCTGGAGGGAATAGTGAACGACCTCCTACGTATAACCGAGTTATCCAAGCTTACGCCGAGATTGGAGCGAGAGGAAGTGGACCTGGTAGAGCTGGTCGCCGAGGTCAGAGGCATACTCGAGGATATCTACGCCGAGAGGGAACTGAGGATAGGTTTGCGTTTCCCGGACGAAGCACTATACCTGAACACCGACCCCTCCAGGCTATTCGACCTGCTATATAACCTGTTGGATATCTGTATGCGCTGTTCCGAAAACAATGAGGTTGTGTCGGCATGGTGTTCGTGCGACAACAAACGTGTCCACATACGCATACGGTGCCCCCATTCCATTATCGATTCCGAGGATCTGGAACATCTCAAGGAATGGCCGCCCTCCGATATGAGCGGTGAGGCCGCCACCCTGGGCATGGAATACCGCCTCGCCGCACACCTGGTGGAAGAGATACAAGGCGAGATGAAGCTGGATCTTCTTGGGAACAAAGGCCTGTCCTTGTTCCTGACTCTTCCTCTTTCCCGGGATTGATGGCAACGCTGCGACTTCACCGCATTGCCCCCTGCACTACAGGCTTGATGCTCCCAGACGATTAATTAAGAAAGTGGAGTCGCAACAAGACCACGGGAGGATGAATATGGGTATGAAGAGATGCAAGGACTGAGGCTTCTCCTACTGGTTGGTAAAGGTAATAAGCTGGGGCGACAAAGGGACTATAACCTGGAGGATAGCCCCGGACTTCCGTCTCGTCTTAATGGAAAGCGACCTCTTCAACGCGATCTTCACTCGTCTTAAGGATTATCTGGGTATCTCCATAAGGAACCTGGTCTTCGAGGCCCAGAGAAACAACGCAGCAGCCAGTTATAAATGTTCAGCTAAAGAGATTCCCCACTTCGTTGGGACTCCTTGGTCCCAATAAACGCGTGGTGGTTAGAGCCTACTATCGCCTGTCCATATGGCTGGATACGGCTTACGCAAGATCCATGGCATATAAGCCAGGCAGGATTGGAAGAGCCATAATACGCAATCCGTATAACGAGATACTCATGGCCGCGGTTGTACTCGAGGGTTTCGAGGCCCTGGAGGGCAGACCATTCGAACACACCTGGGAAGAGATTGACGGCGATAGAGTGATCGTGGTGAAACCCACCGAGGAGGAGCCGATGGTCTCTGAGCATATGGCGATAGTTAATCCTCCAATCAAACCCGCGGAAGCGTTCCCACCCCGTTGCCCTTCCTGTGGAGCCCCCCGGGACCTCTCGTACCCGGAGTGGCGGGATGAGGATGGTACCGTAATGGACAAGTGTAACAGCGTAAGGGTGAACTTGCTGGACACTTACACGCCGGGAGTCGTTTTCCGTGAACTGGAAAGGGAGCTTGGATCCGAGGTAAATCCACTTATCATCAACGCCGGCGAAGCCTTTATGACGCGACGGATACACGACCTTGGCCCGGTTGACGCCGATGAAGGGAGTCTGCATGCCCGAGAGCGCCAAAGCTTTTGCGAGATGGCCCTGGCCTCGTTACCACTCTGGTGGAAAGGCGTTGCCGTCCACCTTGAACACGAGGGTGGCAAGCTCTCGGTAACATCGTACAACCCCTACCACGAATACCTTTTGGCCGGACAGGCGGCGGAAGGCAAGGAGGCCGCAGTAGTCTGGGAGCCCCCCACCCCTCCTCCGTCAAATACTTGGTGCAGTCCGCGGATTGACGCCCCCTGATTAAAATCAAGGTCGGTATTTGCTCGAGGTCGCACTCTATGCACATGATGTTATATCATATCCCGAAGATGCAAGTGGGAGGTCTAACGGATGAAGATCAAGAGGTGCCGCAGGTGCGGTTTTCCTTTCTGGCTTGGTAGGCTTATACGCTGGAACGAAAACGGCACCATCACCATGCTCAGCAACCCCGATCAACGAGTGGTGATAATAGAATCCGATTTTCTAACCAATCTCTTCACCCTCATCCAGAATCACCTGGGAATATCTATAGCCCACCTGGTCTTCGAGGCCCAGAGGAACGCCTCCGTGCATATCATAGACTCCCAGCTGAGCAAATTTCCCTACTCCACGGGTCGATGGGGGCCCAACAAACGCGTCGTAGTCAAGGCATTCTGCCACCTGGCCGTGTGGCTGGGACAGTCCTACGCCGAGGCCATCACCTATCACCCGGGCCGCAGCAGTGAGGCCATCGTGCGCAATCCGTATAACCGGGAGTTGATGGCCGCCATAATCCTGGGTGCCTTCGAGAGCCTGGAGAGGAGGCCCTTCGAACATACCTGGAATATGTTGGGCGATGATGACCTTATATCCATAACCCCGGCCGAGAAGAGGCCGGAGATAGCCGAGCGGCTGGAGCTTGAGTATCCTCCTTTGAAGGACGGTGACTTCTTTATACCTCGATGTCCTTCCTGCGGGACGCCCTCGGAGCTGACCTACCTGGAATGGAGGGAGAACGAGGGGGTAATAATGGACACCCGTCGCAATGCCAGGATCTCGTTCCTGGATGGATACGTGCCAACTATAGTCTTTCGCGAGCTGTCCAGGGAGCAAGGCGAGGAGATCTATCCCCTCATCATCCAGGCCGAGAAGGAGAATACCCACCGCCGCATAAGGGAATTGGGGATCGCTGGCGATAAAGGCGCTGTACTTCCGCGCAAGGAGCGCGAGAACATCTACGAATCGACCTTGGCCACCCTGCCCATACATGGACAGGGTAACCCGGTCGATTACGATTACAGCTACGAGGGCCTCAAGGTAACGGTGGAAAATCCCTACGACAAACACCTGCTGGCCGGCAACATGGCGGCGCTGTTTGAGGCGGCGGAGGGCAAAGAAGCACAGGTGGATTGGGATATCCCCGATCCTTCAAGCATAATATTTACCGTTCGGAGCAGTGAGCAGCCGGGAGATCAAGGCCATTCCGTGCTGTAGAAGGGCTGGGCGTAAGGTGGAGCTTCACGATAATAATACACCAGCGCCCGCATGCTGGAACCACCCTCCAGCGTGACCTCCATAACTCCCTTGTCGAAGCCGGCCTCTCCTTCGATGGCGTCGATCGTTTTCATCATCTCATCGTAGAGCTCGTCAACGGGTATTAACAGCACCCCCATTACCAGGGAACCCTCTTCACCGCAGGGATTCACCAGTAAGGGATACCCGAAAGGCGTATCGTAAAGCCGCCCTGGGATAACAGCCGGCACCACTTCCTTTATAGCATGGCTGATATGGTGGAAGAGCTTCTCTCCCGGCTTGAGCGTTCCATAGACGAAAATTGGGAGGCTTTTCATGCTCTCACCTCAACGGTTTTTCTCAGTATACATTACCCGCCTGAAGTGCTGGTTCTCCTCCAGCCCCGCCCCCAGGGCTCCCACCACCATAACCAGGGAGCTTACCAGCAGGGATACCTTGATATAATCGCTGGCGCTGACCTCGCCCTTCTGCAGCCATTCCCTGACGATATAGCGGGGATAAATCCCGAAGGAGGCCAGGCTGGTGGCCGCGAAGATGGCCAGCAGCAGGGTGATAAAAACACATAAAACGGTAAAAAAACTGGTCAAGTTGAAGAAAGCCGCCTGCTCGGAGTGAGAGAGGGATACCCTCCGCACGTAAAGCCGCTGCCGCAGTACCACGTAAAAAGTGGCCCCCAACAGAACCACGACGGCTATCAACACCAGCCTCCAGATATTTATCCCAACACCCAGGTACCACAACTCCGCCGACAGCAAGGCCAGTACCAGCGCGGCCACGGCCGCAAAGGCCAGCCTGCCCAGGCTCAAGACCATCACCCAGGGGCGGTGATCCAGCACGCTCCGCGCCACCCGCACCGGGTGCCTGAAAAGTACTCGTACGTAGAGGGCAAGGCTCATTATCTCCTTTACACCCCTGGCCAGGAGCCCGCTTGACAATCCATGCAGCGACTTATTGATATCGGCGATCTCCTCGCCGTCGAAGATATCCGGATCGGAGAGGGGCCGGGATGCGGTCTCCATATCCTGCATGCGCGGCAGTCCGTTCAAGCGCGCGAAATAAGCCAGGATGAGGTTATAGGTTCTTCCCGACAGCAGCTCGCAATCCTCGTCGCCGCCCCCGGCGCAGAGCTGCGAGAGGTATATCACCGCTACGGAGAAACTCAAGGATATCACTCCCGGCCCTCCTCCGGCGGCCTCCTCTACCTGTTCATCCGCGGTGACGAAGCAGAATTGCCATCGACGTTCCGCCATGCGGGATTGGGCACGGTCGAGCAGCCATAGGGAGTCACCTTTTTCCTCCGGCCAGTCTTCCCTGTCCAAAGCCCATTGAAAGTCCTGGAAGACCTGCCGTAGATAGGAGCCGAGCCCATCCAGGCAGCGGTCCATTACCTCCCGGGATCTCCCTCCCACGGCTACGAGTCCCACGCCGATACGAGGTTTCTCGGCCGAGGCCTCTTGATCCTTATACCCGGCCCGTGCAATATCTCCGGTCCCGGTCGAGCCGCAAACCGCGGCCTTTTTTATTGCGATAGTGTGTCGCCCCCCCGGTTATGGCCAGCCACGCCCTCCATCAAAAGGAAGGTATCAGTTTCCCGGGATTCATTATGTCCTCGGGATCCATGACCTTCTTGACCGCCCGGAGAGCCTTAAGGGAGATATCACCCACCTCCTGGGGCATCCATGGAGCGTGTTCATATCCCACGCCATGATGATGAGTGATGGTGCCACCGTATTCCATTATGGCATCGGAGGCCGCTCTCTTGACCTTCTCCCATTGCCCCTCTTCCTCGCCCTCCTCAGCCATGGGAGCGAAGAAAGTATAGTAGAGAGAGGCTCCCTCCCGGTAGGAATGGGAGACATGGCAGGCCACCAGGCTGCACCGTCCGTCCACCTCCAGGGCGTTCTTCAATGCGCTTCGCACCTCCCCGTAGAGGTGGAGCAGGTTATCCCATGTCGCGGCGGTCTCGAGCGTATCCACCATCACACCCCAGTTAATGAGCTGCTCACGGAAGTAGGCCGTATCGTGGCGGCTGCGGTACCACTGCTTTCCCGGGCTGGTACCGAGGTGGAATCCCCCCAGCTTGCGGCATAGCCTGAGAATGCCGGCCCTGAGATAGTCCGCCTCCTCACGCTCGCCCTCCAGCCCCAGGACCATAAAGGCACCGTCATCGAATGAATACCCCCTCTTGGCCAGCAGCGTAAGGGCCATGTTTTCGCCCTTTCTCTTCCACGTCGGTCCCGTAGTGTGGCGGATAGCCTGAGCCAGAGCGGTCTCGCCGCGATCGGATAACCTCACACAGGTAGGGACCAGGCCCTGCTGTATCATCTCCCTGATAGCCGAGACGCCCACAGCGAAGTTACGGAATATCAAGCCGCGGTAATCCATGACTTCCGGAGCGGGCCGGATCCTCATGGTGGCCTCAGTGATAACCCCCAGGAATCCCTCCGAACCGATGCAAAGCTGCATAATGGATGGGCCCGCCGCCGTGTTGGGTACCTTTATGGTCTCTATGGTGCCGCGCGGTGTAATCATGCGCAGCGCCAACACCATGTCCTCGATATCTCCGTAACCGGTTGACTGGCGACCGGAGGCACGGGTGGCGATCCAACCCCCCAGGGACGAATGGTCGAAGCTCTCCGGGTAATGCCCCAGGGTGAAGCCTTGCTCGTTGAGCTGTTCCTCCATCTCCGGGCCCAGGGCTCCGGTCTGGATAACCGCCGTCTGAGAAGTGGGATCCACCCTGAGGACCCGGTTCAAGCGAGCCATGTCCATGCTTATTACCCCCGACTTGTCCTCGGCCAGGGGCTCCACGCCGCCGGTCACGCTTGACCCGCCGCCGAAGGTTATGATAGCCATATTCTTATCCTCGGCCAGGCGCAACAGCTTGACTATCTCATCCTCCCCGTGCGGCCAGACAACCACGTCAACCGGCCTGTCGATTCTGCGCTGTCGATAGCGCAGCAGGTCGCGATAGCTCTTGCCCATGGAGTGGCTTATGCGATAGAACTTGCCGGTGGATACGTTATCCTCCCCGCAGATCTCCTTTAGGCTGCCCAGTATACTTGCACTCAATCGAGGCGCGGGTAGATCGATCTCGTCCAGGTTTGGATCGCTGAAACGCTCTTTGTCCAGGGCCATTCCCAGATTCTCCTGCAGGAAAGGCAGCAGGTTGGCCCTGTTCCCGGCATCAAAGATTCTATCGAGGTCGCCCCATCCCCACCATCGGCTCTTACCTTCCTCATAGTCTGACATATCTCAAACCTCCCGGAAAGCATAGGATCCAGTATGACAACTACATTTTACAGCAAATCATGTTGCCTGATTCCGCACCGCCTCTGCTCTATACCCGGAGGCGGACCGATCTGTCCTATCCACTCCGGAGGTGGTTACGCCGGCGCCGCGGCGGACCGTTCCTGGAAGATCCGGTTGCACGGTCAAACCCTGGTCATGACCAGGAGAACTGCCACTCCTTCGCGTTTTCCGCCTCACTGGGCAGCTCTATATCTCTATCCCCGCCGTAATCGTAGGACTCCGCGCTTACGGTGCTCACAACATCCCCGGAAGGCAACCGCTCACTCATGGTGTATTTCGTCTCGAACCTCTCTATGAGCATGCTGTCCTCCTGGATCCATATATCTACATCGGCCTCGAAACCCCAGCGCCATCTCCTCCACCGTATCCAACCACTGTGTATATTCGGGTATATCGACCTTCTCGTAGTATTCCCAAGCCGCCTCCATGGAGGCCTCGAAGAATTCCTCGTCAAGGTAAAGGAATATATAGATGGCGTCCTCGTTCTTCTCAACCATCTCGGCCTTCTCCCCCAAGCCGGTTATGAGCTCTATCTCCTCCTCGCTGATCAGAGCCATGCCGGGATTCTGTATCCTGTAGGTTCCCAGGTTGGTGTGTATCCAACCCTGTCCGGTGATATTGGAATAGCATTGATCGCCGATTATATAGCTGTCGACTTTTTCGCCCATCATGCTCGAAACAAAATGGGCAATCATCCCGCTCTCCGTCAACTCGACCTCTCCCTCGAGCTCAAACTCCATGGGGAAATACCACCTTCGTCCTGACCATCCGTGGTATCCATAACCGTGCTGCCGATGATACGGTAACCACTTACCTGGCTGTTTGCTTTTGCGCCTCCGCCAGCATCGCAACGGCGTCACCGTTTTCCTCAGCTTGGCCGCAACCCGCAAGACATCCGCAGAAGAACAGGACAATCAAAACGAACACGACCTTTATCGCTTGCTTCATCGCACACTTCCTCTCGCCAAGCCAATAATACTTCACGCCCCATGGGTAGTCTAACGCGCTTCCGCGATGAAACCGCCTGGGGCGGAGCGAAGTAAGGGGGTATAATCTAATCAGACCAGGAGGGCCGTTGAATTGAAGTACGCGATCATATCCGATATACATTCAAACCTGGAAGGCCTGTGGGCCGTGCTGGCGGAGGCGGAGCGGGAGGGCGTTGATGGCATTCTCTGCTGTGGGGATACCATAGGCTACAATGCCGATCCCAACGCCTGCGTGGATCTGGTACGCGAGAAAAAGGTACGCTGCATACGCGGCAACCACGAAAGGGGCCTCGAGGACCTGGAGGAAGGAAGGATGCCAAATATGAATGCGGCGGCTATGCAGGCCCTGCATTTCACTTATAAGACTCTGTCCGAGGACCGCAGGGAATGGCTGCTTTCCCTGCCCGACCAACTCCAGCCGGAAAATTCTTTCTACATTTTTCACGGTTCGCCGTCTCATCCCGACGAATACATCTTCAACGCCTTCGAGGCCGCCTATGCCTTCAAGTCATTGATCACCGAATACCCAACCCCGGGGAACCAACTCTGCCTCATCGGACATACCCACGTGTGTGCTGCCTACGCATTCGATCGCGAGGAACGCGAAGTGAGGGAGCGAAATGTGCGCCCTGGCGAAGTTTTCGCCGTCGACTCTCAAACGCTCAATATGTTCAACGTGGGCAGCTGCGGACAATATCGTGGCGGCATTCCCGCCGCCACCATGGGCATCCTGGACTGCGACAATATGACCATGGAGTTCAGGTTCCTGGAATACGATTATCCTACCTCCCAGGAGAAGATCGTCGATGCCGGCCTTCCCCTCTTCCTGGCCCAGAGGTTGGGTATGGGACAGTAATCGGGCGTATACTATAATCTTGTCATGAAGGAAAAAGAAGAATTACATAAACTGGCAAATGAGAACGACCTTGATGGGCTGGTGGAAGCCATGGGCCACTCCCAGCCTTTTATGCGCTTTACCGCCTCCGATCTTCTGGCCTCCAAGGGAAAGAATGCGCTACCCTACCTGCTGCAGGCCCTGACGCACGATAATCCGGATGTGAGGAAGGGCTCAGCCAGGGCCTTGGGCATCATCGGCGATCGTAAGGCCGTCAAGATTCTTCTCGACCGCCTGGACAAGGACACTCCCGGCGTAGGACAGTTCATAGTGGACGCCCTAGCGGAGATCGGCGATCCTCAAACCGTCACCGCCATATGTAAGGCCACACACAGCCACAGCCTGGCTTTGCGCTACAGCGCGGTCAGGGCACTCGGAAAGATGGGAGACCGCAGGGCGATACCGTATCTTATCGAGGTACTCAGCGACTCAGCCAGTATCGTCCGGCTGAGGTCTGTGGAATCCCTGGCGTATATGGACGAACCCAGCCTTTGGGCTCCGATAAGCGAGATGCTGGACGACTCCTCCGCCGGGGTCAGGGCGGTCGCCGCCCGCGCCCTGGGCGAGATGCATTGCCTTAGGGCCATCGACTACCTGCTGCCCCTTCTACACAGCGATATCGAGAGCGATGTCCTGGAAACGGCCAAGGCCCTGGGCAGGTTGGGCAGCCCCCGGGCGGTACAACCCCTGCTCGAAGCCCAGGCCAATGAGGGAAGAGACCGGGTAAGGCAGGCCATTGCCTCGGCTCTCAAAGCCATCGAGGACACCGGGGAGATCGGTGAGTGAACGACGTAAATGATACCGAAGGTTATCATCCACAACGCTGTAACGGTTGACGGACGTCTCACCGGATTCATGCCAGACATGGGTCTGTACTATGATATGACTGGCTCCTTCGGGGAAGACCTTACACTCTCCGGAGCGGACACGGCGCTTGCCGGACTGGAGCAGTTCGGTGACGACGAGGCCGTTTTTCAGGGGCACATGCAGTTGAAGCGGCATCTCTGCCGCTCTTCGCTATAACCGACTCGCGTGGCCGGATACAGGAATGGCGCCGCTTTCTCATGCTGCCCTTCTGGCGAGGTGGAGTCGCACTCATTAACAAGGCTTCGCCCGTGGAATACATAGGATACCTGGAGCGCGAGGGCATAGACGCAATCGTAACCGGCGAGGAACGTGTCGACCTCAGGGCAGCGCTGGAGGAGTTGGCGGACCGTTACGGGGTCAGAACCGTGAGGATGGATAGCGGAGGGACGCTGAACGCCGCCCTGCTGAGAGCGGGGCTCGTCGATGAGCTCAGTGTTCTGGTAAGCTCTTAGACGCATCCGTCCCATTGTTAACCTTGCTTGAAGGGCTTGTGAAGGTCAAGCTGATTTCGGCTAGCGAGCTTCGGGGTGGGCATGTATGGCTGCGGTATGCATTAGTATAACCGACATATTCTTATTACAGTATCCCTTTCTTGTCGCGTACTATTATTTTTTAGTTATTTCTTGCATTGTAGTATCACTCCTTTTTCTTTGGCCAATGGCTTAACCGCGCCAGCGAAGTAGTCTGCGGTTTCTTTTCGCGATTCCTTTTTAGCACATTTGTGCTCGGCAAGAGATATAAGCGGATATTTGCATCTTCATGAGCGTATTGAATCTCGAGAACCCGTTTTTGCCCTTGAATAAAGGGAAAGTCGCTATTACAACGAATATAAATTGTGGAAAAGCAGGTGAAAGAAGGAGGTGAGTTATGAACAAGGCGGAACTTATCGAAGCTATCGCCAAGGATGCCAAACTCAGCAAAAAAGATGCTTCCGCAGCCGTGGACTCGATGACGGGAGTGATAACCAAGACCTTGAAGAAGGGAGACAAGGTAACCCTGGTCGGTTTCGGAACCTGGGAGACCCGCAAGCGTAAGGCCCGCAAGGGGGTCAACCCCAGGACCGGAGACCCCATAAAGATCAGGGCGACCAAGGTTGTCTCCTTCAGGCCTGGGACAGCACTCAAGCAGGCTGTAGCGGGCAAGAAGAAGTAGTATTAAGAGCGGCTACGTACACACATCTTCGTTTTCCGTATAAGCCGTTCCCCCCGGGGGAGCGGCTTGAATATTGGTAATAAGTTAGGGGGACTGCGTTAGCGTGCCGTTGTCGAAGATATTTATATCTTCGCTTGCCTTTTTATACAGGGGATTTCATAATATATAGTCGCGTGCGCCCGTAGCTCAATTTGGCAGAGCAGGGGACTCTTAATCCCAAGGCTGAAGGTTCGAGTCCTTCCGGGCGCACCACCTCTTTTAGCAGGTAGCTGGATTAACATTGTATCTCAATATAGATGGATTAATACATGATAGAGATATATCCCTTGCTTAATGCGTGTTCTTATCAGTTGTATCCACAGGTTGTAATTCAATTACGGCTACCTAAGAGCCCCTGCTTTAAGCATTGATGGACCCCTCAGGATAGGTTATCAAATCGGTATTTAGCAGCTCTCTTTCTTCCTGGCCTCCCAGAATACAAGCAGGGAGAACCAGATCACCGGGATGCCTATCAGACCGGTAAAAAGGAAGACGGGAAAGATCGATTCGGCCAGAGCCACGCCCAGGAAAACCATGCATAAAAAGAATCCCAGACCGGCGATAAAAGCCACTCCACCCCTGACAATAAAGCTGGCCTCGCTTATGGAGCGGGGTTTTGCAGCGATGTCCTCGTTCGTGGTAAGCACGGGTATCGCAGAGATAGCGCCCAGCCTGTAAGCCTGTTGGTGGTATTCCTCGCTGCTGATTTGTGCTAAGGCGGCCCGGTCCGGTGCGATCATCTCGTTGAAGTGTTTATCTATGATTCCAAGGAGTTTCTTTCTCTTGTCGATAAAATAGACGAACAGAAGCGAGATCGCGGCGACTACGACCGTGCATGAAAACAGGAAAATGAGTGCGATCCCCATGGACAGATCTTCGTAGTAACCACGAATGATAAATAAACCCCCGATTAGTTGCACGGCGACTGCGATGGCTGCTGCTTTCCACGTATTCTCTGCAAGACTTTGTATCATCCACTTGCGATAGAACTCGTAGAGTTCCAGGTTGCTGCGGGGAGGGTTGGCCGAGTACACGGGGTTTCTCGATAGCCTCGCGTCCAGGAAGCCCCTCATGGCTTGCATGAATTGGTCATGATCCTGGATGCCCGGTAGCTTGTCGGCTCCCTTCAAGGATTTATTGATCACCGTCCAGTTGCCGACGATGATCCCGGCTCCACCAATAGCTAAAAGGCCCATGTAAATAAAGGCCACGACGTTTTGCCCGTTCATGCCCTAGGTCCATTCTCATTAACGGTCAAGGGCCATGACATCCCAACTCTCAAATATATCCATATGCCCTTCCCGACAAAATGATTATAGCATCAAGCTGAGCTAGCCGTCGGGAGATCTGAAACAGGGTTCTATCTCCTTCTCTAATAGATACCGCCTCGACTTCACACAATGTCATTAAGTAATGAAAGCAAATAGACATCATGTCTCCTCGCTTCGATGTCGAATGTGATTATCAAAAACTATGGCCTTTCCGGTCCTTTGCAATTTATCCGCGGTCTGTTATTGGCCGTGATAGGGACAGAAGAACGGGGAATCGGGTTCCCGTTCAAGCGAGGGGGATCAGCTGGGCGATGAGGCGGTCAGGAAGAACCACCCCTTATCCGGCACTTCCCATGAGACATCAAGAAACCCCGAGTTTACCACCAGGTTGGTCAGCTCCCGCTCCGAATACAGGTGATAGTCGCCGCTACGGGTGAAATTAAACATCAGGTTTAATAGTTACCTCAAGGGGAACACGGAGCAGCAGTCCTTGATAACCAGCGTTCCGCCCGGGGCCATAACCCGCCCGATCTCGGCCAGCACGTTCGCGGGATCTGGAAAGCGATGAAACGTCGACGCCCAGGTCACCAGATCGAACTCGCCGTCTCCAAAGGGTAGATTCTCGGAGTCTCCTTCGACCAGTTCCGCTCTATCGCCAAGTCTCTCCCTCGCGATCCCGAGCATCTCTTTCGAAATATCGATTCCCGAGACGCGGACATCCCTGGTTTCGAGAATCCTGGAGAGAAGAATCCCGGTGCCGCATCCGATATCAAGCAGGTTCTCAAACGGTATCTCACGGATTCTTTCGTACATCAGTTCGTTCTGGGAGAGCGGTCCCGAGAATGCGTGCGACGTCTCGTACTTGGATGCCGCCCGGTTAAAGTGCTTTTTCGTGTTCTCTTTAACAGCCCGTTTCTTATCTCTCATCCGGGTATCTCAGGACTCCTGTCTTGCTCCTGTCGTCTCCAGACACATCCCACGCACGTTTCCCAGCATCCATATCATACTATGTTCAAACATATCGTGGCCGGCAGGATGCTCGAGGAATGAGGAGGGCACTGTCGCTCAGATGCGTAGGCCTACATTTTGGATGGTTGAATACCGGCACCCCTTCATCTCGGACAACCGCTATCCCGTTAGTCCACGGTACATGGTATACGCGTTATCAAGGCATTCCAGTATCTTGAACCCCTTGTCTTACGCTTTTGTTCTCTCTCTGTACGCTCAAAGACAGCCCTTTATATCCCCTGGACTTCGCCTAGCCTATGGTCTCGTCCAGCAGCCTGGAACCTATGCCCCGGCCTCTGTGGGACTCCCATACGGCTATGGATAACTCCGGTGTCCGATCATCCACGTATACATAGCCTCTGTACCGTCCTTGAACAACCTGCACCAGCAGACCCCTACCACCTCATCCGTGCGCTCATCAACGGCCGCGTATCCGAAATCGCCCTCTTCACCCCATACTCGATGGTACCCTCCTCCGTGCCAGGCTGTCTTCGTGGATAATCTCCTCCGGCAGTAGTATACCGTCGGGGTTGTATATCGCCTTTAAAAGGGCGGCACGAAGGTACTCCTCGCATCCGTCATCAAGCGCGATAATCCTTGTGGCTACGTTTTCCATGTCGACCTCCAGACGCCGATATTCTGCCATCCATGAGCACGGTTACTGGTTATCGGGAAGTCAATAAGGTCTATGAAGGCCCTTCTTCATCGATATCATCGGGAGATGGGTAGGGTATGTCATCATCGTATCGAGGCTCTTCGAAAGTCACAACGACGCTATCGTATGTATCGCTATCAACCGACGGTGATTCGCCCTTATCGGCGAGCACCGCCCGTATCTCGAACTCGTTGCTAAACATCGTCCCTGCCCCTACGTATTCCATGATAAGTTCCTTATCGATCGTGCAAGACCATTCCCCATTCGAATTAATATCGGCGAGAAATCCGTGGGAGAACGGCTCGTATCCTCCATCGCAACAGATGACGACCCCTATCTCCTGTCCCTCAGGAACATTCCTGGATGTTCCATTTACCTGGCATTCCTCTCCCATTACCTCCCCATTTTCCGGCATCGTGATCGTGATCTCGACTTGCGGGGATTCGGGTGACGGCTCGGCTGTCCCGCCGGGCCGGGAGACATCCTCCTCCGGCCCGGGCAACACTACCAGCGTCATGACCGCCGCGATGCTGCCGACGAAAAGTATCGTTCCGGCGGAAATCAGGGTCTTGAACAAGAAGCCCATGGAGCCCTGGTAGATGGAGAAAGTGATGAAGCCGACGCCGAGCACGACGCAGATCAAAGAGACGGCGGTGATCAGCTCCGGGTTACGAGCGGTGATAACCACGAAACTCGCTACCAGTATTATCGCGCTTATGTAATAAATGATCCTTGGGCCCTTGCCTCCCGCCGCAGTATCCCACTCATTTCCCTTACCGCCCGGGTTCAGGGAGCCGGTGCATAAGCCGGCCATGGCCACCGCTGCCGCCCCTAAAGCGCTTGCTTCCAGTTTGAGCAACCGCCAAGCGAGAATCGCAATCGCGAATATCAGCAGGAAATCTCCCGCATAATATATGGTGCTGCCATCCTCTTTTTTACGGCGTTGCCCCCTGGCCACGATTATGGCGGATATAATAGTGCTGGTGGCGCTGATTATGGCCACTATTATCGCCGTGAGGTCGATTGGTTGTGCCTCCACCGCGATTACCCCCTTTTACCCACGCCAACAAGTGAATATAGATAGCGATTTTTACCCTTTGTCTGGTAGCAATTAACTTACCCGTCTCTATATTCCATCGATTATCCGGGGATGTAAAGCAAACCAAAAAATGGTGATCGGTTCCGGTTTCATGTGGTGACGGACGCCGTCTTGCGTACGTGCGCGAAAATGTCAGATTCCCTGGGCTGAACCCGTATTCCGACGTTTTTGGGTTTGGGTGCGGATTACGGTTGATAGGTGTCTGGAATTTAGCTATTCTTTGCAGCAGTCAACTTCGAAAAGCTATAAAGGAAAGGCCTTGAACAATGAAAGAATCGGGCAACAACGATAAAGGGGACGAGGTACGCGAGGAAGCGGCGCCTGATGCTCCCAAGCCTTCTCAGGAGAAAGATCGCGACTGGATGGAGTTGGCCTCCGCCGTCCTGTTGTCGCTTGCCATGATCGCCACCTCCTGGTGCGCCTATCAGGCGGCACGCTGGGGCGGCCTGCAATCCATAAGCTTCAGCGAAGCCGCCACGGCCAGAAACCTCGCGATGGCCTATATCACCAAGGCCGGCCAGGAGATCCTCGTCGACGTCGATGTTTTCCTGGAGTACGCCAATCTTTTTATCGAGGGAGAACTGAGCGAGGAAGCACTTAAAGCCTACGCGGACAGGCTGTTCTCCGAGGAACTGAGCAACGCGCTGGATGCCTGGCTGGCCACCGACCCGGCTAACAATCCGGACGCTCCCAGAAATCCTTTCGAGATGGACGCTTACATGAACCCCTCCGAGAATATCGCCTACGCCTACATCGATATAGCCAAGATAAAATCGCAAGATGCCAAGGATAACAACCAGCAGGCCGATAACTACGTGCTATTGACCGTGCTCTTCGCCATCGTCCTCTTCTTCGCAGGTGTGGCAACCAAGTTCAAGAGCAAGCTGATGGGGATAAGCATGATGGTGTTCGGTAGCCTTATCTTCTACGTTAGTGCCCTCGCCCTGAGCTTCCAGTCCGTCCACTAGCAGGTCTTGTTCCGGGCGGCTCGTGGTCGGCATTCACAGTACCTGGGCCACCAGGGCGAAGGTCTGGGGGGAAACGGGGACGTTCCAAGCGGTTACCTCGATAGTGTAATCCCCCGTCTTGCCGGACGTGTCCATGACTACTCTCTCCACATTGTTGAGGGGATCCCTGGAGTTTCTGCCATTGGGATAATAGCTGGTTCCATCCGGATCCACCACGCGCAGGTCCAGGTCGTTGACCAGGTGAAGGCGTGCCTCGGGAAGGGAGGGGTAATCGGTCCATGCCAGGGTTACCCTCAGTTCATCGCCGGACTCCACCTCCACCTTGAAGGTTCGTGATTCGCCTAGTCGCATGCCCTCCCGGTCATCCAGGATCTTGAGCCAGGTGTCATCGTCCGAGAAGCACTCCAGGTTCATAATGCCCCATCCCTCCACCACGTTGGGGGCCTGGGGTATCTCCAGATATTCCTCCCCGTACTGCCCCGGAGTCAGATCCACGGCTCCGTTTACCATGAAGGCCTTTACGAGCGCCGCCGAGGGCTCCTCTCCGTTCCTCCGTGCCAGCATCTCCCTGGCCGCCGCGGCCGAGGCGGCGGCCGAGGCGGCCGCGAGGCTGGTGCCGTAAGCGCGCACGTAACCCGGATCGCCGGTAGGGTATATTCCCGGAGCCGTCTCCGCCCCTCCCGAGGCCAGGGTCAGGATATCCGTGGCGGCGGCCACCAGGTCCGGCTTTATCCTCCCATCCCTGGTGGGTCCCCGCGAGCTGAAGGCGGCCATCCCCGCCGGGAAGCCCGCGCTCGAGTCATCCACGAGTGGCGCCTCGCCGAAATCTCCCCCGAAGACCTCCTGTATCTCCCCGTACGTCAACGTCGATTCGCCCGCGGACTCGCCGTTCTCGCTCCCGCCAAGACTCAGCACGTTCTTGGCCGTGGCACCCCCCAGCAGGCTGCCCTGATCGACCCGGCCATCTCCATCGGCGTCCGTTCCCTCGTTTCCCACCGCTTCAACCACCATCATGTCGGGATTGTTCCAAACAAAGGCGTCCCTCTGAGAGGCATATATTCCATATGCACCCAGGGATTCCTTTCCCTCTGGGACACTTCCGGAAAGATATACGCGGGCTCCTTCCGACAGGCTCCTCTCCAGAAGGCCGTAGATGGAAAGAGGCAGGGGCGGAGAGCCCAGGCCGAAACCCGTGGCGAAAGCGATTATGGAGCAGGGAGACGGGTTGCCCGTATCGACTTTAATTAATTCCTCCTCTTCCCCCAGGGCTCCCGCCACCGCAGTGCCGTGGCCGTCCACGTCCGCTCCTTCGTCCCCCCTGAAGGAGAACAGGGACAATACCCTGTCTTTCAACGTTGCGGGTATCCCCAGTATTCCCCCCGTTCCGAGACCGGTATCTCCCACGGCCACCACCCCTCCCCCACCGGTCGCGATCTGCTCATCGGTAGTCCCGCCGCCCGAAATGGTGGCGTACACCTCCGCCTGGGCGGGCAAGGTACCCGCCGTGGACAGCTCCATCCACTCCACCGCCGGCAAGGAGGCCACCTCGGCTATGCTATCCACCGACATGCGCATGGTAACCACCGTGCTCCAGGCATCGGCCTCCCAACCCAGAGGCTCCACCTTGATGTCGGGCAGGTACTGCAGTGTGTCATGGAGGAATCGCCCCGAGAACAGCTCAACCAGAACCTCGACCTCACCCCCCTGGGCCAAACGAAGTTGCAGGGCGGGCGATATCTTGAAGTAGGGCTGGTAAGGCCCGCGCCATTCCACGAAACCCAGCCCCCCGAGGCGGGAGTAAGCTCTTCCGTTCACGGCCACCATAAGGGCGTTGTAGGGTAGATAGCCCCTCACCTCCCCTCCTATATCGATTATCTCCTCTATCCAGGTCTCCTTGATCGAGCCTTGGCATTGCACTATATAGAGCGCGGTTTCCTCCGAAGGATACCCGTCAATCCTGAAGGAGGAGGGAATGCTTTCTGGATCATAGTCCTTTGGGTATATGGCGCCGTTCAGCAAGAGGATGGGCAATTGGGGTCCTGGTGCCTCCTCCTCGGCGGCTGCGCTCCCGGCCGGCGCGAAAAGCAGGGCTAGGATAACCGCAACCGCGATGAGAATCACGCTGAGCTTCATAGCCCGACCTCCACGAGGATAAGTGTCGTGACGCTTGCTACCAACCGCGCCATCTCGATTTCGCCATGCCAACCATTCTACCAATTGTCGCCCCTTACGAGTAACGCCAGACGCTCGAGGCCGTTAACAAGGCTGCCGCGTTACCGGGATTCGAGCCGCACTGACACCCATATCTCCATGGCAATGCGGCACCACGGTTATTTTACGAATACCTCGTTATGGGTAGAAAAGATAGAGCCGAGGTCGGCGCCGGTCGAATAATGAGTCATGGGGAGGTGACTGATGGAGCTCAAGAATAAGCTTTTTTACGAGTTCATGCGTCTTACTTTTGGCCCCATGTTCACCTGGCATTTCCGCTTGAAATGCGATGGGGCGGACAACGTCCCCGAGGTTGGTGGAGCCATATTAGTATGCAACCACCGCTCGCTGCTCGACCCACCTATATTGGTATGGGAGGTGGACCGTTATATTAATTTCGCCGCCGCCGCCTTCTCCTTCCAGATACCTGGCTCCGCTCAACTCTATCGATGGGCCGGGGGTTTCCCTCTATCCATCGAGGGCGGCAAGGAATCCGATCAACAGCTTGAATACGCCTTGAAGTTGCTGGAGGAGGGCGAGCTGGTGGGAATATTCCCGGAGGGCGTGGAATCCTTCACCAATCCCCACCGCGTTAATAGGATCACCCAGTTCAAAACAGGCTTCGTGCGCCTGGCCTGGGAGGCCGGGGTGCCCATCATCCCCGCCGCCATAGCCGCCCTGGAGGAACACCACATGCCCAGCATACCGGGACCCATAGTCAAACGATTCTTCCCCCACGAGAAGGCCGGTAAGGGGATGGCCTTCATAGCCTACAAACACGTAAGGGTGCGTATAGGACGGCCCGTAGACCTGGGCACCCTCTACGATCAGGCCCTGACCAAGGTGGAGTTCGATCGCATTAGCGGGCGCATCAGGCGCATAGTCATCAAATTGTATAATGGAGAGGACCTGGACCGCTTCCTCTACGGCACAAAGCCTTTCGACATCATCAAGGATCGCGTCTAAACATATCCGCCCGCGGCCTCCAGGTTCTTCAGGGGGACATCGGCGGGAACGTCACGGCCCGTGGACAGGGAGAAGTTACGCGCATAGGGCATGTGGCGCAGCATGCGCCGTTACTCCCACCTCACATCCTCGGATATCCCCAGCTGGATAAAACGCCTGCGGTCAATGTTGCCCATGAGCACCAGGTTCAAGGGCAACAGCTCCGCTACCTTGGGTAAATCCACCTTGCCGCCCAGGTATATTCCCTCCACGCCGGCCAGGGCCATCTCCTCCAGGAGGTGGGTGGAATTACCGCATACGTGCACCATACAGGTGTCACCCGATGCCCTTATTATCCCCGCCAATCCCCACATGTAGGGGCGGCATAAGAATCGGTACTGCAGGGTTTCGAGGTTCTGTGCCACGGGATGGAGAGCCACCACCAGGTCCACGCGCTCCGCCAGTGAGGGGGCATATTCCCCCACCACGGCGGTCGCGAAACCTAAGGTTTCCTTCAGTTCCTCTTCTTACCTCACCATGGAGAACAGCTGCTCCGTCCCCAGAAGCTGGGCCAGCAGCGTGAAGGAACCGGTAACGAAGGCACAGTACTCCTGTCTTTCCCCTTACACAAACCATCCGCGACCTCCAGGAAGAGAGGCATTCTGCCAGAACTCTCGGGATCGGGCAAATCCATCTGCGTAATATCACTCGGCCGCAAGTGCTCGTGGTAGTTAAGGGCGGCGGGATTGCGGTTGTAGAACTCCACCTCCAGGCCCAGGGCTTCGGCCTCAACCGTGGAATCGAGGCAGGTAAAAATGACATCGGGGCGCAGTTTCTCCTCCAGAGCCCTCAGCGCCTCCAGCTGAATCCCGGCATCCTGCAAGCCCTTCTGTAGGGATCGACCGATGACCCTCAAGCCGGGGTATCTCGCCAGGGGAGCCACCATCCTATCTTCATGGCTGAGTACCCGGGCAAACAGATTTATGCCTATTCCCTCCTGGTGTTGACTCGGCACTCCCGCGGCCGGGACCATCTAGCCCGGACATTTCGCCCAGTAATCCAAGAAGCCGCGCAGAACCGATCGGTACCAGCGCCTGTCGAACCCATCGAAAGCGCTATAGGATCCGCGGTGGGTAGAACCAGTATATCCACATTGCTGCTTTCCCCAGCAGCCCTCCACAGCTCGTCCATCTCCTCGATGGGGCAGATGGGATCGTCCTCGGCGTGAACTACCAGAAGAGGTATTTTCACTGCGGAGATGAACTCCGCCGGGCTGGATAACCTGTAGATCTCATCCGGCTCCATGCTGTAATGGGGAACGACGACCTCATCCATATAGCGCCGGAAATCCGTGTAAAAAGGGCGTTCCTGCAGGTAGGGCAGGGAAGCCGGATCCTCCATATAGCCCTTCATGTCCTGTCTACGCATCTCGTTCATGATGGAAAAGGCCAGGTAAACAGGGAAGAAAAAATCGTTTAGAGGGGGGCGCCGGCTGATATATTCCACCATCCTCTTCATGGAGACATATCCGTTCCAGGCCACCGCGCCTCCGGTGAGGAATGGATGATCGCGGCTCTGATAGGCCGTGTTCATAATCGAGCTCTCTCCCAGGCTGTAGCCCACCACCGCCACGCTGGTGACCTCCTCCCTCTCCCCCAGCAGCCAGCAAGCGCTCAGGATGTCCTGACCCTATTTCCACCCCCCGGTAGTAGGGGAATAGGACAGCTTCTAGCTTTCCCCGAAGTCGCGCAGGTCCAGAGCCAATACATTGTAATCCCAACCCGAGAAGGCCTCCAGGGCCGGGTTGATAACGTAGTTCTGGTTTTAAAACCGAAGAGCCTGTGGCTGAAAACCACTCCGGGCCTTTTGTGGCCGTCCTAGTATATACCTATAACTCCCATGAGGGGCGTACCGTTGAAGCTCTCTAACTCTATTCTTTTGAACTCCGTGGAGTAGGGATAGATATAACCGGTAGTCGAGCGCCTGGTATCCAGGGCCATGGGCAACAGGTCCCGCCCGAAGGCGCTTACCAGGCTCATGAGGTAGGGCTTTTACTGAGAGAAGGGAACATCTCTCCTGGCCAATCTTCTTCATGCTCTTATTCCCCCGCAGCGTTATAACGGCACCGCTCCGGTTCGCTTCCTTGAGCCGCTTGCGAAATCGCCCTTGAAGGGCCAAGGCCCATCCGCAAGTAAAACCGGCTACGATCCCGGATGCCAGCATAAGCTTCGATATCCTCTTTCCCATTATCTTCCTTGCATTAACATCCCCGGACACCTCCAGTTCGAGCAAATCCAATCCATGCATTTAAGCATATATTATTTACCGGACCAGGTCAGCCCAAGATGGGGAGGGCGCAAGTCAGTGGAAAAGGAGGCTGCTAGGGAGGAACACCTCATGGCGCTTCTTCCTGATATCACCGGAGTCCATATGCAACCTGCCATGACGCCGGCAGCGGGCACAGAAATAAGCCCCTCTGGTCATCCTGCCCCCACATATCGGGCAGCAGACTCCGAAATCGAAACCGAGAAGGTGACCGTCATCCTCGTGGCTGTGGCTCTCGCTTCCATACCTGAACATCTCACCCTCTCCTTTCATCGTCCGCTTTACTACTGAAACGAGGTCTAACGCTCTTCATCTACACACCCGTTTGGAATTCCAACGGGTGGAGTTTATAATTCCTTACAATGCTCGATTGACATTCGCCCAAAGCGAGGGGGACAGGGCTATCAGCGAAAAAATCGCTTCCATTTCGCTCCCGAGGGGCGAAGCCACGAGGTCTCCTCTCCCGCCCTGGGGTTGGGAGGAAGCCATGGTGGCGCTGGGAAGCGTGCTGTGCATAATCGCCGCCACCGCCCTTCCCTGGGCCAAGGTCTATCTCGACTGGAAAGACGTCGTATTCAGTTTCGAGATCGACCTTCCCACTTACTCCTTCAAGCTCCTGGAGAATCCCTGGCTGGCTAGCGCGGTCATAGCCGTGGCCATTCTCGTCATCGCAGCCCTCTTCCTGAGAAGACAGGCCGGACCGCTGATCGTCACGGGCTCCGTAATCCTCCTCGCCTGCTCCATCGCCTACCTGGTAAGCCTGATAACGGAGGCCTATGATTGGATCGGCCTCTATGAAGGCCTGCTTGAGGCGATAAAGAGCTTTCCGGGTATCGGGCCCCTGGTGGAGACGTGGGTAAAGGAGAGCTTGAGGATATCCGCTCTCCCCCATGCCGGCATGATCCTTTTCTTCCTGTCCTCCCTGGTCGTCATGGCGGGAGGAATCCTTATCTGGAGACGCAACAACATGTGGGGTAGCCTCGAGATACCGCCGCCGCCCCAACTGGAGGGCGCGGGGGGCCAGGCCGGCGATGTCTGAGTCCGCGTTTCCACCCCCTTTGGGTACGGATGCTGCAATCTCATGCCACCTGAGGTTATAATGGTTCTCATGAAAGTAACCCATTATTCCGAGGTTCCCGCCGAAAACCCCGGTGGCGAGACCAGCGGCGTGACCATCAGATGGGTCATCTCCGAGGAACACGGGGCGCCCAATTTCTACATGAGGATATTCGAGATCGCACCCGGTGGGTACTCCCCCCTTCACAGTCATGAATGGGAGCATGAGATCTACGTCCTCTCCGGGGAAGGAGAGTTCGTAAGGGAGGATGGAAGCGTAAAGGCAGGTCCGGGAACGGCCGCATTCATCCCCGGTGGCGAAACCCATCAGATCAGGAACCCGGCCGATCAGCTCCTCCGCTTTATCTGCCTGGTTCCAGCATCCCGGGGCTAGACCGCGATAGTCGCGTAGCCGGCACTCGCCATGGGGCGGGGGTCCGGGCGGTTCCACACCCGGATTCTTCCCGTTAGAAGCCTCGTTCTCTTCAACCATTTCCCTGAACTCCAGTGTCCGCAAATCCACGAGACGGGCTCTATCCAAAGAATCCCGCCTCCTGATGAAACGTTACATGTATACTCGTCATATACCGGCTGCCGCGCATCCACCTCATGGTTGATTTCAACCCTCCTGGTTTACTAGTGCGTCAAATCGACACATCGAGCTGAAAGGGCGGCCGCATGAGAAGCACGTGACAACCGTATGCCGCTACTGCCTAGCAACCCGGCAGGCAGGTACGATCGTGTTGTACCGAGGGTCGGTTTTTTAAGTATATGCTTTGGTATGGCTTATCGAGCAGGAGACACAGAGGTGAGGCTGCCAGTCAAGACCTGCCGGCGAAGATGTTCAGGCTTGGGGACAGAGCAAAGACAAGGGGTGGAGAGACCGTATATCGCGGCCTCACAGTAATGTTACGGGAAACCCGAACATATAGAACCGGTGAACGAGCTTCGCCGCAACGCCTCCATGAAGGTGGTAAAGGGCGAGCTCCTCAAGATGTACGACAGGTCCGTATGCTATGGACAGGCCCGCCTTCAGACCCCGCCTCGGGGCAGGAAATCACCCCGGTCGATGAGATAGATGACCTCCAGGCAGTCCTTGACTATATCCTGATACCTGCGGTGATCACGGTTGCGGTAGCCTACCGGACAGCTCACCGCCCGGATATTGCCTACCATGATGTCTTTTCTGCTATGAATATGCCCGGAGATAGACAGGCTTACCTTGGGATAGGAAAGCAGGATGTTGGCCATGTCCCGCGATACCGGGAAAAGAGATTCTCCCTTGTTCTCCCGTCCAGCCTTCACCAACTCCTGAAAGGGAGGGTAATGGGTAACAGACACGACTTCCTCCACTGACGCCTCGCGCGAGAAGGCCTCCAGGTCCTGGTCGAGGCGCAGGTTGAACTCGCGGGCTACCTCCATATCAGGCCTGCGTACCGGGGCTACCCCTCCCTCTATCATCATGGAGATATCGCTCCAGCAGGCCCAGCGCATATCACTCCAGACGCTGTCCACCAGAGAGCGGTCGACCTTGTCGAAATCCGGCTCCTTCACACCGGGCTTGAGGGCGTGGTCGTACCAGCCTATGGTCCCCACAAAACCCACGCCTTGTACTACCGCCGGCTCCATCCAGAGAGGCACGAAGTCGTTGCGGCGGCATAACTCGGGAAGATAGAAATAATACTTCTCGTAGGAATCGTGTCCCTGCTCCTGCATACTCTCGGAAAGCACCCAGATATCCTGGTTTCCGGGAACGAAGAGCTTGAGGCACCTGAGGGTCGAAAAGCAGTCAAGAGTATACTCGATATCCCCCAACTCGGGGCTGATATCTCCAGCGATAACGAAAACATCCGGTTCGACTATCTTGAGAACCTCGTTCAAATAAGGAACAAGCTCCCAGTTCCTTTGCGAGATGTCGACATGCAAATCGCTGGTAAACGCGATCCTCAAACCTGTTTCCCCTTACATAGGCCATTATCGCTTACTATTTTTTTAATACGGCATTCTTCTCGACTGCGAGTGGGGCCGCCGCCGCCCGCTCCATATATATTAAGAGTGATCCCCGATCGCTCTTAGCTTCGCTGAAGAGACCCGGCAGACCCACCCTCACGCCGGAGGGTGGGTCAAGCCTGTAGGAGATCGGATCTCAAGGCTTTCCTCTCTTCACCATACTCGGGCTGCGGTATATGGGCGATAAAGGTCGATCCCATACCGTGTTCGCTTCTCACGTCTACACGTCCTCCGTGCGCCTCGACCAGTTTATTCACGATATAGAGACCTAAACCCATCCCCTTTATGGGACCGTATTCCTCTCCCTCACCCTTCCTGAAAGGCTGAAAGATGAAACCGAGATGATCATCGCTTATTCCCTGCCCCTGGTCTTTGACGCCCAATAATACCTCTCGACCCAAGCGCCTGGCATAGACCTTGACCGTCGATCCCGGAGGCGAGTATTTTACGGCGTTGTCCATAAGGTTGAAAAGGATTATCTCCAGCTTGTCCCGGTCGGCCATGATCCTCTCCGCCTCGCTCTCCACCTCCAGGTCCACGACGTTCTCCAGGGAACGCGCATGCAGTTCCTCCACCAGCTCCTGCAGGAGGTTCAGTATGTCAACCTCCTCCAACTTGACGGACATCCTCCCCGAATCAAAGCGGGAGACCTCCATCATGTTGACCACGCTGCGGCGCAGCCTGTCAGCCGCCTTGCTCAGCTTGTCTACAACCTCCCTGCTCTCCCTGGCATCCAGGCTGTCGCTGTATTCCCGCAGCACTTCCGAGAAGCCCATTATCAAGGTCAGGGGATGGCGTATCTCGTGTGAGGCCATGCTCACCAGGTCCGTCGCCGTCCGCGCCCTTTCCTTTTGGCTGCTGTACATCTCCTCCAGCCGGCTTATGCTAGATAGCATCTCCTCGTAACGCATGGGCACGGCGATTGAAGAGCTAAGCAAGCCCGCCGTCTTCTCCACCAGGGCCGCCTCCTTCTCGCTGAAGGAACCCCCACCGGGGCTTCCCACCAGCAGGAGGCCCTTGACCTCCTCTCCGTAAAGCACCACGGCCATGTAGGAACGGATCCCCTTCAAGGCCAGCTCATCCTCCCCCGGCCCACGCAACACGGTGTTAAGGTTGTTACGTATCAGCTTTCCGGCTCGGGAAAGGGCCAGCATGAGGGGGCCTTCCTCCTCCAGCAGCTCATCGAAGCCCTCCACCTCTTCGCTCACGTCCTTCCACCAGGCCAGCCGCTTGGACCCCTGTTTGCCCTCGATGGAGACAAGCAGCAGTTCCGCTCCTATTGTCTGTTTGAACTCGCTGTACAGACCGCCGCACATCTCCTCTAGAGTCAACGAGGACGACAACCTCCTAGATGTTCTCAGCAGCGCCCTGGTCTCCTCCGCGGCGCTGCCCAACTTCGATTCCTCCATATGCGACTCCAGGACCGAGACGGCCTGGCCGGCCAGGAAATGAGCCAGCCTGCGCTTGAACTCCCCGAAGAACTCCGGTTTATCCAATTTTTCGAACACCAGGGCTCCCAGGCGCCCCTTCCGTCCCGTCAAGGGCACGGCGATAAAAGACCCACGTTCATCTCCCGGCAATATGCTTTCGGCTTCCTCCGGCAGATCCGAGGAATAGAGTGCATGACCTCTCTCCAATACCAGGGATATCTCACGGCCCGCTATGAGTTTGAGGTCGCACACCTGTAGGCCATCCTCGGTCTCCACCGCTCCCTCGAAGGTCCCGTTCTCCTCGTCAATGACCACGATAGCCGCCCGGTCGCATTCCAGCAGCTCTCTTCCTCCCCTGGCCAGCAACCGCAGGATGTGTGAAGGGTTCTCACAGGTTGTCAGGTCCCCTTCTATCTCCGTCAATATCTCCAGCGAACGGCGGTATCTCTCTGCCTGGCCTTTTTCCTTCAATCCCCTTGCCAGACTCAAAACCATTGCCGCTAGGGGATTCAGGGACTCTATCTCGGCCCTGGTCAGCCTGCGTTCCCGGGGTAGGTAAAAACCGAGGATAAGAAAAAGGTCCTTCTCCCTGGCCGGAACCAGCAACAGCACAAGTCCCTCGGCCCTGGCCTGCTCGGCGGCGGGTAGTTCCTCCATAACAGGGTTTTCTGGCTTAACCACCGCCATGCGCTGGATGCGCTCAACCACGCGGGACAGACCCGCTGTGGGCTTGAAAACGCTCTCTCCCCCATATACAGCGTCGGCGTACCACTGGTAGCTCCTCTGGTTGGACGATTTCACCCCGAAATAAGCGAAAGCCATGAAGGCACCAAGCTCAACCGATGCTAATCGCAGAAAGGACGACAGGAAGTCGTCCGTACCTCCCCCGCCCTGGGACAGGCGGGCGAGATTCTCGGCTAAGGAAGGAAAGCTCCACTCCTTCCTGGGTTCACGCGACGGCTGTTCTTCATCGCCCTCGACAGAGAAAAGGTCGCCCAGGCGGTACGACAACTGCGCCAGTATCTCCATATCACGGGGTTCCATGGCGGCATAGGCCTTGCCGAAAAGCGTAAGCAAACCCACTAGTCTGTCATCCTGATATATGGGAGTCAGCAGAAAGGACTTAACCTGATTGGCGTGAAAGTACGGCTTTACCCCCGGAAAGTATTCCGCGATGCTTCCCGCGTCCAGGCACAGCTCCCACTCCTTCTCCCGGGAATGTCGCATGGCTTGCAGCATTTCGATGAGCTTGTTCTCGAAGAGATGCTCGATAATCTCCGGCATCCCTCCCCAACCGCGCGAGGATATCAACACGGCCTGCTGGGCCCCGATGGGGCCCTTGACGCGGTGTACGGTTCCCCCGTCCATATTGAAGAGCTTTATCAAGAGATCCAGGCTCAAGGAAGCCGCTCGCGCCACGTTGGCTTTGCTCATAAGAAAATTGGACAGGATGCCCAACTCGACCGGCGTGGAACCCTCGTCTTCCCTACCGTCTTTCTTTTCCTCGAAGGAGAAGAGCTCGACCATTCGCTCCAATATCGCGCCTATCGCGGCCACCCTGAAGGACTGCTGGTCCGGCATGGACATATCCGCGGGCAGGGCGGCCAATAATACCGCACGTAGATGAGAATGGCTCCGTATCGGGAATAAAATGATGTTATCAGTCGCATCCTCGCCTAGGTTTCCGAGACCCAGCTCGGCCAGCTTCCCCTTATCCAACGTGAATACCCGATGGGCGGGATGGCGAGCCGCCCAGTCAAGTGGGAATAGCTTGTCTTTTATCTTCTCCCTGTACTCTTCCTTCAACCTCCAGGCCAGCCTCGGCTCCAGGAAAGAGGAGATACCCCTTCTAACGAAGAGCACCGCGTTGTTCGCGCACAAGGCTTCGGCCACGCCCCCAATTACCTCCTCCGGCGAGAATCCCTTGGAATAGCGATTCAGCACATCACGATAAAGGTCGACCGCTTCCTTCAGCTCCATATCAAACCTTTCCTTTCGGGGAACAGCAGCTCTTGCCAGCACCTTTTGCGGCACGCCCCAACAGCGGAAACCAAGGTCCCGCTCATACCCAACACCTCATAAATATATTTTGCTTCCCTGCGGTAATTCCTTCCTCTCCCCCACGGCAGACATGCAAACATGAGCAAGGCTTTATCCGAAAAGGTAGTAGTCACGATAGATTCCTTGTCCAATAGCCCCCTTGACGCCCTTCAACCACCTCTCGACTATACATACTATTCAAATGGTGCCCGACATTCAACCGCTTATTGGACCCTTTTTTCGTCTTTCCAGAAACGCTCCCTGACTTCACTGTGGTCGATCTTCATGATGGGCGTCTTGGGCAGGGAATCCGCGAATCCATGATGCGGGGACACTTGTAGCCCGCCAATCTCTCTTTGCAGAAGGAGATAGCCTCGTCACCGGTGACCTCCTCCCCTTCCCTCGGGACGATGACCGCGGCCACCGTCTCCCCCCATCTCTCATCCGGGGCGCTGACAACCGCGACCTCACTGATCGCGGGGTGGTGGCAAAGCACGCCCTCGACCTCCTTGGGGTAGACGTTTTCCCCACCGCTAATGATTATAAATTATTTGCGATCGACGACGACGATATACAGGTACATATCCTCGTCGAAATAGCCCATATCGTTGGAGTACAGCCACCCGTCCCCGATACGGCCCTCGGTCTGTTCGGCATCCCGCCAGTATCCCTTCATGACGTTGGGACCCTTGATCTTTATCTCCCCGATCTCCCCAGGTGGGAGATCGCCACCACCGTCTCCCACTTCCCTTACCCAGTTATAATAGACCTCCCGGCCCACCGATTGAAGGCATTTCTTCTTCACGGGGTCGTCGGAAATGACGTGATCCTCGGCCCCCAGCACGGTGCTTTCGGCGAGCCCGAATCCCTGCGAGAACTTGCCGGTTATCCTCTCCAAGCACTTCTCCAGAATCGTCATTGGTATGGGCGATCCGCCGTAGATGATGTAACGGAGGGAGGAGAAATCGTGCGCATCGAAGTCGGGGGCGTTGACCATCCAGTTCAGCAGCACCGGAACCAGGTTGATAAAGGTGGTGCCCTCCACGGCGAACAGGTTCATGACGTGCTGTAGTTCCATCTTCTTGTTGAGCATTTACTTCCCACCGGCATAATGAGTCAGCAGGGTCTGCCAGATGGTGAGATGAAAAAAAAGGGAGGGGCAGAACCTGGAGGGTTACGTCATCCCCGCTCACCTCGCCGTAGATAAGTATGGTACGGATGACGGTAAGGAAATTGTGATGGGTAAGCATGGCCCCCTTGGGTAGCCCCGTGGTACCCCCGGTGTATGAGATGACCGCCACCTCGTCCTCGCCGACCTCCACGTCCGGTTCCGACGGCGATGATCCCTCCAGGAGCGTCTCGTAGTCCTCCATGCCGCTCTCGGGCCCGTCGAAGGAGATAACGATCTCGACATGTTTCATCCTGTCCCGGTTGAGCTCCACATACTCGAAATATTAACTCCCCACGACAAGGATTCTGGATCGAGAAAGGTTGATGAGATGCAGCATCTCCTCCGGGCTCAAGCGGTAGTTGATGGAGGCGTTGATCAAGCCTATCTTGAATGCCGCGTAATAAAGCTCGTAGTACTGGTGGCAGTTCATGACCAGGGCCGAGACGGTGTTACCTGCCTTGAAGCCCATGTACGGCAGCCAGTTGGCGAGGCGGTTTCCCTCTGGTTGAATAGTCTCCAGCTCAACCTGGTATCCTCGAAGACCAGGGCCTCCCGATCCGGGGTGAGCCTGACCTACCTGCTGGGTATGTCGCCCAACATCTTCATAACCGGGTTCCCTTATCGTAAAGGCCCTCTTGCCTGGCGAGGAACTTATCAACCTTGTGGCACTTTCCGGGGGAATTCACTGGCCAGTATTCGGGCATATATTTCTCGTAGCCGGTCGTGGGGTTGACGGTACAGCTCACCTTCGTGGCCTCGAAGATGCTGAGGGGGCAGTTGCAGCAGCGCGTGGACCTGACGATATCCCCCACCCTGCCGGCCTTGACCTTGTTAGGCCAGTCGGGGTCGTTGACCGATACCCTGGCCAGGGAGACGATATCCGTCACTCCGTCCTACCGCGCATTGACGACGTTATCGTGGTCGTGTATACCCGGAACCATTACCGGCAGGTCGAAATGCTTCTTGAAACTTCTGGCGCAGCCGTTCATCATGTTGTCCTGGTGGGGGAACATGGTATTGCAGGCGTCATAGCATCCGACGGAGGTAGGAGGTATTTATATAGTCGATGTAGGGCTCGCACATGCCCAGGACCTCGAGAACCTCCTGGTGGTGGATTCCGCCGGGTAGCTTCTCATCGCCGGAGAAGCGAATCCCGATACGGAAATCCTCACCGCAGGCCACCCTGGCTTGCTCGAGCATGTTCACTATGTAACGTGCCCTCTACTCCACCAGGCACTTGGCCTCCGCCTCCTCACCCGTCCATCCCCTGGAGAGCAGGAACTCCTTGAACTTCCACATCCCCAGCTTCCAGAAAACGATCTGCGAAGGCGTGATGGCCACGGTCATCTGGGCAATGGGAAACCAGGTGAAGAAAGACTCGTCGGAGCAGTAACAGGTTTCGGCGAAGCAGGAGAGATCCACTCCCCCCCGCCACCACGGTGCCGTCTATCTTGCAGATGATTGGCTTAGGATAATCCCAGAGCGGCAAGTAAGAATCGTCTCGTACCCATTCCAGGAATCCCCTTCAAGTCTCCTGCGTCCTGGTGGTGCATCCTACCGGTATCTCCTCGGAGATACCGTGACCGGCGCTGAAGACCTCTCCCTTGCGGTCCAGTATCACCACCCTGCACCCGTCGTCCCTCTCCGCCGCCTTTAAGGCGTCCATAAGCTCGGTTATCAGCTGATGGCTGAGGTGTTTCTCTTCTCCCTATCGTTGAGAGTTAGGCGAGCGATCTCTCCGGCGGTGAAATCGATCTTCTCGTAGGTTATATCTTCCTTCCCGTTCCTTTATCGTGGATGCGAATATTGCATTAAAAAAAACAACTACGTAACACTCGGAATGATATATCATTCCATTCATTATATAGCTGGCTTCGAGATGTGGTTTGTATTCGACAGGATTATGATAATAACTATATTTCTATTATGTCAAGGAATATTAAAGCTCGACTGTATTTCTACCAATTACGTAATATAATTGCATAATCGATTAATAAACCTTATGCTATTACATAGTATAGAGACTTGGGGGTAGAGGATGAAGCACAAGTCCGGGCAACTGCTGCTCATCTCTGATCTGGAGAAGATGACAGGCGTGGGTCGCAGCACCATTCACCACTATCTGCGCAAGGGATTGCTTGCCCCTCCACAACGTACTGCCAGAACCATGGCCTATTACGGGCCCGAACAGGTCGAGCAGTTGAAGACCATCAGGCGTTTGCGCAAAGAAGGGTACTCGCTGTCCCTTATAAAGAAGATGGTGGTGAAGGATAAACGGGTGGAGCCCGAGGCGGGTGGCGCCGGGGCCAGGCCGGATCGGAAACAGCAGATAATGAAAGAGGCCGTGACCGTCTTCGCCGGCAAGGGATACCACAAGACCAGGGTAAGCGACATCACGCAAGCCGTCGGGGTTGGTTACAGCACTTTTTATCTCTACTTCCCTTCCAAGAAAGAGCTTCTCCTGGAGTACGTAGACGACATCCTCCATGCTATGTTCAGCGATGTCATAGAGGAGTTAAAAAACGAGAACGACCCCCTGAAGCGGATTCGTAAAGGGGCCGAGGTGGCCATCACCTCTCATCCCGAGTTTCTGGACATCCTCTCCGTGCTCAGGAGCACCGTGGAGGACGATCCCCGCCTGAAGGCCAAGCGCTGGGAGATATACGAATACATCGTCGAGCACGTGCAGCGCGATCTGCAAAAGGCCATAAAGTTTAAGCTCATACCACCGACCGACGTGGAGATGGTTGCCTACACCCTGGTGATCGGGGTACTGGAGACGGCTACCCTCCTCCAGGGCGGAGATGGTGATTTCGATGCTGGCCGACTGCTGGACGCCCTGCAGGATATGTTCCTGCGCGGATAGTTGCCCGGCTCGAGCTTCCCGTTAAAGTGGTTCCCCCTGAGTATGCAGCATGCTTCTTGTTTCCCCGGGAGGGATACCGCAAAATACGCCTACCCTGTTTACTCCGCCGTGGACTCCTCCGGTATCGGTTCCTCCGATTCCACCAGATACTCCTCTTTCCCGACATCTACCAGGAAGCCCGGCTTGTCGATATCAGAATTTTAAAGTTGAGGCACAGGGGTTCTGCTCTGAGATGTGCCTGAGGCTTATCGCAAGATAGCGATAACATCTGTATCATCCACTTCCCGATCCCCGAAAATATCTGGTTTTTAGGGATGAGAGCCTGCTGCAAAACCCCGAATATCGCCAACGTAGGTATCTTGTCTTTAGAAATCCAGTTTCAATCAACGACTAAGCTATCCCTTTGCCCGCAGAGGATTTATTTAAATGCACGGCCCCGCCTTGTGCAACAAGCTCCTGACCCCCTCTCCTGACATTTTGGGGTGCGCCGGCATCAGCCGAGCACCGGGCGTCTCCTTATGATTATGCCGAAGGCAATGAGCAGCAGGACGATGGTGCCGGCGATGATCGCGGCGGTCAACCAGCTGGAGACCTCCTTATAGGAGTAGGTGGGCGGGGTCTGGTAAATGAAGGTGACCACGTTCTCGGCGTCAACGGCCCGTCGATGATGTAGTTGAACTCCTCTCCCCTGACCTTGATGGCCTCCAGTTGCGACTCGGTGAGGTAGAGCTCAGCCAGGCTGTCCACCAGGGCCTGCTGTATGACCGTGGTGCCTCCGTCCGTAGCCTAGGTCAGGCCCTCCTTGATCTGCTCCACGCCTCCGTTTACCTGGTCGGCGCCATAGATAAAGGTATCGGGGGATCCCTCGCTGCCCATGCCGGTCACCGCCTCGGGAACGGCAGCTCTTCACGCCCTGCCACTATGGAGCCTCCAGGAAAGTCGGGGCGGTTCACATCGACGGTGTCTTCGCGCTTGAGGGCCAGCCAGGTGACCACCCGCACCTTCTCGATCTCCCAGGCGTGATCCGTGTCCATGATCACCGCCTCGAAACTCTTGACCTCGATATCGTCCATCCGGGAGGGCTCGGCTCCCGCCCCGGGAAAGAACAGCACCAGGGTGAGCATGAAGGATAGGGCGCTCAGTGCCACCAGACAAAGGCTTCCTTTCTTGAGCATCTTACGCACGTCCATCACCGCCCACCGCGCCGACACCTGTGGCGGGGCCGGCGTCTCCTCGACAGCTTTCTCCCCTCCTGGGGGCCAGCACCATGGCATGCAGCAGGACGGCCAGCAGAAGCCCTATGATCACCGAGAGTATTACCCCCACGAAATTGGTCAGGGCGCGGGGATGGCCTCGATCGGCTTCTCCACGAGAAGATATTCAAAGCGTGATATCGCTCCCAGGTAGGCTCCCCAGCCCACCAGCAGCATGGGCAGCATCTCCCGCATCCTGGGGATGCTGATC